>DATFYM010000142.1:0-17876 GCA_035315065.1 Terriglobia bacterium
CGGCGGCTCTGTACCCATAACCAGTACTTCCCCGAGCTTAAAGATTTGCTCGATGCGGTCTCGCAGCAGATGGCCGCTTGGCAAAAACCGAACTCGGTGCTGCATCGATTATGCGGCATTACTTAAGACGCTATGTTTAACTCTCTTTCGCCCCTTCGGGGTTAGACCCTACCCTTTACCGTTGACCCTTTGTTGCAACGTCTCCCCCAGCAGAGCCGGACTCTCGGCCACGGTGATCCCGGCAGCGCGCAGAGCGGCGATCTTGTCCACTGCGGTCCCTTTGCCGCCGGAGATGATGGCGCCCGCATGCCCCATGCGACGGCCGGGCGGTGCGGTGCGCCCGGCAATGAAGCCCACCACCGGCTTCTTCACATTCGCCTTGATGAATGCGGCCGCCTCTTCCTCGGCGGTGCCGCCGATCTCGCCGATCATGATGATGGCGTGCGTATCAGGATCGTCGTTCATCAAGGCGAGCGCGTCCACGAAGTTGGTGCCGATGATGGGATCGCCGCCGATGCCGATGCAGGTGGATTGTCCGATGCCCAGCGCGGTGAGCTGGCCCACTGCCTCGTAGGTAAGGGTGCCGCTGCGCGAGATAACGCCGACGTACCCCGGCAGATGGATTCGGCCCGGCATGATACCAATCTTACATTTGCCAGGAGAGATGATACCCGGACAGTTGGGGCCGATCAGGCGGGTCTTGCGCCCGCTCAGGAACTGCTTCACGCGTACCATATCGAGCGTTGGGATACCCTCGGTGATCGCGACCACGAGCGGCACGCCGGCGTCGGCGGACTCCATGATGGCGTCGGCGGCAAACGGCGGCGGCACGAAGATCACGGAAGCGTTAGCGCCGGTGGCGGTCACCGCCTCTGCCACCGTGTTAAAAATCGGGAGCCGATGGCCGCCGCTCTTGTTGGTCCAGGCGCTGCCGCCCTTACCCGGCGTTACGCCGGCCACCACCTTGGTGCCGTACTCGATCGCCTGCTCGGTATGGAATGCGCCCTCGCGGCCGGTGATGCCCTGCACGAGGAGGCGCGTGTTTTCATCAACCAGAATCGCCATAAGATTGATCCATTAGTCCATTGGACCATTGATTCATTGCCCTGAACTCTAAGAACCAGACGCGCGTTGTTTGGCCGTGTGCTGTGAAGCCGCAAAAATCGCCAGAAGCTCCGTCGCTTCCGCAAGCAACCGCTCCATTCGACGCTGCGGCACGATACCAGCCTCGACCAAAAGCTCCAGCCAAAAGATGGTTTCGTCTGCCTCTTCCACCACCACGCCAATCTTTGCCACGAACTCGGCCCTCGAGCGCGCCCGGCAGACAGCGCGGTAGTTGGCTGCCACCGCCGTGCTGCTGCGCAAGACCTGCCTTCCGAGAACACGCGCCACCTCATTTCTGGGCAGTGCCTGGAAGAGTCTAATGACACGGATAGCGAACTGCTTGCTCCGCTTCTTGAGCTCCTCAGCCGGATAGGTTTTCTCCGTCATCCTTCACGCCAATGAATGAATCAATGGACAAATGGACCAATGATTCAATTCTTAGACTGTGTTGCCAGTGCAACCACCTTCTCGGCCGCGTCTTTCATGCCGCTAGCAACGGTGAAGTTCAGACCCGATTCCCGCAAAATGTGTTGTCCCTGTTCGACGTTCGTTCCTTCCAGCCGTACCACCACCGGCACCTTGATCCCGAGGTCGCGCACGGCCGCCACCACGCCGCTGGCCACGATGTCGCAGCGCATGATGCCGCCAAAGATGTTGATCAGCACCGCGCGTACGTGGGGATCGCTGAGGATGATCTCGAAGCCACGTTTCACCTGCTCCTCGCTGGCGCCGCCGCCCACGTCGAGGAAGTTGGCGGGGCTGCCGCCCGCGTATTGGATGATGTCCATGGTGGACATGGCGAGACCGGCCCCATTCACCATGCAGCCCACGTTGCCGTCGAGCCGGATGTAGTTCAAGCTGTACTGGCTCGCCTTCACTTCCAGCGGGTCTTCTTCGTTCAAGTCACGCAATTCGCGGATGTCGGGGTGGCGGAAGAGGGCGTTATCGTCAAAGTTCATCTTGGCGTCGAGCGCCAGCACGCGCCCGTCTTTGGTCACCACCAGCGGGTTGATCTCCGCCAGCGAGGCGTCAGTGGCCTCGAAGGCGCGGGTGAGGCCGGCCAGGAACTTCACCGCCTCGCTCACCTGGCCGCCCTCTAACCCCAGTCCGAAGGCCAGCTTTCTTGCCTGAAAGGACTGGAATCCCACCGCCGGGTCCACTGCCTCTTTGAGGATCTTCTCTGGATGCTCGGCGGCGACGACTTCAATCTCAACGCCGCCCTCGGTGGAGGCCATCAGCACCGGACGGCTGGTGGCGCGGTCGATCACCATCCCCAGGTAAAGCTCGCGCGCGATCGGAAGGCCCTCCTCGATCAGCACCCGCCGCACGACGCGCCCCTCGGGGCCGGTCTGGTGCGTCACCAGCGTTTGGCCCAGCATCCCGGCGGCCAACCTCTCCGCCTCGTCTGGGCTGTGGGCTAGCTTCACGCCCCCGGCCTTGCCGCGACCGCCGGCGTGGATCTGCGCCTTTACCACCACCACGCCGCCGCCCAGTTGGGTGGCCACCGGACGCGCGTCCTCGGGCTTGGTGATCACTTCCCCGCGCGGCACCGTGACGCCGTAGCGGGCTAGAATCTGCTTGGCTTGATATTCGTGGATTTTCATTGCCATTCCATCATAAGGCATTTTGGATTTTAGATTTTGGATTTTGGATTGAAGACATTTCATTTACCCTTCGCTGCGTGCAGATCGGTCGTCAGCGAAAAAGAGGGTCTGACTACGCGGTTCCGCCTTGTTGCCAACCGGTGATAGCTGAGGGCTGCCCGCAAAGGCGACTGACAAGCGCCCAGGGTTTGTGTAATCTGGATAATCTGTAGATTTGGACCCTTCCATGCCGCCGATCATTGAGGTCAATGACCTCACCAAGGAGTTCAGGAGCTTTCGCCGCCGCGAGGGAGTGCTGGGGGCGCTGCAAAACCTCTTCGTGCGCGAGCATGTGACGATTCGTGCCGTGGACCATATCAGCTTCGCCATCGAGCGCGGCGAGATGGTGGGCTATATCGGGGCCAACGGGGCCGGCAAATCCACCACCATCAAGATGCTCACCGGCATCCTGGTGCCGACCTCCGGGCGTGTGGTGGCCAACGGCTTTGTTCCATCCCGCGACCGCCGCCACTATACGCGCCACCTGGGCGTGGTCTTCGGCCAGCGCACCCAGCTTTGGTGGGACATCGCCGTAGTCGAATCCTTCAAGCTGCTCAAGGAGATTTACGAGATCCCCGACGTCGACTACCGGCGGCGCCTGGACGTGTTCGGCGAGATCCTCAACATCAAGGAGTACCTGCACACCCCGGTGCGCAAGCTGAGCCTGGGCGAACGCATGCGTTGCGACCTGGCCGCGTCGCTGCTGCACAACCCGCCGCTGTTGTTTCTGGATGAGCCCACCATCGGCCTCGACGTGGTGGCGAAGGACCATATCCGCGAGTTCCTGAAGGAAGTCAATCGCACCGAGCGCACCACCGTGCTGCTCACGACGCACGACCTGGCGGACATTGAGGAGCTTTCGAAGCGCATCATCATCATCGACAAGGGCAAGGTGCTATTCGACGGGCAACTGGGCGAGATGAAGAAGCGCCTCTCCAGGTACAACCAGGTGAAGTTTTTCCTCAAAGACCGGGTGCAGGTCCCGCGCCTGGCGGAGATCGCCTCCAACGGCATCGCCTGCCAGCGCGTGGACGAGTTGACATATGTGATGCGCTTCGATCGTGAAGAGCACTCCACCGCGGACGTCATCCGCCGGCTGGTCACCAGCCTCGAGGTGCGCGACATCTTTGTGGAAGAAGAACCGATTGAGGAGATTGTGAAGAGGATCTATTTGAGCGGGGAGGTGGGATAGGGGGCAGGGAATAGGGAATAGGGAACAGGGAATAGGGATCAGGGAACAGGGTGGAGGGTAAAGGGCAGACGAACCGCTCAAAGGCGTGTGCCGGGCAACGTATGGTTTCTCTGTTCCCTATTCCCTGTTCCCTCTTAAGTATGGACGAACTATTCGGAAATCACTACCTACAGGACGTAATGCTTCAATTTCGCGGTCTGAAGTCGCTGGCTGATCGCGCCGTGGCACAGGTGTCGGACGTAGAGTTGTTCGTGACACTCGACGAGGAGTCGAACAGCGTTGCAGCGATCATGAAGCACATCAGCGGCAACCAGCGCTCGCGCTGGACAGATTTCCTGACGTCCGACGGCGAGAAACCGGATCGGAATCGGGACACGGAGTTTGAGGTGCAGAGCGCTGAAACGAGAGACTCGGTGATGCGGCGCTGGGAGCAAGGCTGGGACTGCCTGTTTCAGGCGCTCGAGCCGCTGCGCGCGGACGACTTAAGGCGAACCGTCACCATCCGCGGCCAACCGTACACTGTGGTCCAGGCCATCGACCGGCAGCTCACGCATTACGGCGCGCACGTGGGCCAGATCGTGTTCCTGGCCAAGCACCTCAGGTCGCGCGAGTGGAAGTCGCTCAGCATTCCGCGCGGGAAGTCGGCGGAGGTCAATGCGGCGATGCGCTCGCGAGAAAAGCAGTGAATCCACAGACTAGACAAGACGGGAGACAGAAGGCAGGAGGCAGAATGAAGAATCGAAAACCAGGATACCATTTCTTCATTTTCTTCATTCTGTCTCCTGGCTTCTTTTCTTGAAATCTGTCCATTGCGTGGCTATGTCTAAATAACGCCTTCACGCGGCTTGGACGGCTTGATGGTGCGCGAGAAAACTTGCCGCCGCCTGTGCGCCCATGTACCTTTTGAGGATCGTTTCATTGGTCTTCGTGAGATCCACTAGAACCAAGCCATCCACAACGTCGCTGAAGTCTTTGTCGACATTGAAACCAAGCACCTTCCCATCAAGCTTCAGGTACTGCTTCAGGAGGATCGGAACACTAAGTTGACGGTCTTCGATCTCAGCGATGAGAATGGAAAGCTCTTCCAGATCGCCGACCGGGCCGGCTTCTCCCTGCCAAGTCGTTTTTGCCTTGAACGGCTTTCGGGGCCGCACGGACCTGGCCAACTCGGGCAGGCAGTGATGCCGTTTCAGATACTCCACTATCAGCCGCTGCGAAAGCGGCTGGTAACGGTTGCTGATACTCACCGCTCCGAACAGGGTCTTATAACGTGGGTTCCGCGTGACAATCTCGCCGATTCCTTTCCAGAGCAACATCAGCGCGTTGAAGGACTTCTGGTACTCAGGACGAATGAACGACCGGCCCAGTTCCAACGCCGGGCCGATTCGCTCCAGGAATCCGTCCTTGAACTGAAACAGGGTATTGGTGTAGAGGCCCTCGGGCCCCCTGGAACTCAAAATGGCGTCAGTCGGTGCAATCCGATAGGCACCGACGACTTCGTTTCTGGCCGCGTTCCAGACAAAAAGGTGGGTGTAGAAAAAGTCGAACCGGTCGATATCGATGGACTTGCCGGTTCCCTCTCCAACCTGGCGAAACGCGACTTCGCGCAACCTCCCGATCTCAAGCAGCAGGTGAGGGATTTGATTCGCTGATGCCTCGATGACCCGGAACTCGTCACTCTGCACCAAGACCTGCTCCGGCGGCAGGCCATCGACCTCCTGCCGCAACAGGTCGACCGGCTGAGAGCACGCGGTCGGCGGCGCAGCTTGCGTCGCGTCGGCTGGCGACACGGCCTCATGGTCCTGCGCTTCACCCTTCCGATAACCCAGCCAATAAGTCCGTTGACGAAGGTAAGCCGTCATCTCTTGGTTGCCGGAGAACGTCAACAGCTTGTCGGCAGAAATCACGTTCCCTACCCTCACTTCCAGGCGCTTATCGCGCTTGTTGAGCAGTTCGTGAGGCAGCAAGATGGTCCGCAGCCCGGGATGAACCAGACCCAGGATCTGGAAAAGGGGACCATTCGCGCCCTTGAAATAGACCGGAACCACGTCAGACCTCGTCATGCGGACAATTCGTGCTACCGAGTCGCTCCACTCTGTCTCACTGATGGCGCGGGTCCGCAGGTCGAGATGCGCGACCTCCCCGGCAGGGAAGATTCCCAAAAGACCACCGGCTCGAAGCCAACGGATTGCCTGCCTGAGGCTGGCGATGTTGGCTCGCGTCGAGCCTTCCCGATGGAAGGGATCCACCATCAGCAAGTCGTCGCACACCTCCGGGATGTGTTCCAGCAGTGAGTTGGCCATCAGCTTGGTGTCGGGCCGCACCGATCGCAGGATGGCCGCCAAGATGATCCCCTCGACCGCTCCGAACGGATGATTAGCCACCAGCACCACCGGGCCGCGACGAGGAATCCGCGCCATGTCCTCCGGCGAAATATGGTAAGCAATGTTTAGAACCTGAAGGAGTTGGTCAAAGAAGTGGTTGCCGTCGCCCTGCCGGGAGGCCTGCTCGTAAATCGCATTGAGTTCGGGAAACAGAAGAACGCGTTCCATTCCTCCCTTCACGAACGAAAGGAGCTTTTGACGGAGAGGGTCTTTGCCACTGAACTCCAGGCTGAGAAGCCGGGACCTGCGCTCGCGCGAAGCCTTCATGATCACCTCCAGTGCTCTCCTCTCGATTATCGGTCCGCCTCGCTGACAGTAGTGTTACATTCACGTAACGAGAAAGTTAAATCACGCGACACGGCTCGTGAAGTTACGAGTGAGACTTGGTGAGCCCGCACGCTACGCCGGCGGCAAAAAGACTAAATCACAGATTACGCAGATGACACGGACGCAAGAGAAGAGAGGTTGGGACAGACTCAGGAGGCCGGGTGATAACGGATACTTTGACTTATCCCTTTGCTTCCTTGTAATCTGTGCAGTCTGCGAAATCTGTGGATTGGTCAGGGAAGTGGCCTGATGGGCGACGGCGCAATTTCGCTGGCCTCGCGCGACGCGTGGCGACCGCGGCGGTTCTTCCGCACTTACGGCGAGTTTGCGCGCGTGGGCTTCGTGAATACGCTAGCCTATCGACTGCGTTACTACACAGGAATCGTCACTTACTTCATCTACGTCTCGGTCTACTATTTCATCTGGCGGGCGATTTACGAGCACAGCGCAAAGATCGAGGGGTTCGATTTCGCCCAGATCCTCACCTATGTCGCCGTGGGCTGGACCATTCGTTCCGTTTACTTCAACAACATCGATCAGGATATGGCCCAGGCGGTGATGGAAGGCAAGCTGGCCATGGACCTGATCAAGCCGGTCAACGTGCAGCTTATGTACGTGGCGCAGGCGGCGGGCGAAGCCGTGTTCCGCCTGGTGATGCTGACTCTGCCTACCGCCGTGGTGCTGCTGCTGGTCTACCCGCTGCGCAAGCCGGCGAGCTTCGTGCACTTTGTCGCCTTCTTCGCCAGCGTGGTGCTGAGCTTCTTCATCGTGGCCGGGATCAACTTCGCGGTGGGGACGTTCGCCATCCGCCTGAAGTCGATTCTGGGCCTGCTGCGTGCCAAGTACTTTCTGCTGGAGCTCTTCTCCGGATTGCTGCTGCCGATCTCGTTCTTTCCTCAATTCTTTCAGAAGCTCCTGGCGGTGCTGCCGTTCGAATACATCAGTTACGTCCCGGTGCTGCTCTACCTGGGCAAGATCAACGGCTGGCGAATTCTGGGCGCCCTGGGCCTGCAGCTTTTCTGGGTGATCGCGCTCCTCACCATCGGCCACGTGATGTGGCGATGGTCGAGCCGGAGGATTACGATTCAGGGAGGATAATTGGCAATCCAACCGCCGCCCAGCACCTCGTCGTCGGGGCCATAGAACACCGCCGCCTGGCCGGGGGTGATCGCCCGTTGCGCCTCAACGAACTCAACCTGGACGCCGTCCCCGGGCCGAACGCCGTTCGGCCCTACGTGCGCCGCGGCGGGCACGTGCTTGTTGCGGATCTTGACGCGCGCCTCGATCGCCTCGCCGTTCTTAACTAACGTGGCGACCGGCGCGATCCAGTTCACGTCGCGCACCAGGCAACGGTGCTGGTAGAGTTCCTCGTTCGCACCCACCACCACGCGGCGGTGGGCTGGATCAATCTGTATGACGTAAAGGGGCGAGCCGGTGGCGACGTTCAGCCCCTTGCGCTGGCCAACCGTGTAATTGTGAACACCGTGATGCTCGGCGAGAACGCGCCCGTCCGTGGTGACCACTTCGCCGGCCTGATCCTCGAAGGTCCTTCCCCGCTCGGCCTGCTTAGCCTGCCCGACCTGCTCAGCTAAATATGCGTCGATGAAGTCCCGATAGCTGCCTGAGGGCACGAAGCAAATCTCCTGGCTGTCGGGCTTCTCCGCCACCGGCAAGCGGCGGCGCCGGGCGATCTCGCGCACTTCGGTCTTGGTCAACTCGCCCAGCGGAAAGAGCGATCGAGCAAGCTGCGGCTGGGTGAGGCCGAAAAGGAAGTAAGACTGGTCCTTGGTACGGTCCACGGCGGCGTGGAGGCGGTAGCGTCCGTTGCCCTCGTCGAGACGTAGGCGGGCGTAGTGGCCGGTAGCGATCTTATCTGCGCCGATCTGAAGCGCCGTCGCGATGAACTTCTCGAACTTGATTTCGGTGTTGCACAGACTGCACGGGATGGGCGTCTCGCCGCACAGGTAGCGCTCGACGAAGGGGCGGACGACGCCCTGCTCGAAGTCCTGCTCCAGGTTCACCACGTAGTATGGGATGCCGAGAAAGTTGGCCACGCGGCGCGCGTCGTAGGCGTCGTCGAGCGAGCAGCAGCGGCCGCTGGCGCGTCCTGGCGCAAACGAACTCTCGGTAAGCCCCTGAAGCTGCGGCAACCGCCGCTGGTCCCAGAGCTGCATGGTCAGCCCGACCACGCGAGGCGCGCCGTCGCCGCTCTCCAACGGATTGTGGTCCGCCAGAAGGGCAGCGACCGTGGAACTGTCCACCCCGCCGCTCATGGCTACTGCGATCGTCATAGCAAGGCCCAAATGAAGTCGAGAGTCGAAAGTTGAAAGTCGAAGGTCTGGGCCGACCCCTTCTACTTTTGACTCTTGACTCTCGACTTTCGACTCTCTTCGCGGAGCTGCTCCACCACGGGGGGCAAAATCTCGAGCGTATATTCGACGTCCTCCGTCGTGGTCGAGTGGCCCAGGCTAAAGCGAACGCTCGATCGCGCCTGGTCCGCCGAGAGCCCGATGGCGGTGAGCACGTGCGACGGCGTGGCCGAGCCTGACGAACACGCCGATCCCGCCGAGCACGCGATGCCTTGGAGGTCGAGAGCGATCACCAAGCTCCCGGCTTCGACGCCGTCGAACCGAAGATTGGCGGTGCCCGGCACGCGTCGCGCCCGGTCCCCGTTCACCGCCGTACCCGGCACGCGGGTCAGCAGCCCGTTCTCCAGTTGGTCGCGCAGCGCCGCCAGCCGTGCGCTGCATTCCAGGCAGGCGCTAGCCAATGCCGCGGCCTTGCCTAGTCCGACGATTCCCGGAACGTTCTCCGTGCCCGCCCGCCGATCCCGCTCGTGGTGGCCGCCGTAGATCAGCGGCGCCAAGTTGGTCCCCTTGCGGATGTACATGGCGCCGGTGCCCTTGGGCCCGTGAAACTTGTGGGCCGAGAGCGAAAGCAGGTCGAGGCGGAGTTGTTCCACGTCCACCGGAATCTTCCCCACCGCCTGCACCGCGTCTGTGTGGAAGCAAATGCCGCGCTCGCGGGCGATGCGGCCGATCTCTTCCACCGGCTGGACGGTCCCGAGCTCATTGTTGGCAAACATCACCGAGATCAGCACCGTCTCGGGCCGGATCGCGCGCTCGAGGTCGGCCGGGTCCACGATGCCGTCGGCGCCCACGGGCAGATAAGTGACAGCGACGCCGCGGCGTTCCAGCACCTGTGCGGAATGCAGCACGGCGTGGTGCTCGATTGTAGTCGTGATGATGTGCGCCGGCCCAGTGTCTCCACCGGCGCCCCCGCCGCCGTTTCCACCCGGCCTGGACCCCGCGGCTTCCACCACGCCGAACAAAGCCTCGTTGTCGCTCTCCGTGCCGCCGCTGGTGAAGATCACCTCCGCCGGCCGCGCGTTGAGCAGACGAGCTACCTGGGCCCGCGCCTCCTCTACCGCTGCCTTGGCCTGCTGCCCGTACCAATGCACCGACGATGCGTTGCCGAACTGCTCCATAAAATACGGCTTCATCGCCTCGAACACTTCCGGGGCGAGGGGGCTGGTGGCCGCGTTGTCAAGGTAAACATGACGCATGGAAGATGTCCGTGGTCCGCTGTCCCTGGTCCGTTTGTGAGTTGCAGGACCAATCAGCCGTCAGCCCTCGGCACGAAAGTCCGGTTCTTGCCGATAGCCGACTGCTGATGCCTGATCGCCGATAGCTAAATTAGTTGCTGCCTTTCCGCTCTCGCACCCACTGGCGCAGCGCTTGCAGCCAAGCGGTCTGTGACAACGTCTTGTTCTCCTCGAGAAGCCGGGACAGGTCCGCGGCCGAAAGACCGGGCAGAACAAGGCTTTCTGGGCTCTCGACGTACCGTTCGCCGGCAAGGTCATAGATCACCACTCCCGTCCCCTCGCAGCGCCACACCTCGCGCACGCCAAACTTGGCGTAAGTAGGGAGCTTATTGAGGGAGGAGTTCGTTACGTCGATCTCGATCACCAAGTCCGGCGGCGGATCCATCGTCGGGTCGACCTCGGTCTTGCCATGCATCTGATCCACGTTCTGGATGTAGAACGTCGAATCAGCCTCGAAGCCACGCTCCCAGTCTTCGCGCTTGAACGTGGTTGAACCAATATTGAAGAATTCAATGCCGGCTTTCTCGGCGTAGGCTTCAACAATCCGCGCCAGGGCCCAGTTAGAACCCTCGTGCTTAATAGAAGGGCTCACGATTTCCAGAACTCCTTGGTCATAGGTAAAGTGCGGCACACTGCGGTCCAAGTGGTCGGCGAGCAGGGCTTCGTAGGCCGCCCAACTGATGTCATACAAAACAATCCGCCGTTCTCCCAGTTCAGGCCGTGTGAGCGTGGTCGCCATACGATTCACTCCGATTCGGCGGCGTCAGTTATCGCCGAATTCCTCAACTTCGATTGTACCCGCGCCGTCCGGCCCATTTCCAGCCCTTTCGACGATCCTGGGAGCGCGGGCGTCCCGCCCGCTCTTGCCCGCAACTTCAAATGAGGCTGCCAGAGGAGCGGGCCCGGCCTGAATGGAGGAGAAGAGCGGGTGGGACGCTCGGCCAAATGAGAACACCACGGGCGCGCTGGATCGCGCGGAAATCGTCGGCGGCTGGGTCTATGTTGGCCAGCGGTCGGTTTCCATGTAGGCGACTTCTCAAGCCGAATCCCAAGAACTCTAGCGAAACTGTCTGAGTGGCAGCGATTACAGTGGGACGGGCGAGTAATTCCGTCGCGTGCAGGCAGAATTCCCTGAGCACCGGGAGCGCCCTTAGGGTCCGGGCTTGTGTTGGATCTCCGTGGGAACGCGCTCGCGATCGAGTGGCTCGAATGTGAACGTCCACTTCAGCGGGACGGTCTCTGGAATATAACACTCGTGGTCGTCGCAAGCCTGATAGCGAAGCGAACCTTCGAGGACCATCTCGCCGTGCTCGTTCAGCGTAGGTTTCACTTGGGCCTCCGTACCGATGACAACGTCCTCCCCCAACCGAACGTGTCCGCGATACACGGGCACAGTTTCCTTAATGACCTCGAGGCGCAGCGTTTCCGGCGCCGGGTATCTCACCGGATAAAACTTAGCCGCAGTCTCTGTCATCTTCCATTCGATGCCGATGTAGCCCTGCACTCCCGGAGCGTAAGCGTGCATCTTGGGCATCAGGTCAATGCCCAGGAAGAGTGCAACCCGCTGGTTCGGGTGGACTGCGTTCGTGCTGGCCGACGAGGATAATCGGAGGTGCTTCGCCTCCACGATCGCGTACGTCGAGCTGAGCGCGCCCCCCACTCGGTCGAGAATCTCCATCGTGGGAGTGCGCTCCTTAAAATCGTCCTCGAAAAACTTGGCCACCACCTTACCGCTCGTATCCACCAGGTACGTTCCCGGATAAGGGATGCCATAGGCCATGGAGTTCGCCGGAACGGTTTCGTTCAGAATCCCGAAAGTGCGAATGATCTTGGAATCGGGATCGGAAAGCAGGGGATAAGTAATATGCTTTCGGTCTGCAAAGGCCTTGAGCACGGCCACGCTGTCATAGCTGATCGCGGCCAACCCCAGGCCTTGTTCACGGATATTGCCGAGATGCTGTTCCAGCTCGACGAGCTGGGATTTGCAAAACGGTCACCAGTCGGCAGAACGGTAAAAAACCAGTAACGCGCCCTTCGGACCAAGAATGCTCTGCAAGTTCTGCAGTCGACCGTTTTGATCGGTCGCCTCAAACGCAGGCAGAATGGAACCCACTTCCGGGCCGGTTTTGATTGCCTGCTGCGCCGACGTGACCGCGCAGGCGGAGATGGAGATTAACACCGTAAGCAGGCGCGCGCTCGGGCGTGCCCAAGGCGACACCAGGCCGGAATCGTTGGGCCGTTGGCGCGACGGTATTGCCACTATTCGTTTTCCATTCATCTACCAACCCTCCTTCGGCGGAATCCATCTTCACCGATCTTTACCGGCCAAAACCAAAGCTGTGCATGAGTCTCGTCCGCCGTGGGTGACGCCGATCAGCTACAGCGGACATTCTATGTTGGCGACCGTTAAACGTTAGTGGCTAGGAAGAAAGACAGACGCTGTTGCCTGGCCACTCGTCAGTCACCACTTCTTCCAGGTTTCACCGGCGGCGGGACTCGCGCTCCAGACCCTCGTGGACCAGCATTTTCAGCAGCGTCTGGTAGCCGACGCCTTTGCGGTGCGCGATCTCGCGAGCCTGCGCAAGATCGGCCCCAGGCAGGCGGATAGCAATCTGGATGCTACGCTTCTCATTCAATTGGGCAACCAGACTCGATCCACCAGCCTTGGCCCCTTTCGATCGCCCTTCAGCGGACTTCCGCTTCACGTAGGCACGACCGTCCTGGCTGGCCCACCAATCCGCCTCACCGCTCTCGCTTTTGAAGCTTGGCATCTTCGGCACTTTCTTCTTCAGGGGTTTCACTCTCAGGGAATAATTCGCTTCGGACCAATTGCTCTCCGCGCAAAACATGAACGATGTAGACGACCTCTTTCTCAATGCGATAGAAAATACGGCACGGAGAAACAATCAACTGGCGATAAGGCAAGCCGCGGAGTTCTGCGGGGAGTCAGCCCATCCGGGGAAAGCTCTGAAGCTTTCCCACGGCAGCGAACACCCGTTGGACAAGTCGCTGAGCGGCCTCAGGTTTGTCCAGCGCTATATAATCTGCGATCGCATCCAGCTCCTGAATCGCCGGGTCGGCCCAGATTATTTTAGCCATCGCTTTAATCGCTGCTTTGCCTGGACATGAGTAGAGACCCGCCCCTCTTCGATAGCTCTCTCGCCGCGCGCGATTCCCTCCAGGAGCCGCATGCGATTCTGAAGGGCTTCGAAAGTGACGACATCCACCAGATAGGCGGTTGGGATTCCGTGTTGGGTGATGAGGACCGGAGACCGATCTTTCACCACTTCCGCCAGAATACTGGTGGCTTGGCGCTTCAAGGTTGTGACCACTTGGGTTTTCATAGCAATGATATTAAAGTGCCGCTCTGCCTTTTGCAATCCGAACTTTGACATCCAATTCAAGTTTCAGTCGGACGCTCTTGAGTGGAGGCTACTGGACAAGTGGCGAGAGACGAGTGGTTGGTGGCTAGGAACAAAAAACCGAGTCTCGCCGTAGCAGACGAAGCGGGCTCACGCTCCAGGAGCGCCTGTTCAGCCTGCTCGATCCCGTGCGCCCGGATTTTGCGCAGGTTGTTCCGGTCCCACTCAGACATCGCTTACCATTGTATATGCAATACATAGGCAAGGCAAGTTCCCGGAATCGTCAAGCTACAGCAGGCACCCATCTGAGGAAGGGGATTACCTGTCGCTGCCAATCGTTAAATCATCACTCATCGCGTGGAAGGAATGCTGGCCTAGGGTCCGCGCTATCTTGCTTATCCCCAACCTTGCCGCCGCTGCCCACGCCTGCGAACCAGAAGCGGGAACCCCGGCCGATTCGGTCTAGACCCCAATCTACAACGTATATACACTTGTTGTGATGAAGGTCAGTTATGTTCTCCACGGCCAGGCCTTTGAGTGGGACGCCGCGAACCTGCGCAAGCGCCGCGTGAGCTTTGAAAAGGCGTGTGAGGTGTTCTTCGATGAGCATGAATAAGCGCGTTCGGAAGCGGCTACGGAAGGACCGCCCTATGTCCACGATCAGCATCCGGATTCCCGAGGATGTAATCGAGGACTTGAAACTGCTCGCGCCGGTGCTGGGGTTTTCCGGCTATCAGCTCCTGCTCCGAGCCTACGTCGGCCAAGGCCTTCGCCGGGATTTGGCCAAGCTGGAGAAGGACCAAATGAGGCTGGTGGTGGACTGCCTGCGCCGCCGCGGCGTCGACGATCACGTCATCTCGGAAGCGGTGGCCGAGGCCAAGGCAAGCACGGGCTGAGTCGCGGTCGCAGGGCAGGGTAGGTGCGCTGGCGCACACGTGAAAGCCACCGTATGCGCCACCCGCGCAAAATCGCAGCGCTCTGCGCCAACCGGCGAATGGACCAGCGCTGCGCGCCGAAGGCGGTGTGGTCCGGTCGATCGTGTGATTGGTCAAACCGAGTGTAGCGAAGGCCCCAACCCACGTAGACATTCGTAGGGAGAAGCGACTTCAGGGTCGGAGGCGTTTCAGCTCTCGGACTCCAGTCCGCAGAGAGCTCACACAGTGGTCCCGCGGTTCGGCTGGTGATCGAGTCCACTGATACAGCGTTTCGCTGGCGGTGGGAATCAACTTGTTCCAGTCACTCCCCGCCCTCTTGTAGTCGGTTTCTTCGTCCACTGCCTGCCCATTCAGACAAAGAATCCATGTCTCGACGTTGCGCCTCGGGACGAGCCGCGCTATTCGCTCACCCTCACCAACGATCGGGTTCCCACTCTCCGTCAACGTCTCATCGAGTTGGTTCCAACGCTCTTGCACTGTGCGAGTATCAGCATCGATCATCACGATCAAGGCGGTCAGGGCCCGGGCCTGACGGCTGCGGTACACGTTTGTTTCCCTCACAAACGTTTTCCGCACCCAGCCTTCAGCACTCCCCTGGCCCGACGGGGATCGGTGAATCCTTATCGCGTACCTTTTCAGCCCGCAGTTGACGAGGTATCTGTAGATGAGCATTTCATGATGGTCGTCTTCGAGAACGACGATGACTTGGGACGGTTTACTCATCCTCCCACCCACGGGCAATCAATTCTGAAGGTTGTAAATTCCCATTTGGGTCGGGCTTGAATTTCTCCGTTCGAACATGCCCATTATCCTCGCGAAAGAAGAGCAATCCATGTCTTGACGCCCATTGATTCAGAATCTCCGGGTGATGGGAGATAAGAATGAGTTGTCCGTCATGGTCGTCGACCGCTTCTTCTGCCACCAGCAGCCATGGTTGTATCTCCCGCAACGCGATGAAGTTATCCGGCTCATCGATAAAGACGGTGTGCCCCTGGGCTATCAGGAAATGAAGGATCATGTACAAGGCGAGCAGGCAACGCTGACCTTCTGAGAGCTCGGATATTGCGTAATTCACCCTCACCCCCAGCCCCGCGAAGCCTGCCTTCCGGGGATCCGCAAAATCAGCTCGAAGCCTTCGTGTGCCGTCTTCGTCGGCAGAGAATCTGAGACCCTGAAATCCGGTTAGTACGTCCTTCATGGAGGTTAAGAACCTTACATTCTCGTCAGGGTGCGCTTGCACCAAATGGCGGTACCACCCTGCGAGGTTCGCGAGTTCGTAGTCGGGCTCACGCTCCTCCCTGTCGGCGCTCTCGTCCATGGCCGTTGGATTCACGTCGATCCGAAAACAATGAACGGATTCCATCCATTCCACGAAGCGGCGAACGTGTGAGTTGCTCAATTGCGACAGGTGCAACGCGGATTTTGTCGTTTCCAGCGGTACGGTCGTTGCTTGGTCGCTGTTATTGGGGAAAAAATGTATCTCTCCCTTCGCCAATTCAAATACCGTCGCGCCGGAAACCCTTAGCCGCTCTTGGCTAACCGACAATTGCTTGGTCTCCGGCGCAAACCCAATCTCGACCCGGTATTCATATTTCTGCCTCTCCAAGAGCGCTTCGATTTCCAAAACCTGGAGAGGAAGATCCAGCCAACGGGTGCGTGTGGACTGGGTGAATGGATTTTCATCGCCCTTAATAAACCGCTTGAGATCACGAATCCCGTCGAGCAGCGATGACTTGCCGCTGCCATTCGCTCCGAGCAGTAATTGCTTCCTCTTCGGTCTGTAGTCGAAGTTGACGAAGCAGCGGAAGTTGTCGAGGTGTACCCGCGTCAGCATGGGAACATATTATATAGCGCCGCGATCAATCTTGGGTAGCCGTTATGAGTATTTCATCAGAGGGCAGTTTGCTCAAACTCGTCCGGGTCCGTCCAGAGCCGCATCCGCGAGTGGCCGCCTTATTCTCGCTCTTACCATGTCGACGCGTTTAAGCGCTATTTTTCCAGGCGCGCGCTGCCTGGACCGTGTAGTGCTGGTCAAGCGCCTGCCGGATTAAGGTCTTGATCACTGCCTGCCCGGCTGATGTCAGCTCCTGCGCCACCTTCTCTAATTCCTCCAGCATGGTCGCCGTGAAGTCGATGCTCACCCCTGAATGGGCTGCATGAGGCAGCACTTACGGGGCCGCCTTGAGTTCTAACCAAGAGAGGACTTGCCTTTTCTATAATTGGATGATAGCCTCGTTATGTCCGGCAGAAGGCAAGCAGGCGGAAGCCAGAGAGTAGCGGGCGCCTTGCCAGGCTGACGGCTGAAAGGCTGAGGGCCTTTTGAAAAACGAAGCCACCGATTTGATTGATAACAAAGGATCGGCCGTTGCCGGAATCTGGAACGAACCCACCGTTTGGGTGCAGAAGGCGGTTGACCGCAGGCAGGCGGTAAAAGGACAGTTGGCGAAAGTCAGAAGGCCGCAGGGTCCGGAGGAAAGCTGATGGGTGACGGGCGATAGCTGAGGGCTTTTGAAAAACGAAGCCACCGATTTGATTGATAACAAAGGATCGGCCCTCGCCGGAATCAGGAACGAAGCCACCGTTTGGTGGGAGTTCTCAGTTTTCTGTTTTCAGCTTTCAGTTTAACCGCCTCTGGTGGCCCGATATGAACGATTGCGGATTTGTCATAACAACGCCTGAGTCGATCGACAACCGAAATTTGACAGAGGGTTATTTTAAACAGAGATATTGCTAGCTGATCAAAAGCGGCGGCCATAGGCCGTTCTTGGCTTACGAGCTGAGCCCAGATTTGTGTTGAAACTATGGTGTATTATAGAGTTGAGTAAGTCTATGCGCGACGACCTGCTTTGGTGAGCACTCAACGGAGCACCCGTCGTGATCATTTTTTCAGGACCGAAGCCATCGACTTATTGAAAACAATAGATCGGGCCCGGGACCGAACCCAAACACGGACCCATTTTCGAAATTCACCAAGGCGGAGGCAAAAAGCGGGGCTTTTCGAAAGAATGGGGCAAGTCGAGTGGTTCATGTCAAATTCTAATCCGATGGGGATGGCCGCTCTCGTCCGGGAAAAAATAGAACCGTGGAGGGCTTAAGGGCGGTGCTAGTCAAGCGGTGAACGTGGTGCATCAATCCTGGGGAGCGGGCCAGTCGGCGGTTGGCGCTCCCGGCTCTGTTGTGCAGGCCCCCAATACGCCGATAACTGCGGCGGGTCGCATATCGGCATGAACGTAGTGGCTGGTAAGGCGCTGTCGGTTGGCGTGTTGGGGCTCGACCAAATTTCGGCTCTGGAAGCGGAACTTACACCTCTGAGGTGTGAAATGCG
>DATFYM010000143.1:0-4665 GCA_035315065.1 Terriglobia bacterium
TCTTGTCTCGATTTGATCACCCTCCTCCGCAAGGAAGCTGCCGAGCATCCCGAACTGCTGAAACAACTCGGCATTCAGCCTAGTTCCTCCCAGTTCGTCGCTGCTGCTGCGGCTTAGAATGTAGAAACTCCAGGCGGCAGCTAAGCTGCCGCACTCCAAGGCGGGCTGTGCCCGCGAGCGTCCAAACGACAACCCGCGTCAGCGACCAAGTTAGGTGCGCGGAACCCTGACACCGCCGCGCTGTTTCCCACGCATTCTTGGGAAGGCGGCGTCGATTACCGTTTGACACGAGTCGCCGGACTTGACACGTTTTAATAAAATGGGTCGCGAAGAACCCGCCTTTTCTGTCGTCTTTTGGCGCGTTTTCGCCAGTTTTTGCACGCTTTTGGCAAAAAATGGCAGATCTTGGTAAGATTTGGCAGCCCAAAAACCGTCCGAAAACGGACACTGTCTCCAATAACCCGCTTGTTTGCAATACCGGCTCGCCACTCCGGTCAGATATCCACAGGGGGAAATTGGAATTACTTCCCTTGGTTAATTTTCTCAGTATTACCATCGCGGGAACCATCCGATCCCGGTCTGGTGCTTGCTTTGACCTCGAACACGCGAATGTCTGGAACGGAATTCCGAATCTCAATTGGTCTGAAACCTCGAATCTCGAATCCTCAATTGGCGCCGGTCCTGCTAGGTGACACCGGCGTCACTCCTCCCTACCTCTGATACTCTATGCGATACTAACTTCGTTGGCAAGAAAAATCGGCATGGCTGGCTCTCTAGCGTCCGAGAAAGTGCTGGCAATCGACTGACCACGGGCATAGAATCATGGCGTCTCAAGTAGCAGAAGGCATGGTGACCGAATGGCCCGTCTTGAGGACCTGACACGCGGCGCCTCCGTAAAGGGCATCCTGCCGGACGGCCTCGTAACGGTTGTCGACGTCAAGTGGCACGGCTCGTCCGTGGTCGAGTTGACGTATAAGGACGCCGCTGGCCGCCTCGGTAATGAACTCCTCTATCGCCACCGCGAGCCAACTCTGGAGATTGCCTCCGTGGGCAAGCCCTGGAGTTTCGACGGTGACGGAGCAATGTTGAGGCTCGTCTCGGAGGCGCATCGCATCCGTCTGGCATATTTGTTCGATCCGGTGTTGTCACACGTCCCTCGTCGAACCGCTCCCCCATCAGATCACCGGGGTCTACGGCGAAATGCTGCCTCGGCAGCCGTTGCGTTTTCTTCTTGCCGACGATCCGGGCGCCGGTAAGACCATCATGGCCGGATTGCTCATCAAGGAACTCCTGGTCCGAGGCGACCTGCACCGCTGTCTGATTGTCTGCCCTGGAATGTTGGCCGAGCAGTGGCAGGACGAGCTCAATTTCAAGTTCCACCTGCCATTCGAAATCCTCACCAACGACAAGCTAGAATCCGCGCGAACGGGAAACTGGTTTCTTGAAAACCCTCTGGCCATCTGCCGCCTCGACAAGCTTAGCCGGGACGAAGACGTTCAGGCGAAGCTCGAACAAACAGACTGGGACCTGATCGTGGTGGACGAAGCCCACAAGATGTCTGCCTCGTTCTTTTCGGGTGAGATCAAACCCACCAAACGATACAAGCTCGGACAGCAGCTCTCCGGGCTCACTCGCCACTTCTTGCTCATGACGGCGACTCCGCACAATGGCAAGGAAGAGGACTTCCAGTTGTTCATGGCTCTCCTGGACGGCGACCGGTTCGAAGGACGTTTCCGCGACGGAGTTCACCAGGTGGATGTGTCCGATCTCATGCGGCGCCTGGTCAAGGAGCAGCTTTTGAAGTTTGACGGCACCCCACTGTTTCCGGAGCGGCTGGCTTATACGGTTCCCTACCCGCTTTCGGATCTTGAGGCCCGGCTCTACAAGGAAGTAACGGATTACGTCCGCGAGGAATTCAACCGCGCCGATGCTCTCGACAATGAAGGTCGGAAGGGAACCGTTGGCTTTGCCCTCACTATCCTACAACGCCGGCTGGCTTCGTCTCCCGAAGCGATCTACCAGTCGCTCAGGAGACGGCGCGAGCGGCTGGAAAAACGCCTGCGGGAGGAACAGCTCCTGAAACGAGGTGGCGCCACCACCATCGAAGCTGCACCTCAGGTGCCCTCTTATTCTGACGAGGACATGGACGAGCTCGATGATGCCCCGAGCGCCGAGATCGAACAGGCCGAACAGCAGGTCATCGACCAAGCGACTGCGGCGCGCACCATTGCGGAACTGGAGGCGGAAATTGCCATCCTTCGCGGTCTGGAAGACTTGGCCCTCAGGGTCCGGCAGAGCGGAACGGACCGCAAATGGGAGGAGCTATCGAAGCTCTTGCAGAATCAGTCTGAAATGTTTGACGCGGAAGGGCACCGGCGCAAGCTGGTCATCTTCACCGAGCAGCGCGACACCTTGAATTACCTTACGGACCGCATCCGAGGGCTCATCGGCCGGCCCGAAACGGTGGTCACCATTCATGGCGGGATGGGCCGCGAGGACCGGCGCAAAGCGCAGGAGTCCTTTACCCAGGACAAAGACGTCGAAATCCTCGTTGCCACCGACGCGGCGGGCGAAGGCATCAATCTCCAGCGCGCTCACTTGATGGTGAATTACGACATCCCGTGGAATCCCAATCGCCTTGAGCAGCGGTTCGGTCGCATTCACCGCATTGGCCAGACCGAGGTTTGCCACCTTTGGAACCTGGTGGCGGACGAAACTCGTGAGGGCGACGTGTTCAAGCGCCTCTTCGAGAAGATCGAGGAGCAGCGCCGCGCGCTAGGCGGTGGCGTCTTTGACATTCTCGGCAAGCTGTTCCGCGATCGACGGCTGCGCGACCTTCTGGTGGAGGCCATCCGCTACAGGGACCGCCCGGATGTCCGCGCCCGGCTATTCCAAATCGTGGACAACCTGGCGGACCGTGAGCACTGCCGCCAGTTGTTGGAGGAAAGGGCACTGGCCCACGACTCCATGGACGCAGCCAGGGTGTGCCAGATCCGCGAGGACATGGAACGCGCCGACGCCCGTCGGCTCCAGCCGCATTTCATCGCCAGCTTCTTCCTTGAGGCCTTTCGGCTCCTTGGCGGCTCCATTCACGAGCGCGAGCCCAAACGCTACGAGATCACTCACGTCCCCGCCGTCATTCGCAACCGCGACCGCGCCATCGGCACCGGCCAGCCCGTTCTCATCCGTTACGAACGGATCACTTTTGAGAAGGACTTGATCAGCATCCAGGGCAAGCCTCTGGCGGAGTTCGTTTGCCCCGGCCATCCACTCCTTGATGCCGCTATCGATCTTATTCTTGAGCGTTACCGGGATCTTCTGAAGCGAGGGGCTCTCCTAATCGATCCGAATGACTCAGGGCCGGATTCCCGAGAACGCGTTCGCGTTCTGTTCTACCTGGAACACTCCATCCAAGACGCCCGCACCGATCGGGCCGGCAACCGTCGAACCGTCTCTCGCCGGATGCAGTTCGTCGAGATTGACGCTACCGGCAAGGTGAGGAATGCGGGATATGCTCCCTACCTCGACTACCGGCCTGCCGCCGAGGACGAGCGGGCAGCCTTGGCCAGCGAGCTTGATGGAGCATGGTTGCACGGGGACTTGGAGGCTAAGGTCCTGGAGTACGCGGTCACCGAGTTGGTGCCGCAGCATCTGGACGAGGTGCAGCACCGCAAGCAGGAGCTCGTTGCCACCACGATGGCGGCAGTAAAAGACCGTCTAACGAAGGAGATCAACTACTGGGATCACCGCGCCAATGAACTTAAGCTGCAGGAGCTCGCCGGCCGCGTGAATGCCCGGATCAACTCGGGCAAGGCTCGCCAGCGCGCCGACGACTTGCAAGGCCGGCTCCAGAAACGCATGGAAGAGCTTGAGCAGGAGCGCCAGATCGCGCCGCTTCCGCCGGTGGCGATTGGCGGAGCGCTGGTTGTGCCGGCTGGGCTGCTCGATAGCGTGAAGGGTGGCCACCGGTCCGGGGCCGCCCCATTTGCCCGTGACACCGAACGTATCGAGGGGCTGGCCATGGACGCCGTCTTCGCAGCCGAGCGCCGCCTCGGCTTTGAGCCTCGCGACGTAAGCGGCGAGAAGTGCGGATACGACGTTGAGTCCAGGATACCCGAGACCGGGAAGCTTCGGTTCATCGAGGTGAAGGGACGCGCGAAGGGAGCGGACACGGTCACGATTACAAAGAACGAGATTCTCACGGCATTCAATAAGCCAGAGGATTTCATCCTTGCGATCGTCGAAGTAGACGGTGACGAGGCCGTTCCGCGTTACGTCCGCCAGCCCTTTCAGCGGGAACCCGACTTTGGCGTCACGACCGTAAACTACGACTGGAGCAAACTGTGGATGCGTGCGGAGGAACCGGCAGGAGAGGCGGGCGGGACAGACGACGTGCATGCCGGAGCGGGGCGCGCCCACGACGCCATCCTGACCGGAGGCAATCCGCCTTAGTTCGTCGTTTCAGAAGTACGCTAACATATAAGCGACCCTCACCCACCGCTGCGCGGTTCCCCCTCT
The DNA here is from genome assembly GCA_035315065.1 of Terriglobia bacterium. Lineage (GTDB taxonomy): Bacteria > Acidobacteriota > Terriglobia > UBA7540 > UBA7540 > DATFYM01. Next base: position 4,519 of record DATFYM010000143.1, read on the forward strand.
CCCAGAGCCCCAATACGCCGATAACTGCGGCGGGTCGCATATCGGCATGAACGTAGTGGCTGGTAAGGCGCTGTCGGTTGGCGTGTTGGGGCTCGACCAAATTTCGGCTCTGGAAGCGGAACTTACACCTCTGAGGTGTGAAATGCG
>DATFYM010000144.1:0-11108 GCA_035315065.1 Terriglobia bacterium
CAAACGGCGGCAATTTTCAAAACGTACGCGACACGGTGAAACCCAGTCGTCCCTTGCGGTCACGCAGCCGGAGGGGCTGGAAGAGACCCAGGGCGGCGTTGTAAGTTTGGACGTTCGGGAACATCGACTGCGCCGGATACGGCCCGGGAGGTGTTAAGACAGAGTCCACCCGCAGCCAATTGTAGCCGTAAAAGAGCCGGAAGGGAGCATTCACAATAGGCATGATCACCGCAACCTCGAGGCCGGTGGAGCTGCGAGGTCGGTAATTGGTGGCCGAGACCGGCTTGATCCGCGATGGCGCTTGATAGTCCGGAAACTGCGCCGTGATGTTCGCCAGCGCGCCCGGAGCTAATTGGAGTTGGCTGTCGTGCCAGATAAAAGACGATCCGAGGTCGACGAAGGCCGACACCGTCAGGCGTTCGGGGATGATGGGAACGCGATATTCGGAGTTGGTGACGATCTCGGTATCGCCCCCCGGGAAGATCAGAGTGTTATAAGGGAACTGCGTGTACGAGCCGCACGCCCCGGTACTCTGCCCGCCGGCGTTAACGCCCGTGATGGGGTTGCCGTTGTTGTCGCGATTGCAGATTTGGCCGATGGACGGGAAGAACGCCACCGGGCTGACGCTATAGAAGTCGAATCCGCGGAGGTCGTTTTCGCCGCCGATGAAGAAACGGTTGAATGGTGGCGGCGACTCGCCGCCGTAACCGGTCACCGTCGAGGTCAGCAGATGGAAGCCCAGGACGTGGCGCCCTTTGTTGATGGGATGGAAGTATTTCAGCTCCACGGAGGGAGTGATGGTCTTGACGTTACCCCCGAGGACGCTGCCCGCGAACGATACCCCGGCGTAAATGTACTTTCCGTGATGAGGGTTCCACTGGCTGTCCACCGTGTTGTAAAGGTAAGTGGGCTGGACCGCACTGGAGATGATGCCGGAAAGCGCGTTTGGCCCGGCAAAGCCCCGGAAGTTGATCGCGTCAAAATATGCCGTCGAGGCGGCGCTGAAGGCCTGGATGCTGCTCCTGGAGAAGCTGTAGGTAAGCCCGAGCCGCGCGAACGTGCGGTGCAGCGGGTAGCTCAAAAAGGTTGTGAAGCCGTCGCTGTTCTGCTGGAAGTTCTGATAAAGCAGGTTGGTGTAGGCGCTTTGCTGGATGACGCTGGGATTGACGCCGGCGGCCGCCAGGGTCTGGCGTAACTGATCGAACTTGTAGTCGTTGCGGAAGACGGTGAAGCCGGTGGTGATGTTGCGGTCGAACAAATGTGGTTCCGTGAAGCCGAAAGAGTACAGCTTCTGGTAAGTTCCGAACTGAAGCTGGACGCTGAGCGTTTCGCCGAGTCCCAGGAAGTTGTTGGTCGCGTAGTTGAGGCCGACGAAGGTGCCGGCGAGGCCGCTAACTCCACCGGAAAACCCGATCGAGTTACGACCTTTCTCTTTCACTTTCACCAGAATGTCCACCGTGCTGTCCTTGGCGTTCTGCTTGATGTCGTAATCTTCCTTCTTGACCTCTTCGAAGAAGCCGAGTTGGTTGATGCGCAGGACACTGTAGTCCCAGAGCACCGTGTTAAACATGTTGCCTTCATCGAGCAACAGGTCGCGCCGGATCACCTTGTCGCGCGTCTTGGTGTTTCCGGAGAATTCAATCCGGTGCACGAAGAACTGCTTATCCTCCTCGAAATCGAGCCCCAAGTTGATCAAGTGACGTTTATCGTCGCGCTCCGGGTCCGGCGTCGCCACGAAGTTGATATACCCGAACTCGCCGTAGAGCTTCTTGTAATCGTCCAGCGCTTTGCGCACCTTGGAGAGGTCAAAAATGTCGCCGCTTTTCATCCGCAGTACTCGCTCCAGCACTTCCTGTTTCATCAGCTTGTTGCCCCGGATCACGAACTTACCCATCCGGTACTGCGGACCCTCTTCGAGGGGTATCGTGATATCGACCCGCTTGCCCCTTCCGCCTAAGAAGAAAAAAGGAAACCGACGGTGTGTATCCACCATCTTCACCTTCGGGTCCTGCACGAGAGCAACGAAGTACCCGTGGTCCTGGTACAGGCTACGGACGTTTTCGAGGTCGGCCTCCACCCGATCCTTGTCGTAGGTCTTGTGGAACCAGTAGAACCAGGGAGGCAGGCCCGATGGACGCGAGTACTTCATGGAGCGCTCCAGGCGTTGCCGCGAAAACACCGTGTTCCCGGTGAAATCCACTTTGCCCATCTGGACCTTAGGACCTTCGACCACGATGAACGTCAGCGCCACCGAGTTGGGAGGTATATTGCGCGTGCGGGCTCGCACCGTCGCAAACTGGCGACCGTGCTCCGCCAGGAGTTCCTGCAACACTACCTCTGCCCGTTTCACCACCACCGGGTCGTATTGCGAAAGGATCGACAGTCCCACCTTCTTTTCCCGGAAGCGATCGAGAACGTCGGACTGCTGCACCGTGCTCAAGCCTTTGTAATCGATGCTGCGCACGAGTTTTTTCTCGCGCACGTAGAAGGTGACGATTTTTCCCGTTTTCCCGTCGGCCGACTCGATGCGGATGTCGTCAAAGAACCCCGTGTTCCAGAGCGCGTGCAAGTCGCGCTCGAGCGCGTCCTCGTCGTAGACGTCGCCATCGTGGGAAAAAATCCGGGCGCGCATCGTCGCCGCGGGAATGCGCCGGTTCCCGACAAATTTAATCTGCTCGATCGTCGCTTGTTGCGCGGGCTGAGCCGTTACCGCGGTGGGTGCAGGCGGACCGCCCTTCGTCGGTGGCGGAGCCGCCGGCGCCTCTTGCGGAGCTTCGAGCTGAAGCGGCGCGGGGGCCGGCGCCGCGGGTTTCTCTCCCGGCTTCTGATTTTTTTCCGGCGGCTGCGCCTGACCCTGGGCCGGCGGTTGGCTCGACGGGGGAGGCGCCTGCTGATTGGGTTGAGCCGGCGGTGGATTGGACGGTGCGGGTGGTTTCTGGGGCGGTGAAGTCTGCGGCGGATTGGGATTGGTGGCTGGCGGCTGCTGGTCGCCGGCCGGAGAGTCGGCCGCCTTCTGAGCCGGCGGCCCAAAGCCGGCGGACTCAGCCCGGGCGTGGGGGCGCCATGCCGTCCCCGCCATCAGGGCGAGCACCAGCGCGGCCCCTCGAAAGTGATTCCGGCGCACCCGGCGCCTACAGAATTCTGGGTTCATCCGCACGCAGAGGCTTCCGCTTCCCCCGATCTCCACTAAGAACAATCCGATGCCCGCAGTTCATCACGGGTTGGCCCGACCACTCAATCCACTCCTGAGCGTCGCGCCTCTCCGCAGGGTACGACGGCGGCCATTTCTTTTGGCGTGATTGGTATTTTCTGCCGGGCGGTCCGCTGGGGATGGTTCTCCCTAGTGAGCTAGCGGGGTAGCCGCGACCAGCTTGTCGTCCTTGGGCCGATAACAGAGGCCCTCGTCTCCCACCGTCACTTCCAGGGACGCCGGGGTGGAAATCTCACCCTGAATCATGACGTCCGAAAGCGGGTCTTCGACGTACTTCTGCAGCGCGCGCCGCAGGGGGCGGGCGCCGTACGAGCGGTCGGCGCAGGTCTTCTCCAGAATCCACTGCGCCGCCTCGCTGGAAAGCGAGAGGGAGATGCCCTTATGGACCAGGTTCTGGTTGATGGTTCCCACCAGCAGGTCGATGATTTGCAGCAGGTCGGCGTCGGCGAGGGCGTTGAAGACGATCACCTCGTCGAGGCGATTCAGAAACTCCGGATTGAAGAGCCGCTTCACCTCGCCCAGCACCAACTCCTCGCTCTTCTTGGCCGAGGCGCCGTCCGCCGCCGACTGGAATCCGAGGTGGGCCCGCCCTTCCAGGTACCGCGCGCCGATGTTGGAGGTCATGACGATGATGGTGTTCTTGAAGTCGACCGTGTTGCCGAGGCCGTCGGTCAATTGCCCGTCCTCGAAGACCTGCAGCAGGATGTTGAAAAGGTCGGGATGCGCTTTTTCGATTTCGTCCAGCAGGATCACCGAATAGGGTGAGCGTCGCACCCGCTCCGTCAGTTGCCCGCCTTCCTCGTACCCCACGTAGCCCGGAGGCGACCCGATCAACTTCGAGACCGAGTGCTTCTCCATGAACTCGGACATGTCGAAACGCACCAGCGACCGCTCGCTTCCGAAAAGGAACGCCGCCAGCGTGCGCGCCACTTCCGTCTTGCCCACCCCGGTGGGGCCCAGGAACAGGAATGAACCCACCGGCCGGCCCGGCGCTTTCAGCCCGGCGCGCGACCGGCGAATGGCGCGCGCCAGCGCCGAGATGGCGCGGTCCTGGCTGATCACCCGCTTGTGCAGCTCCTCTTCGATGCGCAGGAGCTTCGACATTTCTTCTTCCTTGATCGCGTTCACGGGCACGCCCGTCCAGCGCGCCACCACGTCTTCGATGTCGTCGCGCGTCACCGTCCCCATGGCCGTCTCGTCGATGTTGTACTTCTCGCGCAGCACCCGCAGGTTCTCGCGTTCCTTGCGCTCCTCATCCGAATAGAAGCGCGCCTTTTCGAATTCGTGGTTGGTAATGGCGTTTTCCATGCGGTGGGCGACGAACTTGATGCGCTTCTGGACGTCGATCATTTCCCCCGGCAGCGAGCTTTGCCGCAGTTTGACGCGCGCTCCCGCCTCGTCCACCAGGTCGACGGCCTTATCCGGCAGGTAGCGGTCGGGGATGTAACGGTTGGAGTGGTAAACGGAGTACTTGAGGGATTCGTCGGTGTAGGTGACGGCGTGGAACTTCTCGTAGCGGTCCTTAATGCCGAAAAGGATCTTCACCGCGTCGGTTTCGTCGGGGGGCGGCACCTTCACTGCCTGGAAGCGCCGCTCCAGCGACCGGTCCTTCTCGATCGATTTGCGAAACTCCGCCGGCGTGGTGGCGCCGATGCACTGGATCTCGCCCCGCGAAAGCGCCGGCTTCAGAATGTTGGCCGCGTCGAGCGATCCTTCCGCCGACCCGGCGCCCACCAGGGTGTGTAGCTCGTCGATGAAGATGATGGCATTCTGCGATTCCATCAATTCCTTCATGATCGTCTTGAGGCGCTCCTCGAACTGGCCGCGGTACTTGGTGCCGGCCACGATCAGCGAAAGGTCGAGCGCCAGGATGCGCTTGTCGGCGAGAAACGACGGCACGTTGCCGTCGGCGATGCGCTGCGCCAGCCCTTCCACAATGGCGGTCTTGCCCACCCCCGGCTCGCCGATCAGCACTGGGTTGTTCTTGGTGCGGCGGCAGAGGATCTGCACCACGCGCTCCAGCTCATTCTCGCGGCCGATCAGCGGATCGAGCTGATTCTCCATGGCCGCCTGCGTGAGGTCGCGGCTGAATTCGGAAAGCAGCGAAGTTTCTTTGGGGCGGTTGGCAGACATTTTCTCGCTCTGGACCCGACTCAATTCCTCGCGGATCGTCGAGAGGCGAAGACCGCGCGTGAGCAGGATCTCCGCCGCAAAGGATTTCTCCTCGCGCAGCAGGCCGAGCATCAGGTGCTCAGTCCCGATGTGCTTGTGAGAAAGCCGTTCGGCCTCATCCGCCGCGAACGCCAGCACGCGCTTGCACTCCTGGCTCAGCGGCAGGTCCACCGAGGTCGAGACCTTCTCGCGAATGGTGGTGCGCCCCTCGATCTCCTTGCGGATGGACTCAATCGAGGCGTGGGAGCGCAGAAAGCGATTGGTGAGGGCTTTGTCTTCGCGCAGCAATCCGAGCAACAGGTGCTCCGTCTCAATGTAGGGACTTCCAAACTGGCTGGCTTCGTAGCGGGCAAAAAAGATGACGCGGCGCGCCTTCTCCGTATATCGTTCGAACATGGCTCCTCAGTCTTCCCTTTTCAATTGTACCCCATGGAGCATAGTACACTTAGAAGAAACGCTGAATGATGAATGATGAATGATGAACAGAAGAAAGGCTGCCTGTCGTTTATCGTGCCCCATTCCTCATTCCCTTCTGCGCCTGAACTAGCCTGAACTTAGAAGAGACTATGAATAATGAACGAGAAAACGGCCTTTCTTCTGTTCATCATTCATAGTTCATCATTCATCATTCTCTTCGGTCAGCCTGCCGTTCGCCAGGCGAAGGGTTCGATCGGCGCGGCGAGCCAGTTCCAGGTTGTGCGTCGCCAGCACCGAAGTCAGCCCGTGGGTCCGATGCAACCCTTCCAGCATTTCCATCACGCGCTCCGCCGTGCGGTGATCCAGATTTCCGGTCGGCTCGTCGGCCAGCAGGATCGCCGGCTGATTCGCCAACGCCCGCGCCAGTGCCACCCGCTGCTGCTCGCCGCCGGAAAGTTCCCCCACCCGGCGCAACGACCCTTGCTCCAATCCCACTTCCGCCAGCAGTTGCCGGGCCCTCTCCCGGGCCTCCGCCGAACCGCGTCCGCGAATGAGCTGGGGAAGCATCACGTTCTCGAGCGCTGTAAACTCCGGCAGCAGGTAGGACATCTGCCAAACGAACCCGAGCCGCGTGTTGCGATAGACGGCTCGCTCTTCCTCCCCAAACTCGCTCAATCGCCCACCTTCGAAGTATACCTCTCCGCGCGTCGGAGTGTCCAGAGCCGCAAGCAGGTGGAGCAAGGTCGTCTTTCCCGAACCCGACTCGCCAATCAATGCCACCAACTCGCCCTTGCCGATTTCGAAGTCGAGATCCTCGAAGACTGCCACCTCCTCTGCGCCCGAGCGATAAACCTTGGTGAGCTTCTCGGCTCTGAGCATCGTCCTTGGTCCCGGCCCCTACTTCCTTCCGTTTATTGCCCTCTGTTCTCTTGTACCACCAACGCGCCCAAATGCGGAGAGATATTCCGTACCGGTCCGATAGTACTCGTACCGCTGAATCGGTATCCCCCGCCAGAGCGGGGTAGCGCAGACCGCGGTCATTCTCGCGGAATGAAAGCAAATCTGGGTGGCGACCTATTTTTGTCTGTAGGCGTCTCGCTCCAGCACTGCCCGAATCACGTGAGGGGCCGCGCGGAAGTTTGTGGCTTGCAAGCGACCGACTGCGGCGGGCAAGTCGATCAGTGCGCGCTCCGCGGCTAGTTCCAAAACGCCCAATGTGCCTGTGACCGTTAGTCCGAGGCGGCGAGCTTCTTCCACGCCCTCCGAGGTCATCGATGAGGAGCAAATCCGCATTCCGGTCCAAGGCAAGTATGATCGCTTCCCGCTCGCCTTGTCCCAGATAGGCCAGCGCCGGAAGTGAAATGCCGCCCGTCGTTTCTGCCCGGCCCCGTGCTCCGGGTGGGACGATCTCGAGCCAAGTGGGCGAAAGTGACAACCAATCGCGGACGGCAGCCGGTGTTTGAGGTCGCCGCAACTCATCCGCCACCGCCTCCGGCAACAGAACACTGCCGTATAAGGCGGGCAAAAGGTCGACCTCGCCAATCAACACGAGATAATGGAGTGGAGAGGCGTCAGAGACGATGATGGGCATCTACAGGCCGAGCTTTTGGTGGGCCGCGCGGTCGCGGTCCAAGTCCTCGCAGGTATAATCCAACCAGACTTGATGTTGCTTCAGAAAACCGTCCAGCTCGAAACGAGTCTGGAACCCAAGAAGGCGCCGCATTTGTTCCGTACTCAGCTTCCGCGCGCGATAAGCCTCCAGCGCGAGACTCTCCAGCGCGGCGCGTGGCAGGTCGTACCACTCAGCAGACAAGTGTTGGGCGATGTCTTCCGGCAGTTCAAGCGTGATGTTCACAAGATCGATTATACGCGTCGGTGTCGGCATCCCGCAACAAGCGTAAGTGCAAGCCTCGGTCTTAGTGGTCTGCGCCCCTTGGACCGAGAAGCCGTGTACTGAGAATGCATAGGCAGGTTACGCTTGCTTTACTTTCTATCTTCACCCTTCATCCTTAACCCTTTACCCTTTACCCTTTACCCTTGTTTACCCTTCAGGTTTTGCAGCAATTGCGAATAGCTGATAAAGCAGGAATAGAACTCGATCGGATTGCCGGCGAGCGACTTCATGTAGGTGATGAAGTCTCCGGGGACACCCGCGCGAAGCAGAGGAGGCCTGCGGCCTCCCGCGCTGCAACCCCAGCGGGAGTGCGGAGCGAACAGATTAGCTGTGCGCCGGCCCGGTCATCAGAACGGATGCACCTCGACGGGGATGGGGCTGTTTTGCGTTGTCCCGTTCCCCAGCTCGCCGTTGAGGCCGGAACCCCAGGACCAGATGGTTCCATCCGCGCGGATGGCTTGGTTATGGAAGTCGCGGGCGGTCAGGGCCACCACATCGGTGAGGCCTTGGACCTGGACCGGGACGAGACTTTGCGTGGTGATGGACCCGTCTCCCAATTGGCCCGCACCGTTGGCGCCGAAAGTCCAGACGGTGCCATCGCGGAGCAGAACGGCTGTGTGCCCGTCCCCACCGAAGGCTTGGATCGCTCCGCTAAGCCCTGGAACCTGCTCGGGCGTCCAGTGGTCCTCGGTTGTACCGTCGCCCAGCATTCCGCTGCCGGGGAAGGCTCCATCCCAGGTGTTGGCGCCCCAGGTCCAGACGCTGCCATCGGCCTTGATAGTTACAACATGCGTCCACCCGGCCGAGACCCAAACCACATGGTCGATGCCCAGCACGGGCACCGGCGTATACCGGTCGGTGGTGGTACCGTCGCCCAGTTCGCCATTCTCATTGTTCCCCCAGGCGACAAGCGTGTGGTCTTGCAGAAGAGCGACACTGAAACAGTAACCGGACGTCACCATGATTGGATGGCTTAATCCCTGCACCTGCACGGGGACGGTATAGTCGTAGCTTCGGTCGGCGACTCCGATGCCGAGGGCTCCGTGGAGATCCCATCCCCAGGCCCAGACGGTGCCGTCAGATTTGACCGCCAAGCTGTGATAGCCGCGACCGCCGAGGCTGACGATGGAGCTGAGTCCTCTCACCTGGACCGGCGTCCAACTGTCTTGGGCGTTGCCGTCGCCCAGTTGATCGAGCATATTCATCCCCCAAGCCCAGACGGTGCCGTCGGATTTGAGGGCGAAGTTGTGCTGCTCACCACCCATGACGGCCGTGACTCCGGTAAGGTAGCCCACACCGTTCGGCCCGAGGACCTGCACGGGAACGGAGCTGTCGGTGTTGGTACCGTCGCCTAGTTGGCCGTGCCCGTTCAGGCCCCAGGTCCAGACGCTTCCGTCTGCCTTCAGGGCGATGGCCTCCCGCGCTCCTCCCCAGACGGAGACCGGCCAATTGTCGTCATTCCACTGAGCGTAGAGGGTCACATTCGCGGTGTCGACGGAAAGGGCATCTCCGGGGGCATAGGCGGTTCCATTACCGTTGGCCTCAGTGTTCCAGCTAACAAAGGAGTGACCGGGTCTGAAGAGGTAGCCAATGTTGCCCAGCACCGTGACCGAATCACCAGCAGCATACACATTCGGGTCCGAAGGGCCGACGCCGCTGGTGCTGCCGTTGCCCAGGTAAGCGAGGGTGTAACCGGAGCCGGAGGTTGTCCACCGTGCGTACAGGGTAGTGTTGGCGCTGCCCATGGTGAAAGTGGCCGCTGGGGCGTAGGCCGTTCCCGAACCGCTGGCGGCTGTATCCCAGCCGGCAAAGGTGTAGCCGGATTTGGCCAGATTGCCGGAGTTGCCGAGAGCGGTTACCTTGGCCCCAGCCGGGTATTTATTGCTGTCGGCAGGCGCGGTGCCGCTGGTGCTGCCGTTGCCGGAGTAGGTGACGGTATAGCTAGGAACGGGCGTCCACCGTGCATACAGGGTGGTGTTGGCGCTGCCCATGGTGAAAGTGGCCGCGGGGGCGTAGGCCGTTCCCGAACCGCTGGCGGCTGTATCCCAGCCGGCAAAGGTGTAGCCGGATTTAGCCAGATTGCCGGAGTTGCCGAGGACGGTTACCTTGGCCCCGGCCGGGTATTTATTGCTGTCGGCAGGTGCAGTGCCGCTGGTGCTGCCGTTGCCGGAGTAGGTGACGGTATAGGTAGGCACGGGCGTCCACCGTGCATACAGGATAGTGCTGGCGCTGCCCATGGTGAATGTGGCCGCTGGGGCGTAGGCCGTTCCCGAACCGCTGGCGGCTGTATCCCAGCCGGCGAAGGTGTAGCCGGATTTAGCCAGATTGCCGGAGTTGCCGAGGACGGTTACCTTGGCCCCAGCCGGGTATTTATTGCTGTCGGCAGGCGCGGTGCCGCTAGTGCTGCCGTTGCCGGAGTAGGTGACGGTATAGGTAGGCACGGGCGTCCACCGTGCATACAGGGTGGTGTTGGCGTTGCCGATGGTGAAAGTGGCCCCGGGGGCGTAGGCCGTTCCCGAACCGCTGGCGGCTGTATCCCAGCCGGCAAAGGTGTAGCCGGACTTGGCCAGACTGCCGGAGTTGCCGAGGGCGGTTACCTTGGCCCCGGCCCGGTATTTATTGCTGTCGGCAGGTGCGGTGCCGCTGGTGCTGCCATTGCCGGAGTAGGTGACGGTATAGGTTGACGGTAGCGCGAAGGTAAGCGCGGTTTTGAGATCCGCGTTGGCGAGAACGCTCAGGGCCAGAAAAGAAAGCACACCACATCTCATTCTCTTGCTCATCGTCTCGGAATCCTCTTAAAGCGTCTTATCGGCGCTCGATGAGAGATGCTGGAGTGAAAAAACCACTGCTGTCCGCCACCGGATTCTATCGAGTCCCTGGAGCCAGGTAGATACAAGCTCAGGCTCCGCGTTTTTCCAAGTCTGGGGCATTTTTCCTCCACCCACGGGCTGGCGATGGAATGCTTGTTCAGGATCACTATCAGCCTGTCGTAGACGCGAATCGACTTATCGATGCGCGCGCGGAACTTGTCGGCGAGGTTGCGCTCAGCCGCGAGCGGCGCGAACGCGCTTGGGCTTCTTGGCACGGCGCTGGACCCGGTTCGTCGACTGCGCCGCCTTCTCAGGATGCATCTCTGAAGGAACGTTCGTCCGGGCAAGCTGCAGGAGCAGGCGCAAAACTTGATTGACCGACGCTGAATCGGCGAACGCTTTGGCCACATCGGGATCGAGAAACACGACGTTCGTGCCGGCGCGGTAAGCCTCATAATGCTTCCCGCGAACGCCGTGCGAGAAATCGTATTCGGGCCGCATTTCGTCGTTATCGCTTGGGTGAACGTGTTGTTCCATACTGTCTCCGTTCTCTGGGAGTGGCTTCACGGGCGTTGATGATACGCGTCCGCCCTTCGCGTTCAGT
>DATFYM010000145.1:0-42455 GCA_035315065.1 Terriglobia bacterium
TCAAACCGATCAACCTCTGGCCCGCGTCACGGCGCCGGACCTCGATGCTATCCTCGGGAAGAAACTGGGGTGCCTCGATGACGGCTTCGTGCGCGTGGTGGACTATCTCGGAGGCGATTCTTCGATCGTGCAAGCGGCCCGCATTTCCTACGGCGCCGGCACTCGAACGGTCCACGAAGACCGCGGCCTCATCCGCTACCTGCTGCGGCACCGGCACACCACGCCGTTTGAAATGTGCGAGATCAAACTGCACGTTCGGGTACCCATGGATACGTGGCGGCAATGGATCCGCCATCGCACCGCGAATGTAAACGAGTACAGCACGAGGTACTCGGTCGCCATCGACACCGCTCAGAGGACCAGTCCGGACGCCTGGAGAGTGCAGAGCCAGATCAACCGGCAGGGTAGCGACCAGACCCTGGACCCGACTCTCGGCGAGCGCCTGTCCGCCCGTGAGGCCGAGTTGCAGCGGTTGGCCCGCGAGGTCTACCAGGAGCGGTTGGACGCCGGCGTGGCGCGGGAGCAAGCCCGCAAGGACCTGCCGCTTTCCACCTACACCGAAGCCTACTGGAAGATCGACCTCTGGAATCTGCTCCACTTCCTCGACCTGCGCATGGACGCCCACGCGCAGGAGGAAATCCGCGAATACGCGAACGTGATCGGTAAGGAAGTCGTCGCGCGCTGGGTGCCTATTACCTGGGAAGCGTTTCTCGACTACCATTTGAAGAGCCTGAGCCTCTCCGAAGCCGAGGTAACGCTGATCGGCTTCCTGCTGGCCGGTAACCTGGACGGCGCGCGCCAGCACGCCGCGTCGCTGGGCTGGCTCACGGTCGACCCGGTTTCCGGACGCCTCCGCCGCCACCGGGAACGAGACGAGTTCCTGGAAAAGCTCCGCACGCGGTTTGGCTTTCGAGATTTTGGATTTTAGATTTTCGATTTTGGATTGAAGAGAAGAAGAGATTGAGTCATTGAGCCATTGGTTCATTGAACCATTGAAGGAGAAGCAGAGTGTTACTTCTCGTCTTCAATGGCTCAATGATTCAATGGCTCAATGACTCAATCTCTTCTTCTGTTCAATCCAAAATCCAAAATCTAAAATCCAAACGGCGCGTCTCTACAAAGCCACGCGCCAGACTTTGCTGGAATGGACGGAGAGATTGCGGCGAGAAGCCGCCGGCGGCTTTCCGGAGAAAGTGGCAGGTTCGGCAAGCCTTGCCCGCGTTGCGGCGCCAAGGTGCAGCGCATTCGCTACGCCGATAACGAGACCAATTACTGCGCTGGCTGCCAGACGGGCGGCAAGCTGCTGGCGGACCGCTCGCTGTCGCGGCTCTTGAAACAGGACTGGCCGCGAACCCTGGAAGAGCTGGAGGCGTTGCGGCGGCGGTAACCTACTGTTGCATGCCTGCGCTTGCTAGTCCTTCACGCGTGGGGGCTAGACTAGGTGGGCACCAGATCGCCGTCAGAATGGAATTTCCACGGTCTGGTTCAGGCCGGCGATCCGTGTCGATCCCGAGTCCACGATCACGACGCGCATCAGGTAAGTTCCAGCCTTAACCTTCAAGGTCCCCTTCAACAAGACTCCGGAGCGCTTCGCCCGGTTAAGCGTAGGGTCATGGAATTGCATGTCGAGGTTCACGCGTGTGCCGGTGACATAGTTTCCGTCGCTATCGAAGAGGACGGCAACGAGGGTCATCTTATCCAGATTGCGATCCTGTTCCTTCTGAAACTGGACTGAACTCACGTCGACGCGGGCGACGACGGAAAGCGTTGCATTCGGGTTGTCGGTCTTGAAGAAGCTCGTATTCACGACGGCCGGCAGATCCCGTACCTCGTCGCTGGAGAGTACCATTTCCTCGATTGCGTCCTCAGCGCTCTCGGCCTTGCGCGGCGCGTAGTAACCGTGGCGGGCTTGCAGGGAAAGGCCGGCAGGATTAGCCAGCGTGACCTTGAGCTTGTGAAACGACCCATCGAACTTCAAGTTCTGCGGCGAAAAGGTGAGCACATAGCTGGCCTCGGGAAGGCCGCCGGCGCGGAGGAATCCGGCGCCGTAGTCGTTGCTATCGTGGTAGTAGACCCCGCCCGTCTCGGAGGCCAGCGAAGCCAGCACACTGAGGTTGGCCATCATGCTCGCCGAGTGATAGGTCGACTTAACGCCAAACATTCTGGGATCCCCAGACGCGTGCTCACTGGCGTCGCCGGCGGGAAGGTCAACGTACAGCCCGCGAGCATCAAACGTACCGATCACCACGTTGTTGCGAAGGGCGCGGTCGATCACCTGCTGCAACTGGTAGGTCACAGTGTCGGTGAAAAAGCCCGGCGAAACCAACACAATGCTTCGTTGCCCGCGGAGGACCGCCATTCGCCGGCAGAGTCCCTCCAAACCTTGGAAAACGTATTGTGCCCCTGTTTCGGTGTCCGTCAAAATGCGCCGAGAGAGGGCGTTGATATAGTTCGCGCCCTGCTGTGCACAAGGAGTGTTGAGGTCACAGCACTGGTAGAGGGCATCGCTCTGGGCCACCTGGAGTGCGGTGGGGTCGAGGGAATCCACAGATTACGCAGATTTCGGAGATTAAGAGAAGAAACCGCCTCCTCGGCAAAAAGTAAACAGCACGTCGCGTGTTCATTGCGCCTGCGCCAGCTCTTCAACGGTGACACGGCGTCAGGCTTCCAGTACAAAAGTACCCTGGAGGATAGAGCCTCTGCTGTCGATGCACTTCCAGCAAGTGGCGATGGCTGCCGCTTGCGAAACGCAAGAACAGTGGAGGCTTCGCATGATAACTCTTTGTGTGGTGATAGCAGCTTTGGTGGTTGGCGTTGACTTTATGCCCACTCCAATAAAACAGTAGAGACTCGGGTCTCTCGCTGGGGCGCTGAACTCGGAATCCATGCAGACACCATGCTGGCGACGGCGGCCTGTTTGAAGTACTGAAGGAATCGGCTACACCTTGAGTCGAACCAATGCCCGGTCCGCAATCCAGGGTCGAGGCTTTTCCGATCGTCAATGCGCCGTCGCCAGCGGCTTGATAAGGTCGTCGAGCAAGTCGGGCTTGGACTCGTCGCGCACCAGGTGCGGATACCTCTCGCCGCCGTGGTAATCGATTTCGCAAGTCTTGTAGTAGTCGTCGTTCAGCACCAGTAGTTCGATCGGCGCCGTACTCTTGGCGGCCGCATCAATGGCCTGCTTGAGCAGTTCGGACGTATACTTGCGGCCATTCACGGCCACCACCGTCATTCCCGGAGTGATGCCGGCGCGGTAGGCCGGGCCGTCGTGAATTGAGTCCGAGACGTCGCCGCTTGGCGCTATGGCCAGCCCGATCGAGTAAAGCGTATTTCCGAATCCCCCGCCACCCCCGCCTCCACCACCGCCACCTCCCGGCCCTTCTCCGCGCGGCGGCTTATCGTTGAACTGCACCTTCCAGCCTCCGGCTTCGATGCCGCCCACCGGGGCTTCCGGCGAGGTCGAGGTGAGGCGGGTATGAAAGAAGCCGGCCCAGTCGTAAGGCGCCACTTGATTGAGGGTGCTCACCAGCTCTTCAAACGTATAAGGCCTGAGCTCGGGGCCGTTGTTGGGACCGCCGTGAAACAAGCGGCAGAAATCGTCGAGGGACTTCTGCCCGTGGGTCAAGTGGTTGATCGTGGTATTCACCTCGAGCCAGAGCAGATTGCCTTCCTCATAGTAGTCTGCCCCGCGACGCCAGTTGCCCCAGCCGCGAGAAAACGACATCAGCGGAATCGCGTCGGTGGTGTCCTGAAGAGGGCGCCACGTTCGGCCCGGCCGGCCAGGACCCAGGCTGGCGGCGACGGAAGCCAGGTCGTCGCTGTACTCCTGCGGCGTCCACAGGCCACTGCGAGCGGCCAGCATGTTACCGAGGTAATCGGTCAAGCCCTCGTACACCCACAGGAGGTCCGTCACTTCAGGAGCATCGTAATAGGGCGTGCTCAGGCTCTGGGGGCGCCGGAACTTGCCGTTCCAGGAGTGCACAAACTCGTGCGAGAGCAACCCGCCCACGCTGCGTCGCCCGCGCGGGCTGCTGAACGTATCCTCGCCGGTCCGGCTATCGTTGGACTCGTGATGCTCGAGGCCGAAGTGCGCCACGTGATTGCTGAGCGTGAGCAGGAAGTGGTAATCGCGGTAATGGCGCGTGCCGAAGAGCTTGCCGGTCTCTGCCACCAGATTCACAAAGTCCTGCCGCACTTCGGGGCTCATGTCGAGCGCAGCCTCGCTGTCCGCAGCCATATCGATCTCGTGATGAATCGGCTCGCCCGGTGGGGTCACATCCACCACGCGGTAATACTCGCCGCTGATCACGGGCGAATCCACCAAGCGGTCGAGCGAAACCGGCTCGAACTCGATCTCGTCGCCGGATTGATGCGCGACGGGCAGCGCGGTGCCGAACTTCCAACCCTGGGGCAGCTTCAGTGTCGCCTTAAACGTGATGTCCTGGGCGAGGTTGCCGCCGGGATACAGCAGGTTCTGGTTCCAGCTCAACACCAGCAACTTGGCGGTGGCAGAGGCCCCGGCGGAAAAGCCGCCGCCGCTGCCCGGTTCGATGTACTCAAAAGAGACATCGAGGGTGCCGGCGCCCTTGGGAATCTCGACGTGGAAGGCAAACATGTCGATGGAATCGCGGCGCCAGGGAATGGTTTCCCCTCCGGCGCTGAACTTCAGCCCCGCGACGTTGCCCAACGGTCCGGAGGGCTCGTGCTCGCCGGGGATCCATTTCGGATAGTAGAGGGTGAGCGGACCGGGTTTGACGGGCATCGCGATATGCGTGCGCAGGACCTTGGTCGGCGCCTGCCTGGCATCCACCGTAAGCGTAATGGTGGGGCCGGCCGCAGCGCGCGCCACAACGATGCTCAGAAGACTCACCACCACCAGCAGAGCCCAGCAATGTAAGCGGGTTAAGAGCATGGATTCTCCCCCGAAAGCAGAAGTCAGAAGTCAGAAGTCAGAAGACAGAAGACAGAATGAAGACGACACCAGTCGGTTCCGTCGCTCGACCCCGGGATAGTTTTGATTCTGACTCCCGACCTCTGACTCCTGACTCGTTTCCTTTCCAGAGCCAGAACCAGCACGGGTCCTTCCGAGCCAGCACCTGTCCCCGTCTTCATTCTGACTTCTGTCTTCCGTCTTCTGACTTCCTCTTCCTCATTCCGTCTTCTGACTCCCTCTTCAGAGTCCCTCAGGCACCTTCTTCACCGAGATGGCCTCGCCGGCGTAGAGCGTCGGCGCGCCGACGGCGAAAGCGTCCTTATTATAAGCAGCCACTTCCGTCTGGATGAGTTTGTTGAACTCACCCAGGTGCTGGTCCAACTCCTTCGTCAGCTCCGCCTTCTGTTCCAAAGCCAACTGAGTGGGGGGCTCGCCGTAGGCGAAGCCGCCGCCTCCCGAGAGGCCGGAGAGCTTGCTGTTAAACGCCGCCAGATAGTGAATGCTATCTTCACCGGCGGGCTGGATTTCCGAGTTGTATACGGAGTCCTTCAACGCTCTGAGCTTTCTGCCAAGCTGGAAGGCTTTGCCCATGAGGGGCTGGTATTTCTTTTTGAAGTCGTTGTCGTCGCTCGCGCGCACCATACCCTGAAAAGCAGCGAGCGACTTCTGCATTCCGTCGACGCGGTTGAGCATGGTGTTCAGCGCGCTCACCGCATTACGCCCCTCGAGCGCGAACCGGAGCGAGGCGCGGAAATTCTCCGGATCGATCTTGAGGTTGGGGTCCGGGCGCACGCTGACGTCGGCTTCCTGTGTGTGCCCAGCAACGGTGATGGCGACGTGATACTTCCCTGCCAACACCAGCGGTCCGCGGCCGCGGCCAAAGAACTCCGCGAATTCGCTGACTTCCTGCTGCCGCTCAAAGGTCAGCCGCTCCGGCCCGTCGTACCGCATGGACCAGACGAAGCGGTTGATCCCGGCCTTGGAAGGTCCATGCTCCGTCGCCACCGGATTCCCATGCTCGTCGGTGATCACGATCTTGACGGGGCCTTCACGCTGTCCCCCTGGTCCCTCACCTTCTCCTTGTGCTTGTGCTTGGCCTCCTTGCCCTCCCTGGCCTCCCTGCATTGCCGGACCAGCGCCACCTGCCCCTCCTGCCGCGGCGCCACCGGGCCCTCCCGGACCGCCGCCACCAGGTCCGCCCGGACCTCCGCCGCCGCGTCTCTGCTCAATTTCCTTCTTCAGGAAGTAATCGATCACCACTCCCTCGGGCCCGTTAGGAGCGGAGTAATCCGCCGCCGTACCGAATCCCGCGCCACGCCAGTGATGAAACAGCGTGCCCGGCGCAGTGCTGACCAGTTGAAAGTCGCTGTCCTGGATCTTCGCACTCATCTGCTCGACCGGGCGAATGTTGTCGACCACGAAGATACCGCGGCCGTGCGTGGCCACCACAAGATCACTGATCGCTTTCACAAACTTCACGTCATAGACGGGCACCGTGGGCAAGTTGGCTTTGAGCGGCTGCCAGTGCTCTCCCGCGTCCTGCGAGTAGAAAAGGCCGGTGTCGGTTCCCAGCACGAGAAAGCCGCGCTGGTTGGGGTCCTCGCGGACTACGTGCGCGGAAGAGTCGGCGGGCAGGCCACTCGAAATCGGCGTCCATTTCTTACCGTAGTCGGCGGTCTTGTAGACGTAAGGGCGCGGATCATCCAACTCGTGCGCATCGTAGGTGACGTAAGCCGTCCCGGCCTCAAAAGGCGAGACCCCAACCTGATAGACGCGAGCCCACTCCGGCGCGCCGACAACAGAGACGTTCGTCCAGTTCTTGCCGCCGTCGCGCGTCACCTGCACCAGGCCGTCGTCGGTGCCCACCCAGATCACTTTGGGATCGGTGGGCGCGATGGTGATGGTGAGAATGGTGTCGTAGCTTTCGGCGCCGCTGATGTCGTGCTGGACGGGAGCGCCTGCCACATCCTGCTTCGATTTGTCGTTGCGCGTGAGGTCGCCGCTGATCGCCGACCAATTCCTGCCACCGTCCGTGGACTTGAAGACGACGTTGCCGCCGAGATAGACCTCGTTGGCGTCGGTCTCGGAAACGGCGATGGGGGAAGTCCAGTTGAAGCGATACTTCAGGTCGGCCGGCTTCATTTCCTCGACGCCTTCAAGGTATGGCCGGATGGAGCGGGAAAGATGAGTTTTCTTGTCCAGACGGGTGATGCTGCCGTTCTGCGAATCGACGTAGATGATGTTGGGGTCGCTGGGGGCGAACACCGCGTACTCGCCGTCGCCGCCCGTCGCCGTGTACCAGTCGGCGCCGCCCACCGCGCGTCCGGCCAGGTTGCTGGAAACACCGCACCACGCGTTGTTATCCTGAAGGCCGCCGCACACTCCGTACGGAACCTCGCTACTCGTCGATACCATATAGAACTGCTCGATGGGGAGGTTATTGAGGTACCGCCAGGTCTTGGCGCCGTCCGTCGTCACGTAGACGCCACCGTCGTTGCCTTGGATCATGCGCTGCGGGTCCTTGGTGTCGATCCAGAGCGCGTGATGGTCCGAGTGAACCCCACGGTCGGCGGTGTGCGACGTCTTGCCGCCATCATCCGATTCCACCAGGTTCAGGGACATGAAGTAAATCTTGTTCTCGTTCTCCGGCGAGACCATGAGCCGCGAGAAATAGAACGGACGGACGTCGTAGGCGTGATTGTCGCTGACCTCTGTCCACGCATCGCCCAGATCCGTGGATTGCCACAGCATGCCGCGTTTCGCCGCCACCAGCGCGTAAACGTGATTCGGATTGGTCGGCGCCACGGCCACCGCAATGCGGCCCAGCGGTGCTTCCGGCAGGCCCTTGCTCAACTTCTTCCAGGTGTCGCCGCCGTCCGTGGAGCGATAGATGCCGCTGTTGGGGCCGCCGTCCACCAGCGTCCATGGGTAGCGCCGAAACTCCCACATCGCCGCGAACAGCACCTTGGGATTGCCCGGCTGAATCGCGAGATCGGCCACGCCGGTGGAGTCATTGACGAACAACACCTTGTTCCAAGTCTTCCCGCCGTCCGTAGTGCGGAACACGCCACGGTCCGGATTGGGGGCCCAGGCGTGTCCCGTAGCGCCTACAAACACGACGTTGGGATTGCTGGGATCGACGATGATCTGCGCGATCTGGCCCACATTGCCCAGACCCGCGAATCTCCAGGAATGACCGGCGTCGCCCGAGACATAGACGCCGCGGCCGTCGATGACGTCGTTGCGGACCTTCGATTCACCCGTCCCCACCCAGACGACGCTGGGGTTGGACGGAGCCAAAGCCATGGCGCCGATTGAGGACGTGCTCTCGTGTTCAAAGATCGGCTTCCAGGTGATTCCTGCGTCCTCGGTTTTGAAGACGCCGCCGCCCGCGGCGCCCACGTAATAAACGTTGGGGTTGCCGGGAATGCCCACCACCGAGGCCACGCGACCGCCGCCCACCGCCGGGCCCAGGTTACGAAACTCCAGATTCTTGAAGACATCCTTCTCGTTCGCGTCAGACTCCTGAGCGGGCGACTGCCCCGCCAACATTCTGCTGGAAATGCCGAAGACCGCTGCCAGCGCCAGCGCCATACCTAATCGAGCCAGCTTCTGCCTCATGAGTGTCCTCCCAAAGGAAATGAACCACGAAGAGCGATTCAGCTATCAGCCATCAGCGAGACAAACGGACTTTCTTGCTGAAAGCTGAGAGCTGACGGCTGAAGGCTCACCTAATCACTCAATCTTTCACTTGAAACTCCGGCATCCCTCGAGAGAAGGCTCACCGATTACGATCGTGCGGGGGCATTCCGGGATTGCCGGACAGACCTACAGAAAACAAAGACGTTTGAAGGGCAACTTGGGTTTCATGATTCCATACTCAGCGTGATAAGTGCACGCCGAAAACCACCAAGCATGTCATTCTGAGCGCAGCGAAGAATCTCTCTTCACTTGAACTGATCGGGTAAACTAAAGAGAGATTCTTCGCTGGGCTCAGAATGACATGCGTACTGACTTCTGACGCCATGTGCAGAAGGCTCACGGCCCCATCTTTCAATCACTCAATGACTCAATCGCACAATCACCCAATGACTTCCTCCTGCTTGGGCATCTCCTCGTTGAAGTCTTTCTCTTGGTTGCAGCCAGCCGTTGCCCTGTGCACTATAGTTACTCAACAGGAGGATTATGATGAAGCATCGACTTGGCGCACCGATCGTGGCGATAGTCCTGCTCACCCTCGTCGCGCCGCTCCGGCTCGACACGCGACCCTCTTTTTCGCAGCCAGCGCCGGCGGCGGACGCAGGGCACGCGGCCATCGACGGCCCCTATTTCTCCGATCGTGACCAGCCGGGCGAGCGGGTGATCGCCGCCATCAACCACGCGCGCTCCACTCTCGACGTGGCGATGTTTGATCTGACTCACCCGGATATTACCGCGGCGCTCGATCGCGCCCGCCGGCGCGGCGTGAGAGTCCGACTGGTGGCGGACGAAGGCCAAGCGCGCGACCGCCGATCTGAAGTTCCCTACCTCCGGTCAAAAGGAATTGCGGTGCGGCTCAGCGGCGGCTTCCGCGGCGAGCGCTCCATCATGCACGACAAGTTCGCCGTATTCGACGGGCAGACCGTGGAAACGGGCAGCTTCAACTGGACCTCGAGCGCCGAGCGCTACAACTTCGAGAACCTCATTTTCATTTCCAGCCCCGCGGTGGCGGACAGCTATGAGGCCGCGTTCCGGCGCATCTGGGAGCAGGGAAAATCGGGAGTAAAGAGTCGGGAGTAGGGAATCGGAGAAGAGCTGTTCCTACTCCCTACTCCCTACTCCCTACTCCCTACTCCCCACTCCCGCCCCTACTTTTTTTGCAGCGCCGGCAGAACGTACTGGCACAGAAAGCTATCGTAGCGCTTGCGCGCCTCCTCTGTGATTGGTGACGTCGCCAGAGGACCGTCCTCGTTAGGCTGAAGGTAGAGGTCTCCGGCCTTGCCGTACTGACCGCAGTCCGTCTTCACGAACTTCTCCAGGTCTGACTCACCGAAGTCGTATATCTGCTGCGGCGTGTAGGTGGAAAGTTGTTGGGCGCTCATCTTCCCTACGGCGCGCACGTAGATCTTCAGCCTGCCGAAGGCCTTGCCCCTGTCGTACTCAACCTTGAAAACGTGACGGAACTCTTCTCCCGACTTGGGGTCCTGATAGACGTCGCCCAGCGCATAGAATCCATCCAGCTTGCCTCCCCGCGAATCGTCGAGAAACTGAAAGAGGCGGCACGTGCAGTCGTTGGGATCGACCTCGTTCTTTTTGTCTTTGGCTTGAAGATTACTTCCAGCAGAACACGACCAGGTTATGACCAAGAGAACCGCAATCACTGCAAACCGACCGACTCGAAACCAAGCTCTCTTCGTTCTCATGGTTCCTCCCCTTCCCGCTTGGCCCACGCTGGGCCTCCGCCCGACCCCACCGCGATCTCCCATCTTCACCGCCAGTCCCGCAGCGAAGTCCCTATGGGTATCGAATACTACTTGAGTGGTTGGCGGATTGCAAGAGATTGAGACATTGGGCCATTGGGTGATCGAGCGATTGCGCCATCGGGTCATTGGGTGATCGGGTGATTTTGCGATTTGAAGAAGGGCGGATCGTCTGCCGGAGGCCATGGCCGGCGAGCCTCGAACGCCGCGTATGTAATCTTTCCCTTGTGAGCAATATTGAACAGATTGTCTGCACTTGTTGTGCTGCAATGATTTCGGAACATTTGTGAGTCGGCTTACTTGGAGAGGTCGCAACATGAAAAACTCACTCTTGTGGGTAACGTCCTTAGCCGCGCTCCTCGCTGTTTCCGGCATCGTGGCGGCGCAGGATGCGGATCCCCCCTCGCGCGTAGCCCGCATCGCGTATATCACCGGTTCCGTATCATTCGAGCCCGCCAGCGTGGATGGATGGGCCGACGCATCGCTGAATTACCCGATGACCACCGGCGACAATCTGTATACCGATAACGGCGCGCGTGCTGTGCTGCGGATCGGTCAGAATTCCATCCGTTTGAATTCGGGCACCAATTTCCAGTTCGTGAACCTGAGCGATAACGTCGTCCAAACCAGCATTAACGCCGGCAGTCTGAGCCTCCGCGTACGTCAACTCTTTGATGGCGAATCCTGGGAGGTCGACACTCCCAACGGCGCCGTCACCCTCCTGCGTACGGGCGAATACCGCGTCGACACCGATACCTCCCGCAACGCCACGATGGTCAGCGTCCGCGCGGGTGACATTGAAGTAACCGCCAACAACCAGAGCTTTCCCGTTCATTCCGGCCAGACGGCCTACTTCGACAACTCCGGCAACCCGCCCGACGTTCAGGCTGCAAACCAACCGGACGATTTCGATTCTTTTGTCTCTTCGCGGGACCGCCTGGAAGATGTCCCCCCGCCCCGGTACGTCTCTCCCAACATGGTCGGCTATGAAGATCTGAATGCCAATGGCGATTGGCGCGACACGCCGGACTACGGCCCGGTATGGACTCCGCGCGTCGCGGCGGGCTGGACCCCTTATCACGATGGACGCTGGGCCTGGGTCGAACCCTGGGGCTGGACCTGGGTGGATGATGAATCCTGGGGCTTCGCGCCGTTTCACTACGGGCGCTGGGCTTATGTCAATAACAGTTGGGGCTGGTGCCCCGGCGCGGTTTCAGCGCGTGTCTACTATGCTCCGGCGCTGGTCGCTTTCGTCGGTGGGGGAGGATTCAGCGTGGGTGTCTCGGTGGGCGGTGGGGGTGGCGGTCTCGTCGGCTGGTTCCCACTCGGCCCGCGCGAAGCGTACTACCCCTCGTATCATGTGTCCCAGAGGTACGTCCGCCAAGTGAACGTCACTAACACGCGAATCACAAACATTAATGTTACCAACATCAACGTCACCAACATCAACTACGTGAACCGCAGTGCAATAGTGGCGATGCCGCAGAATTCCTTCGCCTCAGCTCAGCCTGTCCAGCGCGCCGGGGTTCGCGTCGACGCCAACCAGATGCGCCAAGCGCAGGTGATCGGAGCCGCGCCCAGGGTAGCGCCGCAGCGGGAGAGCGTTCTTGCGAATAGCAGTGGCCGTAATGCCGTCGCGCCCCCGGCCGCTGTTGCCAATCGTCCTGTAGTCGCCAAACTCACTCCACCTCCGCGTACGGTTCCGTTCGCCGCGAAGCAACAAATGCTCCAGCAGCATCCCGGCACCCCGGTAGCGCCGGCGCAATTGCAGACCTTGCGCACCCAGGGCGCCGGCCAGAACCGGGCGCCCGGACGCATCCCAGTTCAGCCGATCAATAGGCAACAGGTTCATCCGGTCACCCCGACCGTGCGCGCCGGCCCTGCGCCGACCTTTGCCCAGCGCCCAGCCCAGCCGCAAACTGGTTCGGGGCAGCCCAAGAACCCACCTACCCAACCCGTCCCGGCCGCCCGGCCGCAAAATACTCCGCCGGTCCATGAGCAGGTCCAACCCCCGGTTCGCCAAGCTCCTCCTCCGGTCCATGAGCAGGCTCAGCCCCCGGTGCGCCAGGCTCCTCCTCCGGTCCGTCAGCAGGCTCAGCCCCCGGTGCGCCAAGCTCCTCCTCCGGTCCGTGAGCAGGCTCAGCCCCCGGTGCGTCAAGCGCCTCCGGTTCGTGAGCAGGTTCAGCCCCCAGCGCGCCAGGCTCCGCCATCGGCGCAGAAGCCGCCTCCGCCAAAGAAGGAAGAGAAGAAACCCAAAGACACGAAACAGTAGCTCGACCCGCAGGTCGGCTCGTAGCGCAAGCGCGACCGGCCTGCCGGGCACACCGAAGGGCCTAAGGAGAACGCGCCATGCCGTGATAGCGTGTTATTGTCCCGACCCTGCTCCCGCGTCGGGGCCAGCCCAGGTTCACCACCAGGGCCGGGGCGGCAATTGATGCGCTCATTCCGAGGGCCCCCGGATTGATCGGCGTTCCAGACATGCGCGGGCGATGTCGTCCCAATAAATATTCTTCTTGACAGCCATCCTTTGATACCGTATAATTCTTCAGGCTCGATTTGAAACGGTAAGCCGGGGTTCGGGATTCGGGTTTCGGGGGTTCGCAAAGAAAAACGAGACTCGGGACTCGAAGAGTTAGAGTCGGCGTCAGGGACTCGGGGCCTGGGACTCGCAGAAGGGACACTACGCGCTGCGGACGGTCCGTTAAAAACCGGAGCCCGTGCCAAAACCAACGGCGGGAGCGAAGAAAGCAGGAATTGCGCTTGAAAGATGAACGATCAGGAGCAACGGGTTTCGAGATTACGGATTCACGGTACGCCGACCAAAGGGCCGGACGGTCGTCAACAACTGTCCTGGCGCATGGTCCAAAGGGACGAAACGTTTGTTCAGCCGGCCGCATTGGGGCCAAAAATGGAAAAAATCAAAAAAATGGGTCAATCGAACCTGACAAGTCTTTTAGAATCATAAATATGACCCTCAAAACAGACCTGGAACAAACCTGGTAAGTCCTTTAGAATAGAAGGCCCACAAAAAACAAACCTGGAACAAACCTGGTAAGTGCTTGAGCGCGGAAGCGACCCCAAAAACAAACCCGGGAACGATCCTGGCAATGGGAACTAGAAACTCGAAAATCGGCCACATGCCCGCAGGGCAGGTTGGCAGGTGACCGTTGAGTGACCAACCGGCAAGCGGAGCCTTCCACACTTCAGTTCCTCCGCCACCCCGGTCCTCTCAACACCCGCCCCGCCTTCACCCCTGTCAGCGTCCCGCGCTCGTACTCGAGTCGTCCGTTGACGAACACGTATTTCACGCCTTCGGACACGACGTTGGGCTGCTCGTAGGTCGCCGCATCCCTCAGGCCGGCCGGATCGAACACGGTGACGTCGCCATAAAAGCCGGGCCTCAACAGGCCCCGGTCCCGCAGGTGCTCGCGGTTGGCGGGGAGCGACGTGATCTTGCGGATTGCCTGTTCCAGCGGCATCAGGCGCTGGTCGCGAACGTAGCGGCCGAGAAAGCGCGGCATCGATCCCCACGCTCGCGGGTGAGTGTGGGCCTCAAAGAGCGGGCCATCGAGCGATGTTTCGTTGGCGTCGAGGCCGATGCTGGTCCACGGTTGCCGGAGTCCTTCCACCAGGTCCTGCTCGCTGGCGATGAAGTAGAGAGCGCCCGTCTGCCCTTGATCGGCGAGGATAAAATCGAACAGCGCGTCGAGTGGTGGTTTATGTTTCGCCTCCGCCATTTGTGCCACGGTTTGCCCGTCGTACTTTTTAAGATCGGGATTGACCACCCCGGAAATCTCTACCCCCGGCGCGCCGCCGCTATCGAAGTAAAGGTTCTCCCACTCCGCGTGGTCGACCGCCATCTCCGTCTTGATGCGCTCGCGAGTGGCCGGATCGCGCAGGCGATCGAGCAACTTCTCCGGGCCGCCATCCGCCACCCAGGGCGGCAGGCAGGAGGCGAGGGCCGTCGCACCGGCCAGGTAGGGATACATGCTCGCCGCCACGTCCAGCCCCGAATCGCGCGCCGCCTGGATCCTTGCCACCACCTGCGCCATTCCTCCCTGGCGCGACCTGCCGCTCACCTTAAGGTGAAAGATCTCTACCGGCAGGTGCGCTTGGCGCCCGATGCGGAAGGCCTCGTCCATTGCCTCCATTTCGGACTGGCCCTCGCTCCGCATATGGGTTGCGTAGAGACCACCATACTGCGCGGCAACCTGCGCGAGGGCGATCAATTCGTCGGTCTTGGCGTAGTGTCCGGGCGGATAGATCAGCGCGGTCGAAACTCCCAGCGCGCCCTGCTGCATGGCCTCGGCCACCAGCGCTTTCATCCGGTCGAGCTCAGCGGCGGTGGGAGCCCGGTCCACATCGCCCAAGATCGCCTCCCGTACCTGCGCCGCGCCCACGTACGTGCCCAGGTTCAGCGGCGTACCCGCCTTTTCAAGACGCGCGAAATACCCGTCGAGCGTGGTCCAATCGACGGCGAGGTGGTAGTGATCGAGGAAGGGCTTTAGGGGAGCGAGGGTGAGATCGTCCTGCGGTGCGATCGACTGCCCCTCACCCGTGATCTCGGAAGTGATGCCCTGGGAAATCTTGCTGAGCGAGCGATTGTCGATCAGCAACGAGGCCTCGGATTGGCCCAGCATGTCGATAAAGCCGGGAGCGACCACCAGACCTTTCGCATCGATCACGCGTGCGGCCGTGGCGCCCTCCAGTTTACCGAGGGCCACGATACGATCGCCGCGCATGGCCACGTCGCCCGCGTACCACGGGTTGCCGGTGCCATCGATGATGTGGCCGTTGCGGATGAGTACGTCATAGGCTCCGGGCTCGTCAGCGGCGCCCGAGGACGGCCCGTAAGCGGCAGGTGCCACCTTGAGTGCGGCAGCGCGCGCCGGTATGAAACTAAATCTAAAGGAGGCGGCCAATAGCATGAGGATTCCGGCAGACGCGACAGCGGCCGGTCCACAACGTCGGAGCTTCGATTTTGGCATGGCGACCTGATCCCCTTTGAGCGACCACCAGAGCCTGCCCTGGACTGCAGTGAAAGGTCGCCCCGCGTAACAGTTTCGTAGGTTGCCATCTTATCCCAAACAGGCTCCGGCGTAGCCGTGGAGAGGTGATTTTTCGTCTTAGGAACTTTTTCGCTCAATTACTGCGGAGGGCGGTCATGGGGTCAATCCGCGACGCTCGACGCGCCGGAATGAATCCGGCAACCAACGCCACGGCACTTAACAGCAAAATAACGCCCACGAATGTCGCTGGATCCGTTGGCGCGGTTCCGAACAGGAGCGAGGCGATCCACTTTGCAACGGCGAACGATGCTAGCGTTCCCACGACAATTCCCAGGACAGCCAGCCGCAAGGTCTTTTCAATGACGCTAGACTGCACTTGTCCCTCTGTCGCGCCCAACGCCATTCGAATACCAATTTCCTGTGTCCGTTGCGCAACCGAATAGGAAATGACGCCGTAAATGCCGAGCGAAGCCAGAATCAGGCCTAGGGCGGCGAACGCAGAGACGAGCAGGACGAAGAAACGACGAGGCGACACAGCTTGATCCACAAGCTGCTGGATAGCGCGAAATTCGGTGGCGGGCTGCCCCGGATTGATCGAGCGAAGCGTGCTCATCACGCTGGAAGCCAGCACATCAGGCGGCAGGTGGGTTCGCACCACCAACTCGGCGCCCACTGGTCCCGCCTGGGTAGCGGGCAGATACAGGTCCCAGCCCGATTCACCCTCCACGCTACTCTCCCGAACATCGGAAACCACGCCAATCACGCGGGTATCGTTGCCATTCACCAGTGCGATGCGCCCAACGGGATCGTCCCCCTGCCAAAGACGGCGCGCCGCTGTTTGGCTGATGATGGCGACCCGCTCGCTATCGGGACCATCCTGCCAACCAAAATCGCGTCCTTCGCGCAAGTGCATGCCCATTGCGTTGAGGTAACCTGGCGTAATCACGTACAAGAATGCTCCCTGGAGTTCTCCTTTGCGGTATTCCTTTCCCTTCGCCTCCAAACCCCAGCTTCGATTCCGGTCCAGGGGAAGCATGTCCGATATGCCCGCAGTCTCAATGCCCGGGATCGCCCCCACGCGGCGCAGGATTTCCTGAAGGATTGCGCTCCGCTTGGCCGGGTTGTTCCCGTCGTCGTACTCCACCTTGATCGCGGCAGCGCGGCTGGGCTGGAAGCCCAAATCCACGTCAAGGACGCGGAGAAAGCTGCGCAGGAGCAGGCCGGCGCCGACGAGCAGCACGCATGCCAGCGCGACCTCTGAGATCACCAGCGCGGCGCGCATCCGCTCGTGCTTTCGGCCCGCGCTCATTCCTGGGCCGGCATCCTTAAGCGCCTCTTGCAGATTGCCCGCGGACACCCTGAGCCCATGGGCAAGGCCGAAGAGGACAGCAGTGGTCACCGCAACGAGCAGGGTCCAGGCGAGGGCGGCGCTGTCCACTTTCACGCTGCTTAGCAGCGGGAGCGCAATTGATCCTTGATGGGCGAGATACCGGGTGATGGCAAAAGCGAATCCCAGGCCAAGCATGGCGCCGGCACTCGACAAGACCAAACTCTCCGTCAGCAACTGACGTATCAGCCTTCCCCGCCCCGCTCCCAGGGCGCTGCGCATGGCGAACTCCTTGCTGCGCGCGGCGGCGCGCGCCAGCAGCAGGTTCGACAGATTCACGCAAACGATGAGCAGAATTACGCCAACTGCGCACCACAGCACAATGAGCGACCGCCTCAGCCTGCCACTGACGTGTTCCTTCAGCCCCGTAAGCCTGGCGGTGTAGTCGCCGCCCCACTCCGGATGCTTGAGATTGAAATGGAGGCGCGGAAAGAGAGTATTGGCCTCGCCCTGGGCCTCCGGCAAACTCATCCCGGGCTTCAAACGTCCGATCAGCGCCAGAGTATTTCCCCAATCGCGCATATCTTCCATGGCCGCTGGGACGTAGATGTCAACTTTCGTTCCCGGCGAAAAGACCGAACCGAAGTCAAAGGCCTCCGGCAGCACACCGACCACAGTCAGGGGTTGGCCGTTCAGGCTGATCGCTTTTCCCACAATTCGCGAATCGCCGGCAAACTGCCGCCGCCAGAACATATGGCCCAGTAAAACCACGGGCCTGCCGCCTTTCCGGCACTCATCGGGTGTGAACGAGCGCCCCAGCGACGGTACGACACCCAGTACCTGAAAGAAGTTCCCTGCCACGGCGATCCCGGAAACCGGTCGCGGCTCGCCGAGTCCCGTCAGCTTGTAGTCAGCGCCGGAAAAGAAGGCGAAGTATGCCGTCACATCCTGAAAGGAACGATTCTGGTCCTGGAATTCCCGGTAAGCGTCAACTGAGTAGGTCACGCTGGAGAGCCCGCTCTTTCCGTTTGCACCCGTGATCCAGACCAGCCGTTGCGGATCGTTAAACGGCAGCGGCCGCAGCAGTATCGTATTCACCACGCTGAAGACCGCGATGTTCGCACCGATACCCAGGGCGAGAATCAGCACCGCGATCAGCGTAAAGACGCGATCCCGACCGAGCGTGCGAAACGTATAGCGAAGGTCCTGCCGCAGGCTATCCATCGTCATTGATCTACTCCTTGCCCCTCAGAAGAATTGACGCCAAGTCGTTCGCCGACAACAGGGCGGGACGGATCCGCCCTACCGATTTCATTCGAACCGCAAGGCCACCATGGGATCTACCCGAGTCGCTCGGCGCGCCGGTATCAAACATGCTGCGGCGGCGACTGCGGCCAGTATAAGACTCACCAAGGCCAGAGTCCACGGATCGCGGGCACTGACGCCGAACAGAAAGCCGGCCAACAAGCGGGTGAGGCCGAGCGCTCCCAAAACGCCGATGGCGAGACCTACAGCAGTCAAAGCCATTCCATCCTTCAGCACCAGTCCTAGCTGATCCCACCGGCTTGCGCCCAAGGCCGCTCTCACGCCAATTTCGTGGGTACGCTGCGCCACCGAGTAGGAGATCACCCCGTAGATTCCGATGGCGGCGAGCAGCAACGCGAGCGCGGCGAATGTGCCCAATAAAACGGTCCGCAAGCGATTCTCGCCCAGCGAGTCCGACTTGATCTGTTCCAACGTTTTGATGTCGTCGAGCGACTGGTTCTTGTTGAGCTGCCAGATTGCGGCTTGTATGGACTTCACT
This sequence comes from Terriglobia bacterium, assembly GCA_035315065.1. GTDB lineage: Bacteria > Acidobacteriota > Terriglobia > UBA7540 > UBA7540 > DATFYM01. The sequence goes on from DATFYM010000145.1 coordinate 18,533, forward strand.
AAATGCGTGGGGTCCATCGCGCCCCGTACCACCAGCGCCGTTTGTGGGGTTGGACTCTGCTTATAAGAAACGTAATCGCCGGGGCTGGAATCGTCGAGGCCGCTCGCCTTCTCGTCCGCCACCACACCTACCACCTGCCACGGTATCTCCGGCCCCAGCGCGGGCTGTCCCGGAATGATCTGCTGAATCAGGATCCGCTTGCCTATCGGGTCCTGGCCTTTGAAGTAGCGCTTGACCATGGTTTCGTTGACCACGATCACGGGCAAAGACCCCTCAGTGTCGGTTTCCGCGAGCCAGCGTCCTTTCAGCAGTCGCATCTGCAGGGCGGAAAGATAGGACGGGCTTACTCTCTTGTAGTTCGCGGCCGGCCGGTTGGCCAGATCCACGAACGGTTGCCCCTCGATGAGAAAAGGCATCCCCTCACTCCAGCCCTCGAGAGGAAGACCGGAAGTGGTGGCGACTTCGCGGACCCCGGGTACCGCCCGAAGCTTCTCCATCACCTGCCCCAGGTAGCTGATGATTCGAGGTCCATCGGGATACTGCTTTGACGTCATGGGAAGCCACATCGTGATCACGTTCGTGCTGTCAAAGCCCGGGTTGACCTGCTGGAGCTGGTAAAAGCTCCGGACCAGCAGCCCGGCTCCGGAAAGCAAAATGAAGGCCAGCGCAATCTCAGCGACCACCAGGATATTGCGGACCTGCCTCCGGCCCGTGCCGGATGTCGCTCCTCGGCCTCCTTCTTTGAGCGAGCCCACGAGGTCCGCCCGAGCGCTGTGGAGCGCGGGAGCAATACCAAATAGGATTCCAGTGGCGATGACTACGGCCGCCGTGAAGAGCAACACGTGCCCGTCGAGTTGAACGTCGGCTTCGGCGGGCAGAAGGAAGCGTGGTATCCAAACTTTGAGACCTTGCATCAGCCCCCAGCCCATCGCGACGCCAACGACTCCTCCGAAGCCCGCCAGCAAAACGCTCTCGGTGAGGAACTGGCGCACCAGCCGCCACTGGCCCGCCCCCAAAGCCAACCGAATGGCCACTTCGCGCTCACGGCCGGCGCCCCGCACGAGCAGCAGATTGGCCAGGTTGACGCAGCCGATTAGCAACACGGCGCCGACCGCTGCCAGCAGCACCAGGAGTGATCTTCTCAAGCTGTCGTCCACCACCCGGTCCTGGTACCGGTCCACGGTGGCGCTCATTCCCTTGTTGGACTGGGGATAATCGTGCTCGATGCGCACCGCAATAGCCTTCATTTGCTCGCGCGCCTGCTCCAAAGTCACTCCCGACTTCAATTGGGCCCAGGAAATCATCCAGTGATAGTCCCGCGTCATTTCCTTGGGTTCGAAGGCGAGCGGCGTCCACAAATCCTGCCATTCGCGGTCGAAGATCCCGGGCGGCATCACCCCGATCACGGTGTAGGGCTGACCATTCAGCCGGATGCTGCGCCCAATAATGCTGGGGTCGGCTCCAAACCGGCTCTCCCAGACGCGGTGAGAGAGAACCACCTCATATTGGTTGCCGGGTTGATCCTCGCCGGGCACGAACGTGCGCCCTAAGATCGGCTTGGCGCCGAATATGTCGAAGTAGGGCGCGGAGACGCGGCCATTCCGAAGCTGGACCGGTACGTCAGCGCTGGTCAGCGTCACGGAGCCCCACGCTTGGGCCGCCATCGCGGTGAAAGCCGTGTTCTGGTTCTTCCAGTCGAGAAAGTTCAGCGTCGAGATCCCATTGCGCTCGCCTCCGGGCGGCTTCTCCCAGACATTCAGAATCCGTTCGGCGTGCGGAAACGGCAACGGTTTGAGAAGAACCGCGTTGACGAAACTAAAGATGGCGGTGTCGGCTCCGATCCCGAGCGCCAGGGTCATAATGGCGATGGCCGTGAAGCCCGGACTGTTGCGGATCATGCGAAGGGCAAAGCGAAGGTCCTTGGTCAGTAGGTCCATGATCGCTCCTAGACCTTCTTAGACCGCGCCCGAGAGTTACGGTTAGCCGTAATTTCTCACCACGAAGTGGAGAAGGCGCGGTAAAACCCGCCGCCCTGAATCTCGCAAGTTTGTCGCGCACCTCTTGTCAACGCAAACAGAGTTCTTTACTCTCAAAAGCATGAATTCGACAAAACGCTTGTTCGTCGCTTTTTTCGCCCATTTCGTGGCTGGAGTTTTGGCAGTTTTGCCGGCTACCAATCTGCTTGGCCAGCAACCGTCGCCACCGGTTTCGGCCGCGGCGCCGAGTAAGGCCAGCAGTCTGCCTCAGCCGATGAACTGGACTGCTGAGCAAGACCACCAGAACATGATGGATCAACTCGGCATCAAGGCGCTCCGTCCAGGTCCCAGCGGTAACGAGAGCCAACCCAATCATGCGAACTACGACGAGTCCAAAGCCAATCCTTTCCCGAACCTGCCCGATCCGCTGGTGTTGAAGAACGGGAAGAAGGTAACGACGGCCGAGATGTGGTGGCGCGAGCGCCGCCCGGAAATCGTGGAGGACTTCGACCGGGAAGTTTATGGCCGAGTCCCCAAGACCACGCCCAGGGTGAATTGGGGAGTCACCAGCACCGCCAAGGAGGTGAACGGCGATGTGCCCGTGATCACGAAAAAACTGGTCGGTCACGTTGACGATTCGTCGTACCCGCTCATCACCGTCGACATTCAATTGACTTTGAGCACCCCGGCCAACGCGACGGGGCCGGTGCCGGTGATGATAGACTTCGGTTTCGATCCCGCCTTCATGCGCGAGATGCGCGCCCGAATGGAAGCTCGAGGCATAAAGCTTCCACCACCTGGCCCGGGCGAGCCCGGAGGCAGCGGGCCGACTTGGCAGCAGCAGGTGCTGGCCAACGGCTGGGGTTATGCCATCCTCATCCCCACCAGCGTTCAGGCCGACAACGGCGCGGGCCTAACACGAGGCATCATCGGACTGTGTAACCAGGGGCAGCCTCGCAAGCCGGACGATTGGGGCGCGTTGCGCGCCTGGGCCTGGGCCGCCAGCCGCGCTCTGGATTATTTTGAGACCGATAAGTCCGTGGACGCCAAACACGTCGGGATCGAAGGAGTTTCACGCTATGGCAAGGCGGCCCTCGTCACCATGGCGTACGACACCCGCTTCGCAATGGTTCTCGTCGGCTCGTCAGGCGAAGGCGGCGCCAAACTGCACCGTCGCAATTGGGGAGAAGCCGTGGAAAACCTCACGGGCTCGGGAGAATACCATTGGATGGCCGGCAACTTTCTGAAGTACGGCGCGGCGGAAGCCGTTTTTGGCAGCAAGAACGTCGGTGACTTACCCGTAGATGCTCATGAGCTGATCGCCTTATGCGCACCGCGCTTGACTTTTATCAGTTACGGCGTGCCGGAGAAGGGCGACGCGAAATGGCTGGACCATCAGGGCAGCTACATGGCTGCCGTTGCCGCCGGTCCGGTATTCAGGCTTTTGGGCGCGAAAGATCTGGGGGTCTCGGATGACTACCACACCGCAAGAATGCCGCCGGTAAATGAGGGCTTGCTCGAAGGCCAACTCGCTTGGCGCCAGCATGACGGTGGGCACACGGACGGCCCTAATTGGAAGTACTTCCTTGCTTGGGCCGACAAGTTCATCGACCACGCGGCGGCGGCCTCGACGCCAGCCCTCACACCTGGGTCCACGGCAGTTCCGGCCGATGCATTTGTTCCCTGAACCGACCCCAAACTCTCTGCTCGCCAAGCGGGGATGATTGTGTAACAGAAAGCCGAGAACGGAGACTGAGTAAAGGGAGAATGAAAGTGCGGGCGAAAAGGAGCGAAATCAAGAGCAGAGCCGAAACTGGTCGTCTTTATTTCTGATTTCTCATTTTTGCTTTTTTGCTTTTTGATTTCGCTTGTCTCACCTTGTTTTGATTCCCGCGTTACTGCGCCGAGGACTTGAGAAGCTCCTCCAGGTATCGCTGCCAGACTGCGGCCCAAGTGTGGGTGCCATGACCATGGGTCTGGGCGCTGATGGGAATGAGAACGAACCGGCCGTTCTTCACTTTCTTGATCTCGCGCTCGGCGATGCCCAGTTCCGGCGGGTTGATGAAGTCGTCGGCGGAATTGACATACATCACCGGGGCCTTGATGTTCCCAAGCTGCGGCGAGGGATCGTAGTTGCGCGAGGCGTTCACCTGATAGAGCAGGTCGTTGGCGTCGAGGGCGGGCAAGCGGCTATGGAAGTAGTCATCGAGGTAGCGGTCGGCGGTATCGCGAGTGGGGAAATCCTTCTGCATAAGGAGCGGCGCGCTGCTAGCGATCAGCATCACATCGAGCGCCGTGCGCAGAGCGGCGCTCGGCTCGGCGGTGTAGTCGCCGCCCTTCCATTCCGGGTCGTTGCGGATGGCGTCCATCACCATCTTGCGCCAGACGCGGTTGCGTCCGGCAATCTGGACGGGCAGGCAGGCGAGCGGCATCAGCGCGTCCATAAAGTCGGGATAAGTCTCACCCCAAACCCAGGAGTGCATGCAACCCATGGAAGTGCCCATCACCAGCCGCAGGTGGTTGACGCCCAGACCCTCGGTCATCAGGCGGTAATGCGCCGCCACCATGTCGTCGTAGTCGTACTGCGGGAAGCGCGCGTGCAGCCCGTCGCTGGGCTTGCTCGATCCGCCATGGCCGATGCCGTCGGGGAGGATCAGGTAGGTGCGGCTGGCATCGAGGAGTTGGCCCGGCCCGAACAACACGCCGGCAAACTGCGGCGCCAGGAACTGACGGCCGGAGCCGCCGGTGCCGTGCAGGATCAGCACCGCGTTGGTGACGCGGCCCTGCGCATCGCGCGCCGGCGTTCCCAAGGTCCGGTAGTGCAACCGCAACTCAGGGATCGTCTCACCCGATCGAAAGTGAAAGTCCCGGACCACAAAATTGCCCTCCTGCACCTTGCCCGCCACTGGGGCCTGTGCTGGGGGCTGTTGCGCCCGGAGCGGGATCAAGGCAAGTGCCAGAACAGCGAGAAGCTGACTGGCGTTGTTTACGCGGCGGCGCATCGGATCCTCCCTTGGAGTGGCAACTCTAACACAAATCCGATGGCGGAGGCGGGGCGAGGAGCGCGAGGAATTGACGATTGCCGATTGACGATTGCCGATTGACGATTGGAAGAAGGGATTTTGGATTTTGGATTGAAGAGCGAAGAACCCTTGGTTTTTGGTTCTTGGTCTCTCGGAGAAGAAACTGGCGACCAAGGAGGCGGTTCTCTTCAATCCAAAATCCCAAATCGAAAATCCAAAATGCTTCCAATCGTCAATCGGCAATCGACAATCGTCAATTCCCTAGCTCTTCATAGTCCCCGTGCGAAGGTATCGCAGGTGCCAGCCGAAGGCTTCCTCCAGCAGGTGGGGCGTGTGCTTGCCGGGCGAGAGCGCCAGCGCGCGGCGATAGTAGTCCTTGAGGGCCGGACGATAATCCGGATGGGCGCACTTCTCGATGATCACCTTGGCGCGCTGCGTGGGCGAAAGGCCGCGCAGGTCGGCCAGACCCTGCTCGGTGACGATCACGTGCACGTCGTGCTCGGTGTGGTCCACGTGGCTGACCATGGGGACGATGCAGGAGATGGCGCCGCGCTTGGCGGTGGAAGGGGTCATGAAAAAGGAAATGAAAGCGTTGCGCGCGAAATCGCCCGAGCCGCCGATGCCGTTCTGGATGCGGGTGCCCATGACGTGGGTGGAGTTCACATTGCCGTAGATATCCGCCTCGATCATGCCATTCATCGCCAGGCAACCCAGCCGCCGGATCAATTCCGGATGGTTGGAAATCTCCTGCGGGCGCAAAAGGATCCGGCTTCGATAGTCACGGATATGCTGGTTGAAGTCCTGGAGCACGGGCGGGCTGAGAGAAAGTGCCGTGGACGAGGCAAAGGTCAGCTTGCCGCTTTTCATGAGGTCGAGCATGCCGTCCTGAAGCACCTCGGTATAGGCCGTCAGGTTCTCAAACGGCCCTTCCTTAAGGCCGATGAGCACGGCATTGGCGATGTTCCCGACGCCGGACTGCAACGGCAGGAGGTTCCGGGGCAGGCGCTCCTTCTTCACCTCGTGAGCGAGGAAATCCAGGATGTGGGCCGCGATCTTCCGGGAGTCCTCGTCGGGAGCCGTGTAGGGCGTGTTGCGATCCGGAGCATTAGTCTCCACAATGGCGACAATCTTGTCGAGCGGGCAGTTGAAGTAAGGCGTGCCGATGCGATCGCTGGGCAAGACCAGCGGAATCGGTTGCCGATTAGGTGGCGAGGTCAAACCATAGTAGATATCGTGCATGCCCTCCAGGTGCTCGCTCTGCCAGGAATTGACCTCCAGAATCACCTTGTCCGCGCACTCGATCCACGTCTTGTTGGCGCCCACGGAGGAGGAAGGAATGAGGCGGCCGTGTTCCAATATTCCGGTCACCTCCACCACCGCAAAGTCCAGCTTGCCCAGGAAGCCGCTGCTGACGAAATGGGAGACGTGACTCAGGTGGATATCGATGTACTGCATCTCACCGTCGTTGATCTTCTTGCGGCAAACGGGATCAGACTGGTAGGGCAACCGCAGTTCCAGGCCGTCCACCATGGCCAGGGCGGCGTCCAATTCGGGAGCCGTGGAGGCGCCGGTCCAGACGCTGATCCTGAACTTCTCGCCGGAGACGTTAGCGTCCATGATGCTTTTGGCCAGCGCCAACGGAATTCGCTTGGGATACCCCGCGCCGGTGAAACCGCTCATGCCAACGTTCACGCCGCTGGGAATCAAACCCGCTGCCAGTTCGGGCGACAGGACCCTGTCCCAAAGGGCTTTTTCGGCAATTCTGGAATGATCTGCCATGGTTTAGTTCTCTCGCCTCAGTATTCTCTCCCGGTCTCGCGCCGTCGATTTGGTAAAGCAAGCTCGCCGCATTCATTGGATGTTAACCTCCGTCAGAATGGGCGCAAGCTTACGAGGCGTCGACTCTGAGTGTCACCGGCAAATGAAGCCGACCGGGACCAAGAACCAAGAACGCGAGAAGAACTGAACACAGAGGCACGGAGACACAGAGAAGAGAAAGAGAATCACATGACCGGGTCGTTTGTTTCCCGACGTACCCATTTTTCTCTGTGTCTCTGTGTCTCTGCGTTGGAAGGTCCCCGCAATTACCTCACAGCTTCCAAGGGCGAGGGACTAAGGTAAGGTCAACGCATCTAAAAACAGTGGTATAAAAAAACATGGCCGTTACTTCCATCCGGTCGCTTTCCCGCGAGACGATCCTGGCGCTCTGCGCTGCGGCTTTGATCGTTCTGTTTACGGTGGTCGGCTTCGCGTCCAATCTCTACCATCAGAAGCGAACCGCCCTCGCCCTCGAATGGTACGCCCGGGGCGAAGCCGACCTCAAAGCGCAGGACGCGCGTCATGCGATTGACGACTTTCGCACGGCGCTCGTCTACTCGCCGCAGAACGATCTTTATCGGCTACACCTGGCGGAAGCGCTGATGGCAGCCGGCAGGCTGGACGAGGCTCGGACCTACCTGCTGAATGTCTGGGACGATGAGAGCGAAAACGGCACCGTCAACCTGGCTCTGGGGCGTCTCGCCGCCAGGAACGACAACGTCGGCGAAGCACTGCGCTACTACCAAAGCGCCATTTACGGCCGCTGGGAGAGTGATGCCGAGCAGCATCGCACCGAGGCGCGCCTCGAGCTGTGCCGGTTCTTGCTAAGCCACGGCCACACCAATGAAGCGCAGGGCGAATTGATGGCCCTGGCGGGCAGCCTGCCTTCGAATCCCTCGCTCCATACGGAGGTCGCCAACCTGTTCCTGCTAGCGCGAGACCAGCAGCACGCCCTCGCTGAGTTTCGCGCTGCGCTGAGGCTCGACCCCAAGCGGCTCGTGGCCCTGCTCGGCGCCGGCGAGGTTGCTTTCCAGACGGGCGATTATCGAAACGCCGAGAGGTACTTGGGCCGGGCACTGGCGCAGGAACCGAGCAATGCGCGGGCGCGCTCCCGACTCTCAATTGCCAGGCTGGTCCTGGCCAGCGACCCGTTCGATCCACGGCTGTCCAACCAGGAGCGAAGCACGCGCGTGGCGCAGATCTTCGAGCGCGCGCTGGCACGACTCGAAGATTGCGCTCATATCCGGGGAGAATCCCTGGGTCCGTCGTCGGGCAGTGCCCTTTTGGATCTCCAGCGGCTTTACGCGCGCGCGCAGAAAATGCGCCCGGAGGTCCGGGTGAGCAACCTCCGCCGCAATCCTGACCTTCAAACCGGCGCCCTGGACCTGGCATTCGAAGCCGAGGAGCTGGCCGCGCAACGATGCGGGTCCCCCGAGGGTCTCGACGAAGCATTGCTGTTGATTGCGAGCGCCCACCGAGGATCTGATCTATGAGCGCGCCGCCCACCAGTTCGCACATCTCCCAGCCGGGCGGCCCCGACGCCGGACGCTCAGCCGGCGCACCCGGCGACCGCAATCCGGCTTCGGCGGGACGGAGAGAATCTCTTCCCGCCCGGCTCCGCGCCATCCGCGACGTGGCCATGGCCGAGGAGAACCTTTTCCTGCTGTTGGCCGTGATCATCGGACTCTTCTCCGGTCTCTCCGTCGTTCTTTTTCGGATCGCCATCGACTGGACGCGAATCGCGCTGCTCGGCTCTGCTCTAACCCCGCCCTGGTGGCGCGTTTTGCTGGTGCCGACGCTGGGAGGCTTGGTGGTGGCCATCCTGGTGATCAAGCTCTTTCCCCTCGTGCGCGGCAGCGGCGTGAATCAAACCAAGGCCGCGGTCTACATTTACGACGGTTTCATTCCCTTTAGCACCGTGATCGGCAAGTTCATCACCTGCGCCTTAGCCATCGGCAGCGGGCAATCGCTGGGGCCCGAGGACCCATCACTCCAGATCGGGGCAGGCATCGCCTCCGCCTTAGGGCGCCGACTCCAACTCTCGCGGGAGAAGGTGCGCCTGATCGCCCCTGTCGGAGCGGCGGCAGGCCTGGCCGCGGCTTTCAACTCGCCCATCGCCGCGGTGCTGTTCGTGATCGAGGAGGTCATCGGCAAATGGACGGCCGGCGTGCTGGGCGCCATCGTTCTGGCCGCCGTCTCCAGCGTCACCGTCATCCGCGTCTTCCTCGGGTCCGAGCCGCTCTTTCGAATCCCCGCCTATCGCCTGGTCCATCCCTCCGAGCTGTTGGTCTATGCGGCGCTCGGCGTCGCGGGCGGACTGGCCTCGCTGCTCTTCGTGAAGCTGCTGAGCTTTGCCCGGCCCCGCGTCAGGAAACTGCCCTCCTGGACCCGGTACTTTCAGCCCGCCGTCGCCGGTTTGGCCATCGGCGTCATCGGACTATGGTTTCCGCAGGTGATGGGCGCCGGTTACGATACGATAGACCAGGCGATGCACAATCAATACGCCTGGGGAATCCTGGCGGTGCTCGCCGCTTTGAAAATCCTGTCGACCAGCCTTTCCTTCACCGGCGGCGCGCCGGGCGGCATGTTTGCGCCCACGCTGTTCATCGGAGCCATGCTGGGCGGCGCCTTGGGGGGCGTCGAGCACCACTTCTTCCCCAGCCTCACGGCCTCGGTCGGGTCTTACTGCCTGGTCGGCATGGGCACGCTTTTCGCCGGCTTCCTGCGCGCTCCCATGACCTCCGTCTTCATGGTGCTCGAGGTGAGTGGGAACTACTCCATCATCGTTCCGGTGATGATCTCCAATACGATAGCCTATTTAATCAGCCTAAAGTACCAACCCACCGCCCTCTTCGACCTGCTCTCGCGGCAAGATGGTGTGGACCTGCCCTCGATGGAAGAACTGAGGGAGCAAACGCCGCTGCTGATCGAGGACGCCATGCGTCCCCCCGGCGGAACGGTGCTCCAGGAGGACGACCTATTGGCTTCCGCCGTCAAGAAGTCGGAGTCCTGGCCGGGTGACTACGTGCCCGCGAGCCACTGGGACGGAACCTGGAGCCTGATCGACAAGGAAGGCCTGAAGCAGGAAGCAGTAGCACGGGGCCGCGACCCTCTGCGCACGATCCTGCCTGTCTCCAAACGCGTGCCGGTGGTCCATGCCGACCAACCGCTTTACGTGGCGATGCGCCGCATAGGCGAGTGGCCGCTGCTGCCCGTCGTCCACCGCGCCGCTTTCACCCGACTTCAGGGAGTCATCTCGCTGGAGGACATCCTCAGGCGTTACCGCGCCGTGAGGAATTAAGGAATTGACGATTGACGATTGGAAGAAGTTGTCAGCCGTCAGTTGCGGCAGGGAACTTCGGATGAGCGGCAACTGACAAGTGACGCCTCTTCCAATCGTCAATCGTCAATCTGCAATCGTCAATTTTTCGTCGGGGACGGCTTACTTTACGAACTGCGGCTCCTGGCCTCGCCCCCACGGGTCGTAGTGCAGCGCGAAGTCCACCCGGTCTTTGATCGACGGGTGGCTGAAAAGCCAGAACTCGATGAACGGGTTAGGATCAGGGTCGTCCAGGTCAACCTCGCCCAGCACCTGGAAAGCCCGCGCCGCCACCTGTTGCGAATCCGGCGTCATGCCGTGGGTGACTTCCAGGCCGTAAATGTCGGCGTGGTGCTCCTGGGTGCGGCTGAAGCCGTTGAAGATGGGAGAGCCAAGGAAGCTGAGGATGGAGAACAAAAGCAGAAGCGCGGGCAGGGATGCCCAGTCGTCCACGGAGCGGATTCCCCAACCCTCACCCCATTTGACCACCGCCCAGCGCAGGCTGTGAAACCCTAGGTACAGAAAAACCAGGACCACCCCAATCGAGAAGAGAATTCCCTTCCAGATGTGTCCCAAAACGTAGTGGCCCATCTCGTGTCCAAACACAAACAGGACTTCGGGTGGGGTCATGTCCGCGATGGTGGTGTCCCACACCACCACGCGCTTGGAGGCACCGATGCCAGTGACGTAGGCGTTGAGAGACTTTAGTTTCTGGCTGGCGAGCATTTGGAACATGTGGTCCGTCGGGATGTGCATACCGGCGCGCTCGACCACTTGGCCGATCTCCTGCGTTAGCGCAGGCTGCGTGCTGGCGAGAGGCTCGAACTTGTAAAAGAGGGGGTCGATGACCAGCGGCACGATGAACACCGCGAAGACAATCAGGGGAATGGAGACCAACCAGAAGTAAAACCACCATCGCCGCGGGCTGCGACGGATGACGCCGTAGAGAAGCCAGCAAAGGAACGTCCCGACGAGGAGCGAGATGAGGCCGCCCTTGGTCCAGTCCCATATCCACGAGCCCCAGCTTTGAATCGATTGCTGGAACCGAAGAGCAAGCGACTGGCTGTAGACGTCGACCGGCAGTTCGAGGACGCCCAGCGTCACCAGCAGAAGCGGCGCGAAGATGAGCACCTGCACGACGCGCCGCCGCGTGCCTTTTCCTTCCGGGCCTTCTGCCCAGACGCGGAATCTGGCGCCGATCCGCCAGTGGAGGATGGCGAAGAGGATCAGCAATCCGTAGAGCGTATCGATGAAATACAGGCGGTATCGCACGCGTGCATACTCGACAGCCTGCCGGTATTTCTCCGGCGAGAGCGAGTACCCCTCGACGGGCTTCCCAGCCTCATTGGAGACTGCGGGCGACGGCCGGGAGGGGTTCGAGGGCGCGGACGAGGTGGGAGGCTCCGCCTGAGCGTGAGCCGCGATTAGAGTTGTAGCGGGCCGGGCCAATATAATGCCGGCGACAACCGCTGCGGACGTGATCAGGATTGCTCGAAGGCGGGTCATAGGCGGCTCCTCGATATCCGGGAGACTCTTGCCGAGGGCCTATCATACTCCGCCTCGGATGGTGTCACAAGCCGACGAGCTTGAATACTTGAAGTGGAGGGGCTCTGAGACGTATCAAACCCCGGAGACCCACGACACCCCGTTATGGCCGGGCTTCGAATACCAGATTGAAGGGCGTCTGGGTGGCGCGCCGGAAGCTTTTGAATCCTCCGCTAGTCACCACGTCGCGCATGCGAGCCTCGCCCGCCTGGGCGCCCAGCGCCAATCCAACCTCCTGAGCGCGCGACGCCGGGGTGCAGATCATCGTCGAAGCACAATAGAAGAGACGGCCCACAGGATGTCGCGGTAGGGACATCGGTTACCCGACGCCCCCCGCACAGATCCGTACGTGAAGGATTACCTCATACGGCTCTTACCTAGGATGCGTGACGGCGAAACGCACGCTGGGATAAGGGTGTAGGATGCGCGGGCGAGGCAGCCACCGGGCCACCAGCTTCGCGAAGCGCCCCCAAGGTATCCGGGTGCGTTGGCTCCGCCGGGTGAGGACCCGTCGCCACGCTCTCACCACTTGGTACCGGAACGTGTTCAGACTGCCGTAGTTCATCGGCACCGCGTGGTAGTTGAAGTAGCCCTGCACCACGGACCGCAACCACTTCCCCGTCTCTTCGATCGGCTCATGCCAGCGGCGTCGGAGTTGCTCCTTCACTTCGCGGAGCTTCGCCCGCAGTCGCTTGGCGATGGTCTGTCGCCGGACGGTGAATCGACCCGTGGTTCGGGTCACCCCACAAATGTGGGTGAAACCCAAGAAATTAAAGGTCTCGGGCTTCCCTTCTCCCCGCTGTTTCCGATTACTGGCGGCAAAACGCCCAAATTCGATCAGGCGCGTCTTCTCCGGGTGCAATTCCAGCCCGAACTTCTCCAGGCGCTCCTGCAGTGCTGCCAGGAACCGCTCCGCCTCCGCCCGGTGCTGAAACCCCATGACGAAATCGTCCGCATACCGTACCAGGATCACATCCCCGAACGCATGCTTCTCTCGCCATCGGTGCGCCCACAGGTCGAGGACATAATGCAGGTAGATGTTCGCCAGCAAGGGTGAAATCACCGCCCCTTGTGGCGTCCCCACTTTCGTCTCCGACCACGTTCCTTCCTCCGAGACTCCTGCCTTCAGCCATTTATCGACCAAACGCAGGACTCGGCGATCCGCGATCCGGTGCTGGAGAAACTTCCGCATCCATTCGTGGTTGACGTTATCGAAAAACCCGCGAATGTCCGCATCCAGCACCCAGTTCACCTTCTTTTGGGTCAGCCCCACCGAGAGCGCGTCCAGTGCATCGTGCGCGCTGCGGGCGGGCCGAAAGCCGTACGAGAACCCCTTGAAGTCCTCCTCGTAGATGCCGTTCAGGACCGTCACCAGGGCCTGTTGGACAATCTTGTCTTCCAGGCTGGCGATCCCCAAGGGGCGCTGTCGTCCGTCCTCCTTGGGAATATAGGCTCGTTTCGACGGCTGCGCCCGGTAGGCGCCCCGGTGCACCCGGTCGTGGAGGTCGCGCAATCGCTCCTCCAGTCCGGTCCCATACTGCTGCCATGTCACTCCATCTACCCCCGGCGCAGCCTGCTTCTTGAGCTGGTAATAGCTGTCCCAGAGTAAATCTACGGTAACATGGTGCAGCAGAGCGGTGAACCGTACCTTCTTGTCCTTTTGTGCTGCCTCGCGTACACCGTCCCGCCCCGCCGGCGCGGGGATCCGGCTCTGCGTCCGGGCCGCGGCGGTCGGGCCAGTGTTCTCCTTGGTCGGTCGCCTTCCCTCCAGTCCCTCCCCCGCAGGTCGCCCTACGGAGTTCGGCCCCTTCGTCGGTAGTACGCGACCGTCCGACTCCCCAGCAACGTGCATGTTAGACGTCTGGCTCATGGCCTTCTCCAACCGGCCCGCCCCCTACCGGCAACGGGCGTTCCTGGGGTCTCCCGGTTCTCGCGCCTGGAGTTTCCACGCATGCTCGGGGTCTCAGACTCCGCAGGGTCCGGCCTAGACTCGCCTTGGCGCCTATTCCGGTGTGGCCTTCCGCCTACCCAAAAAGACGTCGGCACCCTGGAGGATGAACGATTTCGGAGCTCAATACCCGGCCTACGTGTGCCCCTGTCAACGCTTCACCCGCATCCTTACGGCTGCTGGCGCATGACTCGGGGTCAGGGTGGATCGCTACTCCTTTCCTGTGCGGCTCTTTCAGCCGCGACTCCAAGCCGGTTTATCCCGGCGCTTTCTCAGGTTATCCTCCAGGCGATCGTTGGCGTAGGGCTCGACAATCATCCAGGTCCCATCGCGGCGAAGGGTCTGCAGGACGTGGGCCGCAGCCCCCGCCGGGTCGCCCATATCATGCAAGCAATCAAAGAAGGCCACGAGATCGTAGCCGAGGCCAGGATAGCCTTTGGAGGTGTGGACTTCGAACATCACCCGGTTGTCGACCCCGGCCCTGGCTGCCGCCTTGCGTGCGTGCTCGATGGAAGGCCGGTGGTAGTCGAAGCCACAGAACTCGGAGTTGGGGTACGCCAGCGCCATGAGAATGGTTGAGGCTCCATGACCGCATCCCACGTCGGCAACGCGTCCGCCGGCCTTCAGCTTTTCCTCAACGCCTTCCAGCGCGGGAATCCAGGAACCGACGAGGTTGGCGGCGTAGTTGGGCCGGAAGAATCGTTCGGTACCCTCAAAAAGCCCCGTGTCGTGCTCGTGCCATCCCACGCCGGCGCCGGTCCGGAAAGCCTCCTCGATAAGGGGTTCGTCCTTGAGAACCGCCATCACCAGTTGGAAGGCGCCCGGCAAATAGGCCGGGCTATCCTCGACGGCAAGGGCGAACGCCTGTTCGTCCGGCAGCGTGTAGCGCTGAGTCGCGGAGTCATAGGTAACGTATCCGCCCGCCGCCTGGGCTGCCAGCCACTCGCGCACGTAGCGCTCCGCCGTGCTTGTCTTAGCTGCCAACTCGGCCGGGGTCATCGGTCCGGCGCCGGCCATGGCCTTGTATAGACCTAATCTTTCTCCCAGTACCACCAGCGCTACATTGAGTGCGGCGCCGAATTCGTGAACGAACTGCCCTATAAACTGGTTGAGCTTTGCCTGATCGACCTGCATGGTTTCCTCCTCGGGATCGATTTGATGAGACAGAGATAAACGCACGCCTTGCACATCCTGATGGATGAAAAGCCCACCGTCTTCTCAACGTTTTGCTTGGCCCACCGTCGCGAGAGCAGTATACAGCCCGTCGATCGGCAAGACAAGAGCAATGCCCGGGCCGCTTGAGGTGCTTGGGATTCTTCCCACACTCGAGGGAGCAAGGTTCGCAAATACAGTGACGTGAAGCCCCGAAGGGGCGATAGAGAGTAGCCCAGGGCGTCAGCCCTGGGATCAGATACCCCCAAAAACCACAAAAACTATAATTTGCCGGCCTTCTCCCAGGGCTTGCGCCCTGGGCTACATTCTTTCGCCCCTGACGGGGCTAAGGCGCCGTAACCATTAATCTGAGTTCAATGCCCTCGCCCCCTTGGAGGAGAGGGCGGACCGCAACCGGCGCTTTCTCCAGCCGGGGCGGGCCGGGTGAGGGGGTCTCGCTCGCGGGAACGAGTTGATGAATGATTTCCTCAAACTTCTTATGTGAACAGCACGGCAGTTAAACGACCGCCTACGGCTTGTGAGCTTCTTCCGCCGGAGCCATACCCAGATCGACCAGGACCTTCGGATTGGGGTCGTCCATGGCCAGGAGATTGTGGCACGTGCCGCAATCCTGAGGAATCGTCTGGCTGCCGTCGGCGCTGGAGTGCTGCGAGTCGTGGCACCGAAAGCAGCCGGGGAAATCGGTATGACCGACGTTGTTGGGGTAGGTTCCCCACGTGAGTTTCATGGCTGGAAAGACGTTGCGACCGTAGATTGCGGCCAGCGCCTTGCCCGCCTGCGTGATTTCGGCGGCGCGCTGAGTCGAAACATCGGGGTAGGTCTGTTCGTAATACTCGGTGAGAGCGGCGGGAATCCTGGTGGTCGCGTCCGCCCGGTTCGAGTACTCTACCTTTAGTAGCTCGAGGCCCTTTTTCTTGACGAAGGGCAAGGACGTGGAAATGTCGCCGTCAGCCATCGCCTGGTCCATGGCGCGGTCGGGCAACTGGTAGATATGCGTGGGCCGGTTATGGCAATCGATGCAGTCCATCACGCGCGCCGTGGCCCGAGCGGACTGGTTCACGCTCTCGGGCTTGGTCTCAGGGCCGAGGTAGAGCGTGGTACGTTTTGCGCTCGTGTTCTGGTATTCGACCCAGTGGACGGTCTGGCGGCTCTCGTCAGAACCGTAGCGGATGGTGATGCCAGAGCCCAGGTGAGCGCTGTGGATGCCCGGTCCGGCGCCGCCGCCGCCGATGTGCAGTAGCAGCACCGTCTTGGTAAGGCTGTTCTTTTCGTCCTCTGCGTACTTGGGAATGACTTTGATCCGGTCACCCGCAAACCTCTGTGGCCAATGGCAAGCCTCGCAAGTCTCGCGCGCCGGACGCAGGTTGTGCACCGGCACCGGAATCGGCCTCGGATAGGTGTTAAGCATCACCGCGAACACCTGCTGAACTCCGGAAAGCTTGCTGCGCACGAACCACGAGGCGCCCGGGCCAATATGGCATTGGACGCACTCCACTCGCGCATGAGGCGAGCCCTGGTAGGCGGTAAACTCCGGCTGCATCACCGTGTGGCAGGTCTGCCCGCAGAACGTCACCGTGTCCATGTAGCTGATGCCGCTGTAGGTGAACTCGCCGCCCAGCAGGACGTTGACGGCGGTGATGACACCCACAAAAATCAGAAGCTGGCGCAGTTCCACGTTGCGAAAATCCAGGGGAGGGAAGGCAGCCGGAAAGACTCCCTTACGTCGTTCCGCGCGACGACGCACGATGATTCCAACCGGAATCAGGATAAGGCCTGTAAAAAAGACCCCGGGGAGCACCAGGAAAGTCAACATCCCCAGATAGGGGTGAGTAATTGCGCCGCGAATAATGTTGGGCAGCAGATAGAGCCACAGGACGGTAGCGGTGGTCACCAGGACCACGCCAATGCGGCTGATCCAGTTGCTGGAAAGGTGAACGATGGGAGAAAGCCACTTGAACAGTCTCGTCTCAGGAAGGTCCATAGGGATTGGTTTCTCAGACGCTGGAAATAATTAAACACAGAGGCACGGAGACACAGAGAAGAGCATGAGGATCACATGAAAATGTCGTTTGTTTTTCGGCGTTTCCCATTTTTCTCTGTGCCTCTGTGTCTCTGTGCTGGAAGCTCCTTCGCAATTGTTTCACAGCTTAAGAGAGCTGAGAACTGAAAACTGAGAACTTCACCTGTAGGCGAACACCGCGGCGTAGATGATCAAGACGATCAACGACAGGCCGATCCCTAGCGCGGTGAAGCCGAACCGGCGCCAGAATTTCTGCACAATCGCCTGCGGCGCGGGCATCAGTTGGCTCTCCAGCTTGCCCTCTTCGAGAAGTTGTTGATACTCGCGCGGCCGGTCGCGCTTGAACTTCTCCAGCGGTTCGCCGCTGGTAAAGACCACGGTATCGATCGGAAAGCGCTCCGGCCGGAAATGCGTATTGAAGAAGTGCACGGTGAAGATGAAGCCCACCGCCAGCAGGGCTTCGTCGCTGTGGATGATGGTGGCGACGTTGATCATCGACCCCGGCAGAACTCGCGTAAAGAATTCCGGAAACCAGAGCAGCAATCCGGTGCTGCCGATCACCACAACGCCCCAGAAGACCGCGAAGTAATCGAACTTCTCCCAGTACGTCCAGCGGCCGTATTGGGGCCTTGGCCCCTTGCCGACGAACCACTTGAGGGAGCCGACGAATTCCCGCCAGTCTTGCCGGTTGAACACCATGCTTTCCGGACCGAAGATGAACCGCCGCCAGCTCTTGCCGCTCGCCTTCCGCTTGCGCGTCAGATCCCAGACGTGCAAGCCGAAGTAGCAAAAGGTGAGCAGCGCGCAGACTCGATGGATGAAACCTGCGGCTTCGAACCCGCCCAGCAGGTGTGACAGCGCTTGCGCCCAGGCCGTGTAGGAGAACTTCAGCGTCATGCCGGTCAAGGCCAGGCCCAGGAAACTGAACACCACCATCAAATGGAGATTGCGCTCCAACGGCGCGAAGCGGCGCACGTAGACGTCCTCGCGGTCCCCGGAGTTGGCGTCCAGCTCTTTCCGGAACTGCAGCGAACGCGGGAACCAGGCCGCGGTGTGCAGCCCGGCAACCACCAGCGTCACGCTCAGCAGCGTCGTCATTCCCCAGAACGTGTAGAAGAGGAAGGGATACTTCGCAGGGTCGTGGTGGGTGGCGTGCGTCAAGTATCCGGCGAAGCGGCGCTGGGTGCCCGGATGGCACTGTCCGCAGGTTTTCACGACGTTGGCGCGACTCAGGTGCGAGGCCGGGTTGCTCACCGGGAGGATGTCGTGCGAGCCGTGACAGTCGTAGCACTTCGCCGTCTTCAAGTAGCCCAGCTTAGAGACTTTGCCATGATAGGTCTCGAAATAGCTCTGGGCGATGGCCTCGTGGCAGCGCCCGCACTGGTCCATGATGTGCAGCCGGAAGTCGGATAGATCCGTCCGCTTGATGCTGTGGGCGGAGTGGCATTCGTTGCACACTGGCAGTGGCTTGGTGGTCTTGGTCACCATTGGCGAATGGACACTGGCCGTGAAAGCGTCATAGATCCCCTGATGGCACCGGCCGCACGTGGCGGCCACATTCCGGGGATTCACGCTGGAGCGTGGATCGCGGCTGGGCAACTCGTGGTGCGGCGTGTGGCAGTCGGCACAGTTCGCAGTTACCGTAAGGCCGCTCTGGAGCAGACCTTTGCCGTGGATGCTTTCCTCGTAGTGCTCGACGATGTTGGTCTGCGTCCCTTGGTAGCGCACTTCCGCCCGCTGCCCCGTCTGGTGGCACTTCGCGCAAAGCTGCGGGACGTTGCGCGAGAAGGTCGGCGAATGCGTTTCGTTCTTGCCCAGGATACCGTGCTTGCCGTGGCAGTCGGCACAGGCGGGCGCGTCGGGGCTGCCCTGCGCCACCAACTGTCCGTGGACGCTCTCCTGGAATTGCTCGACGGCGGCGGCGTGGCACGCCGAGCACTCCGCCTTGGCCTTCATGGTGGCGCAGGGGCGGAGTTGCGAAGGGTCGCCGCCGGTGTGGCATTGCACGCACGCCACACGCGCGTGGCGCGAGCCGGCCAGTTCCTGCTCGTTAACGAACAGCGAACGCGTCCGCCCCCCACCCGTGGCCACCACGTCCCGCCGCCCGTGACAGCGCTGGCAATCCTGGTCCGCCATGCCCTGCGCATAGAACACGCGCCGGATCTTGTGTGGCTCGTGGCAGTCCACGCAGGCGGGGATCAGGTGCGGCTGCTTCTCCCACAGCTCCCCCCGGATCACTTTCTGATGGACCATCTCGATGCGGGCGTGGCACTTGGTGCAGGTCTTGGCGATCTGCTGCTTGGAAATCGACGAGCGCGGGTCGGTGTGCGGCAGGACGAAGTGCGCCGTGTGACAACTCGTGCAGACCGCCGTCACCACCAGCCCGCGGCGGAACAGCCCTTCGCCGTGGATGCTTTCGGTGTAATTCTCCAGAATCTTGTCCTGCGGGATATCGTGCGTCATTTGGACGGGCGAGCCTTCATGGTGGCAGCCGCCGCATAAACGCGGGATTTCCGTGATCGCGGTGGGGGAGCCCGGATCGGAAGGGCGCAGGATGTTGTGCGTCCCGTGGCAATCCGTGCAGCGCGGCGCCAGCCGGTCGCCTCGCTTCGCCGCCTGGCCGTGCAGGCTGGCCGCGTACTGCTGGCTCTCGTCGGCGTGGCACGTGCCGCAATCAACAGGCTGGAGTTTCTCGGGATGGGGAAATTGCTTCCCGGCCAGATCACTGTGGCACGCCGTGCATTCGAGAACGGCGTGAGACGAAGCGCGCAACGCCGCCTCATTGAATGCGGGGGGCACGCCTGGTTGCCGCTTGCCGATTCGGCGACCGGTTTCGTGGCAGTCCAGACACGGTTCGCTACCGGGGAGATGTTTGGGCTGCTGAGCGCCCAGCCTCACCGCCACGAGGATGGAAGCGGCGGCGACAGCGACCATAAGGCGGCACCGGCCCGAAAGATTCATACTATTTGTCCGAGCCGCCAGAGGGTGTGAAAAATTATACATAGCGACAGAAGTCGGTTCGGATGTAGGGGTGCGGCTTGCCGTACCCTCTTGGCTTGGTCGCGTAGGATGCAAGAAAAGGGTACGGCAAGCCGTACCCCTACATCCGAACCGACCTTTGTCGCTGTGTATAAACACTGAGGCATAGAGACACGGAGAAGAGAACGAGGATCACATGAAGATGTTGTTTGCTTCCCCATATTTCCCATTTTTCTCCGTGGCTCCGTGTTTCTAGAGGCCCATCCGAACACCAGCCAGAGGCGTGACGAATTGCCGATTGCAGATTGACGATTGACGATTGAAAGAGAGTCTCATTGACGATTGTCGATGACCTATTGATAGCGCCGCGCCGCTTGCCGACTCTTCTCTTCCAATCGTCAATCTGCAATCGGCAATTCTTCGCGCCCCAGGGTTCCCGGGCTAGCCATCTCCCTCGCCGTTACTTCACAGCTTCTTCCTCGGTGGCCGACTCTGGCGATTCCTGCGGGTCCAACTCCAGTCTCTTGTGCTTTACGCTCCGGCCCGTAAGCCACGCGGTCTCCATCGGGTAGACATCGGGATCGAAGATCACCGAATAGAGATGCCAGATGACGATGGCCAAGCCAGCCAGCACCGCTTCGTAGTAGTGCACGGTGGTGGCGAGGTCCAAAGCGGCCTTGGGCAGCCACTTCAGGTTGAACCGGTTGGCCCAGAGCATCAGGCCGCTGAGGATCATCACCACCGCGCCCCAGGCCACCGCCCAGTACTCCGCCTTTTCGATGTAGCTATGGTTGGAGAGGTGCGGACGATTCCGCCGCAGCCCCACATTATACGCAAAGTTCAGCAGCGCTTCGGTGGCGTCGCTCGCGCGCGGCCACAGCTCCTCCCAGTGGCGCCGGAGCCGGCCGCTGACCATCAAGGAGACGATGTGCATCCCTGCCACCACCATGAACACCACGGCAGCAGTGCGATGCACGATCCCCCGGATGGGCCACGTTGTCTCCCAAACCAGAAGCGGTCGCGCCCACCAGCCGTCGGGATACTTGAGCGCGAACCCCGTCCAGACCAGAACGGTGAAGGAAATCAGCAACAGCATGTGCTGGATGCGCTCAAACGCGAACATTCGCAGCTCGCCGGTTTCACCATCGGCGAGACGCAAGGCCCGGAACTGACCGCCCGGCATAAAGCGGAGTTGAGCAACCTTACGCACCCAGTCGCCCAGGTTGTGGACGAACATCAAACCGATCACGAGGGGGATGAGCAGCAGATAGAAGCTACGCGCCCAGCGCACCACCTTGGGTTCAGTGGAGGTCACCTCATGCACCGGGCCGATGGCGAAGCGCGTCCCCGCTCCCACGTGGCACTGGCCGCAGGTGTTCGCCAGGTTCTTCGGATTGATCATCGACCTGGGATCGGAGGAAGCGAGGATGAGGTGGATGCCGTGGCAAGTGGCGCAGTTGGCTACCGTCTCGTTCCCTGCCCTCAGCGCCATGCCGTGGAAGGAAGCGTCGAAACTCAGGATCCGGTCCGGGGGCAGCCCGTAGCGGGCAGACAATCGCACGTTGCCGTGGCACTGTCCGCAGGTGTCGCGAATGTGCTCTGAGTTTACGGTGGAGGTGGGACTCGATGGGGGCAGCACCATGTGTGCGGTGTGGCAGCTCGTGCAGACGGGCGCCTCCGCCACGCCTCGCTGAACCGCCTGGCCGTGCACGCTTTGGCTGAACTGCTCGGCGATGGGGGCGTGGCACATGCCGCACAGGTCGGGTATTGACTTGCGGAAGGTCCACGATTCGGTTTTGGAAATCTCGTGAGTGCTGCCGTGGCAAAGCGCGCAGTCAGGCGCCGAGTTGTTACCGCTCCGGGCCGCCTGACCGTGAGCGCCCAGCGCGTAGTCCTGCGCTTCCTTGGAATGACACGAACCGCAAACGGGCTTGGGAATTCCAGCCGGATGTGGGTACTCTTCGTGCTGCGGATGGCACGTGGCGCACGCAACCGACGCGTGCGCCGAGTCCTTGAGTTTTTTCCCCTGGTCGTGGCATGAAGTGCAGACAGGATCCGAAGGGCTTTGCGCCCGGCCGGGCCACGCTGCCACGAGCAAGGCCATCGACAGTGCGATGCCAATGCGCCGGGCGCTCATTGATTCTCTCTAATGACCTGCCTTCAATCTCAAACCCCTTACCCTGTGACCTGCGAACTCTGCAGCCACGAATGGTAGAGGTAAAGGCCCGCAATCACCAAGCCATACAGAACGACGACGATGGTGAGCAGCTTGCCCCAGAACTCGACCCGGTTCAGCTTGCCAAACACTACCTGTTGCTGGGCGACTTGCTGGGCTTCCACGGCGCTCACGTGCAGGCTTTCGTCCTCGTGACCGGCGAGCGTAAACCGATACAGGGCCAAGCACAGTACCACCACCGCAAGGATGGCCCAGGTCCAGATGTAAACAGTCAGATTCATGGTGTCCTCTCCCGGGCGGCAACGGATAATCGTTCGAGCGTCCCATGCTCTTCGGCCTACCGTTACCGCCCATCATCGGCCGAAGAGCCCAGTAACTCACACGCCTATCGCTACCCGTCATTGCTGAGCGGTAGCGATGCACGCCCAAAGCCATTCTTTCCCTGTTCCGGCTCTCTAACCGCGTCGGAACTTCACTCTAAAGACGATGTCATGATCCCAGTTAGGGGGTATACCTGGCAGTGACTACACTCACGGAGTGATGTGATCTTCGTCACAAGTCGTACCAGCAGGATGATCCGTTGCGGCTTCGCGCGGTAAACGGACGACGCAGTGCCCGGATCAACTTCTTCATTCTAAGTCGGTTGGGGTATCGGAACATTGAGAAACTCTGCAACACTCTTCACGTTTTGCGCACATTCGAGTTGTGGGCATGGAGTTCCACCTCGGCGGGAACGGGAAACAGAAGAAACACGATGTTCACATGCCAGACAGCAACTGCCTGAATCACCTTCTCAATTTCTTCGCTTCTCTTCGTTACATCCGTAGGCTGCACCTCCGGCTACTCACGGTATCCCGCTTCGCGGGACTGCTGGTGTTACTGGGCTTGGCGTATCCGTTACACAAGGAAGAACGCGGGAAACCAAGCAAATCGCGAACCCCGACTTCTAGCTCGCAGGGTGCTGAAAAACCTTGTTTCGAACGGTTTTCGTAGCGGCGCCCTTTAGGGCGGCACTGTGAATTCAATAAGATGCCCGGCTAAAGCCGGCCTCTACGAAGGCCCAAGGGGCTACTTCAGCGCCCTGCTAGGTCGCGGACTCTTGGCCGATCGTCAATGGCCAGCCCCGGAGGGACGATAGAGAATAACCCATGGCGTAAGATGGTTTCTTCAGCCCCTAGGGGGCGAAAGCACGGGAGGCCTTCTGTCGCCCCTTCCGGGGCTCTGCACTGCGTGAAGTTGCTTAACCCAGGGCTTGCGCCCTGGGCTACTGTGTATCGGCCCTCCGGGCCTTCGACGCCCAGTGCGGTCAATTGAGGCGTTGGAGTCGCGTTTTCTAATCGTTCGCCGGCAATCCCTCTGGGCGAGTTTCGAGTTTCGAACTTCGAGTTTCGTCCGCTTCCAGTGTGGCAAAATGCCACACTTTTTCCATTCTTTGAACCAGGGGTTCGTATTTGCCCATCTAAGCTACTGATGTTACACGCGAAAAGAAAGTGTCTCATTTGTCTCATTTGTCTCCATTGTCTCCTTTGGGGGTGCTAGCGTTGACTGGTAAGGCTCGAAACAGCACCGTTTTCGGTCTGCCATCGAGCCTCAGTGACTAGTGGCGAGTGACGAGTGACTAGTTCGTTGGGATGGCGCTTTGGCGTTGGGATGGTCGCTGGCGTTTTCCCTAGGGACTAGCCACTAGCCACTGACCACTAGCCACTTCGAGATAAGGAGATATCATCATGCGAGTTACGAAGTCCAGGTCGAAGCCGTTAACAGATAAGGAGATGGAAGCACGACGGGAAAATGCTCAGAAGTCGACCGGTCCCCGCACCGAGATGGGCAAGGAGCGCGTCCGCGCCAATGCCGTCAAGAGCGGCTATCACGCGGACAAGATCGCCTACCAAGCCATGATCGCCTTGGGCGAGGACCCGCGAGAGTACGCCGCCACCTACGCCCTC
>DATFYM010000146.1:0-72286 GCA_035315065.1 Terriglobia bacterium
CACCCACGCTACAACCTGGTAGCGCGTATGCAAATCACATCCGATAATGTTCATGGCTCGGCTCCTTTCCCGGCGAACCTTGGTCCCAACACAACCAAGTTTACCGGCGATCTGGAGCCGACGCCGTTATACAATCAGACCTGCTGTTCAATGTCCGCGGCTACCGTCTTCGCAGGTTCTAGCGGCTCCCAGACTGCAGCTCGTCTAAATTCGCTGCGTGTCGCCGCGTCGCCCGCTTCTCTACGACCGGTACTTCTTCGCAACCGTGGCCCGGCTGAAATCGAGGCGTCGCCTTCACGACCCGGATTTTGAGCGCCTCGCGCACACGCTTGCCGGGACGCGGCGCCAGAGTGGCTTTCCGCTTCCGCTTGGGTTCTTGCTCACGGCCTGCCGGCAGTGCGTTTCCAGCGCGTCGGTAAGGGGGGCTGAAGCCCGTTCCTCTCAGTTAATTCGCTGGGATTCCCCTGGCGGTTGCGTATCCACCTGGGGCGGCTGCTGTTGGAACGGGTCGGGCGCCGGGCATGGCTGTTGCTGGCAGGCCGGTTCCGGCGGCTTGGGCGGACAGCACTCCTCTACCTGTCTGCGCAGAGCCTCCTCGCGCTCGCGGGTGAGAGCAGCTTCCGCGTGGGTGGCTGCGTAGAGGTCGGCCAGCTCTTTCGACGAGCCTTCGATCTCCGTCTGAAGTCCCGTCTGTAGGTGGGCCTCGTTGAGGATTCGGCAGGTGTTGTTCGAGATCTGCTGGAGAAGGCAAATCATGGTATCGTTTTGCTTGTCGTTCTGGGCCAGGGCCACGTTGGTGTACTGACCCACCGTGATAAGCTGGGCGAAACCCCACTGAAGGGTCTGGTTAACATTCACCAGCTCGCCCCGCACCGCGTTGACCGCCGACTCGACGTTGTCGAGCTCGGCCACGACCGCATCCAGCTTGCCCTTCACGTCGTCCAGACGCGCGTTGACGCCCGTGAGCTCGTCGTGCGCTGCTTTGAGTTCATTGTAAAAGTCCCCTGCATTCGCCATGGTATTTTCTCCTCTGTATTCAGCTAGTGATCTTGAAATCTGCCAGAACGAGCGAGGCGACATCGGAGTCCTGCAGCGCGTTCTGATATACGGCGACGTTCTGGATTTTCCCATTGAAGGGGTACAGGAGGTCCTGGGGAGGGCCTGCACCCAAGGGGAAAAGACTCCTGCCCATGCCGATGAAAAGAGACTCGTCGTTCAAGTTCGGCATGAAGGCCACCTTCGTATCAATGACGGTGACATTATCCAAATCGCTTGACTTGGACGTCGGGTCGGCATCGCTGCCCGGGTAGTAGACGTAGAACTTCAGTTTCGTGCCATCGTAGGTGACGGCGAGAAGCGTGCGGTTGAATTCCACCGTCGAGGCGCTCGGCTTGGTGGCCGGGACCCGCTGGAAACTGGCGCCGTCGCCCAGCCAAACCTGCCACTGGTAGGGCTGTCCCGGATCCGGCGTCGTTGGCCCGGCGTAAATCGCAAATCCAAGCCGCTTGCCCTGTCCGACGGCAGGCACGGGAGCGCTGGATTCCAGCAGGCAGTAGTAATAGCCCAGTTTTGTACGATCCCATTCCGGCTGAGCCAATGCCACCACACTGAAGGCCGCCGAATTGAGCGTGGGGCTGAAAGGCACCTCGACGTATCCCCCGTTGACCTCCATGGATGTGTTTGGTATGTAATCCAGCAGCCCCGGAGGAACGCCGAGGTTAAGAGTAGGTGGGGAGGCGGAGCCGGGGGAGTGTAAGGTGTCGTCCTCAGTGACCTGCTGGGTTTTGTAGGTTCCGTCGTGCAGGCCTTTGGCATCGGCCGCGGTGCCGCCAATCGGTGTACCTGCCGGCTCCTGCAACTGCCAGAAGCCTACCAGGGTTCCCTTCTTTTCGGCGGTTGCAGTGGGATCGGGATTTCCATCGGGTTGATTCTCGGTTGAGACGAGAGTAGGATCATCCCCGACGCATCCCACAAAGCCAAAAAGCAGCAACGCGGCTAAGACAGCCAAGGCAGCAACCAAAAAGTACCATGGACTCATCGGCTCCCTCTCCTCGATTCGAATGAAACGCGTTGTGGGGCGCGCTAGGCTTGGTGAAGCAGCATCAGCACCAGACCCCCCGTGGAGAACACCACCAGCGCCGCCGAGATGGCCCGGTGCAGGCTCAGTGATCCGATCCTGTCGATGGTTTCCTTGGTCGACTCCAGCCACCATCGTCCCGCCGCATAAGCGGCGAGGGCGCCAAGGAACAGCGCCCCCTTGCCGGGGAGCCTGTTCCAAGCGGCCATCGAGCCCAGCAAGAGCGCAGCAGCCAGGCCCGCTTCCAGAATCTGGGCCGGGATACGCCGGCGCCAGACTCCCTGCACGTTAGGTAAACGGAGAGCGTAGCGCGACTCCGTCGGTCGCCCGGCGCAGCAGCCGTGCAAGAGGCACCCCATCCTCCCGAAAACGATGCCGGTGAGTATGGTCACCGTTGCCGCGTCCCAGAAAGCCCCGATGGAAAGCTTCAAGGCCTTGAGCAGCGGCAGAGACAGCAAAAACGCCAGAACCAATCCCCCGTAAAGTGCGGCTCCGCCGTCGGAGCGGCGCCAAATCCGGCTGGGCTCGCGCCGGAAGAGTCCCCAGTGAGACGCGACGAACAGGAGCCTGGCGCCTACCAGCGCCACCGGAACCAGCAGGAGCAGGGTCACATATACTTTTGCCGAGTCAAGGCCCAGTCGGGCGGCGGCGAAAGTCCCGGCAACTATGCCCAATACTAGTCCGAGATAGAGCATGGCCGGATAGGCATAAATCTGGATGCCGCGCCACTGGAACAGTACTCGACGCATTCTTTTCCTCACTCTTCCTAGAAGGCAGCCCTTCCCCCAGTGTCGATCGCGGGTCAACTACGAGATGCGCCAGCGTAAAAGCCCAAGTTCGGTTTGTCAAGTCAAATCGCAATCAAATCGAGTCTGGGATCATCAAGCCGCATACGGTTGCTCAGATCTGGGGCCAGAGGGCCAACGCCAAACCAGCGACGATGGCCACGTCGGCGAGGTTGAAAACAGGCCACCACCGCAGATCGATGAAATCGACAACGTAACGACGCCGCAGTATGTCTAGCAGGTTTCCGCCGGCGCCGCCAAATGCCAAACCAAGACCGCACAGGGCGCCATTACCCTGGAACCACGCGCCGGACCGATGCGAGATGACGGCGCCGATGAGTGCCGTGAACCAGGCGAGCACCAGCGCTGCCCGGGCTCCATCGCGCCGGTAGATACCCTTCCGGCCGGCTACACACCTAATCCGAAGGCCAGGTCCCAAGGAGATGCCGCGACCCCTATACGACTGGACGATCTTCTTGCTCCACTGGTCAAGCAGCAGAACCAGACCGCCTGAAGCAACCGTATCAACCAGAATTTCAGTCGTCAATTTTCCACCGGGCGATAACATATCCCTGACCGCCACTGAATGCAACTGTCTGTCGGGCTACCAGTTTGGCGGGGCGGCATAAGTTGTAGCGCCGGGCTGAACTTATGTGGCCCTACTTGATTCTGCCTGTTGACAAACAACAGGAGCTAACCTAAGACTCATGTTGGCAGCCTAAAGGAGAGACCATGGAACCGAAATCGGACATCTTCCCCGGCACGCCGGACCTGTTGAGGCCGCCAGAACTTGAAAGGAAAAGCCTCAGACGCAAGAACGTGCTCTACGCCTGCAGCCGGCTACAGCCGCCGGACAGAATCACGAATCACTAGCTCAGTTGGCAGGACACGTTTTGGGGGATGGCTATCGGGGTGATGCAGTTTTTCCAGCAACAGCTTCATAAGACTCTTGCCAATCTCTTCTTTGTGGACCCGTACCGTGGTGAGGGGCGGGTCCATCAGCAGTGCTTCCTCCCGGTCGTCGAAGCCCACCAAGCTCACCTCGTCCGGAACGCGCACGCCCAGTCGACGGAAAGAGCGCCAGGCTCCGTAGGCGATCTCGTCATTGCCCGCCACCAGGGCGGTAGGGCGGGGCTGGAAGGCGAGAATCCGGCGGCCGCACCACTCCCCATAGTCTCGAAAACCGGCCTCGTAGTGATCCGTTATTTCCAGCGGGGCCAACTTCTTCAATCGCATGGCTCTTGGTCTTCTCCGTGGCCTCTGTGAGCCCTCTGCTGACTCAAGGATCCTGATTGCTTCCTTGCGTCGCCCCTCGTCACTCACCACTCGCCGCCGTATTTAGAACATCAACCTCAGCCCGAAATCAATGACCCGTGCTCCGCCCGTCGATGCCGGATAGGTTCCGTAAGTAGCCGTGACCAGCCGCGCGCCTATCCTAATGCTGCCGCTCCTCAATTAAAGCCCCCAAGAAGCTGGCAAGTCGGGGCACGCACAGGGTCTGATGGAATTATTTCCTATGCGGAACACTCAACCATGGGAGGGTGCATCACGCACGGCTTGCCCACAGGGCGACGTTGACTCACCTGAAGGGTCTGGTGCGAAGGCTCGTAAACCGCGCGATGGATTCAAAGTCGCGGTCCTTGTGCCACACCGGCATGCCGTTGTCGATGGCGACCGCAGCGATAAGGCAATCGGTGGAGGAACGAATCGTGTAGCCCTTGGCCCGCCCCAGGCGGTAAATCTCAGCCGCCGATATAAAGGCGGCGCTGGGCAACGGATCGCTTACGATCGGCAGCGCCAGCAACGCGTCCCGAAAGGCCTCGCTCGCCGGATCTTGGCGGAGACCCTGGCAGAACCTCCTGCACGACGGGTCCGCAGGTGGCAAAATTAAGCAACTCCTCTTGTGAGACCCTTGAGCCCAGCTTCCCATTGAGGAGTTCGATCCAGTTCCGGGTCTAACACAAGATTTGTACGCTTCATGCGCATAGCATACATCAATGCCGGGTGAGGTGGAATCCTGGCTCGCCTCCTGGCCAAGCGGCCCAACACGCGCTGTTGGTGCTTCTTATCTTCCTACTGTGTGGCAACGGAATAAAGCCTCACCGGCCCCAGAAGCCCCGAGGGCAGCAGTGGCGAGTTCGCCTTGTACGGCTTCACATCTGCGAACGTATATTTTGTCGCGCCGGGTTGTTCGTCGCCGATCAGCCGGTTGACCCACGCATTCGTCACCTTGATCGTCACTTCGTTGGCGCCTGTCTTCAGCGCGCTCGTCGCGTCCACCTTGTAAGGAGCATGCCAGACAATGCCGAGCGACTTGCCGTTCACCGTCACGCGGGCGAGGTTCTTCACGTCACCCAGGTCGATCCACAGATGGGCACCCTTCTGGAACCATTCTGCCGGAGCCTGAATGGTCTTGGTATAGGTGCCGGTTCCGGAGAAGTACTTCACGCCCGCGTCCTGGTTGTCGCTCCATGACGACAGCTTGTCCAAAGTGATCGACGGCGGCGCTTCGCGGTCCGGTTGGAAGCTCACATTCCACGGCCCATCCACCGTCGCCACTTGCGTCTCCACCACCTTGGGCAGCGTGCGCGAGGTCCCCTTGGTTGCCTCGCGGAACACCACGAACACCGTGCCCCACGGCTCCAGGTGCAACGGCACCGTCGTGCGGCCGTCCGCGATGTGGTAAGACGCGGGCTCGGAATTGCGCGTTTCGGCATGCCAGAGTTCCGGTGCCTTACCAGCGACGCGGAAGCTCGCCTCCACCGTCTCGTCGCGATCGTTCCGGTTATCGACGAAGTAGAGATCGCCGTCGGCAAGCTTGCGATGCACGAAGAGAAGGCGCGTATCGCCCTTCGGCTTGGTGTAGTCGAAGTCCGGCGCCACCTTCAATGCGTTGAAGACATCCGCGATACTCTGGCCTGCGTACACCGTGCCTTTGCCAACCTTGCCCACGCCCGTGCCGTCGCCAAACAGCTCGTCATTCAGCTTGTGGAACTCTGCCTGGTCGTCGGCGAGGCTGGGATCGTCGGTCGGCTTCGGGCCGGCAACGACGGCACCGTCCTCCACCAGTTTGTGAATAGCGCGCAGTACCGGCAATGACATGTGTCGGCTGTAAGGATCGAGTCCCAGCACCCGGTAGCTCATGCCGCTCTTGGTGGTGATGCGGTTGCCGGCGACGTTCAGCTCGTGGATCAAGCCGTCCGCGTTGATGTAGTCGAAACCGTAGCCAGCCGGCACATCCGGTGACTTATCCGCAAAGATCGCGGTCAGGTTCGAATCTTCGCCGTAGAAGTAAACCAGGTCGGCGCCGAAGTGTCCCTGCTGGAGCAGATAGCTGCTGCGCGCAATATAGTCGACCCACGGGCCAGCCTCTTCCGCCCAGGTTTCGTTGCGGTTGAACCACTGCCCGAAGGGTCCCAGCGTCAATCCCGGCGCCTTGCCCACCAGTGGCTGGTGCGCCGATTCGTGAATCACAAAGCGGTTGATCCCGTTCAGCAGCTCCTGATCGGCCGTAGGCTTCAACGTCGCCGGCGACCACGCCCAGGGCGCGGCAGCCGCCGTCATCGACTCGGCCGCGGCCAGGTTCTGGCCGTAGATATGCGCCACCGATGCCGATTCCCGATCGTCCGCGTTATAGCCGTATTGCTCCTTGTTCACCCCCGGGACCTGCGTCCACATGGCGCTCATGGGCACTTCGTTGAACTTCTTCACCTCCATGCCATCCGCCACAAAGGCGCGTCCGCTCTCGTGAGATTCCCCGTAATGGCCCATGCCCCGTTCATGCAGCGATGCCTCCAGTTGGCCGTAATGCTCATCCGCAATCAAATCGGCAATGGTCTTGCGAAAGTCCCACAGGAACCGGTCGCCGGCTTCGGCGCTTTCCACCACTTGCCCGGTGAGAACCGGCATCCAGGGCAGCGGATCGTAGCCACGCCGCTTCTTGAACTGCGCGATCATGTCGTCGGTCCAGTTCTGCGACCCGGCCTCCCAGCTATCGTTGATGACGTAGCGGATGCCACGCTTGCCCATGTAATCCGCGCCTACCGTCTCCTTGTAGCTGTCCAGGTAGGCGTTCATGTAGTTCTTCACAAAGCCGCGGTTTAGCTTATCGACTTCCAGGCCCGTGGCCTCGGGGGTCGCCGGATGGTTGGTGATTCCCAGGAGCGAATAGCCGAACCGGAGGATGACCCAATTACCGGCTGGGGGTGTCCAGTCGAGCGTGTCGTCCGCGCGCAGCTTCGAAGTCAGGTCGACCACATCGGACTTGGAAACGACTTCGGCGGTAGAGTCGGGAGGGGTCGCGAACTGATAGAGGTCGGATATGGGAGTGAAGGCGGCCTTCTCTTCGAACCGGTTGACACGCGCTCCCGGATGCAGCACCAACTCGGCGATCTCATAGTCGGTGGGAGTAGGGCCAACCTTGATTCCCAAGGAAGCAGGGTCGATGCCGCTTAACCAATCCGGAAGGGGAGGAGCGGGCGTCCGCTTGAAAACCACGCGGAAGAATTTCGCCGTCACCGGAGAAAAAGAAACGGTATGCTCGGGTGCGCCACCGTCAGGAAGCTTCACGATGGTCCGGAAGCTTTGCCCGTCGTCGCTCGCCTCGAGGGATTTCTGCGGGTTGGTGATTCCAGCCACCAGCGCGCTGATCCAATCCAAATCTTTCGTCACGATGGTAACGGCGCGAATCGGTTGGGGCGCAGCGAATTCGTATTGGATCCAAGCGCTCTCGCCGGCGGCTGGAATTGGAAGCTTGGTTGTCTTTTGCAGGTCCCCGTCGCTGAGCCTCGCCGCGTCAGGCGTACCGCCGCTCGCCGTCAGCTTGGGGTGCAGCGATTCCATCGACACATCACTTGCCGGCCTTCGGTAGGCGATGACCGCGGCATCGGCGTAGAAGTGCGGGACCGGCTTGGCGCCGGCCGGCGCGGGCAGGGCGTCCTGAACGCCCAGGTTCTGAAAGGCCCCCGTGTTCGACGGCGGATGAGCCAGCGTGCCCGTGAACGGCTTGCCGCCTTCGACGCGCGTCTCGCTCCAGACGTACTTCTTCATTCCCTGCGATGGCGGCACCCACGGACCGCCCGTCTCGCTCCAACCCGGCGAGCCAGCAATCGCTTCTTCCAGTCCCAGTTGGTCGGCGAGGATGGTCGCGTATTTAAAGGCATCCTTCCAATCCGGGGTCATGTAAGCCAGGCGTTTTTCCACCACCTGCGGGGTCGACAACGCCGCGTCAAAATTCTGGAAGCCGCCCAGGCCTACCCGGTGCATCCACTCCAGGTCCAGCTTGATGCCTTCCTTGGTGATGTTTCCGTTCATCCAGTGCCACCACACGCGCGGCCGCGCACCCTCCGGTGGATTCTCGAATCCGCTCTTCAACGGATCAGGCCCTAGGGGTTTGGTCTGAGCTATGGCTGTGCTGACGCCGAGTAACAGCACCATGCCGGCGGAGATCAGCTTCTTTGGTCGAGGATTCATGGTGTCAGCGTTTTTGTCACTCATTGGTTCTTCGCTCCCTAGGTGAGAGATGTGGGTGTTCGTTCGATGCGGCTGAAATCCGGACATGGGCTACCTTCGCAGCGCCACGGATCATAGCATGCAGGCAACCTATCCGAAAGACAAAATGAAGGATTTGCGATCCAAACCAGGCGCTTTGTCCCTAATTCAAAAGGAAAACTCACTCGCTTCAGGCAAGCGTCTCGGGATGGACTGCAGAGATGTCTTCGTAGCGCGCGAAGTCCCGCACGTTGAACGTCAATATCCTCGTGATACCATACACGTTCATTGCCGCTACAATACGGGCATCATGGGTGTTCTTGCCACAAACGCGGAACGTCGTAACCAGGCGCTCCCACTCCTCGAAAATCGAGGCTGCTTCAGGCAGCAAAGAAAACAGGCGCTTGAGAACGGTGAGTTCTCTTGTCGCCATTTCCACCGTCATGCCGAGGCCGTTTTCGCTTGCGGGGCGAGTCGCCACGGCCCAGAACTCAATAAGGTTTTAAGCCGTTACGTTCAGCCTTTCGTTGCGGCTGCGCAGGGCGCTGACGGCACGCTCGACCACGGCGCAATGCGGGTGATGCGGTTGCAATGAACGCAACAAGATATTGGTGTCGATTAAGATCGCCATTTACTGGCCGCGTGTGCCGTAGATGAACTCTCGGCTGATGGCCTCATCGGAGAGCAAGGGTGTTGTCGTCGCGTGGCTGTGAACCCAAGCGTGAAACTCCCGCAGCCACTGCTTCTCACTCATCGAGGCCGGTGAAGTAGTCCGGACACCATCGGCCTCCAAGCGTCGCCGGATGGTCTCCACTCCCACATCCACAACCTCATTAGCGGTCTTTATCAGACCTGCTTCGATTGCCTGCCCAATGACTTGCTCCTGCTCGCGCTTGAGGCGAATAGTCATATCGCGTCCCTCCTGCCGTTGTCGCAACTGTTCTCAGAATAAGGCGTCCTTGCCGTCCAGAATCTTCACCGCCTCCGCAACCGTGATCATCACCGTCAGCGGATCAACCGGCGAAGCGACAAATCCGTAGCCCTCATAGAAGCGTCTTGCCGCTTCTGAAATCGCGTGAACTAGAATCGCGCGGATGCCGGCGATCGCCGCCGCCTGCACGGTACGCAATACGGCATCGCGCAGTAGTCCCGCGCCGACATGCCGTCCCTGAGAGGTTTTGTCAACGGCAAGCCGGCCTAGCACCATCACCGGCACGGGGTCTGGCATGTTCCGTCTGACGCGCCCTGGCGCTTCCGCGCGGGCGACAGCGCCAACCGCGAGGGTATAATAACCCACCACCCTGTTGCCCAAACACACCACGAATGTGCGTGACGCCCCACTTGCTTCATTTTGCAGAGCGCGGCGGCGGAGCCACTCGTCCAGGACCGGTTCTCCGGAATCGAAGCCGGACAGGTCATGCTCCAATGACAGTTTTCCCGGCCGACTTATTTCATCAGGGCCGGCGCTCATCGGTCCCACGGCGCCTCGGTCTGAAGCAGTCGCCGCAGTTTCGGATTGCTTGCCGGCGGATTGTCGAGCATGGCCGTGAAGCGCTTGAACGCGTCCCCGGAGAGGGCGAAGTACCGCCGATCCAGCAGCACTGCTTCGGCTTCCCGGCACGCTGTTTCCAGCATGAAATCGGACCGGCTCCGGCCGAGCGCTTTCGCCCCCCGGTCAATCAGCGACTTTTGCCTCTGGCTGGCACGCAGGTTGATGGTTTCGCTCCGCGCCGTTGCGTTTTTCGTTCCTGTCTCGGCCATCGCCGCCTCCCTTCGAGCACACGAGCACTATATCTGATTGTGCGCATGATGTAAATACAATACTCACTGCCCCCGTGGTTCCTGCGCGTTCGGCCCTAATCGGCCGGACCGCCGGGCGAGGGCGCACTCCGAGATGATCGTCTCGCTTTCAACCAACTGCGCTATCCGCTCGTTACTTCCCCATGCGCAGAAGGCTGGGCTCGCATCTCCAGAACCGGCTCCGTGGTCGGAGCTTTTTCCGGCGCCACATCCACGACCCGTTTCATCAGGAGTGCTGCCACAATCATGAAGAACCCTCCGGCAACCACGGCAGCCAGTCGATCATTGTGGAAAAGGTGCAGCATGATCCAGCCGAAGAAGAGGGAAGCGGTGATCTCGGGAATGGTGATGAAAAAGTTGAAAATGCCCATGTAGACGCCGGTCTTCTCGGCCGGCAGCGAGCCGGCGAGAATAGCATAGGGCATGGCCAGGACACTCGCCCAGGCGATGCCCACTCCAGTCATCGAGAGCAGCAACAGCGCCTTGTCGTGGATCAACGCCACCGATAGAAGTCCCGCCGCGCCGCACAGCAGACAGACGCTGTGCGTCAGCTTTCGGCCCAGGGACCGCGCCAGGGCGGGCAAGACAAAGGAGAAGGCAAAGCAAACCGCGGAATACACCCCAAAACAGATGCCTGCCCATTCCACGCCCCGGGTATAAATGGGCGACGTCTCGTCCGGAGCGCCAAAGACGTTGTGGGCCACCGCGACCGGGAAATAGAGCCACATGCAGAAAAGCCCCAGCCAGGTGAAGAGTTGCACCCACGCCAATTGCTTCATGGTCTGCGGCATGCCGCCAATCGAGTGGAAGATCTCAGCCGCGTTGCTCAGCAGGCCGGACTTCGCCGTTTTCATCCTGGCAAAAGCTTCCGGATCGTCGGGCGGGTATTCCTTCGTGCTGGCGATGGTCCAGACCACGGCGCCAAAGAAGGCCGCAGCTCCAACATAAAATGAGAGTCTCACCGTCAGCGGAATGGTGTGACCGTTGGCCTGAGCGTTCGCAACGTGGAAAAAATTGGTCATCATCCAGGGCAGGGCCGAGGCGACCACCGCTCCGAGCCCGATGAAGAGGCTTTGCATGGCGAAGCCTCGGGTGCGTTGCTCCTCCGGGAGAAGGTCCGCCACAAAGGCACGGAAGGGCTCCATGCTGATGTTGATGGATGCGTCCATGATCCAGAGCAGCCCGGCGGCCATCCAGAGGGCGGAGCACCTCGGCATCAGGATCAGAGCCGTCGAGGCCAAGATTGCGCCCATCAGGAAATAAGGACGGCGGCGGCCCATCCGGTTCCAGGTGCGGTCGCTCATTTGCCCGATGATGGGCTGGACAATCAGACCGGTGAGGGGCGCCGCCAGCCACAGGATGGGGATCTGGTCGGGGCGGGCGCCGAGGTATTCGTAAATGGCGCTCATGTTCGCCATTTGGAGGCCCCAGCCAAACTGAATGCCGAGAAACCCGAAACTCATGTTCCAGATCTGCCAGAAACTCAATCGAGGCTTTTCCATTGCATTCACCGATGCGGCTCTGCCGCCCTGCTATCCGAATTGAGTCATTGATTCATTGGGCCATTGCGCCATTGAAGAGACTCGCCTTTTTTCAATGGCTCAATGATTCAATGGCGCAATGACTCAATCCCC
The DNA here is from genome assembly GCA_035315065.1 of Terriglobia bacterium. Lineage (GTDB taxonomy): Bacteria > Acidobacteriota > Terriglobia > UBA7540 > UBA7540 > DATFYM01. Next base: position 11,787 of record DATFYM010000146.1, read on the forward strand.
CAAAAATTAGGCTCGGTCATAAACAACCGTCAGCTCTCGCAGTCGCTCGCCGATCTCGGGCGCCAGTTGATCGGCAGTGAATCGCCAGCGCCAGTTTCCGCTGCGCGAGGCCGGCAGGTTCATGCGCGCTTCGCTGCCCAGCCCAAGAACATCCTGCAAGGGAGTGATGACGACATCGGCGACGGAAGCCAGGAGGCAACGGATAAACGACCAGTTGATTTCCCGGCCGTCCGTTCCCAGGTACTTGAGCGTGAACTCTCTTTCGAGCCTGATGTTCTCCAGTGTACGCGTGCTGTCGCCGGCGCCGCTGGCGGTCCACCAGCCCACCGTCGTATCGTTGTCGTGCGTTCCCGTATAAACCACAAAGTGGCGCTGGTAGTTGTGGGGCTTGAACTCGGGCGCCTGGGGGTCCACGCCAAAGGCAAACTGAAGAATCCCCATGCCGGGGAAACCGAACCGTTCGCGTAGCGCCTCCACCTCGGGCGTTATCACGCCGAGCGTCTCGGCAACAATCGGCAGGTCGCCGAGCGCCTTCTGGACCGCCTCCAGCATCTGCCCCCCTGGCGCCTTCACCCACCGGCCGTTGATCGCAGTCTGCTCGCCGCCGGGGACCTCCCAGTAGGCTTCAAAACCCCGGAAGTGATCGAGACGGATCATATCCACCAACTCCAGCGCCGATCGAGAGCGGTCGATCCACCACGAATATCCCGTCGCGGCCATCGCTTCCCAGCGATAGAGCGGATTGCCCCACAATTGCCCGGTGGCGCTGAAGTAATCGGGCGGAACGCCGGCCTGTACGGACGGATTGCCATCGGCATCGAGGTGGAACAACTCGGGGCGAGCCCAGACATCGGCGCTATCGTGGGCGACGAAGATCGGGATGTCGCCCATCACCTGGATCCCGTGCTGGTGACAGTAGGCCTTGAGGGCCGACCACTGTTGGAAGAACTGATACTGGCCGTATTTCTGGGCCTCCACCTCGCCGGCCAGGCGTTCCCTCCAACGTGCCAGCGCTTCGGGCTGGCGGGCGGCGATATCGCGCTCCCACTTATTCCATACCGCCTCCCCGCCATGCGCTTCCTTCAAGGCCATAAACAACGCGTAGTTCTCCAGCCAGGAAGTGTGTTTCCGGCAGAAGGTGTCATAATCCTCGCGCCGCGCCGCCGAAGCGTGGGCCCGGAAGTTTTCCGCCGCCTTCTTCAGCAGAGGAAGCTTGTGCTGGATCACCCAGCCGAAGTCCGCCTGCCGCTCGGAAAAGTGCGGCGGATTCACAGCCAAGTCGTCGGGTGTGAGGTCGCCTTCTTCCACCAGTTTTTCCAGGCTCACCAGCAACGGATTCCCGGCAAACGCGGAGAAGCACTGATAGGGCGAGTCGCCGTAACCGGTGGGGCCCAAGGGCAGCACTTGCCAGATCCGCTGCGCCGCGCGAGCGAGAAAATCCGCGAACCGATAGGCTTCAGCGCCGAGATCGCCGACGCCAAACCTTCCCGGCAGCGACGTCGGATGCAGTAGAATTCCACTGGAGCGCGCAAATTTCATGCCCTGATCCTAACATGTTTCGCTAAGCTAGACTGTACGCAGTCGTCAGTGACATGGGTCCTCAGTTCTTACTTTTCGGCTGTAAGTGAGCACGCCCGAGCCGTAATGATCGGGGGTTAGCCTTAGAACTCCGGGACTGATGACTCAGAAGGTGAGGAGTAATTGTGAATGGGCTGTCAACACAGAGACACAGAGGCACAGAGGAGATGGGAAACTCCGAGAAACAACCGACATCTTCATATGTTCTTCTCTCCCTTCCTCTGTGTCTCTGTGCCTCTGTGTTCCAATCACACTAACGATCGAGGAAGCGGGAATCTATACTGAGGGCGTCAGCGCCGCAGGGCTGAGGCCCAACTTCTCGGGAGTCACTTCTTCCGGCCGGGGTTGCTGGAGCGAGCAGTTTTTGATGGCTTCCATGAGTTCCTGGAGCTTGATTGGCTTGGGGACGTAGCCGTCCATCCCGGCCGCCAGGCAGCGCTCGCGGTCGCCTTGCATGGCGTGGGCGGTCATGGCGATGATGGGCACGTGCGTCGCAGTGAGCTTTTCGCTCTCGCGGATCGCCGCCGCGGCTTCGAAGCCGTCCATTTCCGGCATCTGGATGTCCATAAGGACCAGGTCGAAGCCCTGCTTTTCGAGTTGCTCCAGCGCCTCACGTCCATTGCCCGCGATGCTCACGTGATGCCCCTGCTTCTCCAGCAGGCGTGCCGCCAGTTTCTGGTTCACCAGGTTGTCTTCGGCCAGCAGTATGCGTAGGCGTTTCTCGTCACGCAAGGAGTGGCGAGTCACCAGCGCCGGTTTTGCCTCCCCGTGCTTCGAGCCGATTACGCACAGGATGGCATCCCGCAATTCCGATTGGCCGACCGGCTTGATGAGATAGCCTTCCAGCCCCACTTCGCGGCAGCGCGCCGCGTCGCCGCGTTGCCCGGCTGAGGTCAACATCATGATGGAGGCCGAAAGCCCGGGATTTCTGCGGATCTCGTCGGCCAGCTCAAATCCGTCCATCCCCGGCATGTCGGCATCGGTCAGGACCAGCCGAAATGGCTCGCCGGCGGCGCGTGCCCGTGCCAATTTTCCCAAGGCCTCGGCGCCACTGCTGGCTAGCGTCGGCTCCATACCCCAGCCGGCGAGCAGGCCACCGAGAAGGCGGCGATTGGTGTCGTTATCGTCTACCACCAGAACGCGCATGCCCGTTAGTTGGACCGCTTCCCGGGGCCCCGCAGCGGCTGTGGCTTGGGAGACGCCGAAGTATGCCGTGAAGTGGAAGGTGCTGCCCTGGCCGGGAATGCTCTCCACCCAGATACGGCCCCCCATCATCTCCACTAGCCGACGCGAAATGGTCAGTCCCAGACCCGTCCCCCCAAAGCGCCGGGCAGTGGAGCCGTCCGCCTGCGTAAACGCCTCAAAGATGCGTGCCTGCTTGTCGGGAGGAATGCCCACGCCGGTGTCCTGCACACTAAAGTGGAGGCACGTGGCGCCTTCTTTGTCGGACTCCCGCTGGACTTTCAGGTTGATCTCGCCTCTTTCGGTGAATTTCAGTGAGTTGCCCAGCAGATTGATCAGGATCTGGCGCAAGCGGCTGGGGTCGCCCGCGAAATCCTCGGGCACGTCGGAGTCGATGTTGCAGTTTAACTCCAGCCCTTTCCGGTGGGCGCGCACGGCGAACGTCTTCAGGGTCGGCTCGATGCTGCCTCGCAGGTTGAAATCAATGGTTTCCAGCTCGAGCTTGCCGGCCTCAATCTTGGAGAAGTCAAGGATGTCGTTGATGACGGTGAGCAGGGAATCAGCGGAAGCTCTCACCATGGTGGCGTAGTCGCGCTGCTCCGCGTTCAGTTCCGTTTCGAGAAGGAGGTCCGCCATTCCCAGGACGCCGTTCATAGGGGTGCGAATCTCGTGACTCATGTTGGCCAGAAACTCGCTCTTGGCCCGGTTGGCCGCGTCGGCGCGCAACGTTTCCTGTTCTGCGCGGGCCTTCTCCTGCTCCACGTGGGCCTTTTCCTGCGCTAACTCAGCGGTGCGGGCCGTGACCGCTTCCTCAAGCGACCGTTGAATCTGCTTTTGCCGCAGGCTCCGTTGACGCAAGAGCAGGACCACGATCGCCGGCGGCGTCAATACCAGCAAGACCAGGAACCACGACGTGCGCCACCAGGGTGCCCGAATCCGAAACCGCAGGAGCGCCGGGCGGCTCCACACTCCCGGCTCCACTTCACCCTGCACCTCGAACCTATAGGAACCCGCGGGAAGCTCAGCAAAGCGAACCTCGCGAGCTTGCGTCTGTGTCCACGGGTCGCTGTCAGTTCCGATCCGGTAGCGAAAGGTTGGGTTATTCCGGCGATAGGACAGCATGGTGAACCGGAGTCCCAACGAATGGGTCGAGGAATCGAAATCCCTATCCTGGGTGGCCAGATCGTTGCGGAGTACCAATGTGATCAGGGTTGCCGGTTGAATGGGCTCCGGTTGGACGACCGGATGAAACCGCGACAAGCCGGCGCTGGTTCCGACCCACACGGTCCCATCGGCCTCCGCCAGATAAGCGTGCGCGTTGCAGTCATCCCAGATCAAGCCATCGGACGTGTCATAGTGTGTCCAGTGACCGCCCTCGTACACGGCGACGCCGCTATCGGTAGCCAACCAGTGCCGGTGGCGGGCGTCAAGGAACTGCGAGTAGACGACATTGCTGGGAAGGCCATCGTCCACCGTAAAGTGCTGTAACCGAGCTTTCCCTCCCGGGAAGTCGACTTGCGTGATCCCGGTAGAAGAGAAATAGTCGATCCACAGGGCCCCATCAGGACTGATCACGACCGATTGAACCCAATTATCCTTCAGCCCATCGGCTTCGGTCAGCAGCCGGCGCATTACCCCTTGCTGGATGTAAAGCCCCTTCTTGCTGGCGACGAATAAGCTGTCCCCAGTAGTTCTGACATCTTCTACGCGTGCGCCATCAACAGGAAGAGGCACAGATTCGAGTTTCGCTCCGCCGGGCGCGAGTCGCATGACGCCGCGCGTTGTCGCCACCCAAATCGCGCCCGAGGGGTCGCGGTGAATATCTGAGATCGCGAATTGGGGAACGGGGTGGGAGGGGGGGTAGAGCACCTTCCGATGGGTTTGGGGGTAATACCGCAGCAGGCCAGGGATCGGGTTTTGAAACGTTCCGACCCAGAGCGAGCCATCCGTTTCCGCAGCCAGTCCATACACGGTGAGCTTGCCCACCGCATCCGTGCGATGAAATCGCCATCGGCCGCTCTTTTGGGTGCCCTGGAAAAGGCCGTGGTTGGTGCCGATCCACAAGTCACCCGCGGCGTCGCGCACGATGCGCCATATCCCCGGATCGGCCAGCCCTTCGTCCTCGGCAAAACCCTGCCACTGGTCACGTCCCAGCCAACGCGCCAAACCGTGCCCGCTATAACCAATCCAGATCGAACCCTCGCGATCTTCAAGAGCCGCGATCACTCCCGTATGCTCCAGGCCGCTTTCCACACCGTAGTTCCGGCAATCGTCGCCTTGGCATATCATCAACCCTGCGTCGTGCGGAATCAGCATCTGTCCGAGGCGGGTGGGCACCAAGTGCGTGCCGTGGGTGGAGGTCAACTGCGGAAGGCTGGGCGGGGCGTGAAAAGCTGCCCCGGCCGATTCACGCACCAGGACCCTGTCGTTGGACCGAATCCACAGGCGCCCGGCGGTGTCCTCCGCGATGCCCGCCCAGCGCCCCGGGGCCGCTCCATCCCTAACGGTCCATTCGCGCTCCCGTCCGTCCCGGAGTGAGCAGACTGCTGAACCGCAGCCAAACCAGACGGTCTTATCGGGCGCCACGTACACGCTGTAGGACGATCTTGGCGAGACGAGACGAGGGTGCCCGCCGCCCCGGAGGGGCAGCGAGCGCAGGCCGGCCGGCGTGGCCACGTACAGGTTCGCGGTGTCGCTCCCGATCACCTGACCGCTGTCCAATCCGACACCTTCAAAGCCCGGTACTGGAGCGAAGCGCTCCCCTGTCCACCGGTACAAGCCCAAGCCTGATCCGGCCCAGAACTGGCCATCGGGCGAGCTGTGCAGGGCGAGCGAGTCGCCCCTGGTCGCGACCGGGTCCGTACTGAAATGCCGAAATCGGTCGCCGTCGTAGCGGAAAAGACCACCCTCCGTGCTGACCCAAAGGAAACCGTCATGATCCTGATGTAGGCCGAGAACTGTGGGATTGGTCAAGCCCAGGTCGGCTCCGTACATTTGGAATTTCCAATGCTGCGCCCGCGCCGTCAAGGCGCAAAGCAACCAGACCGTACTGAAAACCCAGATACGCGTCCTCATACCCATTCACATTGCCTTATCGGTCGAACGTGCCCGTCGCTTGAGTTCCTGTTCGACGAACCTCGTTGCGTCCAAGCATCGAAGGAGGAAGATCTCTTGACCGGAGTTTCCGTTTGTTTCCCGACGTTTCGCATTCTTCTCGGGCCTCTGCGTCTCTGCGTTGGAACCCTTGCAATTGCCTCACAGCGCGGCCCTGCGGCCGCAACCAAAGACCTCAACACAGAGTTCACTGAGACTTCACCGAGGCCACGGAGAAGAAAGCCGAGAAAGAATGGGACCCCAGCTCTTCGTCTTCTCCGTGGCCTCGGTGGGCCCTCCGCGAACTCTGTGTTGGCTCTTGTTCTTGGTGGCTCGTGGAATCCGAAGCTCACATTCTTCGCGGTCCACAAAGAATTTGCGAGATAGTAGTGCACCTTGGGGGGGGCGCACCAGGAATCCAGCATATAATGTCTCTGTTTCAATCGAGATTTATCGCGGATTGTCGAGGATGAACTCTAATCTCAGAAGCCGGCCTGGGTTCGGATTGAAAATACTGGGTTTACTGATCGCCGTTGCGCTGGTGGCCTGTCGAATCGGGCTCGCTCAAGATCGCCCGGGCAAACCCGCAGAAAGCGCTGCCACTGCCGATACGCCCGAAGCGCATCTGGGAGCCGGTTACGACGACCTGAAGAACAGCCGTTACGAAGCCGCAACGCGTGAGTTTCGGGCCGCTCTGGCACTCGACCCAAAGCTCGTGATGCCGGCGCGATTCCCCTTGGCGGTCTCGCTTTTCGAGATGCGCCAGGCGGAGGATGCCCGCCACGAGTTTGAAGCCGTGCGCCGCGAAGCCGGGGACAGTCCCAGCGTCGAGTACTACCTTGGGCGGATCGATCTCGCGGAAGGCAAGCTGGACGCGGCGATCGCGGAGCTGAGCAAAGCGGCCACCCAACCGCCGTTCCCCGACACAGCGTCCTACCTGGGGTCGGCCTACCTCAAGCGGCACGACTTGGTTTCCGCCGAGAAGTGGCTCCGCAAAGCCGCGGAACTCGACCCGCACGACGCGGCCGTGCAGTTCACCCTGGGTCAGCTCTACAAGGAAGCGGGAAGGAAGGATGAGGCCCAGCAGGCATTCTCGCGATCGGAGGAGTTGCGCCAGCGGGAGGCAACGGTTGACCGGCTGAGGGTCGACTGCACGCAAAAGCTCGCGCAGGCTTCCCTCGACGACGCTCGCCTGGTTTGCGACCAGCTTTTCGACCCCGACGACGTCGAGAAGCTGACCATTCTGGGCACCCTCTACGGCAACCACGGCGATACCGAAGCGGCGCTGAAACCACTTCGCCGAGCCGCCGAGCTGAGCCCTAACTCTCCCCAGATGCAGTACAACCTCGCCATGTGCTACTTCCAGCTCGGCCGCTATCGGGAAGCTCGCGAACCGCTGGCGAAGGCGGTGGAGCAGTGGCCCGACTTGTTTCCGCTCAGTGCGCTGTTGGGTGCCGTCCTCTACCACCTGGGCGAGGAACTTCCGGCCTACGGGGCGTTCCACCACGCGCACGAACTCAATCCGCAGGATGCCGCCGCGGCGAGCGCCTTGTACGGACTGGCACTCAGCTTGGCGGAGAAAAGCCTGGCCGGCAAGCACTACTCGGACTCGTTGCATTACCTCAAGGAGGCGGCGACGCTCCGTCCCCAGGAAGCGGAACCCCATCGTCGGCTGGCGGCAATCTACGATGCCACTGGCCGACTGGCGGAGGCGGAGGCGGAACGTCGTCAGGTCGAGCGGTCGACGCCAGCGGGCGGGACTAAGAAATGATGAATTCTGAATGATGAATGATGAACAAAGACAACAAAGATAAGAAAACGGAAGCCGCTTTGTCTTCAGTTTTCTTATCTTTGTTGTCTTTGTTCATCATTCATCATTCATCATTCATCATTGTTTTGCCTACCTGGTTTTCTGCTCGCCGGCACTCTCCTCCTGCTCGTTTTCACCCTTTTGCCACGTGGAATCGGGATTATATTCCTTCGTGGCTTTGGCTAGCACATCAGTCTTCCTGCCGAGGTCCTTCTGGTACACCACTCCATCCTGGTTAACGATGAATGTCATCACGCCAGACGACCGGTATTCAGCCGGATAGGCTACGAAAGCGAATCCCCCGGTCATTTTGCCGTCTACGATATAACTTTTCGCCCCGCCTGGGGCATTTTTACCCTGACCCGTGAGGATGTCGAAGTAGTAGCCGCGGTAAGGAGTGGGGGCGCCGTCTCGGCTTGGGGCATAGCCCTCGGCAACGGCCGACGCCACCAGCGGCCCGATGGGGCTCTCAGGCCCGCCCTCAACAGCTTGCCAATAGAGGCCATTTTGCTGCCCGGGATCACTGAAGATTTTCTGGGCATACTCGTTGTTGTGGGCGGAGTAGTATTCCTTTTGCGCCGCCACCAACTCCTGGCAAACGCGAATGGCCGACATTTCATTCCGGCCAACTCGCCGGTACAAAATTTCTTTCTTGCCCGCGTCGGTGTCGAAATACCACCGATTACCTCTGTCCACGAGCGGTATGGGCATGGGCCAATTCTCCGCGCCGATATACACGGTGATGGTTCCATCCGGTTCTTTCACCAGACGGTGCATTTGCTGATATTTCTCTACCATATTGGCGCGGTTCTGGGCGTCCTCGGTTTCGTCTCCCGACGAGACGATTTGCTTTGCGTCTGGTCCGAGGATATCGAGCATCGCTTTTTCGTCATTATTCCGCGCGGCCGCGACGAGTGCGCTGCTCGCCTCTTCCGGCGATGGAAATGTTTTCTGGCCCCGTTGCTGTGCCAGGGAACGGGTGGCAAAGACCAGAAGGATTGCGACCGCGGCTAATTGAGGAAGATTGGCCAAATGAAATTTGTCGAAACTCAACTTCGTTCGCCGCATAAGGCTTTCTCTCCATTTCTAAGAACTGCCGAATCGCAGATTGACCATTGACGATTGGAAACAGCTAGCTTTCAGCTATCAGCGGTCAGCTCTCAGCACGAAAGTCCGGTTCTTGCTGATAGCTGAAGGCTGAAAGCTGATTGCTTTTCCAATCGTCAATGCCTGCCACCGCCGCCGTGAAATCCGCCGCCGCCGAAGCTGGCGCTTCCCCTTGACGAATAGCTCCTTGCCTCTCCGCCACGCTCGTAGTGGCTGAAGGTGCCTGAGCGGGTCCCGCTCTGGCCGCGGGGTTCAGCGTAGCCTCGAGCAGCACGGTGGTTCCCATTGAAAGGCTCTGGTCCGCGACGGTTGAAACCTCCGCCGCGCGCGCCCCCGCCCCGGTAGTAGCCGTTCCGGTTGTAGAACGTGTTGCTCCGGGAGTAGTACCTGCCGTGGTCAAAGGTTGCGTAATGGTTGTGCCAGTCGAACCCCCAACGATTCCAGCCCCAGCCAAAACCTTCGAAGAAGCCGATTCCGAAGCCGACCCCGAACGAGAGGTACGGGCCGTCATACCAAATTCCGGGATACGGGTACCAAAAGGGCCACGGGTCGATTGGATATCCGTATACCACCCAAGGGTCGTAGGCCGGAACGTAAACGATTTCGGGGTTGGCCGGCTCCACAACGATGGTCGAGCCCTGCGTCGTTACCACTTGCTGCGGCGTCGTCTTGAGATTTCCGGCTTGATCCGCTTTTTGGCGCATTACCTGTATGGCATCCATCACCGCCTGTTCCTGATTGTAGTAGGCATCGCCTAGAGACGAAGTCCACGAGAGGTTCTTATCCATATTTCCCAGGACGGATGGAAAGGCAGTGAGGGCTTTGACGCTGGGGTCCCAGGGTTGTTGGTCCGCCGCTTGAGCCAAAGCCTCGCCCTGTAAACCAGGATGTGCTTGCAGCCATCGGTCGGCCTCGACCACTTGCTCGGGAAACGTGGACGCCGCCAGGATCTGCGCCACCAGCGAATCCGGATACAGCGCGATAGGCGCTACCAATTGCTGCAACTGCTCGGGAGTCTCTAGCATGTACGGCGGCGCCGGCGCGGTCTGTGCCGGGGCCTGTGGCGGGGCCTGTGTCGGGGATTGTTCGTCTTGATAAGCGGCCAGGCCCTGAGGCCAAGTCGCGAACAACAAGCCCAGCGACAACAGGGAAACCAAAATCTGCTTGCCTAATCGAGGCCTGGGGAACCCGGCGGCGCCTCCGAAAGTGTTCATGCTCCTGAACCTCCTCTGCATCCTCATTGCTCCCGGCCTCCGAAAGATAAGATGAGCAAGACACGGCTTCGGCTGCAATTGGCCCTTCCCGGCTCTCAGTTAGTTCTCAGAAGGTGTGAAAAAATGCTCTTCGCCCCGAAGGGGAGAAAGAGAGTAGCCCAGGGCGCCAGCCCTGGGATCAGATGCCCCCAAAAACCGCAAAACCTATAATTTGCCGGCATTCTCCCAGGGCTGGCGCCCTGCGCTACTCTCTATCGGCCTGCGGGCCTTCCTTCCAAGAAGGAAGATTACCCAGATTGTTAAAGCCCCCGCCAGTGTGGCAAAATGCCACACTTTTTTCACTTTTTGGACCTGCGTCTCCCACTTGGCCCTCCAACTAACTGATTCCACGATAGAAAAATAAAGTGTCTGATTTGTCTCATTTGTCTCCATTGTCTCATTTCTTTGTGTCCATGCTGGTAGTTGTGGAGAATTGAGTCATTGAGCCATTGATTCATTGACTCATTGAAAACAAAGGACTTCTTGTCTTTCAATGGTTCAATGAATCAATGAGTAAATGAGTCGATCTCTCACTAATTCAACCACTTAGGAGAGATGAGTATGGGTTTAGTCAAATCACCTGATGTTACCCCAAAAAAGGCTGCCGCCAACCGGCAGAACTCCCAACACTCCACCGGACCTCGTTCCGAGGCCGGCAAGCAAAACTCCAGCCTTAACGGCTTAGTCCACGGGATTTACTCAAAACACCCGCACCTACGGCGCGATGATCGTGCTGGGCGAGGCCCCCCTCGACTTCGAGAGCCTCCGCGCCCGCCTCCATCGCCGCTGGGGCTGTGGCCTGGATCCCCTCATCGACGTCGAAACCGACGAACTGGCCTGGCTCCTCTGGCGCAAGCAGCGGGTGGAGCGGGCCCGCGACTGCATGCTGGTGGCCCGCAAAGAGCATGCCGACACCGAGGGTCGCCGTCGGGAGCGGGAGCACGTCCGTGACACGGTGGACCTGGAGGAGGCGGCGCGCATCGGTTTGCGGCGCATAAAGGACTCCCCGGCGGCCTTCGAGCAGACGCTGACGGTGCTCTCGGTGCTCCAGGAGGACGCCGAGCGGCGCGAGTTCACGCACGACCACGCCACGCACCTGGCGTTTCTCTACGGGGAGGAGCCCGACGGCCAGGGGTTGACGATAAAGCACATCTTCCGCACGTTGTCGCAACCGGGGGCCGAGAGCGAGAAGCGGAACCGGGAGAAGGAGCGCAAGATTCTGCTGCAGGCGCTGGAAATCGAAAGGGAGCAGGTGGTGGAAGAATACCTGCAGTTCCGGCGGGACCGCATCGAATTGACGCCCTGGGTGAAGGGAGGGATGCTGGCTGCGGACGAAGAGACACGGTGGATCGTGAGGGAAGCGGCGTCGCTGGACCGGACGATCGACCGCAAGATCAAGCTGCTGATGGACTTGCGGAAAGACCTGCGGCAGCAGATGAAGTGGGAGGCGGAAGACAGGTGTCAGGGGTCGGATGCCGGGGACCAGGTGGCAGAAGCGGAAGAGAGGGATGAGGCGCCGGGTGTAAGGGACCGAAAGTCCTGCGGCCGGACCCGTCGTTAGCATCGCGCCGACCTCGACCACGGCTCGATCTGCGGACGAAAGCGAGCCAACCGGCATCAGAAACGAGGCCGACGCGGGGCAAGGCGAGGATTTGTAGGGCCGAACGGCGTTCGGCCCAGCGTGGGCGAGACGCCCGCGCAGATGTCGGCCTCTGGGCCTGGGCGCGAATTGTGCCGGGCAAGGATCGATGGCACCCGTGTGCCGAGAGAAGGGATTCCCTTGCCTGGTTTCGTCGGGACGGAGGTCAGGAGCTGCGGATTGGGGATCGAAGATGCCCGTGGGTGGTGAAAGAAAAGCGAAAGTTGAGGGCGAGAGGTCTGAAGAGGTTCGAAAGTCAAGAGTTAATACTCTAGAGTGGACGCTGCCTTGGCCCTCGACTTTGACTTCAGACTACCGACTGTTTTTTTGGCAAGGGAAGCCACGATGTTATTGAAAACAAATAAGGCGGCCTGCGGTATTACCGCCTTCCAGCCGGGGACACAGTCTCGGCTATCGGGCAGCAGTGCCTGAAGAGTGGATTTGCGTCTCGTGTTATGTCTCAGAAGTCGTCAATAAGATTGCTCCACGGAGCGGGCGAAAGATCCCTCGTTACGCTTTTATTCAAAATGGTTATGGTGCCGATTCGGTCGTAAAAAGGGTTGACTTCAGCAATCGAGTGCGCTATAGGTATCGGGTCGGTCGGGTTCGGGTCTGGAAACTCCATGTTGTTCAACTATTCCGGCACCACAGTGCCAGCGGAGGTTTAGCATGACTTGTAGGCGAGCGGCTCTTGCTACCCTTTTCTGCTTTGCAGTCATTCTTGTGGGTTCACCACTCTTTGGCCAAGCCACCGGGACCCTTTCCGGCACGGTTCAGGACCGCTCCGGGGCGGCTTTGCCCGGAGCCGCCGTCACCGCTACCTCGCAGGAGACCGGCGTCCCCCGCGAAACCAAGACGGATGGCACCGGTCACTTCCTGCTCCCCCTCCTGCCGATCGGCACCTATTCGATCAAGGTCACGGCCGCAGGCTTTCAACCGGTGGAGCAGAAAGACCTTACCCTTCAGGTGGATGAGACGCGCGAAGTGGACTTCTCACTCGCGCCGGCCACCCTTCAGCAGACCGTCGAGGTGTCGGCTACGGCCGTAGCGGTGGAAACCGCCAACGCAACCCTGGGCCAGGTGATCACCTCACAGCAGGTGGCCGAGCTTCCCCTCAACGGCCGGGACTTTGTCCAGTTGGCCACGCTGGGGCCGGGTACCGTATCGGAGACCAACCCCAACAGTTTCTTCACCACCGGCGGCAGCAGCGAGGTGGCCATTCGCGGCTCTTTCTCGCTGTCGGTCGGGGGATCGCGGGCCAACAGCACAGACTGGCTTCTCGACGGAGTGGATAACAACGAATTGACCGCGGGAGGAATCGCCATCCTGCCGGATATCGACGCCCTCCAAGAGTTCAAGGTCCTCACCTACGACTACTCGGCGGAATACGGCACCCGGGGCGGACCGACCGTACTACTGACCACCAAGAGCGGAAGCAACGACTTTCACGGCTCCCTGTTTGAATTCCTGCGCAACACCAGCCTCGATGCGCGCGACTTCTTTGCGCCTAATCGCGGCGAGTTCAAGCAGAACCAGTTCGGCGGCACGCTCGGCGGTCCCATCAAAAAGGACAAGACGTTCTTCTTCCTCGATTACCAAGGCAAGCGCAGCCTCGAGGGCATCACCTTCCTGGGAACCGTCCCGACCGCGAAAGAGCGAACCGGCGACTTCTCTGAGGCGTTCCTCGGTATCTCCCAACTGTACAACCCTTACAGCACTACGACGGTGGGCGGCGTAACCACCCGCCAGCCCTTTATGTGCGATGCCGGAGGCAATCCATTGCCCACCAATGCCAATGGTATCCAGGCCGCAGGCACGGCTTGCAACAAGATTCCGGCCAGCCTGATCAATCCCATCGCCGCGCAAATGGCTAATCTCTACCCCTCTCCCAACATTGCGGGCACGCTGGTCAACGACTACAGCAACGTTCCCGTGCGAAATTTCAAGGAAGGCGAGGCCGACCTGCGGCTGGACCACAACTTCTCCAGCCGGGACTCGCTATACGCGCGCTTCAGCTACGACCAGGCGACTGACTATCAGCCGGGCGGGTCGCCGGGGTTTGCCGAAGCCGGCGCCTTCGCCAGTACGCAGAGCCTCGCCGACCACAGTCGTAACGCCGCGCTTTCCGAGACTCACGTTTTCTCACCGAACACCCTCAACAAAGTGACGGCTGGCTTCAACCGCGATTTTAACCACATCCTTTCCTACGGCACCGGATCGTGCGAGTCGCAAAAGCTCGGAATCCCCGGCGCCAACCTGGGCGGAGTGAGTTGTGGGCTGGTGTCGACGGAAGTCAGCGGCGCGTACTGGCCTCTGGGCGACCGGGGCTATACGCCGTTTCAAGGCGGGACCAACGTGTTCTCCATCTCCGACTCCTTCGATATGATTCGGGGCAAACACGAGATGACGTTCGGCGGGCAAATCCGGGCCAACCAGATGAACGTGCTGGCGGAGGGTTTCCAGGACGGGTTCTGGATCTTCACTAATGGCTGGACAGCATCGCCGGCGGGAGCCGGCGGTGACAATATGGCGGATTTCTTGCTGGGCTTGGCCGATCTCGCTCTTCACGATCAGAACTTCCAGGGTCCCACCACCGGCCGGCGATGGAAGATGTACCGTCCGTACTTTCAGGACAATTGGCGCGTCTCGCCCAACCTCACAGTCAACCTCGGTTTGGCTTGGGCCATCGTGACGCCGATCAGCGAAGAGGCTAATCGCGAGTCGAACTTTGACTACCAAACCGGCCAATGGTTTGTTGCCGGGAGGAACTCAGGTTCTCATGTTGGCGTCGCCACCGACCTCACCGCCTTCGAGCCACGCCTCGGGATTGCCTGGAGCCCGCGCGGAGATCGCAAGACTTCCGTCCGCCTGGGATACTCGATCTATCATGACTCCTCGTGGAACCAGGGCGCCCAAGGCTTGTGGCAGAATCCACCCTACTGGGAAGAGTCCGCTAACGGCAGTTTCTTTGCCGACGGAAACCTCACGCCCGCCCAGGGGTACAACATTTCGCAAGGCTTTGCTATCCTGACGGAACCCCCCGGCACTTCCGGGTTCGGAGGCAATTGGAATGCCCAGAACCTCAACTTCAAGCAGGGCCGTATCCAGCAGTTTAATCTCAATATCGAGCGCCAACTCCCCGGCGACGTCCTCTTAACCGTGGGCTACGCGGGTGCGCGCAGCAACCACTTGCTGAGCGACGATTTCAACGTCAACATCGGCTCCCCAACGGCTTGCGGCACCGTGTCTGGCTATACCCTTGGTTGCGGGGCTCCTCCTGCTCCCTGGGGCGGTTTTACCGACGTCTACGACATCTTCGATAACGGCCACTCGCGGTACGACTCCTTGCAGGTGAGAGCCGAGACCAAGAGCAGCCACGGACTTTACGGCTTGGTGAGCTACACCTACTCCAAGGACTTTGACAGCGGGATGCCGGACGGCCTCGGGAGCAACATCGGCGCCCTTTATTACCCGCTGCCGGGCGCAGCCACCATGGACAAAGGCTTTTCGCAAATCGATCTCACGCATAACTTCACCGCCAGCGTGGTTTACGATTTGCCGTTCGGGAAGGGCAAGCACTGGGGGAGCAATTGGGCCGGAGCCACCAACGCATTATTCGGCGGCTGGGAGCTGACCGTGATCGAGCACGCCATCTCCGGCTTCCCCCTCTTCATCTACAACAGCAACAATACATCCGGCGTGAATTTCCAATGGAACGGCCTGGCCTTGAACCGTCCTGACCGGGTTTGCAACGGCCGCTTGAGCAATTGGACGGTGAGCGAGTTCTTCAACACCAGTTGCTTCCAGGCGGCGGCGTCCGGGGAACTCGGCAACTCCGACCGGACCCCGCTGTTTGGTCCGCCATTGGTCAACACGGACTTCTCGGCGATCAAGAACATCCCCCTCTCCTTCCGCGAGGGCGCGTCGCTGCAATTCCGCGCCGAATTCTTCAACCTCTGGAATCACCCGGAGTTCGCCACGCCCACCACTGACCTGGCCGCCGGCCCGGTCTTCGGCGTGATCAACCAGTCGGTGAACAACCCGCGCCTGATCCAGTTCGCGCTCAAGCTTCGTTTCTAGCTTACGTTGCTAGCTAGGGAAGGGAAGAATCAAACACAGAGGCGCAGACATTGGCTGATTGAGTGATCGGGTGATTGCGGGATCGAGGGATGGACGGAGACTTCTTCCAATCGCTCAATCACCCGATCACTCAATCACCCAATGTCTCTGTGCCTCTGTGTTGGAACCTCCCCTCGCAATTACCTCACGCCCCCGCTACAATATAACGAGCATGATCATCACCAACCGCGCCAAGCTCGGCCTGGGCGTGCTGCTCATCATTGCGGCAGGGGTGACCGGCTTTCTCCGGTTCCGGCGAGGCGCACCGGCGCCGCTCGAGATCGGCGACAAGGCGGTGGACTTTACGGTGCCGCGGCTCGACGCTGGGGAAATCGCCCTCAAGAATTATCACCGCCACGTGGTGCTGGTGAACTTCTGGGCCACGTGGTGCCCGCCCTGCATCGAGGAAACTCCCAGCTTGGAGAAATTCGCCGAGCAAGTGAAGCCCTACGGCATCGACGTGATCGGCGTGAGCGTCGATCAGGACCCGGCAGCGTTGGCCAAGTTCATCCGCGACTATCACCTCACCTTTCCCATCGGCCGCGATCCGCAGCAGACGCTCTCCGGGCGTTATGGCACGCGCCTTTTCCCCGAGACTTACATCATCGGCCGCGACGGGCGAGTGGCGTCGAAGATCATCAGCAACATCGATTGGGAAGACCCGCGCATCGTCTCGTTTGTCCGCGACCTCGCAGAAGGCAGTAGGCAGTAGGCGGAAGGCAGTAGGCAGTAGGAGTCGGCGGAATTGACGCCACGGGCATCGTCGCCGGTGTGGCTGCTATTGTGCTGACCTCATTTTTCACAAGGCCGGCCGCGATCTGTGCCTATTAAAACGACGCATAGTTTACAATATATCTATTCTACTTGACGCCCACGTAATCACATGGTACCGTCCAAGTCGAGCGCCCTGGGGCGACTTAGGAACACTATGACAACCACCCTGCGCCTCGCCATCGGCAATCGTCAATCGCCAGTCGTCAATTGCATCCTGGCCGTTGTTTTGGGCGCGGTGGGACTGGCGGGGGCGCAGCACGACATGCAGCACATGGGCCATATGCACATGCCGCTCGCGGCCAACGTGAAGCTCGACGTGCAGAACGACGAGGCCGCCCACGTCCTCACGTTGCGGCTGGGCCCGCTCAGTCTGCCGGCCAACGCGGGGATGAACGTAGCGCAGCCGCCGGACCTTACCATGACGGTCCCTTTCGACGGCTGGTTCACAGCCTACCACCCCAGGCTCGTGGAACCCGGCGGCAGTCCCCGTCCGGGCCGCCTCCTGCACCACGTGGCGGTTTACAACTTGGCGCGCGCCGACTTCCTCTGCCCGCGCAAGCCCGAGCACATCTTTGGCGCCGGCGGCGAGATGAGCGACTGGCCGGCCATGCCCGGAGTCGGCTATCGCATGGAGAAGGGCGATCAGCTTCTCATCAGCACGATGGTCCACAACCCCACCGCCGTGGGTTACCCCGCCGTCTATCTGGAAATCAGGATCGAATATCAGCCCCTGGTTGCCGGTGGACCCCGACTGACGGACGTCTACCCTGCTTGGTTTGACGTGAAGCAATGCGGCAATTCGAGCTACGACCTGGCGCCGGGCCCTAACGTCACCAGCGGTGAGTTCACCCTGCCCTACGACGGTACGCTGATCGGCCTGGGCGGTCACCTGCACGACTACGGGCATGAACTCCGGGTGGAGGACGTGACGCGCCGGACGGCCCAGACCTTGACAGCCACGCTCGACTCGCAGGGCCGGTTGATCGCGATCCCGATCCATCAGTTTATTGAGGGGTTCGAGCTCACGCGGGGCGACATGGTGAAGGTGACCGCCACGTACCTGAACCCTACGGGCAAGCCGCTCCCTGACGGGGCCATGGGAATCGCGGTGGGTTACTTCCTGCCCGCCGACGAAACTGCGCTGGCGGCGCTAAAGCGTCAGCCGCATTCTGCCGATAGTCCCTAAGAATGGGAAGGGGAACGTTGATGAAACGTCGCGTGAAGAGCCTTTGGCTGCCGGGTCTCGTGACCTCCGTTGCCTCGGTGGCGTTGCTCCAGGTGTTGGACCGAACCGGAGTGAAACCGTTGACCATTCCTGTAGGGCAACCTCTCTACCTGGTTCTGCATTCGTTCTGGCTCCTCGCCCTGCCGCCCTTGGGCGCCCTGGGTGCTTGGTGGTCCAAGCGCGCCGGCGGCGGACCTTGGGAGCGCGTGCTCGCCGGCATTTCACCGGCATCGCCCGTGGCGGTGGTCTGCCTCGGGGTCTTCCCGGTGGCGGTGGTGGTCGATTCCCACGTCTCCCTGCGCTTGGTGCTCTCCAGTCTCGGAATCGCGCTCCTGAACTGGAGCCTGATCCCCGGCGTCGCCCTGTTCCTGGGCGCGTTACCTTTCCTTAAACAGCGCCCGCAGCCGGCCGTCGTCTCGCGACGCACAATCTAGGCTCGATTCATCGATACACGGCGTCAGAAGTCGGTTCGCATGCAGCGGTGCGGCGCTAAAGTATGAGCCCACCCTGCCGATGGTCCTAAGAAATGGAAAGGGGAACGCTGATGAAACGTCGGGCAAAGAACCTTTGGCTGCCGGGTATCGTGACTTCCTTTGCTTCGGTGGCGTTGCTCGGGGTATTGGACCGTGCGGGGGTGAAACCGCTGACCATTTTCATTTCTGTTGGCCAAACTCTCTACCTGGATTTGTTCTGGCTCCTTGCCCTGCCGCTCCTGGGCGCCCTGGGCGCCTGGTGGTCCAAGCGAGCCGGCGGCGGACCTCGGGAACGCGCTCTCGCCGGCATCTTCCCGGCGTCGCCAGTAGCGCCAGTAGTGATGGTCTGCCTCGGTGCCTACCCGGTGGCGCTCGTGATCGATTCCCACGTCTCCCTGCGCTTGCTATCGAGTTTCGGACTCGGCCTCCTGAACTATAGCCTGATTCCCGGAGTCGCTCTCTTCCTGGGCGCTCTGCCTTTCCTTAAACAGAGCTCGCAGCGGGCCATCGTCTCGCGAAGCACAATCCAACCTCGGTTCATCTAATCGCTGGGAGCGGCGCCTGCGGCGATAATGCCATCGATTGGGCCTCGCGGCCTTACGGGGATAACTCGTGGGCCGGCAAACCCGTGGCGGTGATGGGCGCGTCGTTCGCCGCCCAAGGCACGGCGCGGGCGCAATGTCATCTGCGCCAGGTATTCGTTTACCTGGACATGTTCGCGCTCAACAAGCCCGAGGTCATGATTGGCGACGCCGCCCATCGATTCGATTCGCAGGGGAACCTGACGGACGAGAATACCCGGAAGTACATCCGCGATCTCTTGGAAGGCCTCGTGGCGTGGGCTCGCCGCCTTGAGCAAGGAAGCCGGCAGCAGGTGCCTAATTAGCGATTGCCGATTGGAAAAGCCATCAGCTATCAGCTCTCAGCAAGAACCGGACTTTCGTGCTGAGAGCTGACGGCTGACATCTGAAAGCTGTTTCCAGGAGGACGCTCAGGCGTGCGGAGCCGGCTGAAAAATCGCGAACACGGCGCCTTGCGGGTCCGCCAGGATGGCCATGCGCCCTGTGCCTTCTATGCTCATCGGAGTAAGGTACACGGCGGCGCCGAGTTGCTGCGCTTTGGCGGTGGTGGCGTCACAATCAGAAACCAGGAAATGCGCCATCCAATGGGCCGGGGTATTAGGATTGTTCTGCGTCGCGGGCGGAAGGCCGCCGATGCCCTGCTCGCCGTTCATGATGTGCCAGTAGGCGTGGGGAGGATCCTCGTCCTCCTTCGCGATTTGCCAGCCGAACAGGCCCGAATAGAAATCTCCGGCGCGCGCCCGGTCCGGCGTGCTCAGGTCCGCCCAGCACAGCGTGCCATCGACTCCGGCAATGCCAATGCCGATGCTGTTCTTCGCCTGCCAGATGCAGAAGTGCGCCCCCGTCGGATCCTGCACCACAGCCATGCGGCCGGCGTCGTAGACGTCGAAGGGCGGGGCAAGCACCGTGCCTCCAAGCTCGGCCGCGCGCGGAGCGGCAGCATCAGCGTTTTCCACCGCGACGTAAAGCATCCAGTGCGGCGGCACGCCCTGGGATCGCTGGTCGGGCCGCAGGGTGTAAGCCGCGGCCGCGTCCCGACCCTCCAGCTTGAAGATGGTGTAGAAATCGTTCGGACCCATCGGCATATCAGCGACAGCCCACCCGAACAGCGCGCTGTAGAAACTCTTGGCAGCGGTCTGGTCGGTGGTCCCGAGCTCGATCCAGCAGAAACTTCCCGGAGCGTGTTTTTCAACGTTTGGCATGGCGGACCTCCTTGACGACGGAACACTATACTAGAAGAAAGCGGGATCAAAAGGCAAAAGCAAAAAACGAATATCTTACTTTCAGAATTAGATGGCACAGATCACGCCAGGCAAGAATTCACACTCTGGGTGAACGTGCGCGACTGACGTATTGTCCGAGTAGGCGTGGTTGCACTATGATATGGACGTGTTACGGCGTAGCTTGTTCATTTTCGGCATGCTCGCGGCTGGTTTGGCACCCTCACAAGCAGTGGACTGCGCCGGTCCGGTTCCCGGCCCACGCACTCTGCTCAGGTATGGTCAGGCCATATTTGTTGGAACGGTGATCAAGCGGGTCGAAGATTCTGGGCAATCCGAGTTCCGCGTTAGCGAGGCGTTCAAGGGGGTCACCGCAGAGTACGTCAATGTCACTGAGTTTCCTGGCGAACAGAGTTATGAAGTTGGCGAACAGTACCTCTTGTTTGCTGGTTCCTGCCCCTGGGAACCCCGTGACGCCGGGTGCCTCGTCTCTCCCCCATGCTTGGCCACTCGTCCGCTGGAATATGCGCAAGCCATTGTCGAACAGTTGCGCGCTGAGAAGAGCGGTAGACGCGTGGCGTCGCTCTACGGAATGCTGTGGCGCCTGAAGCCGGGTGACGGAGGGAGCATTGACCGGCCCCTGGCCAATGTGATGGTCAGGGTACGGGCCGGGGAGCGGTCGTTTGAGACGAAGACAGATGACCACGGCGCTTATGCCTTTCCCCGGCTCCCGAAAGGCAGATATGAAGTTTCAGCGGACTTGCCACCCGGTTTGGTGCTGGCGCAACAGTTCGATCAACGTCCGGTACCGCCATTCGATCTGCCGTCGCGTTCTTCCTTTGAATATGACATCTACGCCCGACCGACAGGCAACTGAAACAAAATGGGACCACGCTCGACTTTGGCACGGATCGCCTAAAGCTGACGGCTGGCACCTTCCCGCTGGCTCCGGAATCCGGTACCATGGACAACATGGATGCGGCCATTCGCTGTCACAACTTGCGCAAGACCTACGACGGCAAAGTAGAAGCCGTGCGCGGGCTCGACCTGGAAATCCTCGCCGGTGAATGCTTCGGCCTATTGGGACCCAACGGCGCCGGCAAGACGACCACCATCGAAATCCTGGAGGGGCTGCTCGCTCCAACATCCGGTGAGGTCAAGATTCTGGACAGGACCTGGGACGCGCACAGCCGCGAGTTGCGGGAAATGCTGGGCATTTCGTTGCAGGAAACGCGCCTCAGTGAAAAGCTCACAGTCCGCGAGACCCTGGACCTTTTCGCTAGCTTCTATCGCCGCCCGCGCTCGACCTTCGAGGTCATGGAGGAAATGGCCCTGACGGAGAAAGCGAACACCTGGGTGGGAAAGCTGTCGGGAGGACAGAAGCAGCGGCTGGCGGTGGCAACCGCCCTGGTGGCCAATCCGAAAATCCTGTTCCTCGACGAGCCCACGACGGGTCTCGATCCGCAGAGCCGCCGGCAACTTTGGGAGATCGTCCGCCAGTTCCAGCAGCGAGGCGGCACCGTCCTGCTGACCACGCACTACATGGACGAGGCGGAGCGGCTGTGCGACCGACTCGCGATCATCGACCACGGCCTGACCATCGCTTCCGGCACGCCCGCCGAGTTGATCGAGAGGCTGGGAGGTCATCACATGGTGGAATTCGACGCCACCGGTGCTACCGGCGATGGCCACGCGGCCTTCGATACGTGGCGCTCGCTGCCCGGCGTGGAGGCGGTCCACGAAGAGGACGGCAGGATCGTGCTGAGCGTGCGCGAGCCCCACGAGACCATCCCCGCTTTACTGGCGACGTTACAGGATCGCGGCGCGCGTCTGCTGCATCTCACCACGCGCCAAGCCAGTTTGGAGGACGTGTTCGTTCACCTCACGGGGCGCCACCTGCGCGAGGACTGAGAGTCGAAACTGGAAACTGGAAACTCGAAATTGGAAAGTCGACCTGCACATGGGTGAAGCTTTCGGGCTCGAGTTTCGATTTTCTAATTTTAGTTTCGAATTTCGAGTTTCGAAAATGAGGAGGAACGGTGCCTGAACTCGAGACCGAGCGCCAAAGCAAGAATGAGCCCGCGCGCATAGTGGAGGTCACCTTGCAGGCCGGGCCGGTAAACGGCCGCTGGAAGGGTTACCGGCAACTGCTCCTGGCGCGCATGAAGGAGTTGTGGCGCGAGCCGGAGGTGATCTTCTGGGTCTTTGTGTTTCCCATCCTGCTGGCGCTGGGGCTGGGGATCGCCTTTCGCGACAAACCGCCTGACGTAAGCCGCGCAGCCATCGTTGCCGGCCCGGGCGCCGCCCACGCGATGGAGTTGCTCAAGTCCTCGCCTGCGAGCGGCTCCGTCCACGCCGAAGTGCTTCCCGCTGCGGACGCGTTCAATCAGTTTCGTCTCGGCAAGTACGACCTGGTGATCACGCCCCGGGGTTCCAGTGGCTTCGAATACCGGTACGACCCGGCGCGCCCCGAGAGCGTTCTGGCCCGCACGGTGGTCGACAACGCGATCCAGGCAGCGGCCGGACGCAAGGATATTCTCCCCGCTTCCAGCCAAGTGTCGAGCGAACCGGGCGCGAGATACATCGATTTCCTGATACCGGGACTGCTGGGCATGAACCTGATGAACTCGGGCATGTGGGGCATCGGATTCGGTCTCGTGGACATGCGCCAGCGGAAGCTGTTGAAGCGATTTGTGGCCAGCCCGATGCGACGCGGCGATTTTCTTCTGGCCCTGGCGAGCAGCCGGTTGGTGCTGACGCTGATTGATATGGGGCTTTTGTTGGGCTTCGGAGTGCTTGCCTTTCGCATGCGGGTGATGGGTTCGTGGATGTCGATCCTTCTGGTTAGTGTGGCGGGGGCACTATGCTTCGGCGGAGTTGGCCTGCTCACCGCGAGTCGCGCTCAGAAGATCGAAACTGTGAGCGGGCTGATCAACGTGGTGATGATGCCGATGTGGATCTTCTCCGGTGTGTTCTTCTCTTATGAGCGCTTCCCGGCCGTCATCCAGCCCCTGATCCGGGTGCTGCCGCTCACCGCGCTCAACGACGCGCTCCGCTCGACGGTGCTCGAGGGCTCAACCCTCGCGGCCCAAGGAACACGGCTCCTCATCATGGGCTTGTGGGGTGTGATCTCGTACGTCCTGGCGTTGCGCTGGTTTCGCTGGACGTAACGGAAGAATTGACGATCCGAAAAGCTATCAGCTTTCAGCCATCAGCTTTCAGCACAAACGGGGCTTTCGAGCTGATAGCTGACGGCTGAAAGCTGAAAGCTGTCCCTCACGTGGCGAGGAAGTCCCTGCCCCGCCTTTCCGGCCCCAGCGAGATCACGATGATGGCAACCCCCATGGCTGTGATCTCGAACGCCGCCATGGCCCACGAGTATCCCAGGCGGCGGCTCAGACCGTACTCGATAGTATTGGTGGGCGCGGCGAAGAGAATCCCAAGTTGGTAGGCAAGGCCGGGGAGGAGACTACGCGTGGCATCGTGCGAAACCTCGTTCAAGTGGGCAGGGATGATTCCCCAAGCGCCTTGCACGCCCACCTGCATCACAAAGGCAGCCGCGGCGAGCACGGCGATCGTGGCGCCAAAAGCCCAGAACGGAATCACCGCTAGCGAGACGACAATGGCGGCGACCATGCTGCGCCGTCTTCCCCAGCGCTCGGAAAGGTGGCCGAAGATGATGGCCCCCACCACCGCGCCGACGTTGTAAAACATCGCCAAGTATGAGACGGTTGGCGTCGTGAGTCCATGCTCCGTTTTCAGGAAGTCGGGATACAGATCCTGGGTGCCGTGCGAGAGAAACATCATCATGGTCATCAGCAGCACCAGGTAGAAAAAACCTTTCCAATTGCCGGCGACGATCTTCAGAATGGCGTACATGCTCGGCTGCCGGTGCTTCTGCCAGGCCTCGGACTCCGGCACCTTCAGGCGGATGTAGAACGCCAGCAGGGCGGGCGCAGCACCCGCCCAGAACATGGCGCGCCATCCCCAGGCAGGCAGAATGAGACGCGTCGCCACCGCCGCCAGCAGGTAACCGATGGAGTAGCCGCTCTGCAGCGCGCCGGACACGATCCCGCGCCAGCGTCGCGGGACGGCTTCCATGGCTAGCGAAGCGCCCACGCCCCACTCGCCGCCCATCCCGATACCGTAAAGAGCGCGGAGGATAAAGAACACGGTGTAATTGGGCGCAAACCCACAGAGCAGCTCGACGACGGAGAAGTAAATCACGTTGGCCATGAACGGCACGCGGCGGCCGTAGCGATCGGCGAGCAACCCAAAGAGCAGCGCGCCCACCGGACGCATGGCGAGCGTGGCGGTCATGGTCCAGATGATATCGGCCTTGGCTACGCCGAAATTCGCGGCGAGCCGATCCACCAGGAACACCACCACGAAGAAATCGAAGGCGTCGAGGGTCCAGCCCAGAAAGCTCGCCACGAGGGTGTGGCCGTGCGCCCGAAGCGACGATTCCTTGCCCTGCGTGGTTCCTGAAGCGCCAACTTCGCTCATGATGTCAGCACCGCGCCCAGCGTAGTCGAGCGGCAACGGATTTCGCAAGCAAAATTCGTCGTGGTATGCTCCACTTCAGTGACTAATATCTCCTATCCCCGCGTCGCGAGTTTTCGGAGCGCGAGTTCGCTCGCCCAGCATCTGGCGGGCCTGGGTTGGGTTCTTCCGTTCGATGACCAGATCCTGACCGCTCCGGCATCGCCCCTGGCCGAGGCCATGGAAATCCCATGGCACGCGAGCACGAAGCGAATCGGAAACCGGTTTGCGGTCCAGCCCATGGAAGGATGGGACGGCGAACCAGACGGCCGACCCTCGGAGCTCACGCTTCGTCGCTGGCAGCGATTCGGCGAGAGCGGCGCCAAGCTGATCTGGGGCGGCGAAGCCGTGGCGGTGTTGCCCGAAGCGCGGGCCAATCCCAACCAGCTCCTGCTCAACGAGCAGACGGCTCCGGCGCTCGCGGCCCTGCGCGAGAGGTTGGTGAAGGCCCATCGCCAGCGGTTTGGCTCCGCCGATGACCTGCTGACGGGGCTTCAACTCACCCACTCGGGACGGTTCTCCCACCCGCGCGAGAAGTCTCGCCTGGAGCCCGTGATCGCCTACCATCATCCGATCCTCGACACCCGATTTGGCCCGGTGGGCTCATCCGCCGTCGAGTGCGCGCCGGTCTCGGACGCCGAACTGGGTGGCATCGTTGAGGCCTTTGCGGCGGCGGCGCGCCTGGCCGCCAAGATCGGCTTTGATTTTGTCGATCTGAAGCACTGCCACGGTTACTTGGGGCACGAGTTGCTGAGCGCCTTCCACCGGCCCGGTGCATATGGCGGAAGTTTCGACAACCGCACGCGCTTTCTGCGAGACGTCGTGGCCGCGGTGCGCGCCGCGGCTCCGACTCTCGAGATCGGCGTGCGCGTGAGCGCATACGATTCGGTCCCGTTTGTAACCGATCCCGTTACCGGCGCGGGTGTTCCGGCGGAGCACGCCAAGCTCATGCCTTACACGTGGGGATTCGGCGTCGATTCCGAGGACCCCCGGCGGCCGGACCTCACCGAGACGCGGCGGTTGCTGGCGCTGCTGGAGTCTCTCGGCGTTCGCTTGGTCAACATCAGCGCCGGCAGCCCTTACTACAGCCCGCACCTTCAGCGGCCGGCACTCTTCCCGCCGTCTGACGCCTATTCGCCGCCGGAGGACCCGCTGGCCGGCGCCGCGCGGCTACTGGCCGCAACCCGGGCGTTGAAGGCCGACTTCTCCGGTCTCATTTGTGTCTCTTCGGGTTGGTCCTATTTTCAGGACTACGTCCCGCACTTTGCGCAGGCCGCCGTCCGCGCCGGCTGGACCGACTTCGTTGGCCTCGGCCGCATGATGCTGGCTTACCCTGAGCTGCCCGCCGACGTGCTGGAAAAGGGCCGTCTCGATCACAAGCGGATCTGCCGCACTTTCAGCGATTGCACCAATGGCCCGCGGCAGGGTCTCGTCTCCGGTTGCTATCCGCTCGATCCTTTTTACAAATCGCGGCCCGAGGCGGCAGCGTTGCTGAAGCTGAAGAAAGGGAACAAGGAATAGGGAACAGGGAATACGGAATAGAAGACAGCGTGGAGCGCGCAGGAGGGCGCCGTTTTCTGTTCCCTGTTCCCTATTCCCTGTTCCCTCTTATAAGGCGACGTTATGGCTCTCACTTTGAACGACTATGACCAACGAAGGAAGCCCGGCCGCGTCGTGCACGGAATCAGCGCCGTGTTGCTGCCTTACCGCGCCGGCCGCATTGACGAAGCTGGTTTTCGCCGCCATCTCGGTCGCACGCTTCGCGCCGGGCTTCGCCCCGCCGTCAACATGGATACGGGTTACGTCGACTTGCTGAGGCCCGACGAGAAGCGCCAGGTGCTTGCCTGGACGCGTGAGGCCGTGGGCGCGCATGACTGGTTCGCCGCCGGAGCGTTGCCCTCCAGCGGGGCCGTCACCAGGGGATCCACCGCCAGCGGAGCCACCGCCACCGCTTGCGCTGAAGCTTACCTGCGAGAGTGCTCCGCGATTGCGGACGCTGGCGGGGTGCCGGTGATTTTCCCTTCCGAGGCCACGGCATCGCTTGACGACGATGGCTTGATCCAATTCTTCCGCGAGGTCGCCGCCGCCGGCGCGAAGTTCATCGCCTTCGAGCTCGGCGCCGTGTTCAACCCCAACGGCAGGATATTCTCCGAGCCCGTCCTCGACGCCTTGATGGGCCTGCCCCAGTGCATCGGCCTGAAACACTCTTCGCTCGACCGGGCCACCGAACTCGATCGCCTCGATAGGCGCGACCGGCTGCGCCCCGACTTTGTGATTTACTCGGGCAACGACCTCGCGGCCGACATGATCGAGTACGGCAGCGATTACCTGCTGGGCCTCTCCACGTTCGCGCCGGAACTCTTTGCGGCGCGCGACCGCGCGTGGGCTGCCGGCGACGCGCGCTACCTCGATTGGCGCGACCTGATTCAGTACCTGGGTTGGGTCGGCTTTCGCCAACCCGTCCCCGCCTATAAACACTCGGCCGCCATTTTCCTCAAGCTGACGGGTGGCCTCGAGTCGGATGAGCCCCATCCGCGCGCGCCGCAGCGAGAAGAATGGGACCGGGATCTTCTGGCCGACGCCGCCCGGCGGCTGGAGAGAAGTTTCCGCCGGAAGGAATAGATCCACAGATTTCGCAGATTACACCGATGGAGGAAACCGTAAATAGAGGCGATGTCCTGTTGTTGGTTAGTATCAGTGCAATCTGCGTAATCTGCGGATTGATCTCTTCCAATCTCTCGAAGTAAACTTGCAAGGAATGCGTCCCACAGAATTCATTTCGCGGCTGCGCCAGGGCAAGCTGGGGCCGGCGTATTTTCTGCGGGGTCCCGACCGGTTTCTGCGCGACGAATGCCGTGCCGCGCTGGTGGCTTCCATTCCGGCGGAAGCGCGCGAGTGGTGCCTGGCGGAGATTGAGTTCGAGGCGGGCCGCATTGGGCGGGAACTGGAAGCGGCCTATCAGATGCCGATGCTGGGCGGCCACGTCTTCTTCCTGTTTTCCGATTCGCAAGACTTCAAGCCCGCCGGCGACGAGGATTACGAGGCGCTGGCCAAGTACCTGGAGCGGCCGTCTTCTTTCGCCACTCTGGTGTTTTCCGCCAGTGAGCCCGACCGCCGCCGGCGTTTTATTCAGTTGCTGGAAAAGAAGGC
Source organism: Terriglobia bacterium (assembly GCA_035315065.1). Taxonomy (GTDB): domain Bacteria; phylum Acidobacteriota; class Terriglobia; order UBA7540; family UBA7540; genus DATFYM01. The sequence goes on from DATFYM010000146.1 coordinate 39,533, forward strand.
TGAGGTCGTCGAATTGCTGCCTCTGGCGCGGCGCGAAGCGGCCAACTGGCTGGTGGGATACCTTCGCCGCGCGGGCGTGGAAATCGATCCACTCCTGGCGGAGGAGATTGCGGCGAAATTCGAGCCCAGCAACGATTCGCGGAGCGACAAGCCGGCTGGCGTCAACTTGCTTTGGTTGCGCACGGAGATGGAGAAGTTGCTCACCTCCAAAGCCGGCGCCAAGCGCATCGACCGCGCTGATCTCGACTCGATCACAGCTTTGCGGGAGGAACACGAAATCGGAAAGCTGCTCCGCGCCCTGGCGGAACGCCAGTTCGGCACGGCGCTCGATCATCTCCGCGCCCTCATTGCCGGCAAGCAGCCGGAAACCTTGCTTCTGTGGTCGATCGGCGACCTGTTCCGACAGGCGCTCAAGAGCGCTTCGGGGGCCGCCTACGGGAAGGGCTCTTACGGAGGAGGACGGGGTTCCTGGGACCGCTTTCGCAATCCGTTCTCGACTTACGAGATTGCGCCCTTGGCCGCCCGCAAGTACTCGCCGCCGGAGCTGCTTCAGGCGCTACGCAACGTTCGGCAGGCTGACCTCAGCATCAAGTCGTCGTGGAAGGACTCGCGGATTCTGCTCGAGTTTCTTATCTGGCAGATCGTCACCGGTAAGGGTCCGGAAACATCGCCGCCCCTCACCGATCAGTGGCCGACGCCAGCGCTGGATTGAGCTATTTTGGATTTTAGATTTTGGATTTTGGATTGAAGAAAACACAGTCGGGAGAGATTTTCGGATTTTGGTTCTTGGGTCCGCTTTTGGATTGAAAACCAAGAGCCGACAAGATTAGGTCTTGGTCTTCAATCCAAAATCCAAAATCCAAAATGAATTCGGCTCAATCAAGGAAGCGCGTTAAAAGCGAGGGTCAGTCTCGATTTATACCGGGCGGCGGTATTGGCGTGAAGGATCCCCTTGTGGATGGAGTGGTCGATGAGCGAAAGGGTCGGCTTGAGAAGTTTCTCCGCCTGGGCTTTGTCCTTGGCGTCGACGGCGGCGCGAAGTTCGCGCATTTGATGCCGCAACCGCGTGCGGTGGGTGCGGTTGATGGCTTCGCGCTTGCTGGTTTGCTTGATGCGCTTGAGCGCAGATCGATGGCTTGCCACAGAATCTCCTTTGGGTGAAATACGAACAGCTCTATGCAACGTTATGAGTGAGCGTCGGCGAGCGTGTCATTCTGAGCGCAGCGAAGAATCTCTCTTGTTCTTTGGGCTTGCCTGCCGGGCCTCGAAGAGGGATTCTTCGCTGCGCTCAGAATGACATGCGAACCTAGCTCGCACGGAATATATAGTTTAGCTGACGCGCGGTCGAGCGTCAACGGAGAAGCGCATGAAAAGAGACAATCTCGAAGTGCTGATCAGCGCCGACAAGATTCAGGAACGCATTCGGGAGTTGGCCGCCCAAATCTCCAACGACTATCGCGGGCGCCACGTGCACCTGGTCGGCATCCTGAAAGGCTCGTGGGTTTTCCTGGCGGACCTGATCCGGCGCCTCGACCTCGAAGTCAGCGTCTCCTTTCTGGGCGTGGCCAGCTACGGCAAGGGCACCAAGCCCTCAGGCGAGGTCAAGATTACGCTCGACCTCGACGACAGCATCGAGGGGAAAGACGTCCTGGTGGTGGAAGACATTCTCGATACCGGCGAGACGTTTCGTTACCTGCAAGGTGTGCTGGGCGCGCGCCAACCGCGCAGCTTGCGGAGCGTGGTGCTGTTGGATAAGCCCGCGCGCCGCAATCAACCCGTCCACGCCGATTACGTGGGCTTCACCATCCCGGATGCCTTTGTCGTCGGCTACGGACTGGACTATGCCCAGAAGTATCGAAACCTGCCTGACGTCTGCGTGCTCCACCCCGACCAGCCCAAGTAGCGCCGGGCTTCAGCCCGGCACTTGGTGCTAGCGGCCTGTGTGGTTTCGGCGGAAGATGCCGGGCTGGAGCCCCGCGCTACAACTTATAAACTCGAAGGTCCAGATCAATGCACACAAAAGTTGACCCCGTCCGTTTTTGATGTACGGTTTGAATGTGTACGTTATTGTGGAGGAGTGGCTGCCATGCCGAAAGTAGCGGTTGAAGACAACAGCCGGGTGTCCTTGCGGATTCGAGCCGAGGAAAAAGCGTTGCTCTTGCGCGCGGTGGCGCTCGCCCACACCGACCTGACGGATTTTGTGATTCGTAACGCCTTGCGTGCCGCCCGGGCCGTCATCGCGAAGGCGGACCATCTGCAGGTCTCCGAAAGGGATAGTTTGCGGGTTCTGGCTCTGCTGGAGAATCCCCCCGCGCCGAACGCAAAACTACTGGCAGCCGCTCGGGCATTGCCAAAGCGGCGGTCATCGTGACGGCATGGCACGAAGAGCCCATCAACAAGAAACACGATCGGGAAGCGTTTGACTGCGGCGAAGAAGCGTTGAATGAATTCTTGCGCCGCCACGCCCGCAGGAGCCACGAATTGGGCGGTGCGAAAACGTTCCTGGCGATTGACGATGCCGACAACAAAACCATACTCGGCTTCTATAGTCTGGCCCCCGCCTCGGTGGACTATGCCCGGACTCCGGAGATCATACGGCGCGGGCTGGCACGCCATGACGTGCCGGGATTCCGATTGGCGCGGCTGGCTGTGGATCGCCGGTGGCAAGGGCGGGGAATGGGCGGACAACTTCTGCTCGCGGCGGGCAGACGCTGCCTCTTGGCTTCAGCCGAGGTTGGCGGCGTGGCCCTGGTGATCGACGCCAAGAATGAAAGGGTGGCGCGATGGTATGCCAGCTATGGTGCCGTGCCGCTCCTGGACGCTCCGTTATCTTTGCTGCTGCCGCTCGCGACCATCGAGGCGGCACTTAAGAAGGGGGGCAAATACTGATACGACGTGCCATGCTGTCCTGCGTGCGTGGTGGGTGCTGCTGGATAAGCCCGCGCGCCGCATCCAACCCGTCCACGCCGATTACGTCGGCTTCACCATACCCGACGCCTTTGTCGTAGGCTACGGCCTGGACTTTGCCCAGAAGTATCGCAACCTGCCTGACGTCTGCGTGCTCCACCCTGACCAGTCCAAGGCTCGAGGGGAAAAAAACTATACAGAACAACATAAGTCGGTGCGGAATACCCCACGCTTGTCATGCTGAAAATAATGTTCTTTATACGTCCCAAATACTGTATTACACTGATTAGTTGCCTCGCCTCTGAGCTAAGCTATCGAGCCTCGCCAAAGGGGGAGTTCATGCTGCGCAAATCACCTACTCGGACCGAAGCATTCCTGGCGGCCAACCGCCGCAACGCCTTGAAGTCAACCGGGCCCCGCACCGCCCAAGGCAAGGCGCGGTCGTGTATGAACAACCTGAAGCACGGACGCTATGCCAAGCGGCTCCCGGAAAAGCTGGCGGCGGCCGGCGATCACGGCGGGGCGGCTCTTTACCAAAAAGTACGGGGGGAGATTGGGAAGACGTTCCAGGCGGAGCCGGGCGAGCCTCGTGAGACGCGGCAGTTGGAACGAATCACCGCCACGGTCTGGTGCGTGGCGCGGCGCGCTGGTATAGATGGTCTGAAGCCGCGATCCTCTATTTTTTCCAAGAAGATTGGCCCGTCGCACGGTTCACCATGTGTTTCTATATTGAGGATTCGGATCGCAGACCAGCGGCAAAGGGTCGGAATTGTGTATTGGGTCCAACGAAAACGGTATTGGACGGCGGAACGGGCAAGGCAGGCCGCGTTAAACCTACATCCGGCCGGGGCTCCGACACTGGGCGAGGCTCTGGAAAGCAAGCTACGCCATCGAGTTTTCCGGCCCGGGTCCCCGGTCATCCAATCGGGCCAGACTGGCGGGAACGGCGATGGGACCCGAATGCCGGTGGGTTCGGAAAGTGCCTCATCCAGCCACGAGAACGCCACCCCCAGCCAGATTGGTGGCTCGACGAAGTTGGACCCAGCGAAGCTCGACGCGCTAGTGTCCATCTTGGGTCTCCTGGCCAGGCTCTTTCGAGACGAAACGTAATTGCGAAGGCCTGATCGGGCCTGGGAGCGCGGGCGTCCCGCCCGCTCTTCCATTCCTTTCCGGCGGGGCCCGCTCCAATGGAGGTTTCATTCGAGGTCGGGCAAAAGCGGGCGGGACGCCGGCGCTCCCAGGCGAACTGTTTACAAATGTATACGGCGCGCCGCATAATGTTAATGACGTGGTCATGCCAAACTCTGAATTCTCCACTCCCTTGATGCGGCAGTACAACGCCATCAAGGAACGTCATCCCAACGCTCTGCTTCTCTTCCGCCTGGGCGATTTCTACGAGCTGTTTTTTGAGGACGCGGTCGTAGCGGCCCGCGAACTTCAGATCACATTGACGTCGCGCAACAAGGAGAAAGGCGCCGCCATTCCGATGTGCGGGGTGCCCTATCACGCCGCCGAAGGCTACATCGCCAAGCTCATCCGCAAAGGGTATCGGGTGGCCATCTGCGACCAGATGGAGGACCCGCGTCTGGCCAAGAAATTGGTGAAGCGCGAGGTGACGCGGGTGGTGACGCCGGGAACGGCGATCGACTCGCAGGTTCTCGAGCCGCGCGAGAACAACTATCTTGCCGCGGCCCTGGAGCGCGACGGAGCCGTGGGACTCGCTTTCGCTGACCTCTCGACCGGCGACTTCCGGGCCACGGAATTCGCGGGTCCGGAGTCGCTCGCGCGGTTTCGCGAGGAACTGATCCGCATGGCGCCTAAGGAAATCCTGCTTTCCGGCCCGGTGGGCTGGCCCGCGATCGAAGCGGGCCCCAAACTCGGCTCGGGCTGTAGCGGCGGTGTCCTCACCGCCGATCCCTCGACCCGTGGCCGCGGGGATCCCCGTCGCAGCGTCGTGCTGGACTTCGCAGCAGAGGTAGGGATTCGTCCTCGATCACCAGCGGCTGGCGCAGTGGTGCCTGACGCGTCGGGCGCGCCCGCGACTTCGAATTTAAGATCTGAGATCTCCGGCCTGAAGTCGGAGATCCCCGTCATGACGGAGAGCCGCCTCGACGAATGGGTCTTCAGCGAGGAATATGGGTCGCGGCTGCTTCGCGACCATTTCCGCGTGGCCACGCTCGATGGCTATGGTCTCGACGGCCGGCGGCTGGCGATCGGAGCCGCCGGCGCCATCCTGCACTATGTGCGCGAGACGCAACGCGGGTCGCTCACCCACCTCGATACGATTCGCTTTTATCAGCAGCAGGACTCGCTGATCCTTGACCCCGCCACTCTGCGCAACCTGGAGTTGCTGGAGCCGGCGTTCGGCGGGCCACGCGGCGCCACGCTCCTCAGCACGCTCGATCGCTGCGTCACGTCGCTGGGGGCGCGGCAGCTCAAGAACTGGATCCTGCGTCCGTCGATCCATCGCCCGGAGATCGAAGCCCGATGGGACGCGGTGGCCGCGCTCGAGCAGGATACGATCTCGAGGCAGGAGCTGCGTCGCGCCCTGGGTCAGGTGCAGGATCTCGAGCGCTTGTTGAGCAAGGTAACGCTGGAAACAGCCAACGCGCGCGACCTGCTGGCTTTGAAAAACTCTCTCCAGCCCCTACCAGCGATTCGCAGCCGGCTCACCGGCTTCCCCGCGGCGCGTCTTGGCGAGCTTCACCTCAAGCTGGACGAACTGGCGGACGTTCGCGACTTGTTGGAGCAGTCCATCCACCCCGAGCCGCCGGTGCTCCTGACCGAGGGCAGCTTGATCCGCGCCGGCTACCACGCCGAACTCGACGAACTCCGCGGCCTCAGCCAGAACAGTAAGCGGGTGGTGGCCGAGATCGAAGCGCGCGAGCGCGAGCGCACTCGCATCACGTCGCTCAAGGTCAGGTTCAATAGCATCTTCGGGTATTACATCGAAGTCTCCAAGCCCAACCTGCCTCTGGTGCCCGCCGATTACGAACGCAAGCAGACGCTGGTGAACGCCGAGCGATTCACCACGCCGGAACTCAAGGAATGGGAAGTGAAGATTCTGGAGGCCGAGGAAAGGAGCCGGGCGCTCGAACTGGACCTGTTCCGCGAGATCCGGCGCCGCGTCGCCGCCGAGGCTAGGCGAATCCGCCAAACCGCGGCCGTGCTCGCCGAGCTAGACGTTCTGGCGTGTTTCGCCGAACTGACGGCGGAGCGCAACTATCACCGCCCTGAGTTCTCCGACGACGGCGAGCTACTGATTGTTCAGGGACGCCACCCGGTGATCGAGCGCATCGGCGACGATGACCAGAGCGGCCGCTTCATTCCCAACGACCTGGCCATGAACCCGACCTCGGACCGCATTCTGATCATCACCGGTCCCAACATGGGCGGCAAATCGACCTATCTTCGCCAGGCCGCGCTGATCGCGTTGATGGCTCAGATCGGCTGCTTCGTGCCTGCCCAGCGTGCTCGGCTGCCGATCTTCGATCGTATTTTCACCCGCATCGGCGCCTCCGACAATCTGGCGCGGGGCCGCTCGACCTTCATGGTGGAAATGACGGAGGCGGCCGGCATCCTCAACACCGCCACGCCGCGCAGCCTGGTGCTGCTGGATGAGGTGGGGCGCGGCACCGCCACGTTCGACGGACTGGCGATCGCGTGGGCCGTGGTGGAGCACCTGGAAACCCATACGCGAGCAAAGACCCTTTTCGCCACGCACTATCATGAGCTGACGGAATTGGCGGACTTGCTTCCCGGCGTGCGTAACTACCACGTTTCGGTGAAAGAATCGGGATCGAGTATCGTTTTTTTGCGCAAAGTGGAGCCCGGCAGCGCCGACAAAAGCTACGGGATCGAGGTGGCGCGACTGGCCGGCTTGCCGCCCAGTGTCATCGAGCGAGCGCGCGAAATACTTGTGCGTCACGAACAAAGCGAGCATACTTTGAGCGAGAGGCTGGAGTTAGGGTCCGATTCGCGCGAACCTGGACCCGTGCAGTTGACCATCTTCACGCCGTTGAACGCCGAGATCGTTCAGGCCGTCGAGCAGGCTGACCTTGACAACATGAAGCCGCTCGAGGCGTTGAACCTCCTCGCCGAACTGAAGAGGCAGATTCGAACATGAGCAGCGATCAGATTGGCCAGCTTCTGGCCGTTCGTTGGGAAGAAACCCGCTGGGGAGGCGTCCTGGAACGGCTGCTGAAACGCTACCAGCCTGCCGGGGTGCTGCTACCGTTGCGGCGAGGGGACTCGGTGGAATCCATGGCCGCGATGCTCGGATGCATCACTGGAGCGCTCTCCGTCCCTCCTTTCCTGTGGCTTGACGCCGAGCGTACTATCGACCGTCTCTCCGAGCCGCTGCCATCGCCGCGCGCCGCAGCGCAAGCAGGCCCGAGCGCGGTGGAGCGACTGGCGGACCTGATTGGCCAGGGATTGCAGCTTCTCGGATTCAATTCCTACGGTGGCCCTACGCTTGATCTCGTGGCGCCGGGCATCGAGGGGCCCTTTACGGACCGCGCCTTCAGCGGCAACCCCGAGACCACGGCGCAATGCGCGGCTACCTTTCTTCAGCAACTCGACCGTCACCACATTTTGGCATGCCCCGGGAGTTTCCCCGGCTTGGCCGACTCCACCGGATTGCGGCCGGATCAGCCTATCGTGGTGGACAAGCCGATGGCGACGCTCTGGCGCGACGACCTCAGGCCTTATCGCGAAGCGCTGTCTCGCCTGCGCATGATCCGGATCAGTTTTGCCTCCTACAAGGCGTTTGACTATGAACCACCCAAGCCGGCGCCGCTTTCGGAGAGGGTCCTGGAAGGCTTGCTGAGGGTGAGGTTGGGATACCGGGGGGCCGCGGTGGCCACGCTCTACACCTCTGGTCTCGGCGGGCAAAGGCTGACCCCGGGCCAGGCGGCGGTCCGTTCCATCAACTCCGGTTGCGACTTGCTGATAGTCAACGGGGACACCGAGTTAGCGCAGGCTTTTTCGGCGCTGGAGGCAGGCGTCAAATCCGGGGCGCTTTCTGACGATCGTGTCGAACAGGCTCTGTCCCGCGTCAGTCGGGCCAAGGAGGGCCTTGCGCTTCCCACTGGCAAGCTGTCGGCATCGGAATGGGATCCTTTCGTGAATGCGTGCGAGCAGTTCAGCAGTGAATTGCGAGGCGGAGCGCAAGGGTAGTGGTTTCTCAGTTCGCAGTTGGTAGCCTTTAGCCGGAGGTACACCGGCACGGGCGAGGTTACTTGAGGCCAAAGACAGAGGACCTCAAAGACGCTGAAAGATTCCCCTTGACCTTGGAACTGATTCCAGCCTTTAAGCTGCTCCTGTGAGATCAGCCGCTTTCACCAATCGGCCCTTGTACTCCGGAGAACTGGCACGCCTGGCAGGCGTCAGCACGGACACGGTGCGTTATTACGAGCGCCGCCGTCTTCTGCCCGCTGCGCCCCGCTCGGCATCCGGCTACCGGTTATTTCCGCCAGCGGCAGTGGCTCGCGTGCAGTTGATTCGAGGTGCGCTTTCCATCGGTTTTTCGGTGAGTGATCTGGCCAGCATCTTCCGCGAACGTGACGGCGGTGGCGCGCCTTGCCGTCGGGTCCGCGAGTTGGCCGCCGAGAAGCTGGTCGCCCTCGAAGCCCGGCTCCGCGATCTGCAGTCCTGGCGCCGCGAGTTACGCCACACGCTCGCCGAATGGGACCGCCTGCTAGCCAAGACTCCCCGCGGCAAGCGGGCCCGATTGTTGGAGGCGCTTGCTGCAACTCACCCGGAGAGCCACACCCGGCGATCTCTTCCTAGTGTCCTGGCTCGTGGAAAACAAAAACAGGAGAAGCAACAATGAACAGAATGATTCTCGCGGTCGCAGTTTGCCTGCTTGTTTGTGTCACCAACGCGGCTAGTCAGCAGTCCTCCAGTGAGCCGAAACGGGAGACCCAAGGCTCGCAATGCAGGTGTCCGATGCATGACCATTCGCAGATGAATGAGCGCGGCGAAAAGGGCATGGGTTTTTCTCAGACCGCTACCACACACCATTTTTCGTTGAACTCCAATGGCGGTGTGATCGAGGTGGAGGTCAAGGATCCGGCAGATGCTACTACTCGGAACCGCATCCGAATGCACCTGGCGCACATCACGCAAGCATTTCAAGACGGAGATTTCGACATTCCTATGTTTGTTCACGATACGGTTCCGCCGGGAGTACCGGAGATGAAGGATCTGCGGAAGAACATTCATTACTCGCTGGAGGAGATTCCCAATGGAGGGCGCGTCGTTATATCCTCCTCAGACAAGGAGGCTCTCTCCGCTATCCACAAATTCTTGCGCTTCCAGATCGAAGAGCACAAGACTGGGGATCCAATGGAGATTCACTAAAACGGGATACCGAAATCTGAGGACTGAGAACTAATTTAAATTGGCCGAACGGTTGGCGGTAGGACTAATCTCCGGGACTTCGCTCGATGGGGTCGATGCGGCGCTCGTTAGAATTGGCGGGTCGTTGGAGCGGCCGCGCCTGCGCCTGCTTGCCTTCACCACCGTTCCTTATCCGCCCCCTGTCCGTTTGCGGCTGCTCAGGGCGGCCGGCGGCGAAGCGGTGACTTCAGGGGAAGTGAGCGACCTCAACTTCTTGCTGGGCGAACTGTTCGCCGCCGCCGCGTTGCGCGTATGCCGCCAGGGACGCGTTGCGCCAAAACGATTGTCGGTGATCGGGTCGCACGGCCAGACCATTTTTCATCAAGGACGGCCCCAGCCGTTTGGCGGGCGTAACGAAGGACCCTTCGTGGGGGGCGGAGGAGAAACGAGCCGCCGGCAACTTGCTAGTACGCTTCAAATCGCGGAGCCAGCGATCATTGCCGCAAAGACGGGGGTTCCAGTAGTCGCTGATTTTCGTACCGCCGACATGGCGGCGGGAGGAGAAGGAGCGCCGTTGATTCCCCTGGTGGACTACCTGGTGTTGGGTGACGCAGGACGAAACACCATCGCCTTGAATATCGGCGGCATCGCGAACCTCACAGTAATCCCTGCCGGCGGCCAAGTGGAAGAAGTCTTCGGTTTCGATACGGGCCCGGGAAACATGGTCATGGACGGCCTGGTCCGGCACTTCACACGCGGCCGCCGGAGCTATGACGTTGACGGCCGGCTGGCAGCGCAAGGCAAAGTGATCGAGCGCCTGTTTGGCGATTTGCTGCGCCTTGCGTTTTTTGACCGCCAACCCCCCAAGAGTGCCGGGCGCGAGCAGTTCGGCGGCCCGTTCCTCGAGCGCCACTTTCTAAGTCGCCGCGGCGCTGCCTTTAAGGACCTGCTGCGGACCGCCAACGAACTCACGGCGAGGTCGATTGCGGAGGCGCTTCAGCGCTTTGTTTTCCCGCGCCTGGCGATCCAACCCGGGAGAGATCGTCTCGTCGTTTCGGGCGGTGGGGCTCACAACCGGCTGCTGCTGGCTCGGCTTGCTGAGTTCCTGCCGCAACTTGATGTTAGGCTATCGGACGAATACGGCTTGCCCGCCGACGCGAAGGAGGCCATCGCTTTTGCGGTGCTTGCCGACCGGACGATGCACGGCCTTCCTGGCAATCTTCCGGCGGTGACGGGAGCACGAAGACCGGTGGTATTAGGTAAGGTGTGCCAGCCGGTAGTCGGTAGACGGTAGACTGGGAAAGAGCCCGTTTCGTTTATTCCGTATGCCGTCCAGCGTCTACCGAGTCACTGTCGCGTGTCGCGATAACCCAGAATCCACAAAGTGGAGCTGGCCATCTCGCGCAGAGAGTGAAGAGTCCGGTCCCAAGGTTGGGCCTCGATGGGACTCGCCGGCGCGGGCGAGCCGTACGCCGTTATGCCGGCGGCGTTGAACATCAGCTTGATTCGATAAAGATGAAAGCCGTCGCTGACCGCGATGCATGTCGTGGCGTGGCGCTGTTGAAGCAAGCGCGTCGCCGCCTGGACGCTCTCGTAACTGGTTTCGCTGTGAGGGTCGGCGAGGATCTTCGTTTGGGCCATTCCTTGCTGGATGAGGTAATCACGGCCCACGCCGGCTTCCGTAAAGGTCGGGTCGCCGCCGCTGCCCCCAGTGGTGATCACCAGGGGGGCGAGGCCGCGCTCTTCCACATCGAAGGCGTGGTCGAGGCGCGCCTTGAACACGGGGGAGGGCGTGCCGTTGTATTGAGCCGCCCCGAAAACGACGATCGCGTCGGCAGGCCGAGCTTCGTCGCGCGCGGCCTGCAACCGGATGGCACGATAAAGGAGGGCCTCGGCGGCGGCGACCACCAGCACGCCAAACAAGAGGAAGAGCGAAAGCCAGCGACCGATGCGCAAGTGGCTCAGCCGAAAAACTCCTTCAGGTCAGACTCGGTGACCGGTCCGTGGCGGACGATGCGGCCGCCGTCCTCGATGAGTTCAACCACCGTCGAGGCCAATCCGCCCTTCGCCGTCCCGCCGTCGATGATCAAGGGTAGGTTTTGTCCCAGTTGCTGGTTCACCTCATCGGCCGTGTTGCAAGGGGGATTCTCGGTAATGTTGGCGCTGGTCCCGGTCAGCGGGCGGCCGGCGGCCGCGATCAGGGCCACAGCGAGAGGGTTCTTCGGCCAGCGCAGTCCGACCTTGCCGGTGTTGGCGGTCACCTTCAACGGGAGTTGCCGCGACGCCGGCACCACGATGGTAAGCGGACCGGGCCAGAATTTCTCTGCCAGCCTGAAGAACAGGCGCGGGGGATCGTCGGTGAGGTCTGCGGCCTGGTCGATCGACGCCACCAGCAGGGGCAAGGGCCGGCCGGAGGCGCGCCGCTTGAGGCGGAAGACCTCATTGATGGCCGCCAGATTCAAGGGATCGGCGCCCAGGGCGTAATACGTGTCCGTCGGGAACGATACCACGCGCCCGGCGAGGAGCAGCCGCGTGGAGTACTCCAGCACAAATTCCAAGTTCGAGTTTCCGATCTTCAAAATCTCCGACATACTGGTGGCCGATCAGCCGTTTTGTTGGCGCGGCGCTGACCGTAACATAAGCGCCGAAGCACGTCAAGCCGCGCGCCAAAGTTGGTATCATATTACAGAGTTGAGGAAGGTGGGCCAGAGAAATGAGATGATGAACAAGAAAGCGCCCATCCGCGTGCCCACCAGCAGGTGATTCACCTGTGTGCCCTCACAAATAAACCGCCCGAGAAAAAGAAGTGGTCACCGTCAAATCACTTATGTCGCCATGCGTAGAGATCGGTGATATCCTGAGCCAACCCGTGATTTCGGGTCGGAGGGGCGACGCCGGTCTTGATCTTTGGTCCGGTTACTTGGAATGAGCACTAATCTCAAGAAGGGGTTGCTGGTTCTCGCGGTGCTGTGGCTCAGCCTCGGGGGATTCATCTTCCGAACCATGCTCCAGCCGCCGGAGCATTTCGGCAGGGTCATGTCAAAAATGCCCGGCATCGTCTACCCCTTGCTTCCGTTCAAGGCCATGTGGACTTTGGCGCGGCGAGGCCGCCTGCGAGTAGGCGATTCGGCGCCGGACTTCGTCCTGGCCACCTCGGACAAGAAAGCGCACGTAGTGCTGTCTTCCTTCCGCGACCAGAAACCGGTGGTGCTGGTGTTTGGCAGCTACACTTGACCGCCCTTCCGCCGGGAGGTTCCCGAGCTTAACCAACTTTACGAAAAGTACCGGGATCGCGTGGCCTTCTACGTGGTTTACATCGAGGAAGCCCATCCCATTGACGCCTGGCAGGACGACGACAACCAGAAGGAGCACATCACCCTGGCCAGTCCCAAGAGCCTTGATGAGCGCTGCAATGTCGCGGGCACCTGCGTGGTGAAGCTGGGAATCAAGTTACCGGCCGTAGTGGACGACTTTCAGAACTCCACCGAGGCTGCCTACACCGCCTGGCCGGACCGCCTCTACGTCGTCGACCGCGAGGGCCGGATCGCCTATAAGTCCAAGCCGGGCCCCTTCGGCTTTCACCCCGAAGAGGTCGGGAAGACGCTGGAAAAGCTGGCCTCCGCCTCGACGCAGCAAGCCTCCGCTCATTGACGACTGGAAGTGAAGGCAATCCACAGATTTCGCAGATGGCCCAGATTACGAAGAGGAAGACAGGAGACAGGAGTCAGGAGACAGAATGAAGACAGTCTTTGTGCCGACTCCTGACCACAGATTTCGCAGATGGCACAGATTACGAAGAGGAAGACAGGAGACAGGAGTCAGGAGACAGAATGGAGACAGTCTTTGTGCCGACTCCTGACCACAGATTTCGCAGATGGCCCAGATTACGAAGAGGAAGACAGGAGACAGGAGTCAGGAGACAGAATGAGCACAGTCTTTGTGGTGACTCCTGACTCTTTTGCTTCTTTGTTCATTCATGTTCATCAGTCATCATTTCGTTCCGGTTTATGCCCGCGGAATAATGGGGCTCAGGCAGCTTAGAGACCGTCTTCATTCTGTCTCCTGACTCCGGTCTCCGGTCTCCGGTCTCCGGTCTTCCTCTTCGTAATCTGGGCCATCTGCGTAATCTGTGGATTGCCTTTTCTTCCAGTCGTCAATCGGCAATTCTTCATGCCCGCACCCCCGCGCGCCGGGACGAAAGCCAGAGGCTTTCGACGGCAGGGAACCGGGGCGAGGCAAAGCGCATGCCGAAGCCCTGCAGAAGAACTTGACCGGGCATGCCCGCGGCGCTGAGCAAAACGACGAGAAACGCGGTGAGCAGCATCGCCGCCGCTGAAGCAACCAGGATTGTAGCCCCATTCCATACCCAGGCGAGACCAACCATCTTCAACGCCAGCACCACCAACCCTACGGCAAGGATGACCCCTGAGAACACGCTGAAGAGAACGGGAAAGAGAAGCAGCAGCACCAGGACGGCCACTCCTAGTGAAACTACGAAGCGCAGCAGGACATAAAGCGTGACAGCACCCGCCTCGAAGCGCAAGCATCGTGCCAGTTTGCGCCACGCCGCACCAAGTGGAATCCTCTCGGCGTACATCAGAGGCACCACCAGATCGTCGGTAAGGGTGACGATCACCATAAGACCCAGGCCGACCAGCGCGATGGACAGGAGAATGCCGACCAGAACGGCGGAGAAAGCCAACGAACTCGTCCCAGTGGCGGCCGCTAAACGCAGGTACTCAAAGGCGGCGATCGCGGTGACCGACAGAGCGGCCGCGGCGCTCAGCACCAGGCCCAACAGCCAGCGGAAGTACGACCGGCCCAGGGGTCGTAACTCGGTCCATGCGGCGCGCACGGAAATCTCGTGCGTCACGATGGTATCGACGAGGATGAACCGGAAAACGGAGCGAACATACAACCCACCCACCGTGATGGCGAGGCCCAACAGAATTGCCAGAACCACAAGCCACTGGTGGTTGCCAATGTACGCGCGGGCGCGCTCGATCCCCGGCCGCACGCTCACCTCGCCGGGCAGGGCGAAGGTCCAATTGAAGGCGGCGGTTGGCGTGCCGCCCCCGAGAAACAGGCACACCAGGCTAAGCTTGAACCAGCGACCGCCATCGAAGGGAGTGAACAACAGCCCCACGGCGTCATAGAACGAGGCCACCAGCGCCTCGCCGGCCCAGGCGCGGCGACCGAGCCGGCTTCCGGCAGCGAGAGGCGGGCGGACCTGGGTTCTTTCCGGCGGGCTGCTCATACGGGCCTCATCTCCTGGCGGTCCAATACCTGGGCGGCGCGGGGCGCGGGTTCGCGTGCCGCGGCGGATTCGTGGAAGGTGGCGGCGGGCAGGCAGACGCGAAAGGCGGTGCCACGGTTCACTTCACTGGTGAAGTCGATGGTGCCGTTGTGGAGCTGGACAATCCGGAAAGTCATGGCCAGACCCACGCCGGTCCCGCCCGGCTTGGTGGTGTAAAACAATGAGAAGATCTTGTCGCGCTTCTCCGGCGGGATGCCGACGCCCTGGTCGATGATCTCAACCTGGACCTTGGTACCGAGGGCGTGAGGCCTCACCGTCAGTTCGCCGCCCTCCGGCATGGCCTGGCACCCGTTCAGCACCAGGTTCAGCAGCGCCTGCTTCACCAAATCGCGGTCGACCCACAAGGGCGGATACCGCCCCTGCGCTTTCAGGACCAGTCGCACTCGGTTCTGCCGTGCCTGAGGTTCCGCCAGGGTCAGGACTTCGCGAACCAGACTCTCGACCTCGGTCTCGGTGGGGCGAATCTCCACCGGCCGGGTGAAGTCGAGGAAGGTCTTAACGACGCGGTCGAGGCGCCGCACCTCAGTGGATAGGACTGCGATCTGAGGTTGCGCGGCCGACTGGTGGGCCAGCTTAGTCTTGAGGATTTCGAGCTGAAGCACCATGGCATTGAGAGGGTTCCTCACCTCGTGGGCGACGCCGGACATCAGCTTCCCCAGCGCCGCCAGCTTAGCCGTGACGTCGATCTGATCTTCGAGCTGGGCGCGAGTACTGGCATCGCGTAGCGTCACCAGGCTGGCCACGCGCCGGCCCTGATCCTCCACCAACTGGGCGCTCACGGCCACGCGCCGGACCGGGCAGTCTTCCGGCATCTCGATGATGCGCCACGGCGCGGGTTTGCCGGCCCGGAAAACGTCACGCAGAAAACTGTCCAGCGGGCTCTCCGGGGCGAATACCTCCGTCGCCGAGCGGTGGATCAGGCTACGCGGTGAGCGGCCCAGAAACCGCGCTACTGCCGGCGTTGCCAGGACCACCTGGTCCGCGCCGTCGAAGAGCAGCAGACCGTCGGTGAGGTTGCTGAAAAGCTGGCCGAGGTTGTCCTTCAAGGCAACGAAGGCGGCCTTCTCGCCTCGCATTTGCTCGCCCAGCAGATTCAGCTTGGACGAAAGAATGCCCCACTCATCGCGGCGGTCGAGATGGATCGATTCCGAGTACTCGCCGCGCGCCATCCGGTCGACGCTCCGGGAAATCGTTTCCAGGGGCCGCAACAACCGGAAGCAAAGCGCGCCCGCGGAAAGCGTACCGATCACGATAGCTCCCGCCGACAGGAAGAGCGCCCGCTTCAGCGCCTGGTCGATGTCGTCGCGCAGGAACAAGGTGAGGACACCCACGCGCACGTGGCCGAGCGGCCGGTCGCCGATCATCAACGGGAGCACAATTTCGTAGGCCTGCTGCGGCCCGTAGATGACGCGAAGCTGGCGGTCAAAGCTGGCGCTCAGCAACTCCGAAAACGGCGGGACCGCCGGGAGTTGGTGGCCGATCGCTCCCGGATCGTCATGGACGACGACCCGGCGCGAGGTGTCGGTGATCGCCACGTAGTAGATGGTCTTGGAGTAGCCGACAGCGGAGAGGAGCTGCGACTGCACCGCCGCGCTCCCGGCCAAAGTGCCGTCGACAAACTTCTGCAGTTGATCGAAGTCGTTGGGGTCTGAGCCGCGCGGCATGCGCTGGCCGGAAAGCGCCGTCCGCGCCTGGAGATAAGTGGCCCGGGCGACGTACTCGCCTCGGCCACCGACCGTGGCGATCTCCCATCGAATAAGATTGGAGAGATAGACCGAGGATGGCACCAGCACGGCGAGCAGCACGATCAACGAAATGAGTGCGGTCAGCTTGGCCTTGAGGCTCATCGTTTCTCCTCTGTGTTTCCGCGTTCAGAGGGGTCGTGCGACTAACCCGTGGAGACGCTGGCTCGCGAGAGCGTGTCTCTCTGGTATTCCTTGACCTTATTGTGCAGGGTCTTCAGGCTGATGCCCAGCAGCTCTGCCGCGCGCGTCTTGTTATTCTGCGTGAACGCCAGGGTTTCCTGGATGAGATGGTGCTCGGCCTCTTTCACGGTCAGGCCAGGGCGCAGCCGCAGGTGATCGCCCGAGGCGGCAGCCAGGGCGCGTCCGAAGTCGGCGGCCAGGTCCTTGCGGGCGATCACTTCGCCGGAGCACACCACCAAGGCCCGCTCCAGCGTGTTGCGAAGCTCGCGCACGTTTCCGGGCCACGAGTACTGGCGGAAAACCTCCACCACGTCGGGATCGGCCAGCTTGATCGACCGGTTATGCTTGCGGTTCAGGTCTTCCAGCAGCAACTCCATCAAGTCTTGCAAGTCCTCGAGGTGCTCGCGCAGGGGTGGCATAGCGATTTGCACGACGTTCAGGCGGTAATAAAGGTCATTGCGAAGCTGGCCGCCCGCCACGGCTTCTTCCGGCACCTTGTTGGTGGCTGCCAGGACGCGCGTATCGACCGCGATCTCCGTCTTGCTGCCCAGCCGGCGGACCTTCGAATCTTCCAGCACCCGCAACAGCTTGGCCTGCGTCCCGATCGGCATCTCGCCAATTTCGTCCAGCAGCAGGGTGCCGCCATCGGCCAGCTCAAAGCAGCCCTCGCGGCGCTCGACGGCTCCCGTGAAGGCCCCTTTCTCGTGGCCGAAAATCTCACTCTCCATCAACGTCTCGGGGATGGCGGCGCAGTTGACAGCCACGAACGCCTTGGAGCTGCGCGGGCTGAGATCGTGGATGGTGCGTGCCGCTATGTCCTTGCCCGTGCCGCTCTCCCCCGTGATCAGCACGGGAGCGCTGGAGGGCGCCACTTGCGCGATGAGAGCCATCACCTCCTGCATCTTTTTCGACCTGCCGCCGAGCCTTCCCAGCACGCCCATTCCGCGCAGCCGCCGGTTTGCCACCTCCAGCTTTTGCCGGTTGTCCTGGCGTTCCAGGCAATTGCGCAACTCCACCTGCAGGCGTTTGATGTCGATGGGCTTCTCGAGAAAGTTGAAGGCACCCAGCTTGGTAGCCTCTACCGCGTCCTCAATGGTACCCTGTCCGGTGAGCATGATGAAGCTGGTGCCGGGACAGCTCTCCCGGATCTGTTTGAGCAACTCCATGCCTCCCATCTGCGGCATTCGGAGGTCCGAAATAACCAGGGCAGGATTAAACAAACTGGCCTTCTCCATGGCTTCCACGCCGTCGGCGGCCGATTCCGCCTCGTGGCCCCAGGCGCGCAGCAGTTCCGCCAAACCCTCCCTTTCGTGGGTCTCGTCCTCCACCACCAGGATCCGCACGCTGTGTCCCATTCTCCTCTTCTCTCGCTTTCATTCTACACCCAACACCGAATCGCGGCTGGTTACCATGTCAAGTTGTCCCTCGGCGTGTAAGTCTTACACACACGGTCACGATCAAGAAGCGTCATCTTACTGTCACGGCTGCAAGCTGTCCCTTAGACGACTGGCCCGCCACGTGCTGGGAAACCTGATGGTCGGTGAGGGTGAAAGAAGGGCTGTATGCGGAAAGCGACCAACGGGCAAGTCAGCCGATGGACTCTTGCCTTCGAGATTTTGACCGTCGTGGCCACCCTGGCCTTCCTCCTTGGGATTAGGACCCTGTGGCCAGGGGCGTTGGCGTCCAGTCGACTGATTCCTCGCGGAACGGTCCTGACGGTCCAATTAGACGGGCCGATCAGTTCCCGGACAGCTCATCTCGGCGACCGGTTCTATGGTCACATTCTGTCCGCGCAAGGCGCCGATGAATTGGCGCTGACTCTGGCGGGGCTGCGGGTTGTCGGTCGGTGCGTGGCAGCCCGGGATGGCCAACCCGTCGGCGAGCGGGGATACTTGAGGCTGGCGCTCTCCGGCTTGGTCGACTCTAGGGGACATATCGCACCCCTCGATACCAGCACGGTGAGTTTCTGGGGCGAGCAAGTGATGACCTCCGACGGTGCGGCGGGCCTGGTTCGCGGTGCCGCCCTCGCTCAGGACGTGGAGGCTGGCGACTCAGCCCAGTCTTCCGTAGACGCGGTTGCCGCACCGGACCGGCAACTCAGCTTCGTGATGCTGCGCCCGGCGGTCGTTCCCCGGCCGTGAAACGGCTTTTGACGGGAAGAGAAGACAATCCACAGATTACGCAGATGGCACAGATTATGAAAAAGAAGAGTCGAAGGATGGGATTGAGTCATTGAGTCATTTGGCTATTGAGCCATTAAAGAGGGTCTCCCTTTTCAATGGCTCAATGATCGAATAGCGCGATGGCTCAATCACCCTCTCGGCTCTGTTCTTGTTAATCTGAGCAATCTGCGTAACCTGTGGATTGTCTTCTCTTCCGGTTCTCTGTGGCTCCGAGTTCAAATTAATGGTGCTCTCGCCACCACTGAAAGCAAAGCAGCGCCCACAGGGCCTTCCGGTGGTCAGCACGCCCCGACCAGTGTTCTTCCAGCAGGCGGCGAATGAACGGCGGGTTGAGGATGCCCTCTCGCCTTAGCTTGTCCTCAGCCAGAGTGGTGTCAACAAGCGGCCGCAACTCCTGGCGAATCCACTGGGCGATGGGAACGGAAAAGCCGCGCTTCTGCCGGTAGACAATCTCACGAGGAAGCCAGGGTTCGACCGCTCTCTTCAAGATGTGCTTCAGGCGAAAACGGCTTACCTTGAGGGCTGCGGGCAGCCCCGCCGCAAACTCCACCAGCCGATGGTCCAGGAAAGGCGTCCTTAACTCGAGCGAGCACGCCATGCTGGCGCGGTCGATTTTGACCAACAGGTTATCCTCCAGGTACAGCCGAAAATCGAGGTAGAGTACCTCCGCTAGCGTGTCTTCGAATCGCGTTCCTTCGAGGACGCGCGACAGTGGGGCAAGCGCCATCTCGCTTGGGGTGCCGGCGGCCAGCGGTGAAGTTCTCGTCGAACAGGGCGTATCGCCATCGTGGACGGCCCCTGCTCGCGCCAGGGCCAGCCGCTCGCGCGTGAAGAGCTGATCGAGTTGGGCGGGCGAGAACATCCCGAACCAGACCTCGTGGCGCTCGGCCGGATCGCGCTCGACGCTGGCGAGAAAGCGTCGGAGGAACATCCCCTTGGGAACAGCTCCCGGCGAAACCGGAAGCCATCGCATCAGGTGCTTGCTCACCTGGCGACGAACGGCGCTCGGCAGGCGTAGATAATAGTCCGCGGCCCGGGCGCCCAGGTACGTGGGATAGCCGCCAAACAGCTCATCGCTACCCTCGCCGCTCAGGGCCACCTTGATACGCGAGCGGGCGAAGCGCGAGATCAGGAAAGTGGGAAGGATCGCCGGGTCGGCGAGCGGCTCGTCGAGATTGCTAACTAGCGTGTCGAGGGCATCACGCAGATTGGGCTCGTCGGCCGTCAGGACGTGATGGCGAGTGTGGAAGCGGTGCGCCACCAGGTCCGCATAGGACTGCTCGTTGAAAGACTTCTCGGGAAAGGCAACGGAGAACGTCTCCACGTTGCCGGGCGTCAGCTCGCTCATGATGGCGACGAGCGTGGAAGAATCCACGCCGCCGCTCAGAAACACGCCCAGCGGTACGTCGCTTACCAGGCGCGAGACGGCGGCGTCCCGCAGATGCTGGCGGAGGTTCTCCACCAAAACCTCTTCTTCCTTGGCGGTCGGAGCAGGGAGACCCGGGGGACGAAGATAATCGCGCAACTGCCAGTACGGTTCGATCGAGACTTCTCCGCGTTCCACCACCATGCGGTGCGCCGCCGGCAGCTTGCGGATCTCAGCATAGGCACTGCGCGGCGAGGGGAAATAACCGTAGAGGAAGTACTCGACCACGGCCTGGGGATCGGGCTCGTGGCTGATGCCCGGATACTCAAAGAGAGCTTTGATCTCCGACCCGAACACCAGCATGTCACCGCCGCGCCAGTAGTAAAGCGGCTTTTCACCGGCGCGGTCGCGCGCCAGCACCAGCCGCGCGGCACGCTCGTCCCAGAGAGCGATAGCGAACATTCCGTTAAGCTCGCGCACGAAGTCCGGGCCGCGATCTTCGTAAAGGTGAACGATGACCTCGCTGTCGGAGTGGGTCTTGAAGGTGTGCCCGCGCTCGATCAACTCGCGCCGCAGCTCGCGGTAGTTGTAAATTTCGCCGTTGAAGACCAGGGTGATCTCTCCGGTCTCGTTGGAGAGGGGCTGGTCGCCGGTAGCGAGGTCGATGATGCTGAGGCGGCGGATGGCGAGAGCCACGTGTGGCAGCTCGAACTTACCGTGGCTGTCGGGTCCCCGATGCACGATCCGCGCAGACATGGCGTCGATCCGCTCGCGGTGGGGCGCCGGGTGGAGGGTCAAGTTGAGGAGGCCGCAGATTCCACACATAAGAATTGATCCCGCCTGGCGGGACAGATTGACGATTGACGATTGGAAAGAAATCGTCAGTCGTCCGTTGCCCGTTGTTCGTTGCAGCGGTCAGACCCCGGATGCGGTGGCAACTGACCACTGACCACTGACTACTGACAACTGACGGCTCTTCAAATCGTCAATCGTCAATCTGCAATCGTCAATTCTCCCTGCCTGGGATCTTCCAGACCGAGTATTGCCATCCGCTCCAAAGGGGTTCGAGGCGCCCCACGGTCTCGGCAAGTTCACCGACTTCGTTGTTGCGCACCATCACCAGAAACGGTTGCGACGAGGTTTCCCCCAGATTTTTCAAACCCTGCGCGTCGACCAGCAAAGGCGCAGAACCGCCAGGGCTGGCGCCACGCTGAATGAGCATGGCTGGTGGTAAAGACGGCAGCGAATGGGCACCCCGGGCGAGCAACGAAACGATGTAGTTGCTCGTCAGTTCGTCGCCGTCTTGGGTCACGAGCCCGATCGGGCGCTGGAGATAAAAGCCCAAACCGGTGCGAAAGTAATAGTAACCGTAAATCGGGAGATCTCGCTCCGGGCTGGCAAGGATGGTTTCCGCAAGCCTGCGGCTGCTGGTGCTCTCGGCATAGAGCCGGAGCGCCGGAATCCAGCGTAGAGTAAGGAGTGGCGTTGCCAAAGCCAGCAGGTTGAAAGCCACCCATTGCCATGCTTTCCCTCGTCGTCTCGTCACCATGCGTCCCAGCACTGCGAGGGCCACCAGGATGAGCCCGGAATAGAGTAACGTGCCCGAAAGAAGCTCGGCCGCGCCGGGAGGAATGCTCTTCATCAGCCGATTCCAGTTGAGGCCATAGTGCCCGAACTGGGGAAGCGCGGCGATCAGGAATCCGAAGAGCATGAGAGCCG
Organism: Terriglobia bacterium; assembly: GCA_035315065.1. Lineage (GTDB taxonomy): Bacteria > Acidobacteriota > Terriglobia > UBA7540 > UBA7540 > DATFYM01. The sequence continues at coordinate 61,292 of DATFYM010000146.1, forward strand.
CGAAGCCCCCCGTGAGCCAGTCCACGCGAGCCGTGCCTGCGAGGTCTAGTTGCGACCAGACATGGGCTATCAGGATGCTGAGCGGAATCAGCGCCGGCAGGAAGTACGCAGGAAGCTTGGAGCGGGAAATAGAGAAGAACACGAAGACCACCGCCGCCCAAGAGAGCAGGAAGAGAGTTGCCCGGTGCTGCTCCTGCCGCAGCGCTTTCCAGCTTCGCCAGCGGTTCAGCGCGGCAAAAAACAGAAGAAGGCTCCAGGGAAAGAAACCCGCAAAATAAACGGGAAAGTAATAGAAGACATTTCCCGAGCGATGAGCGTGCCCCGTCGCAAACCTCAGGATACTTTCCTGCCAGAATGCGTAGCGAGGAAAGCCTGGGTTACGCATCGAGACGGCCACAAACCACGGTAAGGCCACCGCCAGAAAAACGACGATGCCCAAGCCCCAGCGGAGCCGTTTCAGCTCTCGGACCTTGCCGCGCGCGGCCTCGTAGACCAGAACAGAGAGCAGCGGGAGAAGAAAACCGACAGGCCCTTTGATGATGGTCGCGATGCCCATCGCGGCAAAGAAGACGAGGTCCGGACCGCGCCGCTGAAAGTCGCGGTCCTCAGCCATCCGGAAACTCACCATGGCGAGCACCACGAAAAAGGTGAGGGTCATATCAAAGGTCACCATGCGAGCGAGACCCAGCGCCAGTGGCGACGACGCGAAGACGAGTCCGGCGCGCAAACCGGCGGAGTCTCCGAACATACGCCGCGCCAGCATCCACACCATGAACATTGTTCCCAGGGCCATAAGGGCGGAAGGAAACCGGGCCGCCCATTCGGAAACGCCGAAGGCGCGGTAGGACCCGGCCACTAGCCAGAAAAAAACCGCCGGCTTATCCAGGTAGGGAAGCGTATCGTAGTGCGGAGTGACCCAATCGCCCGAGGCGAGCATCTCGCGTGCCACCTCGGCGTTGCGTCCTTCGTCCGGCTCGAGCAGCGGCAGGCGTCCCAAACCGACAAAGAAGAAACATGTGGCTGCCAGCAGCAGGAGAAGCAGATGAAGCGCCGGGGTCGATGAGCCGCGTGAGGAACCAAGAAGGGGTTGAGTCATTAGACTTGAATCGAATCAAATCACAGCCCATGGAATTGAATCGTTTAGACCGTTGAGGCTGGACGGCTGGTTGGCGATCTTGTCCCGTCAGGCGCGCTCCTTTCCGTTACGCAGGGTTCTGTCCACGACGTCAATCAGCGCGTTGAGCTTATCCGTAGTCTCGCTCATTTTTTCTTCGAGTATCGCCAAGCGCTTCTCGGACTCCATTTGGGAACGACGTAGCTGATTACGGAATCGCAGCCCCATCCTGGCCATCTGAGACATCAAGCGATCCAGGCGATCCAGGCGCTTCTCGGCCTTCGCGAAGCGCTCATCGGCGCGGCGAAAGTTCTCTTCGAACTTAGCCTGGTTCTCCTCGAACCTAGCCTGCCGTTCGAGGATGAACTCCATCGTTTTATCGATGTCCATTTTGGATCTCCGGTCCGCGCCCAACGGTTCCTGGTTGAGGATAATCGCGCCCTTCAATGATACCATCGGACCGCTCGGAATTCGCCAATCCTCGAGTAATCGGATTAAGCCTGGAGATGTGGAGACAGCAGGCGCGAGACGAACCCGACGGTATTTATGCTGACTCCTGACTTCTGACTCCGGGCTCCTGACTCCCGGCTCCTGACGCCTCATCTTCCAACACTTCCAACACCGAACTATAGTCGATGCGGTTTTTTTTCATCCAGCGTACTGCCCACACATCCGCCAGCCCTTTTACCAGCCGGTCCCAGGTGCCGTACTTGGTGACGCCGCGCAGTCGCGGGCGATGGCTGACGTCCACCTGCGTGACGCGATACCCCCGCATCCTGAGCAGCGTTGGCAGAAAGCGATGCATGCCGTGGTAAAGCTCCAGCCCCTCCAGGCACTCGCGCCGATAAGCCTTCAGCGTGCAGCCGGTGTCGATGATGTCGTCGCTCGTCGCCCAGTTCCGAAACCCGTTGGCGATGCGCGAGCTGAGTCGCTTCCACCAGCCGTCGTGCCGGCGCCGGCGCACGCCGCAGACCGCATCCCAATCCTTCAGCATTTCTGCCAGGCGCGGGATGTCGGCAGGATCGTTCTGTAAGTCGCTGTCGAGCGTCACCACCGCGCGTCCGCGCGCCAGCCGAAACCCGGCGGCCATCGCCGCCGTCTGCCCCAGGTTGCGCCGGAAGTGGGCGACGCGGATTCGCGGGTCCGCCGCCTGCGCTTGCCGGAGCAGGGCCAGCGTGGCATCGGTGCTGCCGTCGTCGACAAACAGGATCTCCACGCTGCCCGGCCAGCCAGCGAGCACGGGCCGGAGCTGATCGAGGAGCGGCCCAACGTTCTCCGCCTCGTTGTACGCGGGAATAACGACACTCAGCGAGATACCATGCATAAAGTCTCGTACGACCGGAACAACGCGAACTGCGGCCAGCAAAGGCAGCTCGCACAACCCTCTTCGAACAGCCATGTTTACTATAAGCACTGGGGGGCTTCCACCACAAATGAAAACAGGCCCAGGTAGTGTCGTAATTTGGCCTGGGAGCGTGGGTGTAGGATGTCACGATAGCTTACAGGCCGGGCGTCTGCTTCTAAAGGATATACAGAATTCCGTGCCACAATTCGCGACAATTCGCGTCGCAATTCCTGGCAAAATCCTATCTGTTTGCCACAGCTCCTGTCACGATTCTACGGCAGTCTGTCCGCCCAGCCAAAGGCACAAGAGGGCAAGATTAACGGTGTGGGCAGCGGCCCACTCAGGCCGGTAAACAGTAGCCACACGGACGGAATCGCCGGCATCGACCGGCACTTTGATTGAACGGTCAGCCTTCCCTCGGGAACGTCGGCGCGCCACGCCGCGTAATTGCCTTGGTGGCGCTACGCTGCGAAGGAACAGTCGCCTTTCGCGAATTGTTCCTGGGCTGCTTATAATACGGAACGAAGGAGAACTCTCTTGTACGCGCAACGCGCATCCGCAATTGCATTCTTTGTGGTCGCCGTTTGGAGTAGGGCGACTCTTGCGGGCGAGCCCGAACTCAAGCTGGGGCAGGTTCGCGAGAGCAGTCTGAGCCCAGGTCAAGCGCAGTCGTTTGTGGTTTCGCTCGGTGGTGGCGATTTTGCCCAGATCGGGGTGAACCCTCGCGGGCAGGCCCTCGTTGTCAAAACCTACGATCCCTCGGGCAATCCCTTTCGCAGCGCCGAACTGGGGCCACAGGAGGACAAACTCAACTTCGTCGCCGAAGTTCCGGGCGCCTATCGGGTGGAGGTTGCCGTCGTGGACGAGGGCGCGACGGGGACTTTCACCATTGCGCTCGAGAAAGTGGTTACGCTGGCGGCACGGCTCGCACCACCCAAGCCCACGGTGGAGAGCCAGCGGATTCGAGCCTTGCGGGCTTCGGTCCGGCACGGTGAACGGGACAGCCTCAACTCGTTCTGGGAGGAGGTCAAGAAGGCGGGCGCGCCCCTGATCGAGCCGATTCCCGGCGATCGAGAAAACATGGCGGTCACCTTCCTCTGGAAGGGCAAGCCCGATACGCACAATGTCATGGTGCTCTGGATTCCATACGCCGGCGTCGTACCCGACGAGTACCTGATGGCGCGTCTGGACGGTACCGATGTCTGGTACAAGACGGTCAAGGTGAACCGGAAAATGCGGATGGCATATACGCTGGCTCCCAACGCCGCACGGCTGCATCCGTTTTCGCTAGCTATCGACAACGACGCGATCACCATGATTGCGGCGGCGGCCAGGCCGGATCCGCTGAACCCCAAGCGCTGGCGCGACGATCCGGAGAGCGTGGATGCACCCGAATATCGCGGGAGCTCGGTGCTCGAAATGCCCGACGCTCCGCCGCAGCCCTGGATCGCCCCGCGGCCAGGCGTTCAGGCGGGACGAGTCGAGAGGCACCAATTCAAGAGCACGGCACTGAACAACGAACGGGAGATTGCCGTCTATCTGCCACCTCAGTATTCGCCCCACGCCGAGCCGTATCCACTGATAGTCCTATTCGACGAAGACGCCTATCTTACTCTGATACCCACGCCTACGATCCTGGATAACCTGATCTCGGAAGCGCGGATTCCGCCCGTGGTCGCGCTGTTGGTTGGCAACGCACCGGGGGCGCGCTCGCGCGAGCTACCGTGCAATCCGGTGTTCACCCGGGCTTTGGTGACTGAACTGCTCCCTTGGGTGCATGGTCTGTACAACTTCACCAGCGATCCTCGCCACACCGTGGTGGCCGGGTCGAGCTTCGGCGGCCTCGGCTCCGCCTGCGCCGGCCTGTGGTATCCGGAGACGTTCGGCAATGTCCTCGCACAATCCGGCTCCTTCCATATCATTCCGTCGTCGGCCGGCGATAGCGCAGATTCCAGCTCGGAGCCGAACTGGGTCGCGCGCCAGTTCATCGCCAGCCCCAAGAAGCCCCTGCGCTTTTACCTGAATGCCGGGACCGCGGAATTCAACGCTACGGGAGGAGCTGACTCCATCTTGTTTTGCACTCGCACGTTACGCGATGTGCTGCGCGCCAAAGGCTACGAGGTGCACTATCAGGAGTTTGCCGGCGGACACGACTCCCTCAACTGGCGTGGCACACTCGCCGACGGCCTGATGGCGCTAGTAGGTGATACTGCGTCCAAGACCCCGCGAGAGCACCCGCCGACGCAATAACTCCACCCCCGGATCGCTGCGGGGAAATTATCACTGGCGGCTGACCCGCGATTAACGGCCTAGTGTAGACCCAAGCGACCGACAACCGAATCGTAGCTCAGAAGCCATCCCGCCACAGGGCGTTACCGGCCCTTCATCTGCTGGCGCGCGGTTCTTTGGATGTGCCGATGATCATCTTGTCGACCCCCAAGCACAACCGAACTCGCGGACGAACCCTCTTCTTCCGGCTGTGTTATCATGTCCAGGAAAAGGGATGAACCAAATGAGCCAACTGTCGCCGGAATTCGATTGGGATGCCGTCAATCGCTACCACCTTGGCCGGCACCACGTTTTCCCTGAAGAAGCGCAACACGCCATACGTGATCCTCACGCCATTCTGCTCGCGATCGAATCGGGCAACGGCGCGGATCGAACCAAGGCAGTTGGCAAGACCGCCTCAGGTCGGATGCTGGCCGTAGTGTTTACCCTTCGTGGCGAGGCCATCAGGCCTATCACGGCTTACGTTGCCTCGCCGCACCTGCAATCGCTCTATCTTCGACCGAGACGAATATGAGCCTGAAATTCACGCTTCCCCAGTTTCAGTCGGAGGCTGAGGAAGCCGAGTGGTGGGACCGGCACCGCGAGGAGACGGCGCAGTGGATGGAAGCGGCCGTCAGCGTCGGCGAAACCACCACGCTTTCCGCTGTTCTCGCGCGTGCCCGCGAGCGTTCCGTCGTTGCGGACGCTCTTACCATTCGGGTTGACCCGCCCGACGCCGAGCGGGCGCGTGCCCTGGCGGCCAAAAAAGGGATTCCCTCCGAAACCTACCTCAAAACGCTGCTCCATGACGCTCTGGATCGCGACGAACAGCTCCGAAAAATGCCTTAGCCCCGAAGGGGCAAAAGAGAGTAGCCCAGGCCGTCAGAAGGTGTTAAGAAATCGGAAGAACAAAAGAGTTTCTCGCCAGGGCGCAAAGGTTCGCAAGGCAAACAAAGAAGTTCTTCTTTGCGACTCTTCGCTGCTCTGCGACTTTGCGAGAAACTCTTCATTTTTTTTACACCTTCTCTGGGAGAGGGTAGCACGAAATGCCGGGTGAGGGTCAGTCCGCATGTGACCGTACTTATGAAAGGGTACTTAGTAAGCAAAGCTTAGGATGATAGTTCGACTTGTATTCGTCGTATTGGAAGATGCTGGTTCGGCATAATTCAGAATAATGGATATGAGATTTAGAATGGTCTGACCAAGTGGAAGACGGCAGAAGGTTGCATGATATATTTTTCTTGCAGTTATTTCCCAAAGTCCATTAGATTTGTGGCCGTCGGCTTGCTCTGGGCAGAATCGCGGCCTTCCGGGCCGTGCCTTTGACTATCAGATAGGGGTGGGCCCCCCTAGCCAAAGCTTTGTTGATAGACCTAGTCACTTTTTCACACCAATTAGAGAAGGGAGGACACAAATGAAGAGAGCGGTACTGCTTCTTGGATCGATTCTCTTGTTAACTGCCGCCGCGTGGTGCCAGCAGCAGGAATCGGCCACGATCGTGGGTACGGTGACCGACTCCAGCGGCGCTGTGATTCCCCACGCTAAAATCACGGTCGCCAACCCTGACATAGGTGTTACACGACAGCTTACCAGCAACGCGGCCGGAGCTTATTCGGCCGAGTCGCTACCCATTGGCAACTACACGGTGACGGTGGAGGCGGCGGGCTTCGAGAGGCTCGTTCGATCCGGAATCACCTTGCAGGTCGGGCAGACTCAACGCGTTGACCTGCAGCTTACGGTAGGCCAGGTTACCCAGGAAGTCAGCGTGACGGGCAACGTGGTTCAAGTGCAAACGGAGAACGCGGCGATCTCCGGCGTGGTCACGGGGAGCCAGATCGAGAACCTGGAATTGAACGGCCGCAACTTTGTTACTCTCGCCACCCTGGTTCCCGGCGCCGTGCCCGACAACGGCCTGAACACCAGCGTAGTCGGCGTCGCTGGTAACAACAGCATCTCCTTCAACGGCGGCCGCTTGCAGTACAACAACTGGGAGATCGACGGCGGCAACAACACCGATGAGGGCTCGGCTTCGACTTTCAACACCTACCCGAACCTCGACAGCATTGCCGAGTTCCGCATCTCGACTTCGAATTATGGCGCCGATCTGGGCAAACACGCCGGGGCCAACATTGAAATCGCCACCAAGTCCGGCACCAAGACTTTCCACGGCAACCTCTCGGAGTTCAACCGGAACAGCGCCACCGCCGCCAACGACTTCTTCCTCAACCGGAATAACCAGCCCATACCTTTTCTGAACCAGAATGAGTACGGCTACACCTTCGGTGGACCGGTCTATATTCCTGGCCACTACAACACCGACAAGACCAAGACCTTCTTTTTCTGGTCGGAAGACTGGCGGAGCATTCGCTCTGCCAACATCGTTGGTGCTAATGTTCCCACCGCGCTCATGCGCCAAGGCGACTTCAGCGAGTGCGACCCGAACCTCAACCCGAACGGAGATCAGGTCATCACCGACGGCTGCATTCTGCCGAAGTTGAGCGGCGTCACCTACGATAATATAACGCAGATGCAAGCCGTGGAAGTAGCGAATGGCGTTCCGCAGGCGCAACTCACGCAATCCTTCACCAACGGTGTAGACCTGCTGAACGGCATGATTCCGCTGCAAAACACCAGCGTTCAAGGTCACTGGCTAACGGCCTCAACCGCCCCCACCAACTGGCGGGAGGAGCAGATCCGCGTTGACCAGAACCTGGGCGACAAGACACGCGTTTTCGTTCGCTACACCCAGGACGCCTGGAATACGTTGTCGGTCCCTGCGCTGTGGAGCGCGTCGAATTACGACACCATCAAGACTCCGTTTGGAGGCCCCGGCAAGAGCGCGGTAATGGACATCACCCACAGCTTTGCGCCGAATTTGATGAACGAGTTCACCGCCTCCTACACGACAGACCACATCATCCTCAGCAACTCCTTCGCCGATTCGGTAGCCGGCACTGCCAATCGCCCTTCGAATTTTGTCATGAACCACCTGTTCACGGCGAACGACAGCAACCCGCTGCTGCCGTCGATTACACTCTGCGCTGGATTGAACTTTTGCGACTCGGAGGACGCCTCTAACCATCCCTGGAAGAACTCCAACCCTATCATCGTGTGGAAAGACAACGTGGCTTGGACGCACGGCAACCACACCACCAAAATGGGCTTCTATCTTGAGAACTACCGCAAGAACGAGCAGTTCGGATCTAACACGCAAGGGTTCCTGTACTTCTACGGCCAAGGCCCAACAACCCTGAACGGTGCTCCATACGAGACCGGCAACGCGATGGCAGACATGTTCCTGGGAGCTATCACGCAGTACCAGGAAGGTACGCAGGCGGTCGGCGGCGTCCCGGTGGGAGGCTATCCCAAGGGCCACTGGCAGATGACCGACTTGGAACCCTACATCCAGGATGACTGGAAGGTGACCAAAAAGTTGACCGTGAACCTCGGGCTGCGGTATTACAGCTACACTCGCATCCACGACGTTTCGCGGCCGACGATTGACAGCGGCTTCCTCCCCAACCTATACAATCCGGCGAATGAAGACCCGCTGCTCGCCAACGGTAACATCAACACCGCGGCCGGGCTCAACACCTACACGGCTCCCGGTAACGGCTTGGTGATCTGTGGAACCGGCAGCATTCCCAAAGGTTGCCAGAACAATAACAGTGGCCTGAATTTCGCGCCGCGCTTCGGGTTCGCGTATGACCCATCGGGCACCGGCAAGACCGTTATTCGCGGCGGTTACGGCCTTTACTTCGAGTCGGGTAACGGCAACGAAGCCCAGACAGAAGGCGGCGAGGGCAACCCGCCGGCGGCCTTGAGTCCGTCCGGCTTCAATATCCTCGGCTATTCGAAAATCGTACCGGGGGCGATCGGCCCCACCGGCTACACGGCGATCCCCTACAACCAGGGCTGGCCGTACGTGCAGCAGTTCAATCTCAACGTCCAGCACCAGTTCGGGAGCAACCTCTTGTCGGTGGCTTATGTCGGCAGCCTGGGACGCGACTTGGCGCGGGCTCGGGACATTAGTGAGATTCCCCTCGGCACCGGTACCATGAATGTTCCGGTGCTGGCGGGGGCCGCCGGCACGAAGTGCCCCAACGCTGCGCTGAACGCTCCGGGAGACGCCACCTGCAACGCGCAAGGGCAAGTGATAAGCGCCCAAACCCTTTGCGACGCTTCCGGCAACTGCAACGTACCAACTACACTGATGTTCCAGGAGCAGCCCAGCACCTTCTTTCAGCCGTACCAAGACTATAACGGCATCAGCCAGAAGGAGAACACAGCGGTTTCCAGCTACAACGCGCTCCAGGTGAGCCTCAATCACACCTTTAGTCACGGGCTCACCTTCCAGGCGGCGTACACCTGGTCGCACGCCATCGATAACTCCACCAGCACCTATTCCGAGACGTCCGGGGCAATCGACGACCAGAATCTCAGCCGCTGGAAGGGAACCTCAGACCTGAATCGTGCCCAGGTGCTCCAGGTGAATTACATCTACGAAATCCCCTTGTTCAAGAACAACAGTTCGGCTCTGGCGAAGGGCGTGCTGGGCGGCTGGCAAGTCAGCGGCATCAGCAGCTTCTTCACGGGTGAGCCGATGGACTTCAACTGCGGTGTCTCCGGTTATTCCAGTGCCATCGGCTCGGGCGTCCGCTGCGACCCCGTGGGAGCCGTGAAGATCGACAAGACCGTCGCCAGCGAACCCGGCTATGGGCCCACGCTCAAGTGGTGGAACCCCAACACCGTCAGGCAGCCGCAGTCTAGTGAGTTGGCGGCGGGCGGTGAGGCCTGTATGTTTGGCTGCATGGGCCGCAACATCCTGACGGGTCCGGGCCGCAACAATACGGACCTGGCAGTGATGAAGAACTTCGAGTTGCCGTGGTTCGCCGGTGAACATTCCACCGTTCAGTTCCGGGCGGAGGCGTTCAACGCCTTCAACCACGTCCAATATCAGTACGCCAACGGCGGGTGTAACGGAATCACGCCTTTTGGCGTCAGTTGCGGCTCAGCCGCATACGGCAATGCCAGCAACGGCTTCGTCAACTCTGACTGGGGCCCGCGCGTCATGCAGTTTGGCTTGAAGTTCGTCTTCTAGCCTCGCTGCTGCTTGCGTCGAGAAGTGGAAAACCCTGGTCTCCCTGCCTGAGCGGGGGGCCAGGGTTTTTCTCTTTTGTTCCCTGGAAGGTTGCTGAAAAACCCCTTTAGGGCCTCGTAGAGGCCGGCTTTAGCCGGGCATCTTGTTGAATTCAAAGTGCCGCCCCTTCGCTCCGCTCAGGGCTCTAAAGGGCGCCTCTACGAAAACTGCCCGGAACGGGGTTTTCAGCAACCTGCTGGTTGCGGCCAAGCCCCATTGATGTCGAAATTGAGGAACTCGCCTGGCTACTCTGATGCGCACGCCAAAGTCCTCTTCAGTGTGGCAAAATGCCACACTTTTCCGACTTTTTGAACCCGGGTCTTCAACTTGGCCCTCCAAGTCGCTGATTTCACGTCGGAAAATAAAGTGTCTCATTTGTCTCATTTGTCTCCATTGTCTCATTTTTTTGTGCGCATGCTCGTAGATGGGTAGGAATCGGGCCATGGGGAATTGGTTCATTGAGTCATTGGGCCATTGAAAACAAAGAACTTGCTGCCCTTCAATGGCTCAATCACTCAATCGCCCAATGCACCTCACGTTTCGGAAAAGAAGGCGGCTGCTAACCGGCAGAACTCCCAGCACTCTACCGGACCTCAAACCGAGGCCGGCAAGCAAAACTCCAGCCTGAATGGCTTGGTCCACGGGCTTTACTCCCAAACCCGCACCTACGTAGCCATGGTTGCCCTGGGCGAGAACCCCCTCGAGTTCGAGCGCCATCGCGCCCGCCTCCACGCCAGTTGGGGCTTTGGCCTCGATCCCCTCTTCGACGCGGAAATCGACGAACTGGCCTGGCTCCTTTGGCGCAAGCAGCGGGTGGAGGGCGCCCGCGACTCCATGCTGGTAGCCCGCAAGGAGCAGGCCGATAACGAGGGGCGGCGCCGCGAGCGCGAGTACATCCGCGACACGGTGGACACGGAGGAGGCGTTCCGCGTCGGCCTGCGCCGCATCAATGATTCGCCCGCCGCCTTCGAGCAGACGCTGACGGTGCTAGAAATCCGTCCGGGAACCTCGGTCTTTCAACCGACGGTTCGCCTGACAGGATTGGCGTGGTGGTGTGCGCACTCCACCGGCTACGCCCAAACTGGCTCGGGGTGAGCGAAGACTCGCGTCCAGATGACGAGAAGGGCG
>DATFYM010000147.1:0-20656 GCA_035315065.1 Terriglobia bacterium
ATCGGCTTCCTCGGATTCCCGGAAGCTCACCGACACGTGGTTCGATTCATCGGTCCAGAGCTGGAACTGCTTCTCACGAAGGTTCGCTTCCAGGACTTCCCCCGTTACGTCAAGCAGCTCGGTCCCGTTTCCGCTCATCAGGTCACCTCCACGACCTTGAGGCTTTCGATGCCCCGGTCGTCCACTATTTTAACTGCTATGCGCTTGTGTTTGCCCGGCTCAAACGGTAGCGAGACTGTGCCTCGGTAGGCTTCAATCAGTTCCGGGTCGATTTCGGCCTTCAAGTTTCGCGCCAGCTTCGCCCAGCCCCCGTCCTCGTCGGCTAGGGGAAAGAACACCTGTCGCGGATAGAGACTGCGCCCGTCGTAATCGGTGTCCAGCAGCCAGACGGCGATGTTGGTGGTGTCGCCCGAATCAATCGTTCCGGTTCGCGTGTTGTAATAGTCGAAGCCGTGCACTTCCACCTGCCATTTGCCCTTGTGCTCGCCCGTCCTGACGGGGCGCACTTCCACGTCCGGCTGGCCAATCAACCAGAAGCTTTGGTTGCTCGCCCGCTTCTTCCTCAGGTCCTCGGTCAAGAGGTCGGTGTTCATCTGCACCTTGAGAAACGTCATCCCGGTTCTTCTCGGGCGTCAGCTCGTCAATATCCTTGGCCGCCTCGGGGTCAAACTGGAAGGCCGCAAACGCAATCATGGCCGGTTTGGGGCGGAGCGTTCGCGCCTCTTCCCAAGCCATTTCCACCTGCCGCTGGTCAAGCGGCGCGTCCTCGGGGCCGAAGGCCACCGCCACGCGTTGCGGCTTCTCTTCCTTGCCGTTGGGCTTGGTCTCGGCGTCGGCGTGAATCCAGCGGGTCCCGCTGAGCGGCTCGACGCGGGTAAAGTGGATCATCTGGCCGCCTTTGCCCCTGATGCCCGTTTTCAAAAGCTCGTCGCGCCATTCGGCGTGGCGCAGCGTCGGGCCGGAGCGCGCAATCGAGGCGTTGGCTTCCGCGGGCGGGCATGCCAAGCGGACTTGCTGCGGTGGCGTCGTGCCATCCAGGCTCATCTGCGCTGCTTCAGCAACTGGCCCGAATGTGGAAACCTCCGAGATTGATTTCACGGTCGGCGCGGGCACGGCCTCCACCGTGAAGGGGCCGCTTACTCGTGCCCGGCTCTTATCAATAAGCGGCTGGTCGTAGAGTGTTTCCGGTGTCGGAGGCTCGTTGTTGGCAATGGATTTCAGCGTGATGTGAGGAACCGTCTTGTACCTGAATCCACTGCCCACACCTTCCTCGGGGTGCGCCAGCTCGTAATAGTTATAGAGCGCCGTCATCAACCGCTGCTTGGCAAGCGTGATCGCCACACGCGATGTGTCACAAGTGATCCAGCGGCGGCCCCACTGCTCTGAGACATAGGCCGTGGTACCGGACCCGCACGTCGGGTCGAGAACAAGATCGCCTGGATCAGTGGTCATCAGGACGCAGCGCGCAATGACTTCAGGATTGGTCTGTACGACGTACACCTTATTCGTTGCGCCGCCGAGGCCCGTCCAAATGTTGGTTAGCGGCACATAGTTAAAATCGTCCGCGTACCTCTTGAAAACGAGGCGGGTGTTTTGAGGAACTACTCTGCCCATGCTGGCAAGACGAGGGATGTGGCCAGGACTGATCTTCCAAGAGGCACCACCCGATGGGTACGGTCTCCCGTTCAGTTCTACGGGTTCGTTTGGTCCGGGCTTTGCGCTGAATAGGGGGTTGTAGCGAAAGGCCCGGGCGCCCCGAGGAACCTCGACGCGCCCCTCCTTCTCCTCCTGGGTGAGAGCTCTTTCGGAGCCGCCCGCCAATTCCAGATAGTCGAATCCCGACCCTCCAACCCCAGCTAGGTTCCGTGGCACATACAACCGTCGGAACTTAGTCGCGGTTTTGTCTTTGGCGTACCACACCAAGTATTCATGGATCGAGGGGATGAAATCACCTGATTGGCTCCCCTTCTTTTGAAATGACAGCAGACCAATGAAATGATCCTCGCCAAAGACCTCGCTCATCAAGTTGCGCACGAAGTGCAGGTTCTCGTCACTAATCTGGACGAAGCAGGAACCGCTGTCATTCAAGAGTTCTTTGGCCAACCGCAGTCGGTCGCGCAAGTAGGTCAAGTACGAATGAATCCCCAACTCCCACGTATCTCGAAACGCGCAGACCATCTCCGGCTCCTGCGTTAAGTCTTCGTCTTTATCGGCCGGAGAGATCTCTAGCTTGTTGACGAAGGGCTGGAAGTTGCTGCGGTACGTGATGCCGTAGGGGGGATCGATATATGCCATTTGCACCTGCCCCGCCAGCCCTTCCTTCTCGAGCAGCGAGTTCATCACCTTCAGCGAATCTCCGGCAATCAGGCGGTTCGACCAGTTGTGCGGGTGCCGGTAGAAGTCGATAGCCTCGCGAAAGGGCGGGTTTTCGGCGGGCGAGCCGAAGAGAGACGGCTGGATGGGCTGTCCGTTCCCGTTGCGCTTGCGGACAGCCTCCATGATGGTTCGCGGTTCGATGCGTTCGTGGACGTGCAGCGAAACCGTAGGCACTTCAAACGAGGTCCGCTCCGCCTTTCCGGCCCATTCAAGTCGCGGGTCAAGGTGCGGATCGTAGGCGTACTTCCTTGCGGGCTTGTCCTGGTCGGTCTCCGGCGTCACCAGTCCCACGGGCGGGTTGTTGGTCCGCTTCTTGTCCTTGTGATCGTACTGCTCGATGGGCTTCTTGTGCGTGCCGTTCTTCGGTGAGGCTTTCCCGTGAGGCATGGTTTCTTCCCCGGAAACTAAGCTGCTCGCCGCTTTGCATTCAGCCGGCTTGGCTGCCGTTAGCGGTCGAGGGTCATTCTCCGTCTTTAGCGGTTCCCGCGCAAGCGTTTTACGGCAGCGCAGTCGGCTCTTTGCAGCTTGCGCGAAAGCTTAGCCACGAACTGGTTGATGCTGGTTCTGTCCCGCTTGCTCAGCCGCACCCGCGCGTCTTTGAGCGATCGGGGCAGCCGTACTTCCAGTGTGCTGCGACATCCAATTTCTGACACCCCCTCACCCCCGGCCCCTCTCCCCCAAGGGGGCGAGGGGAGAGAAGAGGTTGAATTTTTGGGCCTCTCCCCCCATAGGGGCGAGGGGAGAGAAAAGGTTGAAATTCTCGGGCCTCTCCCCCCATTCGGGCGAGGGGAGAGTTTAATTGGGGTGGGGCTTACTCCACGTTGTGGATAGGGCTCGCGCAAAAAAACTGTATCTCTTCTCCCCTCGCCCCTTTGGGGGAGAGGGGCCGGGGGCGAGGGGGTTACAAGCCGCCACGAGCTCAAGCACGTCGAGAACTACCGATCATCCGGAGGTGCGTCCGGCAGCGTTGAGACGCGATTCAAAACGCGTTTCATGAACTCATCCGGCGCACTCAGCACAATGCCGTTAGGGAGGCGGAACACCGTGTATCCAAGCCGCTCAAGGTACGTGTCACGTCTCGCCGGGCCTGGCTCGGTTGACCGTGAACGCTTCCATCCAACTCCAGAATCAGGCGCTTAAGCGGACAGCAGAAGTCCACCACGCATCTTCCCACCGGGTGCTGACGGCGGAAGCTAAAACCCGCGGGCCGAAGTTTACGGAGCAGTTGCCAGGCGACCTGTTCCGCTTCGGTCGCCGTCTGGCGCAACTCCCGGGCGTGAGCAATCTGGGTGGTGCTGCGGGCGGTTGATCTCGATGTGCGTCGAGCCGTGCTGTCGCTCATTTGCTTACCAGCCTGTCGCATTGCGACCCCCTCACCCGGTCCCGCTGGGCGGGACCACCCTCTTCCCAAGGGGGCGAGGGTTGTAAGACGAAAAGGGCCGCGCTCTCCCCCAAGGCGGACGAGGGTTATAAGAGGAGACGAAACCACAGGGGGTTATAAGGCAACCCCCGACTTAACTCTCCCCTCGCCCCTTTGGGGGAGAGGGGCCGGGGGTGAGGGGGTTTGTCCGTGTGGCTTGTCCACTCTGCATTATATCCCCTTTTCGGTTACATTCGACGCGACCGCGTAGGACCGTTCCATAGGGCGAGAGCGCCTCTCGGGGTACCACACTAAAAATATTCTTCTTGACAACAGACGCTGATGGGCGTAGCATATCTCTTGAGGCTAGCTTCGGACCGATAGCGGCTGTGAGTTTGAATGAAATCCGGCGGCGGGTATATCCGGGACCGAGCGAGACCGAGGAGGTCGATGGCATGTCGTTAGTGGAACGCGAAACCACCGCGGCGCGGGTGGCCGCCAGTCAGGCGAACGGCAAGAAATCGAAAGGCCCCAAAACCCCGGAAGGCAAGGCGCGCGCCTCCCTGAACTCCCTCAAGACCGGAGCCTACGCGAAGACCGACAATGCCCTGCGCGAGATCATGCTGAGACGGGGAGAGGACCCGGCTTTTTTCGACCAGTTACACCTGGAGCTGACGGAGGGTTGGCAGCCGGACGACGTGATGCAGGCCATGGCGGTGAAGGCCATCGCCGAGAAGAGCTTTGACAAGGCCTCACTACGAGCCGCCTGGATGGAGAGCCAGTTGACGGCCTCGCGGGTGGGCGAGATCCAGGCGCAGCGGCGGGAGCTCCTGGCGCGCCGCTGGTGTCCCGGCGCCCTGGCCGTCGAGTTGGAGGCCCAGGGACTGTGGCAGGCCAAGGACCGGCCGTCCAAGTTCAAGCGAATCTTTGACCTTTTGGATTGCCTCCAGAAATGGCTGGAGGATCAAGTATGCCCCGACGAGTATCCCGGGCTGATGCGCGAGCTTTACGGCGAATGCCCCAGCAAGGCGGGAGAGACGATCCGATTGCTGGTGATCGACTTCTTTGGTTCGGACGAGGCCGCGGCGGCGAAAGCCGCGCAGGAACTGCCCAAGTGGATGGCCCAGGAACGGCGCGACGTGGAGCAAGAGCGTGACCTCTACCAGCGAGAGATGGCTTTGCGGAGCAAGGCCGGGCCAACCCTGGTGGAGGAGCAAGTGGCCAAAAAGGAAGCGGCGCTCGAGAAGCAGATCAGCGAGCAGACGCGGCTCTTGCTACAACTGAAGCTCAAGCGGTCGCAATGGTGGCGGCCGCCTGAAGAACAGGGAATAGGGGATAGGGAACAGGGAACGGGAAATAGGGAACAGGGAACAGGGAATAGGGAACAGGGAATAGGGAATAGGGAACAGGGAACGGCAAATAGGGAACAGGGAACGGCAAACAGGGAACAGGGAACAGGGAATAGGGAACAGGGAACGGACTCCGGGCCGGAGTCAACCGCGGGCGAGAGCGCAGTGACGGTCCCAGGAAAGGCTCCAACCAGGGCTGAAACGGTGCCTGATGGGGCGACGGTGGCGGCAGAAAACGCTGAAAAAGGCCAATCGAACCTAGTAAGTGCCGCCTAGCCAACAACTTGACCCTTGGAACGAACCTAAGACGAACCTAGGACGAACCTTGTAAGTCCTTTAGAATCGATTTGTCCATAGAAACGAACCTAAAACGAACCTACAACGAAACTCTACGACTGTGTTACGATGGCGGCTTGCTTCATGGCGGGCGCGCTCGCTGTGATGGCTCCCATCGAGAAAGGAGCGCGACGCCGCGATTGACTGCGGGTACGGAGGACGTTCGGTGAAAACCTACGAGGGGCAAAACATTCGCAACGTGGCTCTGGTAGGCCACGGCGATACCGGCAAAACACAACTGATTTCGGCGCTGCTTTACGCCGCCGGGATGGTGAACCGGCTGGGCAAAGTGGACGAAGGCACGTCGGTCACCGACTACGACGAAGAGGAAATTCAGCGCAAGTTCTCCATCAGCGCCGCGCTGGCCTACGCCGAGTGGGGCAAAACCAAGATCAACTTCATCGATACTCCCGGCTACAACATTTTCCTGCACGAGACGGAGGCCGCGCTCCTGGCCGCCGACTCGGCCCTGGTGCTGGTCCACGGCGTCTCAGGCGTGGAGGTGCAGACCGAGAAAACGTGGGGATTCTGCGAGAAGTACGGCCTGCCGCGGACGATCGTGGTGAACCAACTGGACCGCGAGCGCGCCAGCCTGGACCGGGCACTGGCGGCCCTACAGGAGGCTTTCGGACGCGCCGTTATCCCCATCCAGTTGCCGGTAGGCGAAGAGAAGAGTTTTCGCGGCGTCATCGATCTGGTCACCATGAAGGCCAGGCTGTACGACGCCAGCGGGTCGGGCAAGGGCAAGGAGTCCGAGATTCCCGCTGAGCTCGCCGACGCGGCCGGCAAGGCCCACGAAGCGCTGGTGGAGATGGTGGCCGAGGGCAACGACAAGTTGATGGAGGAGTTCTTTGAAAAAGGCACCATCCCGCCCGAGGACCTCATCCCTGGCTTGAAGCAGGCGGTGGGCGAGAAGCGAATCGTTCCCGTGCTGGTGAGCGCCGGGCTGCCGAATATCGGCGCCGAGGACCTGCTGAACTTTATCGCCGACTACCTGCCTTCGCCGCTCGAGCGCGGCGAGGTGGAAGGGCTGGACCACGAAGGCGGCTCTCCCGTGAAGCGCAAGATCGCGGACGATCAGCCGGTTTCGGCATACGTTTTCAAGACGGTTGCCGATCCCTTCGCGGGGCGCGTGAGCTACTTCAAAGTGATGTCGGGCGTGGTGAAGAACGACGCCACGCTTACCAACATGGAGCGGGGCGGGACAGAAAAGCTCGCGCACATCGGGGTGGTGCAGGGCAAGACCCAGACCGCCGTGCCCGAACTGCATGCCGGCGACATCGGCGCCGTGGCCAAGCTCAAGGAGACGCTGACCGGCGACACGCTGGGCGACAAGTCCGCGCCGATTATTTATCCCAAGGTGAAGTTGGCGGAGCCCGCCATCAGCTTTGCGGTAGAGGCCAAGTCGCGCGGCGACGAAGACAAGCTCTCCGCCGCCATTCATCGCATGTTGGAAGAAGACCTGCTGCTGCGCTTCTCGCGCGACCCGCAAACCAAGGAGTTCCTGATCTCGGGCGCCGGCCAGCAGCACGTGGAAGTGGCAGTCTCCAAGCTCAAGCGGCGCTTCAACGTAGAAGTGACGCTGAAAGCGCCGAAGATCCCGTACCGCGAGACTATTCGCGGCAAGGCCGACGCGCAGGGGAAACACAAGAAGCAGACCGGCGGCCACGGCCAGTACGGCGATTGCTGGATTAAGATGGAACCGCTGGCGCGCGGCAGCGGCTTCGAGTTTGTCAACGACATCTTCGGCGGCGCCATTCCCAAGAACTACGTCCCGGCGGTGGAAAAGGGCATCGTGGAGGCGGCGGCCAAAGGCTACCTGGCCGGCTACCCGGTGGTGGACTTCCGGGTGACCGTCTACGACGGCTCCTACCATGATGTCGACTCCTCGGAAATGGCCTTCAAACTCGCGGGTTCCAAGGCCTTCAAAAAGTGCATGGAGCAAGCCAAGCCATGCCTGGTGGAGCCCATTATGAACGTTGAGATTACCGTTCCTGAGAATTATGCCGGAGATATTATGGGGAACCTTAATAGTCGGCGCGGGCGCGTGCAGGGCATGGATTCCAAGGGCGGCGCGACGGCGGTCCGGGCCCAAGTGCCGCTGTCCGATATGCTCAGTTACGCGTCGGACCTCACGTCCATGACCCAGGGTCGAGGCACCTACTCGATGGAGTACTCGCATTACGACATCGTCCCGCAGCCGATCGCCGACAAGATCGTCGCCGCTTTCAAGGCCGCGGGCGTGGGCGGGGAAGAAGAGGAAGAATAGTGCCAAAGGAAGGCAAAAGGCAAAGGTCAACGGGCAAAAGGCAAACGGAGAGAACGCTCGGCTTTTCATTCGTCACAGCACAGACATGGTAGCAATACGCTTCACATCCCCTGATGAACAACGAGCCGACGGATTCATGCTCCTCGTGCGTCAGGGCAAGGTGCGCG
Source organism: Terriglobia bacterium (assembly GCA_035315065.1). Classification (GTDB taxonomy): domain Bacteria; phylum Acidobacteriota; class Terriglobia; order UBA7540; family UBA7540; genus DATFYM01. The sequence goes on from DATFYM010000147.1 coordinate 7,858, forward strand.
CGCTGCGAGGCGAAATCTACATCGTCCGGGAGGAGTCGCTTGCCGCCCTTGATGCGGCGAAGATTGCCTATGAGAGACTGGCCCTCCCGCTGAGCTTGGACGACGAGGTCGTGATGCGAGATACTCCTTCGACTGAGATGTAACAACGACGAGCCGACCTGAGTGCCTCGGCCATGGGAGCAGCGGAATGGCTGACCGCTGAAAGCCGTTTTCAATCGAAAGTCGTCAATCACTGGACGCGGCTGGATCCAGGCACGGGAACCGGCACGTTGGGCGCCACCATCAGCCCCAGCCCCTGGAGAAGGAAGACGGTCCGCTGCGCCGCTCCCCGCCAGATCAACTGGCACCCGTCGCCCTGGCAGTTCTGCACGTAGACGTCGCCGCCCGAGTACTCCAGGCTGCAGCTCTTGAACGTGCAGTTGATGAAGACTCCGTCGTCCAGCACCACGTGCCGCTTCTCGAAGGTCTCGTTCTCGTATCGGTTCATACTTACGAGGCTAGCACGCGCGGCGCAGTCTTGCAAAGTAAGAAGCAAGAAGCCAGAAGCAAGAAGCCGGGGGCCCTTCCTTGATTATTCCTGCTTCCTATTCTTGCTTCTTCTTGCTTCTTGCTCCTTGCTTCAGCTATTCCTCCTCGTGCTTCACCGCCAGGATCAGCACGGCACCGAGCTTGGCCTTGTGCATCGACTCGTTGAGCGCCGGGACGTCCTTCGACATGACTTCCCGCCACTTGGCGAGCGGCTCGTCGAGTTGCCGGCTCAGGTCGTCGAGCACTTCATACGACTGGCGCGTCGGAGCGGTATCGGCACTCTGGACGGTGCCGCCGAGGCCCATGAGCTTGTCGTTCAGCTTGATCGGATAATTGAGCGCGTCCTCACCCGACTTCGTCTTGGTCTGGATGAGCGCTTCCTCGATCTCCGTGATCTTCTTGTCGATGGCCTTTGTAGCCTCGACGATTGGCTTAGCGCCGGGATCATCGCCCAGCCGCTTGCGCAGGTCGGCCAGCTCCGCGCGCAGATCGCGGATCTGCTTCACGGCATCGTGGTCGGCGGAGACCTTCTCGTTGATCCTGGTCATCAGCTCGAACTGCTTCTCGAGATCGGCCGGCGACGTCTTGATGCGCGGGTCGAGCTTCACTTCGAACGGCTCGGTCAGCGTCTTGCCGAACGCGCTGAGCCTCACTTGATACGTCCCGGGCAGTGCCAGTGCACCTTCCGGGAAGCCGCCCCAACCGATGGCATGGATATCGGTCGGCTTCTGATAGTGCAGGTCCCACACGAAACGGTTCAGCCCGGCTTTGGCCGGTAGCTGTTCGCCGGGCAGCTCGAAGCCGAACTCGGCGGCCAACTCCGCCAGCCCCCCGCCTTCCGGGGCCTTGGGCTTGCTCGAAAGCTTGCGCACCACTTTGCCCTTGCTATCCAGGATTTCCAGCGTCACTTCCTGACCTTTCTTTTCCTTGTCGTCCCGGGAGGCACTCTTCGCCTTGTCGCCGCTGCCCGATTGATCTGCGCCCTTCTCTTTGCCTTCACCCTTCGCCGTCTCGTCGACCCCTGACTTCAGGTAATAGTCGATCACGGCGCCGGAAGGCGGGTTGGCGCCGATCGCGCCGCGCGGCCGGAAGAAGCCGCCGCCACGCTGCCGGTAAGCCAACGCGGGCTTGTAGAGATAAGCGTCGCTCGACTCAATCTGATCGCTGAATTGCCGAATTGGCTCGATATCATCGAGGATCCAGAAGGCGCGGCCGTGCGTGGCCACGATGAGATCGTCGCCGTGCACCGTGAGATCGTGCACCGGACTGACGGGCAAGTCGAGTTGCAGCGAACGCCAGTGACCGCCGTCGTCCCACGACACCCAAACGCCGGTCTCGGTGCCCGCGAACAGCAGGCCCTTGTGCTTGGGGTCCTCACGCACCGCGTGGACGTAGTCGGCGATGCCGTTAGTGATCTTGCTCCACGTCTTGCCGTAATCGCTGGTTTTGTAGATGTAGGGCTGGCGATCGTCGAGCTTGTGGCGATCGACGGCCACGTATGCCGAGCCTGCGGCGTGGGGCGAAGGATCGATCAGGCTGATCATGCTCCACTCGGGCAGGTCCTTGGGCGTGACGTTATCCCAGTGCTGGCCGCCGTCGCGCGTCAAATGAATCAGGCCGTCGTCGGAGCCCGCCCAGATAAGGTTCTTCTCCACCGGCGACTCGGCGATGGCGAAGATCGTGTCGTAGTACTCGACGCTGGTATTATCCTTGGTGATGGGCCCGCCCGCCGATTGCTGCTTCGACTTATCGTTGCGCGTCAAATCGGGGCTGATAATGGTCCAGCTTGCGCCGCCGTCGGTCGACTTGAAGAGAACGTTAGCCCCGAAGTAGAGCGTGTTCGGATCGTGCGGCGAGAGCGCAATCGGCGCGGTCCACTGGAACCGGTACTTCAGGTCCGCAGCGCCCGAGCCCATGGGATTGTCGGGCCACGGATTGATGTCCTGCTCCTGGCCGTTCTCGTGGTTGTAGCGAGTGATGAGGCCATCGTAGGACCCGGCGTAGACGATGTTGGGGTCAGGCGGGTAGGGCAGGACGAATCCGCTCTCGCCGCCGCCCACGTCGTACCAATCCTTGGGACCGATGGCCCCGTTGTCGCTGCTGGAGGCGATGGCGACGGTGGAGTTGTCCTGCTGCGCGCCGTAGACGTAGTAGCGGAAGCGATTGTCGGTGGCCACGTGGTAGAACTGCGCCGTGGGCTGATTGTCGAGCGTGGTCCACGTCTGGCCGCCGTCGGTAGAGATGGTGGCGCCGCCATCGTTGCCTTCGATCATGCGGTCGGGGTTGGCCGGATCGATCCAGAAGCCGTGGCAATCACCGTGCGGGGTGCGCAGCGGCTTGAAGGTGTGCCCGCCGTCGATGGAGCGATTGGTTCCGGTATTGAGCTCGTAGACGGTGTCGACGTTCTTCGGGTCCGCGAACACATGAGTGAAGTACCAGGCGCGCTGCGTGAAGCGATGGTCGCCGTTCACCATCGACCAGTGTTCGCCGCCGTCGTTCGAGACGTAGAGGCCGCCGTGTTCGGCTTCGATCTGCGCATAGACGCGGTTCGGATCGCCGCCCGCCACCGCCACGCCGATCCGGCCCATCACTCCCTTCGGCAGACCGTTGCCTTCGAGGTGCTTCCAGGTGACACCGTCATCCGTCGACTTGTAGAGCCCGCTGCCCGGCCCGCCAGAGGTGAGGCCCCAGGGCGTGCGGTTAGCTTCCCATAGCGCCGCAAACATGATGTGCGGATTCGACGGCGCAAACGTGATATCGATGGCGCCGGTTTTGTCGTCTTTGTAAAGCACCTTCTGCCACGTCTTGCCGCCATCGGCGGAACGGAAGACGCCGCGCCCCGAGTTGGGTCCGTAGGCGTGGCCGAGAGCGGCCACAAACACGAGGTCAGGATTCGTGGGATGAACGGCGATCCTGCCAATGTGCAGCGTGTCTTTGAGACCGACGTTGGACCAGGTCTTGCCCGCGTCGGTCGACTTGTAGACGCCGTCGCCGTAAGAAATGTCGCCGCGGATGCACGCCTCGCCCGTTCCCACGTAGATCACGTTCGGATCGGATGGAGCGACGGCAATGGCTCCGATGGAAGCGATCGGTTGCTTGTCAAAGATCGGCTCCCAACTGACGCCGCCGTTGGTCGTTTTCCAGACGCCGCCCGCCACCGCGCCGAAGTAGTAGGTGTTGGGCTCGCCGGAAACGCCCGTCACCGCCAGCACGCGCCCGCCGCGAAACGGCCCGATCAGCCGCCACTTCAGCGCCTTGAACGGCTTGTCCTTGGGGTTGCCTTGGTCGCTCTCGTCGGCCTGCTGCGCGAGGAAGCTTCGACCTGACCACAGCGCGGCCATTGCCACCATCAGAACGGCGATCCTGCCCAATCGCACTTGTCTCATTTTTCCCATTGGAGTCCTCCCGACCGGATCATTAGAGCAGCTATCTTACTCACCGGACGGGAAAAGGCAAAAGCTTTTTTCGTCGGTCGTTACCGTCCGCACGACCATAGGAGTTAGCTGGGATCATCTCGTAGAGCCCCCATTTTCTGCCAATATCTGCACGTTTTTGCTGGAAACTGGCTAAATTTGGCGCGATTCTGCACAAAAAGAGGGCCTTAAAACCGGGCGCGCTTTCAAGTAACGCCTTAGGGCTCGCCGGAGGCACAGTTAGCAAGTCCTTTAGATTAAGCAACCCTTCGCCCGTTCTATTCAGAAATTTGGCCAACAACCACCGCGGAATCAATAGATAGGCCTCGCCACGTTTCCGTCGCGCGACAAAACCCGAAGAGGTCACCCGACCGCTCGACGGGAACACCTTTAGTAAGTCCTTTAGATTGAGCAGGCCTTTGCTTGGTCTCCCCACTCGATTCGCCGACAACCATCGTTGAATCAATAGATTGCCATCATCGCGTTTCGGTCGTCCGACAAAACGCAAGAAGGTCACCCGACTGCTCGATGGAAACACCTTTAGTAAGTCCTTTAGATTGAGCAAGCCTTCGGCTGTTGTCCTTCGCAACTTGGCCGACAACCCTTGCGGAATCAATAGATAGCCCTCTGCCCGTCTCGGCCGTCCGAAAGAAACAGATAGAGTGGCGTGACGTTCGCCGGAGGCCTGGATAGTAAGTCCTTTAGAATCAGCTTGCAGTGGCTTCGTCGGCTGATCAACTTGGCGAACAATCGGCGTCGAATCAACAGATTGCCGTCCAGAATTAACCGGAGCGGCACAGCGACACAGAGAAAAAACGAAGATGACATGAAGGTTCCTTTCGTTTCCCAACGTCTGTCATTCTTTTCTGTGGCTCTGTGTCTCTGTGTTGGAGGGTCCTTTGCACGTAGGCCACAACTATTTTGGAGGAAGTGAACGCCGATTACCGGTTGACACGAGCCGCCGGACTTGACACGTTTTAATAAAACAGGTCGCGAAAAAGCCCTCGTTAACTGCCTCTTCGAGCCCGTTCGCACCCCCTCGCTACACGCTTTTGGTAAAAATTGGTAAAATTTGGTACGATTTGGTAGGCCCCAAAACGCCCGAAAACGGACACTGCCTCCGATAACCCGCTTGTTTGCAACACCCGCTCTCCACCAAAATCGGATATCCATAAGGGAAATTGGCGGTAATTCCCCCTGGTTAATTTTCTCAGTTCTACCACATCGGTAAGCGTGCGACCCTCGATCGACCCCCAATTGGGCCGGGGTCGTGTTACCGTCATTCGATGCGTCGTACCACGCAGGGAATGGCCCCGCTCACGGGTCACATTGGGTGGATCGCTCATACAGACTTAGCCTAGCACTATGTTATCTAAAAGTCAAATACTTTTTTAGTTACTTAAACCTGTCAGCCCATCCCTATGTGCTGATTTTCACTTCGTATCGCGGCGCACCGTTCCCCTTGCTTACGGGTCAGCCGGCGGATGGTGTTCCTCCGCGTGGTCCTAAGTACCCGCATGTCATCCTGAGCGCTGGCTGTCCAGAGCTGCGGTCTGAGCCCCCCCGCCGCGCTTACTCAGCATTCCGCGGGAACAGACCGAAGGAGGGCAAAAGGTAGAAGTTGACTTAGTCATAAAAGTGTTGAAAAATTCAGCATTCCCGCTTTCCGGCTTTCGGTGGCGGGCTGGATTGTTTCGTGGCGCGCCGGCGTAAAGGCAGCCGGGGCGGCGGGGAGCCGAGCAACCGAGGAAGTCGTGATCTTCGCCCCACGCACTTCCTTTCGGTCGGCGATGATCCACCTTCCCGGCTCCCCTTACATCGCCACCGCCGGTCTGGGATGAGGTTATTATATGACCATAAAATAACTGTTGATTTAACTATAAAAGTGTGGAAGAATTCAACACCTGCTCGCTTCCCGCGTCCGGCTAGCTGGGCTGGGTGCGGCGTGGGCGTCGGCGTACGGGAAGCTGGGGGGGTGGGGAGCCGAGCAACCAAGGAGGTCCTGCTCTTTGCCAGAGCCACAGCCCTTCCTCGGTCGGCGATGATCCGCCTTCCCGGCTCCCCTTACGCCGCCGTCGGCGGCCGAACCTTGCTGCGCTCCCCGCGCGGAATCGGCAATTGCTCCAACCGGGTGTTTATGCGCTGGCGGAAAGAGAATTCCATGAGTTGGAGCTTGGCCCGTAGACGGTGCATACGGGCCCAGCAGGCCACCGCCCCACCCAGAAATCCTGCCACGAAGAAGACTGCAAACCGAAGGGTCATCCTCCATCTCCCTTTGGCGGCCCCAAGGTTACCAGATTCGCATACCCCCGAAGGGACCGCAGTGACCAATGTCACATACCAGGGTGACGCCTGGTACACATCGTGGCATCCTCTGAAGTTCACGGCAGTACGCAGCCAAATAGTCTGAGGACAGAGTTCTGGTTGGTCCTGACTCCTCCTCCTGAAACCCACGAGGCCCCCGCTGCGACAGCCATGGCGCGCCATTCTGCTTGCTTTCGGGTCAGCCGCCGGATAATGTTTATCCTGTCTGCTGGCTCAAAGATGAAAAGCGAGCGGCCTCTAAAACCCACCGACTCCGCCATTCGCGCCTCCTACGCGGAGCTTGAGGCCTACGGCCGCCAGGGAGTGCTTCATGAGGGCGCGGTCAGCTCGGCCACGCGACCCAGTCGACGCGTTTCTGATATAGACGATTGTTGGAATTCTCGCCCTGACATCGGAGGCGGGGTGCGGAGGGTTTTGTGGAGTCAAAGCTGAGACCAGACATTGAGCACGTCACCGGCACGTCTGCTGACTGGCTGGCGGAACAAACCGGGCGGCTGCGCGAGCTTTTTCCGGAAGCGTTCACGGAGGGCAAGGTCGACTTTGATAAGCTCCGCGCTGCCCTTGGCGAGGAAGTTGACTCGCGTCCGGAGCGGTACTCTTTTAGCTGGGCTGGCAAGCGGGATTCGATTCGCCTGCTGCAAACGCCAAGCCGCGCCACGCTTATCCCTTGCCCCGAAAAGTCCGTGAATTTCGAACACACCGGCAACATCTTTATCGAAGGCGACAACCTCGAGGTTCTAAAGCTGCTTTATAAGTCGTACTTCGGGCGGGTGAAGATGATTTACATCGACCCGCCCTACAACACCGGCCACGACTTCATTTACCCGGACAACTTCACCGATCCCCTGGACACCTACCTCAAGCTCACCGGCCAGAAGGACAGCGACGGGAACCTTCTGGCGAGCAACCCGGAGACGAACGGGCGCTATCATTCTGCGTGGCTCTCGATGATGTACCCCCGCCTCTTTCTGGCCCGCCAGTTGTTGGACAACGACGGAGTGATTTTCGCCAGTATTGATGACGTAGAGTTGGCAGACCTGATCTTGTTGATGAACGAAGTGTTTGGGGAAGAGAACCGTGTTGGCATCATTTCGTGGAAGAACGTCACGGACAACAATCCCACCCTAATCAACAAAGACAATGAGTTCATCCTTTGCTACGCTCGAAGCAAAGCTGCCCTGCCGCAAGCTTGGAAGAGCCTGCATCGGAGGCGAAGGATCTGCTCACCCGGGAATACGATCGGTTACGGACGCTTACCGAAGACCCACGGTACATTGAGAAGGAAATCAGAGAATTTATCACAGACAACGCTGAAACAGTGGGCAGCCTCGCCAGATATAAGCACGTTGACCTGCAAGGTGTCTACACGGGGTCCGAAAGTGTCCACAATCCTCGGCCCGGCGGGTACGATTTCGAGGTGATTCACCCGACCACTCACAGGCCGATGCGCAAACCAGCCAACGGGTACCGATTTCCCGAGGCTACATTCAGGCAGATGGAGGCTGCTGACGAGATTCTGTACGGGGAGGAAGAGAACCGAATTGTAAAGATTAAGAAATATCTCAAGGATTACGAGGACAGCCTCCGGAGTGTCGTGGTCATGGATGGACGGCTCGGTGCATACGATCTGAAACGAGTCCTCGGGACCGAAGAGAACGTTTTTCCCAATCCTAAGCCAGTCGACCTGCTGCTGTCGCTTGTGTCGTTTGCGACCGAGCCAGGTGACCTCGTGCTCGACTTTTTCGCCGGGTCAGGCACGACCGCCGAGGCGGTCCTTCGACTCAATGATGCCAACGGCGGCGCCCGCACCTTCATCCTTGTTCAATTGCCGGAGCCTTTAGCAGAGGACTCAGTTGGTAAAAGGGCTGGTTTTCGTTACATTACAAAGATCGCGGAAGAGCGGATTCGCCGAGTAATCGCGCAGCGACAGAAACCAGATGATCCAACGCTCGCGCCCTCGCCGCCCCGAGCCGAGATAGGGCTGCGAGTATTCAGCCTTCGGGAGTCACATTACAGAGTGTGGGCCGGTCCCGAACGTACGGATGACCCCGGAGCCTACGAGCAGCGGATGCAACTGCACATCGACCCCCTGGTGCCAGGCTGGGAGGCGCAGAGCGTAATTTGGGAAGCGGCGATTAAGGAAGGCTACAGCTTAAGCTCGCGGATTGAGCGTGTTGGCGGAATCGAATCGAACGCAGTGTATCGGGTGACGGACCCGGAAAAAGGCCAGAGCTTTCGCATCTGTCTGGATGATGCTCTCGACCCTCCGGCGCTAAAGGCCTTGGCCTTAGGCAAAGACGATCTTTTCATATGCCGTGATAAGGCGCTGGACGACACCTTGGCAGCCAATCTGGCGCTGCAGTGCCGCCTGAAAGTACTGTGAATCATGGAATTCAAATTTGACGCCAATCAGGAGTTTCAGACCGCTGCCGTTGAAGCAGTGACCGATCTCTTTGAGGGCCAGCCACGGAACGAAGTGGACATCACCTTCGCGCTCACGGCGGGGTTCGCCGCGGTCGCGAACCGGCTTGATCTCACCGAAGGCGCGCTGCTCGATAACCTCCAGGGCGTGCAGGCGCAAGCCAGCCTCCAGGCGGACAGCAAACTCGCCTGCATTGAGGAGGGAATCGAAACGGCGGCGGGCACGAAGCAGGCGCGCTTTCCTAACTTTTCTGTGGAGATGGAGACGGGCACGGGAAAGACGTACGTCTACGTACGCACCGCCCTGGAGCTCTTCCGGCGCCACGCCTTCCGAAAGTTCATTATCGTGGTGCCGTCCGTGGCGGTGCGCGAGGGTGTGCTCAAGACTTTCCAGGTGACGGACGACCACTTTCATCTGCTTTACGACAACTTGCCTTACCGTTATTACGTGTACGACTCCGAGGACCTGTCGCAGGTAAGGCAGTTTGCCCTATCCGGTTCACTGGAGTTCATGGTGATGACTATCGACTCCTTCACCAGAGAGTCGACCGTGATTCGCCAGACCACGGACCGCCTGCAGGGAGAGGTTCCCATCCACCTCGTTCAGGCGGCGCGCCCAATTCTGATCCTGGACGAGCCACAGAACATGGAGAGCGAGCTGCGCGTGAAGGCTCTCTCCGCGCTCGACCCTCTGTTCGCGCTGCGCTACAGCGCCACCCACCGCAATCCTCACAACTTGATCTACCGCCTGACACCGTTCGACGCCTACCGCCAGGGTCTTGTGAAACGGATTGAGGTGGCTTCGGTGGTGAAAGAAGGCCAGGACACGCGCCCATTCCTGCGCCTGGACGGTGTCCGAACGAAGAAAAAGACGCTCACCGCCCGCGTCGCGCTACACAAGCGGATGAAGAGCGGGGCCGTGAAGGAGAAGATGGTCACGGTGAGGCCGGGCGATTCGCTTGAAAAGAAGGCGGGACGGAGCGAATACGCCGGCTTCCAAGTCGATGCCATCAGTGCGGCGAGCCAGTACGTGCGATTCACGAACGATATCGAGCTCACGGTTGGGCAGTCTCAGGGTGCAGACAAGGAAGCGCTGTTTGAGGCTCAAATCGGCTACACCATCGAAGAGCATTTCCGCAAGCAGGCCAGACTGAAGGACCAGGGGATCAAGGTACTGTCGCTCTTTTTCATCGATAGGGTGGACAACTACGCCCGCGCGGACGGCCTGATCCGCCGCCAGTTTGAGCAGGCCTTCAATCGCCTGAAAGCTGCCCATGAGGACTGGGCCGGAGTTGATCCCGCCCGTGTGCAGGCGGCCTACTTTGCGCAGAAGCGACGCCGGGGCGGCGCGGTGGATACCCTCGATTCAGTCTCCGGAAAGACGAAAGAAGACGAAGCTGCGTATGAGCTGATCATGAAGGATAAGGAGCGCCTGCTTTCCTTTGACGAGCCGGTGGCGTTCATCTTTTCGCACTCCGCGTTGCGCGAGGGGTGGGACAATCCCAATATCTTCCAGATTTGCACTCTCAACCAGACAGCTTCCGAGGTCAAGAAACGGCAGGAGGTCGGGCGCGGTGTCCGGCTGGCGGTGGACCAGACTGGGGAGCGTATCCGCGACGAACGGATCAATGTGCTCACCGTGGTGGCGAACGAAAGCTACCAGCGATACGTGGAGCGTTTGCAGTCGGAGATCGAAGAGGAATATGGCAAGGAAGGCGTGCCGCCGAAGCCGGCCGACGCGCGCAAGCGCGGGGTTGCAAAGCTCAGGAAAGAGTTCACGCTGAAGCCTGAGTTCAAGGAGCTTTGGGAGAGAATCAAGCACCGGACGCGGTATGCGGTCAAGATCGACAAAGACAAGCTTGTCAACGAAGTGGTGGCGGAACTGGACGCGGCGGAGATTCGTCCCCTGCGGATCACCGTGCAGAAGGCCGAAGTTCAGGCAGCATTGACCGACAGCTTTGAAACGTCGGCTATGAGCGCTCCGAAGATCGCAATCGACCTCACCGGCCGGTTTCCGCTGCCCGATCTTGTGGAACTCATGAGCGGCCTTATGGAACAGACGACGCCTCCGGTGAGGATTACGCGCGGGACCCTACTGGAGGTGTTCAAGCGACTTCAGAAGAACAAGAATGCCGTAATGGGCAACCCTCAAGAATTCGCAACACTCGCAGTGCGCACGATTAAAGAAAAGCTCGCCGATCAACTCGTGGACGGTATCCGTTACGAGAAAATTGACCAGTGGTACGAAATGACGCAGTTCGAAGCGGAGATCGAAAGTTGGATGGAGTACCTGGTGCCGGCGGAGAATTCGGTGTACGACCACGTCATCTTCGATTCAGAACTGGAGAAGAGCTTCGTCGAGGGTCTCGAAGCCCGAAAGGACGTGAAGCTGTACCTGAAGCTCCCCAACTGGTTTAAGGTTGCCACCCCGGTCGGCGAGTACAACCCGGATTGGGCCATCGTGATGGAAGAGCGCGATGAACACGGCGAACCGACGGGTAAGCCTCTCCTGTACTTGGTGAGGGAAACGAAAGCTGAGAACTGGAAGACTTCATTGCGGCCCAATGAGCTGCGAAAGATCAGGTGTGGCGAGCGGCATTTCAAGGACGCGCTCGATGTGGACTATAAAGTCGTGGCCAGGGCCAGCGATCTGCCCTGAGTCGTCGATAACCTCGCCTGTTGTTAGCACCGGTTTGAAAGGGAACCACTTTGCGGAGGCAGGGGACCCGGCTGTGCTATACGTCGCAGACGTTAGGCGAATTCTGGAACGCTTCGACCCGCCCCCTGGACAAGCTGGTAGCGCAGAGGTACGCGTACTTTGCGTTCCTCTGCGGTTCTTATTGTCTTGATTTATACACGTGTAAGCGCCCATCTTGTTAAGAGCCGCGGAGGAGGGCTGAAATGCGCCCACCTCCGCGCTACCCCACTCCGATGGATGGAAAACCGGTCGGTGCCGCTCTCCTACCGCGTCGACGACAAGATGCGCTGGAGCAAGGACAAGCGGTCGCTGAAGGTGAATGAGTCCCTGACGCTCGCCGGCATTCCGCCCGAGACCTTCCAATACCGGCTGGGCAACCGGAGCGTGCTGGAAGGGTCGTCGACCAGTACCAGGGGACGGAGCACAACGGCATCCGCTCTGACCCGAACCGGGCCGACGATGAGCAGTACATCGTGCGGCCGGTGGGCCAAGTGGTCCGGGTGAGCCTTGAAACCGTGCGGCTGGTGTCCTCTTTGCCAGCGCTGGCGGATGTCGGGAAAGCCGAGCAATAGGGTAACCGTGAGAAGATATGGATAATAATGTGCCACGTCACACGCCCTCTCTCCCAAAGGCTTTGTTAGTCGCTCATTTTGACCAGCGCAGCGAGCAAAACAGGACAGACATAAGGAAGAAAAGACTGGTAGAATCCAAACGGTGTCGGCCTAGCCGGTAACGTCTCAGGGCCACTCCGTGCTCGAAAACGCGCCCTCGGCCGCCAGGATTGTTTCAAGCAGTCTTGGAGGCGGACCGTCGTGATCCCTTGAGCGCGGAGCACCGAAAATTAGGCTGGTCGGGCCCACTACGAAACAAAGGCAAGAGGAGAGCCATAGGGAGAAATGAGAAGTCGAAACAGCCGCTTTGATAGTGTCTGCATCAAATCCACCGGTTCTTACGTTCCGTCCAAGATTCTGACGAACGAAGACGTACTGGCACACTTGCCGACCTCTCCGGAGTGGGTCGTCGAAACGTTGGGGATTCGCGAGCGGCACATCTCTGAACCAGAGGAATACACGTCGGATCTTGCTGCCCGCGCCGGGCTGGACGCAATCGCTTCGGCGGGGCTTCAACCCAACGAAATTGACCTGATCATCGTTGCCACGGCGACACCCGATCGCAAGATGCCCTCATCGGCATGCATTGCGCAGACCAAGATGGGCATTAGCAACCGCTGCGCCGCGTTCGATGTGGGGGCGGTGTGTGCCGGGTTTGTTTACGGCATCACGATCGCCGGCCAATTCATCCAGAATGGTATGTACGAGCGTGCGCTGGTGATCGGCGCCGATACTTTCTCCAAGGTCACGGACTGGAACCACCGCGACTGCGTCGTTTTTGGAGACGGAGCCGGTGCCGTGGT
>DATFYM010000148.1:0-4316 GCA_035315065.1 Terriglobia bacterium
CTCGTGTTTGGTTTTCCTCTCCGCTTTGGCGAAGGTTTCGACGCGGTGGGCCGGGTATTCGAGCTTCTTGCCCGCTAGCAGTTCCGCAATAGTTAAAATTTGCAGGCGGGAATAACGGCCCGGAAAGTCTTTTGACTCGTAGAAACCCGTGGCTGCAGCTTCTGTGAGCATCGGCTTTGTGGGCTCACGCAAAGTAATCAGCGCACCGATGGCGGCCTTCTCGCGGTCGAGTACCCCTTTCAGATCACGCACGTGGTTCACGCCGATGTACCCGCTCTTCACCTGCACGATCACCTGCTTGGCCTTGCCGCTTTTGTCGTCGAAAAAGTTGATGTAGCCGTCGATGCCGGTGTCCGCGCCCTTTTTGCGGTCGTGGGCTGGCTTCGCGTCCACCAGGTCCACCGCCCACCACTCGAACTGGTGCGGGCTGATCTCTTTCAGGGCTTCCGCGCCGCGCACGTCGGTGGGAGCGCCAACGATGGCGTAGGGGCTGAGTTGCTGGCCGAAGCTATCCCGCAAACGGCGCTGCACAAGATTGATGGCGAGATAGGTGATGTCAATTCCGATCCAGCGCCGCTTCAGCCTTTCCGCCACCGCGATGGTCGTGCCACAACCGCAGAAGGGGTCGAGCACGACGTCGCCCTCGTTGCTGCTGCTGCGAACAATGCGCTCCAGCAGGGCCTCCGGCTTCTGGGTGGGGTAGCCGAGCCGCTCTCGGGCTCGGGAGCCGATGGGCCGAATATCGGTCCAGACGTCCTGAAGCGGCACACCCGGCATTTCGTCAAAGTACCGTTTATAAGCGGGCACGCCACCCGGCGACGTTTGCACCACGCGCCCCTCGCGAATGAGCCTCTCCATCTTTTCTTTCGTAAAGCGCCAATGGCGCGTAACGCCCATCACTTTGTAGCGGGGGTTGCCCTTCGCCGCTCCGCCGGGTCCCGTCAGATCGCCCAGCCTATAGCGCCGGCCCGTTTCCGGTTCGACGTAGCGGTAGAACTCTTCGACGTAGTCCTCATCGTAAGCAGTGTAGATCGGGTTCCACGTCCATTCGAATTCACTCTTGGTATAGAAAAAAATCACGTCGTGCACGCGGCCGTGCTGTTTGCGGCCCTGCTTGGTGTCGCTGTGGGCGCTGCTGCGCTTCCATACGATCTCCGTCCGAAAGTTCTGGGGCTTGAAAGCGGCGTCGAGCAGGGCCTTGATGTAGTGGCTGGCCGTCGGGTCACAGTGCAGATAAATGCTGCCGGTGGGCTTGAGTACTCGGTGCAGTTCCACCAGCCGAATGGCCATCATCACCAGGTAGGCCATCATATCGTTGCGGCCCAGGAACGCGAGCAGGGCCTGCATCAAGTCAGCAAGCTTGCGCGGGCCGCTCTCCACGATTTCCCTGTAAACAGCTTCAGGCTCCCGACCCCACTGCCAGGTGTCCTCAAAGGCCGTGATCTGCGCAACGGATTCTTCGCCGCTTTTTTCCTTAAACAGTACGTTGTAGTTGGCATTGGAGTTGAACGGTGGGTCAAGGTAAATCAGGTCAACGCTGGCGTCCGCGACATGGTCGCGAAGAATCTTCAGGTTATCGCCGAAATAGAGCTTGTTCTTTCCATCCATTTGCGCAAAGCATATCACAACCTCGCGCGTGGCGCACCCAGCGAGGAGCTCCGGTAGTGCGCTAATTCTGCGTCGCCGAAGCAGTGCTGGGATGAGACCGGTCCTAGCTCTTGGCGTCGGTCATGTGCCGGGCCGGGGCTTGCTGCGGACTTTCCGGGCGGAAGGGAGGCAGCAGGACCAAGCCACCCGGAGTTAGACAGGCTTCCGGAGGGAAAAGCGGCAGCAAGCTGCCGCACTCCAAAAGAAGGGGGCGCGCCGGAACCCATCGAGGGGTGTATGTGACGCAGGGTAAGCGGCACATGATTGAAGACAAGCATCCCGAGCCGGCCCGCGCCGATGCAGCCAAGCGGCATGCTGGGAAAAGTTGCTTCGACGCAGGGTGGTGCCCTATACTCTCCTCATGCCAATCATGAAGGCTGTCGAACTTCAGGGCGAGATTGACCAGCAGCACCGCCTCCATGCCGACGTGCCACAAAGCTTGCCAGCGGGTTCGGCACGCGTCATCGTTTTGATCTCCGAGGAAGACGAAGGCAGTCCGGCCTGCGCAGGCGGGGTATCATCCGAATGGTCAGCGGAGTTGAGTGACCCCGCGCAAGACATCTACGCCCTTAACGACGGACAACGCATCGATGCGCCCCGGTGAACCCGTTTGCTCCGCTCAGGGCAGGTCTATCTCGCCAAGTTCCTTTTCGGGGTTGCGCCGGGCATGAAGATTCGTCCCGTCTTATTGTTGACTGACCCGGTGGGCGCGATTCCGGAGATACTGATCCTTACATTTCGTCCGTTTCATTCCCGCGCGGCCTCTGCCCTCTCACCTCTGCTCTGGAGTCGCCGTTGACCGTTCGGCTGCAGTCGTCTATATTATTCGTAATGAACGCAAGTACGAGAGCGAGTCGATGGCGAAGACATTAACGATGCGACTGGACGACGAAACGTACCAGACCTTTGTGCGAGCCGCGCGTGCTGAACGCCGTTCTCTCGCCAATCTGGTGGAAACCGCGGCCCTGCGACACGTCCGGGAGAGCCAGTTCGTCGATGACGCCGAGATGGCTGAGATTCTCTCGCGGCCCGGGCTGGTGAAACGGCTGAGGGCCGGTTCCCGTGATGCTAAGAAGCGAAAGGGCCGGTTCGTTCGAGCCTCTTAGGGTTTTTGAGACGCACCGCTTTCTCAGAGACCTGTCAGGGTTGGGAGAGGCCGCCCAGAAACGGATCGAAGCCAAGCTCCGTGATCATGTTTATCCCATTCTTCGCCAGAACCCATATTCCGGGGCCAACATCAAGCGACTGAAGAATTGGGACCCGCCGACGTGGCGCTACCGTGTGGGCGATTGGCGTTTTTTCTACGAGATCGATGAGAAGCAGCGGATCGTTTTCATGACCGCCGCTGATCACCGCAGAGAGGCCTACCGTTAGCGTGCGCAGCCCATCCAGGCCACAACTCTGCCAAGAAGGGTCAGGGTTTAGGACGAGGGTAGCGTGCTTCGATCGTGCTGTGCATTCCGCCGCGGGTGGTGAATTCACCACGCACCACCGCCCACTTCGGGCGGCAGGCGCGAACCACGTCGTCGAGGATGCGGTTGACCGCGTTCTCGTAGAAGATCCCCATATTCCGGTAGCCGAGGATGTAGTACTTGAGCGACTTCAGCTCGATGCACTCGGCAGCGGGGAGGTAGTGAAGGGTGATGGTCCCGAAGTCCGGCAGGCCGGTGCGAGGGCAAATGGACGTGTACTCCGGCATGGTGATGGTGATCTCGTAACCGCGATACTGGTTAGGCCAGGTTTCAATCGCCGGCAGTTCTTCCTGCGCGCCCTTGCGGGCGTGCTCCGGCGTGTATTCGCCCTTTGCTCTTGGTCCTTTGTCTTTTGTCATTGGCGAAAAGCCTCCCGCTAATCTCCTCGCGCAACTCAAAGCCCGCGAAGCGGGCGACATCCTTTAGCCCACGGCGACAAGCCGTGGGTAAAGGCCAGGATGGAAAATCTTCTAGCCCCGGCAGGGGCGGCATCTGAGATTTCTTTAGACAAAAACATATCGAGGGTCGTACTCAACTCCCTGTTTTTTCAGAAAAGCCACTACTTCCTCTTGAAAGCTGACTTTGCGATGGTGCTCTTCCTGATTCTCGATGTAGTGCTTCACTTGCTCCACGTGCGATTTGCTGACGCTGAACGCCGCATAGCCGGTCTGCCAGCCGAAATGGCGCCGGTCCGGCCAACGCTCCTTTACCCAGCCTGAAGAATGAGCTTTGACCTTTTCCATGAGGTCGGCGATGGAGAGTGTGCGCGGCTGGACAAACAGCATGTGGACATGATCGCGTGGGCCATTCACGAGCAACGATTGACCTCCCAACTCATTGATCGTGCCTCCCAAATAGCAAAAGGCCTCGTCGCGGATTTCCGGGGTGAGCGAGGGTTGGCGGTCCTTGGTGCTGAAAAGCGCGTGAATCAGAATGTTGGTGTAGGTGTGGGACATGGGAACTCCCCCTCGCGTATCAACCGGATGTCGCCCCTTGCGGGGCTTCTTTCGTAGATTCATTCATGTTCCCACGGCTTTCCCACGGCTTCGCCGTGGGCTGGAGTTTCTACATTTTCACAGGGAGATGTCTCAAGCTAGTCCTCCCCGGCGGGGCTCCCGCGCTCACAAATAGGTCGGTTCTTGCATTATTTAGTTGACAGACCGACTTGGGCGTGTCATCCTTCTCTTGAGCCTAAGG
>DATFYM010000149.1:0-11205 GCA_035315065.1 Terriglobia bacterium
AACGGGATGGCAAGCTGGGAAAGGCGCCAACGGTCTGCGATGAACTCCTTGGGCGCCGTTGAACCGATCCCTGCTCGCGGGGGTGGTGGTGTCCTAAAAAAGACACTTGACAGAGCCGACGCCATTATAGAAGCTCTGCGGCTTTTCGACTTGGGTGTCTTCGGGGTCGCTCGTGAAGAGAAAGTACCGCAGAGCCTAGAAAGCAGCTCTGCGCTACCCGCTACCCGCTACCGGCTCAACACCCTCCGTTCGGGCAATTCTCCTCCAAAAGATGTCGGGGAAGGCCTTCGCTTCTGCCTCCTGCCTTCTGCTTTCCGCTTTCTGCCCGAGGCTCGCGGGCTACGATTAGCGCTGCTAACTAGCCTCGAAGAAGAGGCTTGACACGGGTATAAGAAGATGTTATACTGCTTCTTATGGCTGACGAAAGAGGAACGTCCGTTTCCAGCCCCGCGCGGCTGGCCGCCAACCGCCGCAACGCTCAGAAGTCCACCGGTCCCAGGACGGCGGCAGGAAAGCGCCGCGCCGCCCTGAACTCCCAGAGGCGCGGCCTCGCTCCACCCGAGATCGAACGCCAATTGCAAGGGCGCGGCGAGAACCCGGACGATTTCCGGCGCCTGCATCGCGACCTGGTGGCCCTTTTCCCGCCCCAGGAAGCGAGCGACGAGACCGCCGTGCGCGTGCTGGCTGAGACTTGGTGGGAGAAGGCTCGCCGTCTCCGCGATTGGGCAGGGGAGGGCAAGCCGGTAACCCGAGATCTGGCCCGCGATCTGGACGCCAAGATCGACCAGTTAATCCTGTTTCTGGTGAATAAGCGGATGGAGCGCCACGAGAAGTGGCATGTGCGGCTGACCGCGGTGCTGGGCCAGGGGCCTGGGCGGGTTGCTGTCTCCACGGTGGCGACGCGCGCCGCAAGATCGAGCGCCGGCTGTTCGCCTTCGGCGCGACGAAGTTCACTCGAAGGTATCCAAAACGTCAGAAGGCGGAGACGGCGAGAGATCAGTTCCAGTCGGCCATGGGCGACATTTTGGCCAGAGTGTCCGATCCCGATAGGGTGGCAGAGGCGGCCGCGGAGTTAAAGGTGATCATGAGCGACACCCTGGACCGAATAGCGGCGAACGCCGCCGCCGGTATCGGACCGAAGCCTGGGCCCGGGCCTGAGTCTGGGGAAGGAAAGGAAGGCAGAAGCGAACCCAATCGAAGCCACTCGAATCAAGGCGCTTATTATCAGTAACTTGGGTGGAAATCGACACGAACGAAGCCACTATGATTAAGTGCAGTACAGCCAGTAATTTATGATGATTTTGAGGCTGAGTTTCGATAAGGCAGGTACAGTGAAAGGTGCCTCTCTATTGCCGATTCACGGTTATCGGCTTATTTTCAATATGATGAGCGATTTGACGACGGATAGTAGAACTCGGGCGGGAGATCCTCGCACTCCGCATCCAGCCACTCGAGTAGTGGAAGCGCACGTCAGTGGCGAGATCGAGCGCCCCTGCCGCGACCTGGAGCGCCGCGTAGAGCGGCAGGATGACGTTAGCGATCCAATTCACCAGGCTCACCAGCGCCATCCAGTAGACAGTCCCACTTGATTCGCATACAGGTTGTCCTCCTTTCTGGCCCGGTGGCTGGTCCCGCTCGGAGAAAACTGAGCGAGAAAGTACGGTCGCCGTTGGAGAACCTAAGGCCGGTTAACCACTTTGTCAAATGAAGGCGAACTCTTCGGAGAGAGGATCGGGGAATAATTCGGGGTAAGAACCAGTGACCGTTTGCTGGTAGCGCGTATGCAAATCACATCCGATAATGAACATGTTCGGCTCCTTTCCCGGCAGCCTTGGTCGCTGACCACTGACCACTTCCAAGTCTAACCGGCTTGAAAGGAGCCGACACCATTATGGAATCAATCTACTGATTCGACGACGGTTGTTAGCCAAGCTGCCCGGCCGAAGGAGCCATTTCACGCTGAATCTAAAGGACTTACTAGCCGCATCTCCGGTGAGCGTCGGACCATCTTATCGGGTCTTGTCGGACAACAGAAACGTGCTGAGGCCAATCTATTGATTCCGCGGTGGTTGTTGGCGAGATTGGTGAGTAGAACAGCGGAAGCTTTGCTCAATCTAAAGGACTTGCTAACCGTGTTTCCGCTGAGCGGTCAGGTGACCTTTTCGGGTTTTGGCGGGCAATTGGGACGTGACTCGGCCTATCTATTGATTCCGCAAGGGTTGTTGGTCAGATTGTTGCGGAGAACGGACGAGGGCCTGCTCAATCTAAAGGGTTTGCTAACTATGTTTCCGCCGAGGCCAACGGCCTATTTGAAGAACGAGCCCATTTTGCGGCCTCTTTTTCGTGCAGAATCGTACCAAATTCCGCCATTTTCCGAGAAAAACATGCAGATAATCGCAGAAAACGCGGTCTTTCGCCATGATTTTATTGGACAACGATACTCTCTGCAAGTCGCATATTCGGCAGCGACTTACAGGGTCGAATCAATTCATTGCATTGTCACTTGGAATTAACACTTTTGTAACATGCGCACGTCACGCTGGCTTCTAAACCGAACGCTGGTTAAAGATAACTTCAGGAGAGCAACAAACCATGACTAGGCCAAGCATCAAGAGGCTCGCGGTTACGCTCACTTTCTGTTTTATTCTCATTGCAGGCTTGATATCTCGACCCAAGCCCTCCTCCCCGGCGCCGGCGGTTCCAGCCGACCGACTCCAAATTAACGCCGCCGGCGCCACCTTCCCTTATCCGATCTATTCGAAGTGGTTTGACGAGTATCACAAAATGCATCCCGATTTGGAGATCAACTATCAGTCCATCGGCTCCGGAGGTGGCATCCGACAGCTTCAGGCGGGCACGGTGGATTTTGGCGCTTCGGACATGCCCCTGAAGGATGATCAACTGAGCCAGTTCAAGGTAAAGCCCCTTCACTTTCCGACGGTCTTGGGCGCGGTGGTCCCTACCTACAACCTCCCCGGCCTCACGGCGGACCTGAAGTTTACGCAGAAGGCCCTGGCCGGCATCTACCTGGGCAGGATTACCAAGTGGAACGACCCGGAGATTGCCAACGCGAATCCAGGTGTCAAGCTGCCCGGCGATGATATCGTGGTCGTTCACCGATCTGAAGGCAGCGGCACCACCTTCATCTGGACCGACTTCCTCTCCAAGGCAGACCCGGACTGGAAGGCGAAGGTTGGAACCAACGCCTCTGTGAACTGGCCGGTCGGTCTGGGCGGCAAGGGGAACGAAGGCGTTTCCGGGTCGGTGGAGCAGACCCCGGATTCCATCGGCTATGTCGAGTTGATTTACGCGATTCAAAACCACATGCACTACGGGCTGGTTCAGAACGCGGAAGGCGTTTTCCTGAAAGCCGACCTCGCAGGCGTGACAGCGGCTGCTTCCGGGGCCGCGAAGTCTATGCCCGACGACTTCCGCATTTCCATCACCAACGCCCCCGGAAAGACCGCCTACCCGATTTCAAGCTTCACGTACCTGCTGATCCCGCAAAGCTTCAGCGACACCGCAAAGCGCGACGCCATCATTGGTTTCTTGCGGTGGATGCTGAAGGATGGTCAGCAGTATACTGAAGCGCTGTCTTATGCGCCCCTCCCCAAAGAAGTGGTGGCGAAGGAGATGAAGGCGATCTCGAATATCAAGTAGCATGGCGACCTCGACAACCACTCTCGAAAGGACGCCCCGCCCTGGGCGTAGAGGGCGGTTGCATGCTTTTATTGACCACCTTCGCAACGGCGACCAGATCGCACACCTTATCACCTTGGCCTTCGCGGCCAGCGTTTTCCTGATCACCTGCCTGCTTGTCTACGAACTCTGGGCCACGTCGGTGTTGCCGCGTCACAAGTTCGGCTGGTCCTTCCTGGTGACCAGCGTCTGGGATCCGGTCTTTGAACAGTTCGGAGCCTTGCCCTTCATCTACGGCACGGTGGTGACCTCAGCCTTGGCCTTGCTGATTGCGGTGCCGCTCGGAGTGGGAGCGGCAATCTTCCTGGCGGAGCTGGCGCCGCCGCGAATATCCGACGGATTGAGTTTCGTGATCGAGTTGCTGGCCGCGGTGCCGAGCGTGATTTACGGCGTGATTGGCATCTTCGTGATGGTGCCTCTCCTGCGGAGATACGTCGAGGTGCCTCTGAAAGCTGCGTTCGGCTATCTGCCGTTGTTCAAGGGGCCGGCGATGGGAGTGGGATTCCTGGCCGCCGGAGTGGTGCTGGCGGTGATGGTGGTTCCTTTCATCCTCTCCATTTCCCGCGAGGTACTGCTCTCGGTGCCCGTCGACCAGCGCGAAGCTGCGTTGGCGCTGGGAGCAACCAAGTGGGAGTCCACATGGAAAGTCGTGGTTCCCTACGCCCGGACTGGGATCATGGGGTCTATCTTTCTCGCGTTAGCTCGTGCCCTTGGTGAGACGATGGCGGTTACCATGGTGATCGGCAACAATCCCCAGATCTCCGCCTCCCTGTTTGCTCCCGGCTATTCGATTGCGGCCGTGATCGCCAATGAATTAGCCGAGGCCTCGAGCGAGATGCACTATCAGGCCCTCATCGAATTGGGCCTGGTACTTTTCGCCGTAACTATCATCATTAACGCGTTAGCGCGGATTCTGATTTTGACCACCGCCGGTCGCGGGACGGCTCACTGATGAGCTTTCGAGACGTCTGGAGAAAGTCCGTCAACATCGTGATGTTCAGCCTTACGGGGCTGGCCACGCTGCTTACCGTCTCAGTGCTGTTTTTCATTCTTGGCTATCTCGTCTGGTACGGCGGCAGTTCGGTCAGTTGGAACTTTTTTACCAAGCTTCCCACCCCCGTTGGCGAAGCCGGCGGCGGCATGGCCAACGCCATCGTGGGAAGCGGGAAACTACTGCTATTGGCAGCTCTGATCGGCGTGCCGGTGGGGCTACTGGGCGGCATCTATCTGGCCGAGTTCGGTAGAGGCACTTTTTCGCACTTCGTGAGGTATACTGCCGACTTGCTGAACGGCGTCCCGTCAATCGTCATGGGTATTTTCGCATATACGATTGTGGTCTTGCCGATGCATCATGGTTCCGCGCTCGCGGGCAGCCTGGCCCTGGCCGTGATGCTGGTGCCCATTGTGCTGCGCTCGACCGAGCAGTTCATGCGGGCGGTACCAGTGTCGTTGCGGGAGGGGGCTCTGGCTCTGGGAGCGAGCAAGTGGCAGACCGTGGCGACGGTAATTGTGCCGGCGGGTTTTCGGGGAATTGCCACCGGCATCCTGCTGAGCCTCGCCCGAGTGGCCGGGGAAACCGCCCCGTTGATCTTCACGGCCGGCGGCAATAATTTCTGGGCTCAGGGCTGGAACCAGCCGATTGCCTCTCTTCCCGTGATGATTTACAATTACGCCCTTTCTCCTTACGAAGATTGGCACCGCCAAGCCTGGGCGGCCGGATTGGTGCTGCTGGCTTTCGTCCTCATTGTGACCACCGGCTCGCGCATCATCCTTTCATTAGGGTTTCAATCGCCCAGGTCGGGGTAGATAATAGGATGGCGACACCGAAGCTGATTCTTATGAATGGCACATCGGCTCCACAAGCTCAACCCGCAGGAGGCAACGTTGCCCAACCGGCGACGGCCGCCCTCAAACTACGCGTCCGGGACGTGAACTTTTACTACGGCGCGAAAAAGGTGCTCCATTCCGTTTCGCTGGACGTTCCTCCCAATAAGATCACGGCCCTGATTGGCCCTTCCGGGTGTGGCAAATCCACCTTTCTGCGCACGCTGAACCGCATGTACGAGACGGTTCCGCACGCGCGCGCGGAGGGCGATTTGAGGCTGGATGACGAGGACATCCTGACCATGGAGGTCACCGCGCTCAGGAGGCGGGTGGGCATGGCGTTCCAACGGCCCAACCCGTTTCCCAAGTCGATCTTCGACAATATCGCTTATGGTCTGCGGGTGAACAGCTCCCATAGCCGGGCGGCGTTGGCCGAGGCGGTGGAGGGCAGTCTGAAGCGCGCCGCGTTGTGGGACGAGGTGAAGGACTCGCTACATAAATCGGCCTACGCCCTCTCTGGCGGGCAGCAGCAGCGGCTTTGCATCGCGCGCGCCCTGGCGGTGAATCCCGAGGTGCTGCTGCTGGATGAGCCGTGCTCGGCGCTCGACCCCATTGCCACCGCCAAGATCGAGGAATTGCTTTTCGTGTTGAAGGATAGCTGTACAATTGTGATTGTGACTCACAACATGCAGCAGGCGGCTCGCGTCTCGGATCAGACCGGATTCTTCCTGCTCGGCAAGCTGCTCGAGGTCAACGACACGCGGACGATCTTCAAAAAGCCGGCCCGGAAAGAGACGGAAGACTACATAACTGGTCGGTTCGGGTAGTCGAAGAAGAAGACAGAAGGAGTCAGGAGACAGGAGTCAGAAGTCAGGAGAGCGGGCTAAGATTCGGGATGATAGTCTTCGTTATTCTGACTCCTGTCTTCTGTCTCCTCTCCTCCGTGAGAGAGGTCCTCGTTGCGCCATTTTGAAGCAGAGTTGGAAGAACTAAAAAAACGGCTGCTGGAGATGAGCGGGTTGGTGGAGTCTGCCATTTACCGCAGCATCCTGGCCCTAGTGAAGAAAGACCCCGAGCAGACCAGCCTCGTGCTGCAGAGCGAGGGGCGCATCAACCAGATGCA
Organism: Terriglobia bacterium; assembly: GCA_035315065.1. Classification (GTDB taxonomy): domain Bacteria; phylum Acidobacteriota; class Terriglobia; order UBA7540; family UBA7540; genus DATFYM01. Next base: position 6,647 of record DATFYM010000149.1, read on the forward strand.
GATCGAGATCGACGACCTCGCTACCGGCCTGCTCGCCCTGCAACAGCCGATGGCCAAGGACCTGCGCTTCATCACCTCCGCCATCAAGATCAACAACGATCTCGAGCGCATGGGCGACCATGCCTGTAAGCTCGCCGAGCGCGCCCTCTCGCTGATGAACGAGCAGCCCATCCGGCCTCTCATCGACATCCCTCAAATGGCGCGGCTCGCCGAATCGATGGTTCGCAAGAGCCTGGATTCGTTCGTCAAGCTGGACGCGGAGATGGCGCGGAGCGTCCTCGTGTCCGACGACGCCGTGGACGAGATGCGCGACGCCATCTACGACGAACTCGTCACCTACATGGAACAGGAACCCTCAACCATCCGTGTGTGCCTCGACCTGATGTTTGTGGCCCGCTACCTCGAGCGCATCGCCGATCACGCCACCAATATCGCCGAAGACGTTGTCTTCCTGGTGGAAGGCGTGGATGTTCGCCACCACGCCGAGGTTCGCAAGTGAGACCCGCCTAGAGATTAAGTCAGCACGCCATTAGGCCATTGCGCCATTGAAGAAGAAGTAGCTTGTTCTTTCCTCTCTTTCAATGACTCAATTCTTGCGTCCAAACCTTTGTCGGAAGCGTGCATCCAAGAAACAAGCCCATCGATCCGGCGGCTGGGCGACTTGACTGAGCCCGAGGTTTGATGATCCAATGGAGGCTCGTGTAAGTTAGTCTTTTCTCCAAGCGCCTCAGGTGAGGCGGATGGAATCTTAAGGGAGTTGGCAATGAAACGACAGCGTTGGCTTTTACTCTTCTTATGCTTGGTGGTCGGGTTCATGTCTGCGCTCGCCCACGCCCAGGACGAACCGGCGGCGGCGACGACGGACGACAACGAGTCTGTTGTGCCGGAAGGGACCGAGTTCAAGCTCCAACTTCACACGACCATCAATTCCAAGTCCTCGAAACCCGGCGATCGCGTCCTGACCACCTTGCTCGATCCGGTCGCGGTCGAGGACCAGGACGTGCTGCCTAAGGGCCTGCGCATCGATGGACACGTCGGCGAAGTCAAGGAGGCTGGCCGTCGAGGCAAGGGAGGGTACCTGACCATCGTTTTTGACACCGTCGAGTTACCCAACGGCGAGAAGCTCGCGATTCTCGGCTCCCTGACTGAAGTCTTCTCTAACGCTGGCGGAGGCACCCCTGACGTTGGGCCCGAGGGCGAGTTGAAAGGACACGGGGCATCCACCAAAGAGCGAGTCGCGCTCGTCGCCGTTCCCGCCGCCGTCGGCGCCGCCGCTGGCGTGGGACCCGGAATCGCGCTCGCCGCCGGGGGCATCGCTGCAGCCTATATTCTCCCGCGAGGAAGGCAGGCCGCGCTTGAGGCCGGGTCGCTGATCGGCATGCGCCTCGACCGCGACGTCACCGTGGCTCTTGCCGCCACTACCCCTAAACCAGAGAGTCAGGCGCCTCCCAAAACGCCCCAACCGTAGAGATTGAGTGATCGGGTCATTACGCGATTGGGTTTGAAGACTAAGAACAGCGGAACTTTCTTCAAATCACACAATCACCCGATCTCCCGATCACTCAATGTATTCGGGGCGGCAACATCCTTGCCACTTCGGGGAGCCGCACCAACTCGGAGGGCGGCACCAGTTCCACATCGCTCCGCTCAAGCTCCGGGAGGAACTTAGCAAGGGCTTCGATGGTAGTCGGATGCGGGTGGCCGATCGCGAGAGCCGCTCCCCGTTGTTCGATGATGCGGCGAAAGGCCTCGAGTTGCCGGAGAGAGTAGGCCGTGTCTTCTTTGTCGTCCAGGAACACGGAACGAAAGAACGTGGGGACGCCCTCCCCTCGGGCGGCGTCGTACGCCACAGTCGAGACCGTGGTGCGGCTGTCGATGAAGTAGAGGTGCCGGCTAGCGAGGGCGCTCATGACCTCCGCCATCAGGTGCGGATCGGCTGTCGCGCGCGAGCCCATGTGGTTGTTGACGCCACGAACGTAGGGCACACTGGCGAGATCGCCCGCAATCGCGTCGGCTACTTCACGCCCTGGCATCCCCACCCGGATCGCGCCCTTTCCCAGCGCTACCAGCGAGCCCGGCTCCGCCTCCATCGGCAAGTGCAGCATCACCTCGCGGCCGACGCGGTGCGCCTCTTCGGCCACCGTCGCCGAGTGGGCAAGGTAGGGCAGCACCGAGAACGTCAGACCATAGGGCAAGCGAAGTAGCTCCTGGGCGGCAGTCATGTCGCCGCCCAGGTCGTCGATGACGATCGCTGCCCGATAGAGCCGCGGGACCTGACGCACCTGCCATCGACTCACGGCCTGGTGATTGTGGAGCACCTCGATCTGCTCGGCGGGCCCCGCGCCCTTCGTCACCGCGTCCGACGAGCGCACATCCAATCCTTGCCGCTGGGCCTCCGCTTCGATTGCGGAGAGCACGGGGTGGTACGCGCCAGGCGTGGCCACCGCCTCGATCACCTGCCGTGCGTGGCCTTGCTCGGACTCCGTGCCGGAAACACCTGAACTGTCGGCAATTCGGCCCTTCACCCAAACCTGGTCGCCGCCCGCCTGTTGAGCTGCCAGGATCAGCTTCCGCTCGAACTCACGAGCGTCGACCTCACGTCCTTCTCGCTCCGCCGTAACCGGGGCACCATGCTCCGCCGCAGGGGGATAGCGCGGGGCCTCCTCCTTGCCACCCTCGGTAAGTTCCCAAATGAGTATCGCTAATACGGAGCACAGCGCGAGTAAGAGCAGCGTGACCTTGCTGCCAGAGAGGGAAGGTCGGCGGCGAACGGCCCGCCGCCGAGGCCTGAGTCGCTTCGCGGGTCGGTGCAGTACGCTCCTCCGGTGGGGTCCCTATGCCGCGCGGCGCTGGGGCCGCGGGAAGGAAGAAGACGCTGGGGCGGGAGAAATCACGGCGGTCGATTTGGCCGCGTGCTGCTTCAGGACTTCGAGCGCCTTCTGGAGTTGCAAGTCGTTCTTGCCTCCCAGTTGTTCCGGACTCTCGGCGCCGTTTTCTTCTTCGTCCGAGTCAGCGCTCGCCATCGTACCTTGGGGCGCCTGGATCACGTTGGGTGTGATGCCGTTATCCTGAATGGTCTTGCCGTCGGGGCCGTAGTACTTGGCCACGGAAAGCAACAGCGCGGAGCCATCGCCCACCGGAATCAGTTTCTGCACCACGCCGTCGCCCCAACTGCGCGTCCCCACCACGTCGCCCCGCTTGTTGTTGAGCACCGCGCTCGCCACCAACTCCGCCGGGCCCGCCGTCGATTGGTTGATGAGGACGGCGAGCGGCGACTTCGACACTGCCGACGCCGCCTCGACCTCGACATCATGGCGCGGATATCGCTGGCCGGCCAGATAAGCCACCAAGCCCTTGTCAATAAAGAGGCCAGCCGTCTTGAAGGCTTCGTCAGGTTCGCCGCCGGCGCAATCGCGCAGGTCGAGCACGATCTTGCTGGCTCCCTGCGCCGTCAGTTCTTTCAACTTGGCCTCGATCTGCCCCGCCGCACCCTTACTAAAGTAGGATACCCGCAGGTAGCCGGTGCCGTCTTCCACCATCTTGGCGGTCACCGGCGGGTAGTCGGGCGTCTGGCGTGTCAGCGTCACTTTGTGGGGCTCGCTCCGGGCGCCACTCACCAGCGACAGGGTCACCGTGCTACCCACCGGCCCCGCCATCATGCGATCGATCTGCACCACCGAAAGCTCGCGCGGCGCAATGTCGCTGATCTCATCCAGCAAATCCCCGGCCTTTACTTCTGCCTTGTCGGCCGGACTTCCCGCCAGCACAGCGATCACCTCCGCGTATCCGCCGCGCTTGGAAACGAAGATGCCCACCTGGCCCGGCCCAGGGTCGGGATGCTGCTGATATTCCTGGTACTGCTGCGGGGTGAAATAAGTACTGTAAGGGTCGAGCGCCTCCAGCAGCCCGCGGATGGCGCCGTCAGTCACCTTCTTCATGTCGGGATCGGTGACGTAGTCGCTCTTGATGCGGTCCAGCACTTCGCTGTAGACGCCCAGGTCGCGGTACGCTTTGTCGTTGGTGTTGGTGGTGGACGCGCTCTTGCCGAGCAGTCCTCCGAACACGATGTAGAAGACCAGAATGCAGGAAACCGAAATTAATAGAAAACGGACCCGGTTACTCATGCGCAAACTCACTCCTCCTGAGGCGACCCGCCCCGTCTTTCGTCAGCGAGGACGCCGACGCTTCATGGCCGAACTGTTTTCACGGTCAATTCGAGTATAGCACATCTGCGGACGACCGGAATTCAATCCACAGATTTCGGTAGTGTCCTGGTTTCGGCCTGGGAGCGCGGGCATCCCCGCCCGCCCCTCCTCTACTTTCCGGCCGGACCCGTCCCACCCCGCGGCCTTATTCGCGGTTGCGGGCAAGAGCGGGCGGGACGCCCGCGCTCCCAGGCCAAAATGCTCCCATCATCCCACCCAAGAATCGCGATTGAAGGAAGGCAGAAAAAGCAGAACACCTTGTTGGCCGAAGTGTTATAAGGAGTTTGGGATTCCGAAACACGACACCAACAAGGTGAACTGCCATGAACAAAGTACAACAAACTTTATTGCCGA
>DATFYM010000150.1:0-24315 GCA_035315065.1 Terriglobia bacterium
ACTTTGTCAGCAGCAGTCAACTCGGTACTTCCGGGTATGGTTTAGAAGTTCTCTCCCAACACTCTGGGGGGGCAATGCTTGAGCTTCCCCCCGCGGGCCGTCCCCGCAACGAACTTATCGGCCCCTTGCAACGGGACTTTACTCAGCGCACGAAATGCCCCCAAGGCACCTAAGCCACGAGCACGCGCGAAAGAGCTTTAACCGTAAAGATCATCCTGAGAGACATGTGGTGCAACACTCAAGGCGCGCCCGGTATTTGAGTGGGAGTTATCCATGTCTGCCGCTCCCTCCCCAATGCTAATATACAGAGAAATATATCAAGCGTCAATAAGCATATTCTTATTGTCGTTGCATTACGTAATCCTGGCCCGGGTCACGCATGACGACTGGCGGGGCTGCTTCACGCCGATCTCCGAGTCGAAGTTCCGGAGTCGTTGTATCAAATCGGCGGAGGTCCAGACCGCAACGTTTCTTCGAGAAGTACTCGCTCGGCGGTTGTCGACCGGTGGTGCTCCACCGCCGCCTCCAGGGCCTTCAGAAACAAATCGGGCAGCAATGGCTTCGTGAGGAAGCGGAAGATGACTCCTTCGCTGACCACACCAGGATGGCTGGCGGCATCGGCGATGGCGCTTGCAAGGTCGGTTTTGCCCGTCAGCAGAACGCGCGTGGTGTCGGGTGCCAACTTGCGCGCCTGCGCGAGGAGTTGCAGGCCCCCCATCCCGGGCATTCGCAAGTCGGAAACCAGCACCGCAAAAGGCCCCTTGTGCTTCAGAATGTCCATCGCCTCGGCACCACTCGTAGCGGTGGTGATATCGAAGTGGGTGCGGAGATTGCGCCGCATCGCCTCGAGCACCCGTACCTCGTCGTCTACCAGTAGGATCCTACCCCGTTCTATCTCGCTCATGGTCGTCCTCCGTTTTCCTCGGCCGCCACCTCGGCGGCCATCGATTCCCACTCGGCGATCTGGTGCGCAACTCCCAGGTCAGCGAGATACTGCCGGTCCAAAGACGGCGGCGCGAACCCCGTGACGGACGGCATGGGCTCCTGCGCGTGTGCCAGGGCGTCGGCAACGTGCACCGCCGCCAGGCAATCGAAAGCCTGGTGGGGCACCTGGCTCGGGTTGTGATGGTAGGCAGCGGCCTCCACGATGGGAAGCGGCAGGCCCCAGAGGCCCAGCAGGTAGGCGCCGATTTCAGCGTGGGTTACGCCGACCACTTCTTTTTCCACGTCGTACAAGGGGCGGACCTGCTCGCGGGCCAGCCCCACGATCTCGGCGAACTCCTTGGGAAGCCTTGCCATCAGGACCAGCCTTCCAACGTCGTGCAGCAACGCAGCCGCTCGGGCGGTCTCCCTAAGGGACTTTTCGGGCAGGCAACTGGCGATGCGGGCGGCAAGGTAGGCATGAGCATAAATCCCTTCAAGGCTGTACCCGCCGATCGCGGCGACGCCATCGAAGGCGCGGAAGGCCTCCACCGAAAGCACCAGATTGCGGATGATTTCCGCCCCGAGATAGCTCACCGCCGTTCGGACGTTGGAGATACGCTGCGGCCGGCCGAACAGCGCGGAATTGACAAGCTGCAGGATTCGGGCGGCGAGAGACATGTCCTGCTCCACGATGCTGGCGATGCGGTCCAATCCCACGTCGGGGTCCGAGAGCGCCTGCGCCATGGCGGCATAGGTGCGCGGCAGGGTGGGAAGCTCGCGCATCGCACAGACGGTTTGAAGAATCAGGTCGCTGCCCAGCAGATCCTTCAACTGGCAGGCCCGGTCCACCGTCACCCGCAACACGCTGGGGTCGCAAGGCTTCACCATGAACTGGTGGGCCACGGGAACGGCCCTCAGAGCGGATCCGAGCGAAGTGTGGCCGCTGAGCACCATTCGCACCACGCCGGGAAAGCGGTCGCGTACGTGGGTCAACAGCGCCGCGCCGTCCATCTCCGGCATGCGCATGTCGGAGACGATCACGTCAAAGGGCCGCTCCCCCAGCAGCTTCAAGGCCGCCGCGCCGCTCGGGGCGAAGGACATTTCCCAGCACTGCCGCTGCGGGCGCAGCATCCGCTGCAGGCCCTCGAGGATGTGGGGTTCGTCGTCGACAAAGAGGATGCGCCTCATATTTTTCTCAAGACGGGAGTCGGGAGGAATTGAGTCATTGAGTCATTGGGCCATTGCACGATTGAAAGAACAGTCTGATCCTTTCTTCTTCAATGGCTCAATGATTCAATGGCTCAATGACTCAATCTGCTTCTCCCTATTCCCTACTCCCTATTGCCGGGGTCCACCGGCAGCCGGATATGAAACGTCGTGCCCCGCCCCACCTCGGTATCAAAGGTCAGAGTGCCGCCATGCTTATCCACCACGATGGTCCGGGCGATCGCCAGACCCTGTCCGGTGCCCCGGCCTACTTCCTTGGTGGTAAAGAAGGGTTGGAAGATCTTGTCCCGGATGTTCTCGGGAATGCCGGAGCCGGTGTCGCCGATCGAAATCAGGACTTCGTCGCCCTCCTGGCGGGTCCGAATCCGGATTATGCCCTTCTTCCCGTTGTCTTTTACGACGTCCTTAATGGCGTGCGCGGCGTTCACCAGCAGGTTGAGGAAGACCTGATTGAGGTCGCCCCCGTGGCAGAGCACGGGCGGCAATTCTCCGAAATCGGTCTCCATGTCCGCCACATACTTGATCTCGTTGCGGGCCACGATGAGCGTGCTCTCCAGCGACTTGTTGAGGTCGGTGGCCATCTTCTCGCTGCGGTCGGGGTGGGCAAACTCCTTCATGGCGCGCACGATCCTCGCGACCCGCGTCACGCCATCCAGGGATTGCTCGAGGGCCTTGGGGATTTCCTGCCGGAGATAGTCCAGGTCCGCCGCCGCCTCAGCCCGGGCCACCTCATCGAGCAGGGCCGGAGGCACCGCCCCGCTGGCGGCCGCATCCCGAAGGTGGTGGTACCTTTCCAGAACCTGGGCGAGATCCCGGAAAGCGTCTTGAAGGAAATGGGTGTTATCGCCCACGAACTGAATGGGCGTATTGAGCTCGTGGGCGATGCCGGATGCCAGCCCGCCCACCGCTTCGAGCTTCTGCGAGTGCCGCAGTTCGAGCTCGAGCTGCTTGCGCGCCGTAACATCCTGGGCGATGACCACCGCTGCCCGTCGCCCGTCGTAGCCAAAAGTGTGGATGCTCGCTTCTACATCGAGCGTGTGGCCATCCTTGGTACGGTGTTTCCATTCGCCCGTGCCCTGGTAGTGCGCACGGATCTGCCGCGCATATTCTTTCAAACTCTCCTGCTCCTCGGGCAGGCGAATCTGCGCCACCGTCATCCGCAGGAATTCCTCGCGGCTGTATCCATAGCGCTCCACGGCCGCGTCGTTGACTTCGAGAAACTGGAGGGTGCCGAGGTCGACCACATAGGCCGGGTGCGGAATGGTGGCGAAGAGGAGGCGGGCGCGCTCTTCGCTGCGCTGAAGGGCCTCTTGAGCCCGGCCTGCTTCATCCTGAGCACGCTGCCGCTCAATCAGGGGACCGATCTGGCCACCGATGGTCACCAACATCTGCAGAACCTGCCGGTCCGGCTGCACGACCTGGCGGCTGAACAACTGCATTACGCCCACCACCTCCGCCCCGGCTACGACGGGGAAGGTGACGGCAGCGCGCAGCCCGTATTCGACGGCGATTTTATTATCGCCTTCCGAGGGGCTTATATCCGGAATCCACGAGGGCTGGCCGCTGATCCAGACACTTCCGGCTAGCCCGGCGCCAGGAGCAAGGGCGACGCGGCGTTGGAAGGCCTCCAAACCCGTGAGATCGAATGACGGCGCGTGCCATCCCCCCACCCACCGCAAGAGGTTCGCCTTCTTGTCCACCTCCCAAAAGGTGCCGTGATCCCACCCCAGGGGTTCACACACAGCCTGGAGGATTCTCGGCGCCGCCTCGGCCAGTGTCCCGGATTCGGTTAGGGCGCGCGCCACCTCGTACTGGGCCGTCAGACGCGCTTCCGCCCGCTTGCGCTCAGTCACGTCTACGTGCGTGCCGACCAACTCCGTCATCTCACCGCGTTCGTTCGCGACCGGGTGACCGGTGCCGTGGATGTACTTTATCGATCCGTCCGGGAGAAGAAGTCGGAAATCCCATTCGAAGTCCGTTTGTTCGCCTACTATTTTGGCAACAACCTTGCCCACGCGGCGCCGATCTTCGGGGTGAACCCGTTCGAGGGCGGCTGCAAAAGATACTGGCTCTTTCCCGGCGTCAAAGCCGAAAATGCGATAATGTTCCGGCGACCAGTAGACGATCTCCTTGCTGGCGACGTTCCAAGCCCAACTGCCGACGTGGCTTAGTCTCTGCGACTCGGCCAGGTAGGCCTCACTGCGTTGCAACGCTTCCTCGGCGCGCTTGCCGTGGACGAACTGGGCGATCTGGTTGGCAACGGACGCAAAGGCCAGAAGCGTGGCCTCGCTGAACGAGCGCGGTCCAAAAGCCGCGACCACTCCTACCAGCTTGTTTTCGACCAGCAGGGGATGGCCCACGAAGCTGACTAGCCCTTCTCGTTTGGCCCACGCGTGATCTCCGACCTCAGGGTCGTTCTGCACGTCGTTCGAGAGGTGGGGCGTGCGGGACTCGGCGATGCGGCCGATTTTGAAACACCCCACCGGTACCCGCCCGTGTGGGCCGTTAAGGTGGGTGTAGATTCCGGCGCTGGCCTCCAGCACCAAGATGGCGGCCGCTTCGTTCAAGGTCCAGATGCGCGCAAAAGCCGCGCCCGCATGACCTACCAGCGCCTCGGCGCACTCCTGAAGGCCGGTGCGCAGCGTGCCGCCGCGCGTCAGGGCCACGCCGACCTCCGCCCTCAAGTCCGCGAGCTTTGCCCCTTCGGCGAGCACCTCCTCGGTGCGCTTGCGCTCGCTAATCACGTCGAATATCGCCACGAAGAACTCTTTCTCGGGACTGTACACCGAGATTGAGAACCACATCCCCAGCGCTTCGACGAAGACCTCAAAGTTTTCGGGGGTTCCGGTCAGGGCCACCCTGGCATAAGTCTCAAATAGCCCCGGATTGGTCTCTCGAATGCCAGGAATGACCTCGCTCACCCTCTTCCCTGTGACGTCCTTTAGGCCGGTCAAGGTACCGAACGCTTTGTTGACGGCGAGATAAATGAAGTCCCGCGCTTGGCCGTTCTCGAAAACCATCCGGCAATACGCAAGTCCTTCACACATGTGCTCAAATAATCCGCGATACTGCAATTCCATCTTCCGGGCCTCCGCCTCTGCCTCCTCGGCCCGTTTGCGTTCGCTGATGTCGCGAGCAATCGTCGCCGCGCCAGTCACTTCTCCAGCGGTGTTCTTGATGGGAGAGATCGCGAGGGAAACCTCGATCCGGCTGCCGTCTCTTCTGATTCGTACCGTCTCGTAATGGGAGATTTTCTCTCCCAGTTTTATCCGGGCGAGCATTTGCGGCACTTCGTCAGCCCTGCCAGGAGGACACAGAATTCGAATGGGTTTCCCGATCACCTCCTCGGCGGGATATCCGTAAATCAGTTCTGCGCCCTTGTTCCAACTGAGGATTGTTCCGTCCAGCGCCTTGCCGATGATGGCTTCGTTCGAGGTTTCCACGATAGAGGCCAGAAAACGGGTCGCTTCCTCGGCCCGCTTGCGCTCGGTGATGTCGCGACAGACGGCGACGAGACCAATCACCTTGCCTTCGCTGTTGCGCAGCGGCACCTTGGTGGTCGATAGCCATCGGAGGTCGCCTGTCGCGTCCGGGCTCGGTTCCTCCCGGGAAATCAGGGCCTCGCCGGACTCCATCAAGGCCTTGTCGTCGGCTACGTATCGCTCCGCGAGGGAGGGGGGCGCGAAGTCGAAATCGGTTTTCCCGATCAACTGGTCCGGCTTCTCGAGACCGAAAGCACGCGCCACTGCGTTGTTGGCGACAACAAAACGACTTTGCAGGTCCTTGACGAAAACGAAGTCCGGCGTATTGTCAATCAACGCCCGTAGGAGATTGCGCTCTCCGGCCAGCGCTTCCTCCGCCCGCTTGCGCTCGGTGATGTCAACCAGCGTCCCTTGCACAAGCGTCTCGCCTGTGTCGTCTGCCGGGGTCAGGCTCAGGTTGACAATCAACCAGATTGGTCTGCCATCCTTGTGCCTCAACTTCACTTCAACCCCGGCGACGGTCTTCTCGGCTTGCAGCCGAGCCATCAACTCCACCCGCTTTTCAGGATCCCAATGGATATCCCTCATGCTGAGGCCCAGCATTTCTTGGGGCGACTCGTAGCCGAGAGCGCGCGCAGCGGGACCGTTACAATCGACGATGCGACCGTTGATGGTGGCGCGGATAATCAAGGCAACGTTGGTTTCAAACAGCAACCGGAAGCGTCCCTCGGACGCTCGCAGAGCTTCTTCCGCCTGCTTGCGCTCGGTGATGTCACGCGCGAAGGCGAAGCTGTATTCGTTCCCGTCGAACTTCAGGTAGTTCGCCGTGACCTCTACCGGGAAAACCGTTCCCTGCGCGGTTCTGTGCTCGGTTTCAAAGGTCATCGAGCCGTGCGCTTTAAGCTGCTCCCAGATCGCCGGCCAGACTTCCTTCGAGACAAGCGGGTCTATATCCGGGATCGACAAGGAAAGAAGTTCCTCGCGAGAACGCCCTAAAGAGCGGCAGGCTGCCTCGTTAGCGTAGACGATCAATCCTTCTGAGTTCATCCAATAGACGGCGTCCGAGGCGTTCTCCAGCGAGAATTCCATGAGCCGAAGTCTTTCTTCGGCCCGCTTGCGCTCGCTGATATCCTGTTTGACAGCAATAAAGTTGGTGATAGCCCCGGATGAATCCCGGACCGGGGCGATCGTCATCGTCTCCGTATACAGCGTGCCGTCCTTGCGGCGGTTGACCAACTCACCGCGCCAGGTACCCCCGGAGAGGATCGTTTTCCACAGGTCCCGATAGCACTCCGGGTCTTGTTTGCCGGACTTGAGCAGCCGCGGGTTTTGGCCGATGGCCTCGTCGCCCGTGTAACCCGTCATTCTGGTGAAGGCCGGGTTAACGTATTGGATTCGCCCCTCGGCATCGGTGATAAGGATCGCGTCCGCCGCCTGCTCCACCGCCGTCGTCAACAGGAGGCGTTCGGCTTCCGCTCGCTTCCGTTCCGTAATATCGCGCGAGACTCCAAACGTGCCAGCAATCTGTCCGTCCGGCTCCAGCAGCGGCACCTTCGTAGAGGTGACCCAGGTAACGCTTCCATCGGGCCAAGTCTCCTTCTCCTCTTTTGCTACTACGGGCTCGCGGGTCCGCATGATCTGCTGCTCGTCTTCGAAGGCCCGCGAGGCATGTTCCTCGGCGAAGAAATCGTGGTCGGTCTTGCCGACGGCTTCACTGGGATGCGCGAGGCCCAGTCGCCGGGCTTGCTCCCGACTAATGCGTACAAAACGGCTGGAAGCGTCCTTGAAGTAGATCGCGTCGGGAAGATAGTTCATCAGGGAGTGCAGATAGTACTGCTCCTTCATGAGCTCTTCTTCCACCCGTTGGCGCGCCGTCAGAGCGCTCTGGAGTTCGAAGACCCGCCGCGAGAGAATGCCCTGCAGTTGCACTATGCGCGCGCCCACCTGGACCCTCGCCCGCAACTCGCCCAGGTCGAACGGCTTGCACAGGTAATCGTCGGCGCCAGCCTCCAGTCCGCGGACGATGTCTTCCTTGGTAGTCCGGCAGGTGAGCAGGATGACGTAAATCGGTTGCGCGTGGGCGTTTGAGCGGACCTTGCGGAGGACTTCCAGGCCGTCCATCTTGGGCATCATCCAGTCGAGCAACACGAGCTTGGGCGCGTCGGGTTGCTGGAGGAGTTCCCAGGCCGCTTCTCCGTCTTCAACCTCTACGACTTCGTGACCCTCCTTGGAAAGTGCCGCTGCCAGGGTGAGCCGAGTCACAGGGTCGTCATCTGCTGATAGGATTCTCATGGCTTATCGTTCCTGGGAGCTGCGAGACGGATGGGAGTCTCGCCATAAAATCGGCATCCGAGCCCCTTCCGGACGCCAGGGCCGCGAAGCAACATGGCGCATCGGAACAGAAATGAAGGCGAATATCGTGGGAGTCGAGTCATCGCCCGAATGCTACCGAGGCTTTCGAAACGTTGGGAACGGACTTCGTTAGCAGCGCTCACTCAGCACTCCGGGTGTGGTTCAGGAAAGCCTGTCCCACACGGTGGCGGGGCAAATCCCAGAGCTTCCTGCGAACCACTCCAACAGACTCCATCGGCTTTGTGGAACGGAACTTTAGTCTACCGATGGTAAAACGGTACGGTCCCCCAAAGTCGGTATAGTTTACCCGCCGAGATCGCCTCCCCCGTTTCCCTCTCAAGTTTCTGGCAGTTCTGACGATATAACCTGAGGCGACGAAAAAGAAGGGAGTTAGTTAGTATGTCCAGAAATTCATTGAAGAAGCTCGTCTTTGGAGCTGTTGTCTCATGCTTGCTAGTCCTGGGTGCCTCCGGCACCAGGCTTTCGGCCCAGGTAGTGAAGGGCTCGATTTCCGGCACGGTTGTTGACGCATCGGGTGCGATGGTCCCCGGCGTTGATATTAGAGCGGTGGAAGCTTCCACCGGGGGAACGTACTCGACAGTATCGGCCGCCGACGGCGCTTTCAAGCTGTCCCTGCTCGCGATCGGTTCGTACACTCTAACCGCAACGGCGAAAGGCTTTAGCACTCTGACACTCGAGGGTGTAGGCGTCAACTCGGCAGCGGACACGAACTTGGGACAATTGAAACTGGAAGTGGGGCAGACAACGACCACGGTGGAAGTTACCGCGGCTCCGCCTCTGGTGGAGGCGACCCAGTCTCAGATTTCCAACAATATCTCCAGTTCCACCATCACGGTTTTCCCAGGTCTCGAAGGGAATACCGGCCTGGATCAACTGGCACTACAACTGCCCGGCGTGGCCAGTACCCGCGACGCCAACTACTCGAATACGAACGGTGGCGGTTTCACGGTGAACGGCCTGCGTGGACGCAGCAACGACCAGCAGATCGACGGGCAAGCCAACAACGACAACTCCGTTACCGGGCCCGCCATGTTCGTCGGCAACCCTGACTTCGTGCAGGAATACCAGGTCACCACTTCCAATTTCGGTCCCGAGTACGGACGCAACTCGGGCTCGGTGGTGAACATCATCACCAGGTCCGGAACCAACAGTTGGCACGGGGACGTCTTCGGCGTCGAGGCCAACAGCAAGCTTAACACTCTCTCGAACACGCAGATAGCCTTCGAAGGCCTCACCAAACTGCCCGTCTCGAACGAAGAGTTCTCGGGGTTCAGCATCGGTGGGCCCATCCGGAAGGACAAGATTTTCGTCTTCGGCGGCTTCGATGATGATATCGTTCCCGGGGGCGGGAATTTCGCAACGGGATCTAAGACCCCGACTGCCGCCGGGTTGACGCAGCTTGCCGGCTGCTTCCCTAACAGTCCATCAGTGGCGGCCCTGACGGCTTATGGGCCGTTCGGCGTCAAAGGGGGAAACCCGGTGTCGAGCGGCAGCACCACCCTCGTGAACATCTTCCAAGTGAACGCGCTGGGCCAGTATGTTCTCGACGCGAATGGCAACAAGATCGTCGCTTGTTCTCAGGTTCCCTTCACAGGAGTTCAGCGGCTGCTGAACACCTCGACTCACCAGTATGATCACATGGAACGTGTCGACTACAACGGCGATAAAGACAAGATCTACGGTCGGTATATCTACCAGAAGACAACTCCTCTGAACCAGCAAGGCAGCCAGGCGATAGGATACCCCGTTAGCGTTCCGGGTTTCGCTAACCAGATCGGAGCGGACTGGACTCGCACCATCAATCCCACCATGGTGAATGAGTTCCGGCTCAACTACACCCGGTCGACCGTCGAATTCGGCGGCAACAATATCGGCAACACGGTTCCGCAGATGGGCAATCTCGCCAACGGGCTAGCAACGGTCAACATGCCTAGCGGCTATGCGGGCATTGGTGGGGCCAACAACCTCCCACAAGGGCGCATCATCAATACTTACCAGTTGCAGGACAACTGGAGCTGGTTCAAAGGCAAGCACCAGTTGAAGACCGGGGCGAACCTTACTTATATGCGCTCGCCCAACGTGTTTCTGCCCAACTACAATGGCAGTTTCACATTCTCGAACATTTCCCAGTTCACTGCCGATACTCCATCGAGCATCAGTATTACGTTGGGCAACCCGAACCTGGACTTCCGGGAGCACGATTCATTCTTCTATTTCGGTGACGACTGGAAAATGAAGTCCAACCTGACGCTGAACCTCGGGCTCACTTGGTCCTATTTCGGCCAGCCTGCCAACCTGTTCCATAACGATGGCACAAGGCGGGAGTCAGGAAGCACACCCTTCTTCAACCCGAGCCTTCCGCTCTCGCTGCGGACGTTCCCAGAGCTTTCGAGCCCTAAGAGTAATTTTGGGCCGAGCGTCGGATTCGCCTATACGCCACAGGGCGGTGGCTGGCTCACCGGCAACGGGAAGACTGTCCTGCGCGGCGGATTTCGAGTGGCGTATGATCCGCCGTTCTACAACATCTATCTGAACATTGCCTCGGCGTCGCCCCAGGTGCTCGCGCAAACGATCAACAATACGGCGCTCGCCAATCCGGCTCCGAATCCCCAGTTGCTAGCCCAGCCGCTTGGGCCGGCGGTGCGCAATGAGTTGGCGTCTTACTTGACGTTAGGCGTTTCTGATCCGCGGTCGTTCAATGAGACCACCGTAACCCCTGACTTCCATTCGGATCGCGTTTATTCCTGGTCCTTTGGAATCCAGAGGGAAATCGGAGGTCACGCCGTTTTCGAGAGCCGGTACGTCGCCAACCACGGCAGCGACTTGTTCCAGTCCGTTAACGCCAACCCCTACGTCGCCGGGCTGGCTGCGGACTTCCCGAGTGTACTCCCCTCGGGAATCACGCCGTGTGCAAGTGCCGCCGCCGTGGTTAAGAGCGCCAGCGGTCGCGCCAACTGTGCTGAGGGTGTGATTCGCCTGCGTACCAACACCGGAGTCTCCGACTACGAGGGCTGGCAAAATGAGTTGCGCACTACCAACCTTTGGAATCAGTTGACATTGCGAACGGCCTACACCCTGAGCAAGACCACCGACAACGCCAGCGACATCTTCGGCAACTTCGCCGCCGGCCAGACTCTGGCATTCTCTCAGAACCCCTTCGACTTTCAACATGCTGAGCATGGGCTCTCCGCCCTCGACACTCCGCAGGCGTGGACTCTCAGCTTTGTGGAGCAACTGCCGGGTTTCAAGCGACAACACAGCTTGGTCGGGCACCTTCTGGGAGGATGGGCGCTTTCCGGCAGCTACATTCTGACTGCGGGCCAACCCTATACTCCCACTCAGCAGTACCTGGCTTTCAGCATGTACGGGCCTCCCTACCCGTTTGATACCAGCTTTAACAGTGCGTTCAACAGCGCCGTGAGTTACGAAAACCTGCGCCCGTTCCTCTCCAACCCCAAAGCTCCCGCGAGCCAGGTCGGGATTCTTGCCGCCGACGCCTGCTCGTACGCCGGAGTCGGTTGCGAGCTTGCCCCTAACGCCATGCTCAGTTGGAATGCGCTCAATACTTTCAACAACGGATTCACCTCCACCGGGGCGGAGACGCCTGTAGACGCTTCCCAGGTGCGCTTCGTTGTCAACGGGCCGCAATCGGCGAGTGTCCATGCTACTCCCTATGGCGACGTAGGCAGGAACACGCTCCGCGACTCCATAACCAACACCGGGAATTTCAGCATCTACAAGTACACCAACGTCACGGAGCGCATCAAAGTACGCTTCGACGCGACGTTCCTGAACGTGTTCAACCATCCCAGCTTTACCACTATCGACCCGTTCCTTGACGATGCCGGGGTCACTCAGGAAGCCTACGGCTTCGCCATTCCGAGCCTGCAATCGGGAGGGGATCTGTCGGGTACCGGGGGGCAGAGGCAGATCAAGTTCGGCTTGCGGGTCGAGTTCTAGATAAGCTAGTTGTATAGTCTTACGGCACAACGATCCTGCGAAAGGGCGTCCGGCAGCCGTCGGACGCCTTTTTCCATATCGCCAGAACCCCTTTCCTTATCCAGGGGTGGAAGGCTTGTGAATTCCGACGCTGCGTCCGCCTCAGCGCGCCACAACGGCCTGAATCGTACGGAAATGGTGGGTAGCGAAAAACAACATCACCATGAGGCTGGTATTGTAGGCGACGTGCAGGATCACGCTGGGCGCGAGCGAGTCCGTGATGGCGCGCGCCAGCGAGAAGATGAGCCCGACCGCCAGAATCAGCAGCACGTGGTTCCACGCTCCCCAGTATTCGGGCACGTGAAGGGCGGCGAACAGCAAGGCGGTGCTGACGACCGCAAACCGAAGTCCGGCGTGGCGCTCGAAGAAAGTGAAGAGCACGCCCCGAAAAATCAGCTCCTCCATAAAGGGGGCGGGTAGGATAGCAAGAGCCGCCACGGCGTACGCCGCGGCGGGTGAGTTGAGCATCTGCTCGAAAGGAAACGGATTCTTGTCCGGCAGAAAGCGGGATACCACCAGGACGCCGAAGGCCATCGCGATCCCACCCAGAAACAGCCTCAGCCCTTGCCTCACTCCCGGCCTTCGCCATTTCAGCGCCGCCCAGAAAGGCAAACCATAGTGGACCGCTACCAGGACGTAGACACACACCAGGATCATCACATAAGAGACCGCCTGGGCGGACACCAAGAAGACGGTGTTGGTGGTGGCGGCCGACGGCGTCATCCTCCAATGCGCCAGCGGTCGCAGGATGGCGTAGACCATCAGCAGCAAAAACGGGGCCACGAACAGGGTGAGCACCGAGCAGCCGATGAAGATGCCCAGATCGCGAAGCCGCCACAACTCCGGTGGCGGGGCAGTTTGGAATACGGGACCTCCCGATTCTGCGGGAACCGAGGGGATGTCGCTGCCTGACGGTTCAAGAGGTGTAGTTGACATCTGCCGTCCTACTTTGTTTATCGTACTTTGTTAGAAGTGACGAGTGGCGAGTGACGAGTGGCTAGCAAGAAAACGACGGCAGTCTTCACTTGTCACTCGCCACTCGCCACTCGTCACTGCTCCAGAGCTGCCGCCAGCAGCGGGACCATCAACTCGTGGTGTCCCGTGAGCGCATAGCCTCGGCTGGCGTTGCGGCCGGATTTCCCGGTGGCGGTCGGCCGGATCAAAACGTTCTGCGTCGGGCGATAATGCTGGATGAAATCCATATTGACGGTGGTGATTCCGCGCGGCGCCCGCCCCAGGTTGGCGGCCAGGCTGACGCACTTGAGAAACACCTCGGGCAAGACCACCGCCGACCCCACGTTCAGATAGACACCGCCGCCGTCAACGGCCTTCACGAGGGCCGCAAGCAACAGAAAATCGCGGTGAGTGGCGGCGCCCAGCGCACGCGGGTCAACCGCTGGATGATTGTGGATGATATCCGTGCCGATGGCCTCGTGAACCGTCACGGGGACGCGCTCGCGGTAAGCGGTGGCGAGCAGGCTGTACGGTCGGAAGCCAACCCGGCGCGGTGGGCGCTTCTGGTCCAGAAAACAGCCCACGGCCTCGCCAATGCCCAGCCCGGCCCGATCTCCGGCGATGATGGCCTCATTCAGGTAACGGCCCGTTTCCTCCGCCATTCCGAATCGGCCTTCACCGAGCACCGCCGGAACGTCTTCGGAGGTCGAGCCGACGAGGGCGACCTCGAAATCGTGGATCATCGCCGCGCCGTTCATGGCCACGGCCGTGAGATAGCCGCGCCGCATCAGATCGATCAAGACCGGGCTCAGCCCCACCTTGATGACGTGGCCGCCCAGTCCCCAGATGATCGGCTTGCGTTTACGCCGCGCCCGCTCCAGCGCCGCCACGACAGCCCGGAACGTTTCCCCTGCCAGAATCCGCGGCAGTGAATTCACCCATTCTCTGACGTTCGCGCCCCGCCGCGGCACGCGCGCAAAGTCCGACGTCGAGACCTTGCTGGGCCGCGAAGCCAGCGGGTAGGTGCGAACCTTATCGAGTCTTAGAGGCTGGGCGCGATAGATGCTCATGAGCGCTTCAGATGCCACTACTGCGTTTTCATGGCGGCCTGGACCGCCTGTGCACGAAGCTTTTTCAGTACTTGACTGACCTTTGAGCGGGCCAGCATCGGCAAGGGTGCTCATGGTCTTCGGAGTCCCTGTCCCTCAAGTTTTCGCGCAACCAGATTCGAGAACGGGGTCCGGGCGTAGCCGTTTCGCGGTTCTTTTGCGCTGTCCACCACGCCAAGAAGCCCTTGCAGCGCTCGCGAGAGAGGGCGTTCCTGCATCGGCCCAGGGGGTGGCAGATTGGCGGCGATCCACCCCGCAACGGAAAGGCCGCGCTGCTGCGCCACTCTCTCCAAGTCTTGGTAGATCTCGTCTGGCAGTTCGATGCTTCGGCTCATCGGCAACCTCCTAGGCAACCTTACCCTAATCAGAGAATAGACTCTGTCAGCAGAGTTTCAAAGGCAGGACGCACCTTTTACGGTTTCCCGTTCAGCATGGGCGCCAGCGCCTGCCCTGTAAACGACTTCTTCACTCGTGCGATCTCTTCCGGGGTGCCGGTGGCCACCACGCGGCCGCCCGCTTCCCCGCCTTCCGGTCCGAGGTCGATGATCCAGTCGGCCTGCTTCACCACGTCCAGATTATGTTCGATGATGATGACCGTGTTGCCCAACTCGGTCAGCCGGTTGAGAACCAGCAGGAGTTGCTTCACGTCGTCGAAGTGCAATCCGGTGGTCGGTTCGTCGAGGATGTAGAGCGTGCGACCGGTCTGCCGACGGCTCAACTCGCGCGCCAGCTTGATGCGCTGCGCCTCGCCGCCCGAAAGCGTAGTGGCTGGCTGGCCCAGGTGAACGTAGCCCAGGCCGACGTCCACCAGAGTTTGCAGCTTCTGTTTGATCTGCGGAATGTTCTCCATCAGGGGCAGCGCGTCTTGCGCGGTCATCTCCAGTACATCGGCGATGGAGTTCGCTTTGTACTTCACCGCCAGGGTTTCCGAGTTGTAACGCCGTCCGCGGCAGACCTCGCAGGTGACAAAGACGTCGGGCAAAAAATTCATCTCGATGCGGCGCAGGCCATCGCCCTGGCACGCCTCGCAGCGCCCGCCCTTCACGTTGAAGCTGAAGCGCCCGGCGCGATATCCGCGCTCGCGCGATTCGGGCAGCATGGCGAAGAGATCGCGGATGGGCGTGAAAAGGCCACTGTAGGTGGCCGGGTTGGAGCGCGGCGTGCGGCCGATGGGCGACTGGTCAATCACGATCACCTTGTCGATGTGCTCGACGCCCTGCACGCTGCGGTGCAGGCCCGGTTCTTCCAGCGCGCGATAGAGCTTCTTGGCCAGGACGCGGTGCAGAATGTCATTCACCAGCGTCGATTTGCCCGAGCCGGAAACGCCAGTCACCACCGTGAGCAGCCCCAGCGGAAACTCGACGTCGATGCTCTTCAGGTTGTTGGCGCGCGCGCCGAGGATGGCGATGGACTTGCCGTTCGGCCGGCGCCGCTCGACTGGGACCGGAATCCGCACGCGGCCGGAGAGATACTGCCCGGTAAGCGACCAGTCGCTCGCGGCGATTTGCTCCGGTGTGCCGCGCGCCACCAGGTACCCACCTTTGCGGCCGGCGCCCGGTCCCAGGTCGAGCACGTAGTTGGCACGCCGGATGGTCTCCTCGTCGTGCTCCACCACCAGGACGGTGTTGCCGAGGTCGCGCAGGTGCTCCAGCGTTTCCAGCAGCCGCTGGTTGTCGCGCGGGTGCAGCCCGATGGAAGGCTCGTCCAGAACGTAGAGCACACCGCGCAGTTTCGACCCGATCTGCGTGGCCAGGCGAATGCGCTGGCTCTCGCCGCTCGAAAGCGTGGCCGCCGAGCGATCGAGGCTGAGGTAGCCGAGCCCGACCGCGTTCAGAAACTCCAGCCGCTCCCCGACCTCGTTGAGAATGCGACGGGCCAGGATCTCTTCCCGCGGCGTCAGCTTCAGCTTGCGGATCAGTTCCACCTCTCGCGTCACCGGCTCGGCCGTGAACTCGGCAATCGAGCGTCCGCTCACCGTCACCGCCAGGCTTTCCTCGCGCAGGCGCTTTCCGTGGCACTTCGGGCACGGCACGGCGGACATGTACTGCTGGTACCAGTCGCGATAGCCTTCCGACGACACCGCGCCGTACCAGCGGTCAAGCAGCGGAATGATCCCCGGGAACACGGGCTGGGCCCGCGAGCCCTCCGGACTCTTGCCGTAGAGGACCAGGTTCTGGATGGGACGCGGCAACTTTTCGAAGGGCGTCTTCAGATCGAAGCCGTAGCGCTCTGCCGTCCGCGTCAGTCCCGATTTCATCACGTCCGCTCCCGCGCCCAGGGCAAGGCCTCCGGCCAGCAACGGCCGTGTCCAGTCCTGAATCACCTTGGCTGGATCGAAGGTGTAGCGGCTGCCGAGGCCCTTGCACTCGGGGCAGGCGCCGTAAACGCTGTTGAACGAGAACGACCGCGGCTCAAGCGTGGGGATGCTGATGCCGCAGTCCACGCACGCCCACTCCTGCGAATAGAGGTGCTCCTCGCCGTTCACCACCGCCACTTGCACGATGCCGTTGGCCAGCTTCATGGCGGTCTCGATCGAGGCGCTCAGGCGGGCCTCGATGCCCGGCTTGACCAGCAGACGGTCCACCACGACTTCGACGGTGTGGTTACGCCGGAGATCGAGCAGGATTTCTTCGTCGAGTTGCCGCAGTTGCCCATCCACGCGCACACGGACGAAGCCTTGACGCGCCAAGTCCTCGAACAGCTTTTTGAACTCGCCCTTGCGGCCCCGCACGACGGGCGCCAGGATCATGATGCGAGCATCGGAAGTCGGGACTCTCCCTATTCCCTGTTCCCTATTCCCTATTCCCTGTTCCCTGTCCCCTAACATGATCGACGCCACAATCTGCTCCGTGGTCTGGCGCGAAATGGCGCGTCCGCATTGGTGGCAATGAGGAACACCGATAGAGGAGTAGAGCAGCCGGAGGTAATCGTAAATCTCGGTGATGGTGCCCACTGTGGACCGCGGACTGCGGCTGGTAGTCTTCTGCTCGATAGAGATGGCAGGGCTCAGGCCCTCCACAGAGTCCACGTCCGGCCGCTCCATCTGGTCGAGGAACTGGCGGGCGTAAGCGGAAAGCGTCTGCACATAGCGCCGCTGGCCCTCGGCATAGATGATGTCGAAGGCGAGGCTCGACTTGCCTGACCCGGAGAGCCCCGTGACTACCGTGAGGGTGCCCCGCGGGATCTCCACGTCGATGTTCTTCAGGTTGTGCTGCCGCGCGCCGCGGACGGTTATGCGGTCGATCACGTCCCTTATCCTTACGATGAGGATTGACGACAATAGGCCGATTTTCCATGTTAAGCGACGGGACAGAATGCGTCAAGCAGCAACCAAATGCAGGGGGGTACGACATAGGAGATATGCTACACTTGGCAGCCTTGACGCAAACGGGAGGGCAATGCAATGCAGGGGCGGCGAACTCTTCGCGGCAGCTTTCGTCCATTGGTTCCGGCGCTGGCAGTCTGCTGGCTGCTGGCGATGCCGGCGAGCGCTTGGCCAAGGACTCCGGAATCGAACCTGAGATTTCAAGTTTCGTTTCCGTCTTCGGTGCACGCCGACCCCATCACCGGACGCGTGTTCGTGATGATATCAAAGACCGGTGGGCGCGAACCACGCCTCGAAGCCGGCTTCTGGGGCGACACCGCGCCGCTGTTTGGCGTGGACGTCGAGCAGCTCAAGCCGGGCGACACGGCGTTGATCGATGGCTCGACGCTAGGCTACCCTCCGCGCCGCCTGGCCGACATTCCCGCCGGCGACTACTACGTCCAGGCCCTGATCAATGTCTACACCGAGTGCCACCGCAACGACGGCCACACCATTTGGGTGCATCTCGATCAATGGGAAGGCCAGCAGTTCAACCGCTCGCCCGGCAACCTGTACAGCGAGGTGCAGCAGGTACACGTGGACCCCGGCGCCGGCTACGACGTGAAGCTGAGCCTGACCAAAGTGATTCCGCCCGTGGAAATACCCAAAGACACGGAGTGGGTGAAGCACGTGAAGTTCCAGAGCTGGATTCTGACGGAGTTCTGGGGCCGTCCGATGTATCTGGGCGCGACGGTCCTCCTGCCCAAGGGTTACGACTCGCACCCGCAGGCGCATTATCCGGTCCTTTACGAGCAGGACCATTTCAGCCTCGGCCCGGCGATGGGCTTCTCCACCGACGAGCGGCCGGTGACGGAAGGCATGAAGAAGAGGCTGAGCGACTACAATCGCGAAACCGGCTACCAGTTCTATCAGGCGTGGAACTCCGACCATTTTCCGCGCCTGATCATCGTGAAGTTCCAGCACCCCACGCCTTACTTCGACGATTCTTACGCGGTGAACTCCGTCAACAACGGTCCCTATGGCGACGCCATCATGAAGGAGTTGATTCCCTACGTGGAAACGCATTACCGCATCATTCGCCAGCCCTACGCGCGAGTGCTCTCCGGCGGTTCCACCGGCGGCTGGGAGTCGATCGCGCTGCAGGTCCTTCACCCCGACTTTTTCGGCGGCACCTGGACTCTCTACCCGGACCCCATCAGCTTCGAGCACTATCAACTCATCAACATCTACAAGGACGACAACGCCTTCTTCGAGCCCGGCCATACCTGGCTCCAGGCCGTGCGTCCGGTGGAGCGGTCGAGCGAAGGCCAGGTAGAGGTCACGATGGAGCAGATGAGTCAACTGGAGGCGGTGCTCGGCAGCCACGGACGCTCCGCCCAGCAACTGGAGATCTGGGAAGCGGCTTACGGCCCCATTGGGGACGACGGCTATCCCAAGCCGCTGTGGGACAAGCTGACCGGCAAGATCGATCACAGCGTCGCCGACTACATGCGCGACCACGGCTACGACCTCACGGCCTACCTCAGGGCAAACTGGCGAAAGGTGGGGCCGCAGTTGGTAGGCAAGATTCACATCGATGTCGGCGACATGGACAACTACTACCTCAACCTCGCCGTCTACGATCTCCAGGGGTTCCTCAGGACCACCCAGGACCCGCACTACGAGGGAGAGTTTGAATACGGGCGGCCGGAAAAAGGCCATGGGTGGGAATCAATGACGCAGGAAAACCTGATCCGCGCCATGGCCGAGCACATCGCCAGCAACGCACCCGGCGGCGAAGACACTTCTCGCTGGAAGTATTGATGCTGACTACCGATCGCTCAACGCTGATAGCTTTTTCACTGCTTCCCAAAAGACCGGATCTGGGCCACCAGGGCCTTGATATCGTTGTCGGAAATCTTGCCTTTGAAACCTACCATCACCGGTTTCTTGCCGTTGGCGATGGCTTCGGTGAGTTGCGCATCGGTGACCGACTTCTGATAGTCCGCGCTGGTGAAGTCGACCATACCCCTGGATTTCCACATGGCCGAGCCTTTGCCGTCCTTACCATGGCATCCCGCGCACTTGGCGCCGTAAAGGGCGGCCCCGTCGGCGGCGTAAGTCCGGTGAACAAAGATGGCAACGAAGGCCATCGCCAAGGCCAGGCAGAACAATATGGAAAGAGCAACAGGCTTCTTCATTTTTAATCCTCCCAGGTTTTGAAACTAAATCCCTCCCCTCTTGTCGCACATCATGAGTGGAGAGTCAACGCAAAACGATAACGAAATGATGAACGATGAACTGAAGATGAAGGGCGCCTTGTCGGCATTCGTCATTCAGCTCCATCGTTTCTTCGAGCATCCCCTCTCGCTCGCCGGACATCATAAAGAGTTCCAAACGGGTTGCGACTTTCAAGGGCGGTGAGGGACTGTTATTCTGCTACACTCAACGGTTGCGAAACACCTTCGACAAAGAGTCACAGAGACAAAAGATGAATGAAGAGGGATCTGGTTTTGCGTCGTTCTTCATTCCGTCATCATTCATCGTTCCTCGTTCATCATTCGCTTCTGCTCCTTCCAATCTCAGGTACCGGAGGAAAGGCTCCATGAGGGCTCACGGAATTCTGAAGGGCTTGTTGCTGGCCGCGCTGGTGGCGGTGAGCTCCGCCGCATTGTCCGCCCAGGACTACAGGGCGTTCCTGACCGTGGGCAGCTCCTCCATCTTCAACAAGTATTCCTTCGTCGAGTACAACAATGCCTACCACTCCGACTATTCCCTCGGCCCCCAGTTTACGATCGGAGGCGAAGCGCCCCTGACTCCCGTTTTGGGCGTTGAGCTCGCTCTCGGGGTGGGACGCAATAACCTCCAGGTGGCCAACTCGAACGCAGGTACCAAGATGTCTTATGGCCTGGACAAAGAACGACTCGGCGGAAACCTCGTGGTCCACGTGCCGGTCACGTTTCTGCACGGGAAGCCTTACCTGTTGCTCGGCCCCGAGTACACCCGCCTCGCCCCGTACGGCGCCGCCGCATCGTCGTCCTCGACACCGGGTTTCCTCAACGACCCTTTTGTCTATCTCCGGGTCAACGGGAAGATGGGGTTCAACTTCGGCGGCGGGCTCGAGCTGAAGGTTCGTCCCAAGCTGGGCCTGCGACTCGAGCTTCGCGACCACATCTTCCCGGCTCCCCGTTTCGGCCTGCCCTTGACAGCCATTACCGGAGCCTACTTCCCCGTACAGGGCTCGACTAACAACGTCGAGATCTCGGTCGGGTTGGTATACCACTTTGAATTGTAAAGCGTCGGCCGAGAGGCGCGGGCGGGACGCTCGCGCTCCCAGGCAAGCACTTTCATTCATGACGCAAGGCGACCGTCGGCGCCACCCCGGTAGCCCGGCGGGCGGGAAAGTAAGCCGCCACGATTGCCGCCGCGACCAGGGCTGCCGGGACCGCGACGAACACCGCGGCGTCGCCGAAGCGCGCCTCGTACAGCAGCCCGGAAATAGCGCGAATCAGGCCGAGGGACACGAGCAGCCCGATCCCCGCACCCACCAGCGCCAGCCGGGCACTTTGCCGCAGGATCAGCTTGAGCACGTCGGTCGGCTCGGCCCCCAGCGCCATCCGCACGCCGATCTCGCGCGTACGCTGGCCGACGCCGTGCGAGATGACGCCGTAAATCCCGAGCACCGCTAAAGTCAGGGCCATGCCGGCGAACACGCTGAGCCACACCATCGCAAACCGCTGTTTGGAGATGGAAGCGCTCAGATAGTCGTCCATGGTCCGGATCGCGCCCACCGGCTGATCCTTGTCAACCGCCAGCACTTCGTGGCGCACTGCGGAAGCGAGGCTCGCAGGTGCAATGGCCGTCCGCACGACCAAGGCCATGTAATAACCGTGAAAGAGCGGGTAGGGTTGCAGAAACGACGTGTAGACGTCAGGGCCAGCCGTCTGGTCCAAGGCATCGTAACGAACGTCTCCCACCACTCCGATCACTTGGAGCCATACGGGTGGGGCGGGAGGATCCATAAAGTTAATGCGGCTGCCGATGGGGTCACGACCGGGGAAGAAGCGGCGGGCCATCGTCTCATTAATGACGGCCACGCCCGAGTACCGCTGGTCGTCCTCCTCGCTGAAAAACCGGCCCTTCAGCAACTGAATACTCATCGTCCGAAAGAAGCTGGGAGTTACCACGTGGTACGAGGCAATCGGACGCTCTGACGGAGGCACTTCCGGTCGCCCCTCGATGTTAAACGTGTAGCTACCAACGCCGCCACCGAAAGGGAGGCTGTCGATGCCGCCCGCCGACGTTACGCCGGGAAGCGCCTCCACGCGATGCCAGACTTCCCTGAAAAAGTTCAGCCGCAGGGTCCGGTCGGGGTACCTCTCCGGGCTTAATCTGACCCTGACCGTGAGCAGATGATGCGGATCGAACCCCGGATTGACCGCCCGGAGCCGGACGAAACTCCTCATCATCAGGCCGGCGCCGATCAGCAGTACGAAGGAGAGTGCGACCTCACTCACCACCAGCAGGTTGCGGAGGTGCAGCCGTCCGAAGCCGCCCGCCGCTGCCGGACTCCCCTCCTTCAACGCTTCGGTCAGATTGGGTTTGGAAGCCTGGAGCGCGGGGGCCAGACCGAAAACAACTCCGGTCAGAACCGCCACGAGCAGCGTGAAAGCCAACACGCGACCGTCCACCACCGACTGGGCTAGGCGCGGGATCGTCGCCGGGCTCAACTGGATCAATAGCCGGGTCCCGCCGTAAGCCAACGCCAAGCCCAGGACGCCGCCTACCAGCGCCAAGAGCACGCTTTCGGTGAGAAGCTGGCGCAGGAGGCGGGGACGGCTGGCTCCGAGCGCCGAGCGAATGGCGATTTCTCTTTGGCGCGCCACGGACCGCGCCAGCAGAAGATTTGCCGCATTGGCGCAGCCGATCGCCAGCACGAAGGCAACCGCCACCAGCAGGATCAGAAGAGCCTCCCGAATCTTGCCAGTGAACTGCGTCTCGAGTCGCACCACGGTCACACCCCAGTCTTTGTTGGTTTCCGGGTACTCCTGCTCCAGCCGGGCATTGATGGTGTCCAGATTGGCCTGGGCCTCCTGGAGCGACACACCGGGCCGTAGCTGCCCCAAGATCTCGAGAGACAACGCACTGCGAGAGTTGATGTCCATGCCCAATATTTTCCCCGATTTGAGATCCAGAGGAAGCCAGACATCGGGCGGGCTGGAATGGACCCCTCCACGAAGATCGAAGAAGGGCGGGTAGTCGAAACGTGGCGGCATGATCCCTGCCACCATGTAGGGAGCCCCTTCGAGCGTGATCGATTTCCCCACCAGGGTCGGGTCGGAGCCGAAGCGGCGCTGCCACAGCGCGTGGCTCATCAGCGCGACGTGATCGTGGCCCGGGCTCTCTTCCTCGGCCAGGAAAGCACGCCCCAGGTCAGCCTGCACTCCCAGGAGGGGAAATAAGCTCGGCGTGACGAACATGCCGTGGAGTTGCTCCGGATCGCCCCGGCCCGTCAAATTGAGCGGTTGCGGAAAGAACGCCGCCATTCGTTCCAACACGGTGTTCTGCTCGCGGAGATCGGCGTAGTCCGGCGCCGAGACGTAATAGACTGGATATCCCTGGGAGAGATTGGTTTTCCAAACCACTACCAAACGATCCGCGTCCGGGAAGGGCAAAGGGCGAAGCAAGACCGCATTCACCACGCTGAAGATGGCCGTGGTGGCGCCGATGCCGATGGCCAAAGTAAGCACCACCAGGAGCGACAAGTACGCATCCTTGCGAAACAAGCGGATTGCGAAGCGCAGGTCGTCCCCCACCATGTACTCTATTAACGATAACAGATTTTCAAAAAGAGAATGATGAATGCTGAATGCTGAATGATGAATGATGAATGATGAATGATATGAATGATGAACAAAAGGAAGGCCCTTTCTTCGTTCTTCTGTTCATCATTCATCATTCATCATTTCTTCTAGCCCCTAGCCCTAGCCCCAGTTCTTCCCCAGCTTCCGGAAGAAGCCGTGAAACCGGTGGAAGAACGACGCGCGGGGCAGGAACATGTACGGACAATAGCCCGCTACCAGGCGCATCCCGTGCTCCCGGCAGAAGTCCACCGCCGCCGGGCTCACGGCTCCCGGGCCCGCCCCGCGATGCAGCCAGACGCGGTTGATCCCCGCCTCGGCGCAATCGTGGACCACGCCCTCGCTCTGGTCCGCCGCCGTCATCACCAGCGCGCCCTCCACCGGCGGCTGCACGTCCTGCAAGCGGGCGAAGCAGCGCGCGCCGTCTACTTCCGCCAGGTTGGGATTCACCGGCACCACGTCGTAGCCGCGCTGGCGCAGTTCGTTGTACATGTAGCGGGAGAAGTCCTTGGGATTCCTCGACAACCCCACCAGCGCCAGCCGCTTGTGCGCCAGAAAGTCGTCGGCGTTTTCGCGTACTTGTGGTAACATATGTAGCCTCCTATACTGGTCTACTCCATTAAACACAGAGACACGGAGACACAGAGAGGAGAACCAGAATCACAGGAAGGTGTGGTCTGTTTCCCGACGCATCCCATTGTCTCTGTGCCTCTGTGTCTCTGTGTTGGAAGCTCCCTCGCAATTGCTTCAGAGCTTCCATATCCTCACGCTTCCCGGGCCGTGCCGCTGCCCTCGTCCCAGACCATCTTCTTGCCGCTGCGATAGGAGAGGTTCACCATGTGGCCGGCGGCGGCGGCATGGTGGCCGACCTCGGCGTTCTCGGAGCACGGTTGGCGCGAACGCACGCACTCAAAGAACTCCGCCATGTGTACAGGAACCGCGTCGGTCGGATCGTTGATGGAAGAGCCTTCCCACTTCGAGCTGGGTTGCGCCTCGGCGCGGTGGTTGCCTTCGGCCCAGAACTGGTCCTGCGTCGCTTTGGGCCAGCTATCGATCGAGTACTGGTAGCCCTCGCGATGTTT
>DATFYM010000151.1:0-19679 GCA_035315065.1 Terriglobia bacterium
ATAATGGAACGACTAATCGAGAGCCCCATGCCCATGCCCCCGTGCTTGGTGGTGTAGAAAGCCTCAAAAATCCGTTCCCTGCTCTGAGGGTCAAGACCGATCCCCGAGTCTTGGACGGTAACCCGCACCTGGCCGGCATCATCGTTTTGCGTTTTGATCATCAGTTCTCGCGGCCGCTCATCCACACCGCTCATGGCTTCGATCCCGTTCATGACCAGGTTAAGGACCACCTGCTGAAGCTGCACTCGATCGCCCAACACCGGTAGGAGATCAGGTGCGAATTCTGTCCGAACTGCCACACCGTTTTTGCGCAGTTCGTCCCCGGCAAGAGCCATGACCTCGCGAATGGCCTCGTTCATATCCAGCCGTTCCCTGACGGTGGAGGTTTTCGTCGCCAGAGCCCGAATCCGGGCGATCACGCCTCCCGCCCGCTTCCCGTCGCGGACGATTCGCCGGACCGCTTCCCGGGCTTCCTCAAGATTGGGCGAATCCCCCGCCAGCCACCGCAAGCAGGCATTGCCGTTGACCACCACGCCCGAAAGCGGCTGGTTGACTTCGTGGGCGATGGAGGCTGCCAGCTCGCCGATGGTCATAATCCGCGTGACGTGCGCGAGCTCGGTCTGCGCCTTGCGCAATGCTTCCTCGGCCCGCTTTCGGTCGTCGATGTCGAAAAGCGTCCCATACCACTTAACAATGTTTCCTTTCTCGTCGCGCAGCGGTACGTTGAGGCCCAGGAACCAGCGATATTTGCCGTCTTTCTGCCGAATGCGTTGTTCTTGCTCGATGGGTTCCCCGGCTGCTAAGTGGGCCCGCCACTTTTCTACTACTCTGTCGAGGTCCTCGGGATGGGTTGCAGTCATCCAGCCCCAGTCCAGCCACTGCTCCTTGGAAAGACCCACATAATCCAGGAAACTTTGGCTTACATAATCAATGGAGCCGTCGGGTAGATTGGTTCCAATGTAGGCCGGGATGGTTTCGATAATGGTGCGAAGTTCCTTTTCGTTTTGTCGGATCTTCTCCTCGGCCCGCTTGGCCGCGGTGACGTCCATCGCCGCGCCCACAAACTCGATGCTGCCCGATTCGTCACGTAAAGCATGTGTCATAATATGAAGAAATTTGACGGAGCCATCTGGCATCAACAATCGATACACATGTTCATAGTCCTTCTCCTCTTGGGAGGCGCGCTCGATGGCCTGTTGCGCAAGGGCCCGGTCCTCCGGATGCACTCGTTCGAGGACAAGTTCGACGGCCGGTTTGGTCGTGGGGTCGTATTGAAAGATGCGGTAGGTTTCCTCTGACCACTGAATTTCGCCGGTGGAAGGCTTCCAGCCGAAGCTGCCCGTGCGGCTTAATGACTGCGCTTCGGTTAAATAGGCTCGGCTCCGCCGCAGGGCATCTTCGGCTTGCTTGCGCTCCGTGACGTCGGCCACCGTGCCAACGTACTCGGCCACTTCTCCGTCCTTATCGAGGACCGGATGCCAAATCACGTGAAGGTGCTTGACAGTCCCATCCTGCAATAGCAGCCTGTAATCTTCCGAAAACTGAGCTTTCTGACGGAATCGCTTCAGCGAGCTTTCGCGGACTCTTTCGCGATCGTCTGGGTGCACAAGTCGACGGGACTCGTCAGGATCCGGGATACCGTGTTGAGGATCCAATCCACAAATTCGGAACACTTCCTCGGACCAGTAAAGCGTTTTCCCACTCCCAGGGTCGTAGGCGAAACTGCCGGTGTGGCTTAATCGCTGTGCTTCGGATAAATAGGCCTGGGTCCGCCGCAGAGCATCTTCTGCCCGCTGGCGTTCGGCAATGTGCGCCTCCAATTTCGCGTTCATCAAAGCCAGTTGTTCCGAGCGCTGCTCGATGCTGCGAAGGCGGAGTTTATAAAGCCCCCAGAGCAAGACCACAATTAAGGTGCCGCAAATTGCCCGAAACCACCATGTACTCCACCATGGAGGTAGAATGTGCAGCCGGAGCGCGACACCTCTTTCATTCCATAAACCGCGGTTATTTGACCCCTGCACACGGAAGACGTAGTCCCCCGGCGGTAAAGTCGTGTATGTCACATGTCGGTGCGCGCTCGACGTTTCATTCCATTCGGTCTCCAGCCCTTCGAGTCTGTAGCGATAGCGATTGGCCGCTGGCACGGAATAACTGAGAGCGGAAAACTCGAAGGAAAAAACAGCTTGCTCATGAGAAAGCTCGAGCGCGTCGGTATAGGAAATTGCCTTCTTGAGCGGGGAATGCCCGCCGACAGGCACAGTCTCGTTGAACAGCCGAAAATCAGTCAGAACAACGGGCGGAATATAAGAGTTGTCAATTATCTTGTCGGGAAAGAAAGCGGTAAGCCCGTCGACACCAGGGAAAAACACCTCTCCACGATCGCTCTTGAAAGGGGCGCCCCACGAATTAAACTCGTTCCCTGCCAGACCGTCCTCGACGTGGTAGTTTCTGAACGTCTTCGCCGTTGGATTGAACTTCGACAGGCCATTGTTCGTGCTTATCCAAAGATTGCCCCCTCCATCTTCAAGAATACCGCGCACAGCGTCATCCGCCAGCCCATCCCTTTCAAAGTACGCGGTGAAGGAGCCCCTAGAATCAAAGCTGTTCAGCCCTCTTTCAGTGCCAATCCAAACGGTCCCTGATAGATCTACGTAAATCGCATTCACGTGATTACTACTCAGAGAGCCTGCAGTATTGGGGTCGTACTTATAGGCTCGAAATTGCCCGTTGGCAGGGTTAAAACGATATGCGCCTTCATCGTAGGTCCCGAGCCAGAGCATTCCTTGCTGGTCTTCGGCGATAACACGAATGGGACCGGGGTTGTCGAATCTTGCGGAACAGCTCGTAAAATGCTCGGTCTTGGGATCGAAACGATTGAGACCCTGGTCCGTTTCTATCCAGAACACGCCCTTGTGATCTAGGAAAAGTCTAAAAATAACGTCGCTGCTGATGCTGTTGGGATCGGCCGATCGGTGGCGGTACGATTTGAATTGTCCGCTGGCCCCGTCAAACCGGTTCAAACCGCGGCGATAAGTGCCGAACCAGAGCGTGCCTGAGGGCCCTTCGGTGGCCGACAGTACGGTGCCGTCGGATATGCTGCTAGGATCGGCGGAGTTGTGTCGATAAGGTGTGACCCGTCCTCTTTTCTGGTCTATCGCATTCAGGACACCGTCGTTCCCAACCCAGAGAACACCGTGGCTGTCTTCATACGCTGAGAGCACAAAGTTCTGATTGATCCTGTTGGAGCTCCGAGCGTCGTTTCGATACACGGTAAAGGGCGGCGGTTTTCTCGAAAACCGGTTGACACCTCCTCCGCCGGTGCCGGCCCAGATGTTTCCTTCGCGATCTTCGAAAAGGCAGAGCACCCAATTGTTACTCAAGCTGTCCCGGTCGAGAGGATCGTTCCGATAACGAGTGAGCCTTCGATGTTTGCGGTCGAATTTGATCAGTCCATTGCCCCCGGTTCCAAGCCACAAGACTCCGTCTTCGTCTTCCAAAATGGCGGTCACACGGTTGACATCTGAGTTTTCCTGTTCTGCCAAGCCCGGATCTGCCAGGCGGAGAGAGTAGCGAGTCAATGTTCTGCTTTCGGGCTCGAAGGTAGCCAGGCCGCTCCCTTCGCCTGAAATGATCCAAAGTGTGCCGGAACGATCCGGATAGATTTGGTAGCGCTCATATATCGATCTGTTACGCAACTCCGGATAGTGCGTGGCTTTTCCGGTCTTGGTGTCGAATCGGTCCAGTCCTGCGCTGGTTTGCACCCACAGCGTACCAGCCCTATCTTGACCGATGGATTTCACCTCGTTGTTAAGACCGTTGGCGCTCAAACTTCCCGCATCGTTGGGATCATGGCGGTAGTGAGTGAATCTTCCAGTGACGGGATCTAGCTCATCCAAACCGTTGCTGGTGCCAAGCCATAATCGCCCCGCCCCATCCTGAACCATACCGTAGATGCGCCCTCCCAAGCTGGCCGGATCTTTTGGGTCGGAGCGGTAGCGAGTAATGGTATCCGTGACCGGGTCGAGCCTGTCTAGGAATTGATCGATCCCAATCCAGAGCGCGCCCGAACGATCTTTCAAGAGCGCCGTAACACCAACGCCGCTTAAGTCTTTCGAGCCGCCGGCCCCACGTTTGTACTGATTGAAGGTGTATCCGTCAAACCGGTTCAACCCATCCAGGGTACCAAACCAGATGAATCCCTGATCATCTTGCAAAATGTGCTCGACGACGCTTTGCGAGAGTCCCTCTCGTCTGGAAAGATGCGCGAAGTTTATATCTTTGCCATCGATGACCGAGAATTTTACCAGTGAGGATTGGGAGCCGGCAGCAGACAACTTCACCGGAACTGCGATCATAAGCGCGACGCTGGCGAGGAAGAATAAACCGCAACCTGCAATCCTCATGTTCCCTGTATCCTCCTCAACGCCTGTGCGCAACGTTAGGCGGGCCGTCGCAGTTCCGGGGCAGCTTGCCATCCTTCCAACTGGCCAGCCCTTTGTGAGTGCCAATCCAAAAAGTTCCATCGCGCGCGACGAGGAGTTTGCGAATAAGATTGCTGGGAAGATGCTCATTTCCTGGCGGCTGCCACGGGGCGCTCCGAACGCCATCGAAGCGAAACAAGCCGAATTCCGTGCCCAACCAGAGATAACCGTCGGGCGTCTGCGCGATCGTCTTGATGGTGCCGTTGGTAAGGCCTTCGCCGACCTTCCACGCCGTGTGCGAGTATTGATTGATGTCGAGAGACGGGTCCAAAGCGAAAGCACAGCGGCAACACGCCAGGAGAAGGCCCAGCGCGATAACGGCTCGTCCATGTTGGCGCGCGCTTTCCATGGAGCATCATTTTACATCAGGAAACGGTTCGAGGCAGGGCGCCGTAAGGATTCTACCGGGTATTGAAACACAGCCGGATTGACGGCAGCGCCGATTGCAAGGTCAGGCGGCAGGGTGATGCTGTTACTTTCCCCATCGAAGGAGTGGACTTGGTATAATGTGGTGAATCCGCGGCTCAAAATCCTAGAAAAGGGGGCATTCTATGTCGGGAAAAGTTGCAGACCTGTTGTGGGAGATGCTCGCGAAGGCGGGAGTCAAACGCTGCTATGGCATTGTTGGAGACGCTCTAAATCCCGTCATCGACGGACTGCGCCGCAACGGGAAGATCGAGTTCATCCACGTCCGCCACGAAGAGTACGGCGTTTTTGCCGCCGTAGCGGAGGCCTGCCTAACCGGCCACCCCGTGGCGGTGTGTGGAACGGCTGGCCCCGAGGTCGTCCATCTGTTCAATGGGCTCATGGACGCGCGCAAGGGGGGGGGCTCCAGTCGTCGCCATTGCGGGCGATGTGGAAACGAAGCTCATCGACACTGGGGCGCTCGAAGAACTCAATCCCTACAAGTTCTTCGAAGCCGCATCCCTCTACACTGGGCGCCTCGTCAATCCTGATCAGGCGCGGGCGATCATTAATACCGCGATTCTCACCGCCGTCATGGAAAAGGGCCCCACGGTAATTTCCATTCCGGGCGACGTCGCATCGGCAGATACGGCCGACTACACCCTCGAAATCACCATTTCCAACCCGCCGGTCTTTCGCCCTTCCGACGAAGACCTCGATCAGCTTGTGCAGATGATCGACGATGCGAGAACGGTAGCGATCTTCGGGGGTGATGGGTGTCGGGATGCACGGGATGAGGTAGTCCAACTGGCAGCTAAACTGAAGGCGCCGTTCTCATCGGAGACCCTGACTGGCCCCTCGGCTAAGCTGGCTTCGTTGCAGCGTACTGCCTTGGGGCGAGGGTTTGCGTGAGAGCCGGATGCGGGAAATCTGCACGTCCGGTTCGACGAGGGGGGAGGTAGTCGTGCCGCTCTGCGGGATCGCTTCCTCCCCTACTCTACCCCCCCTCGAGGTCCGCGGCTTTTAGGCCCTGCCGGCGGGTACCCCGAGGGTAGCGGTAGCGCGGAGGCACGCGTCGTTTGCGTTCCTCCGCGATTTTTCCCTGAGCGCCCATAAGGCCATTGTGAAGGAGGCACATGCCCGTCCCTCTTCGAAACTTCGGCAAAACCGGCGTCCAAATCTCCGCACTCGGTCTCGGCGGTCATCATCTTGGTGCTGCTAAAGACGAGCGGACCGCCATCGACATCGTCCACCGCGCCCTCGACGGCGGCATCACTTTTTACGACAATGCCTGGGAGTATTACCGCGGCAAAACCGAATCCTGGCTCGGATTGGGCCTCAAAGGTCGGCGCGACCAAGCCTTCGTTATGACCAAGGTCTGCACGCATGGGCGCGACGCTACGCTGGCGATGCAGATGCTCGAACAATCGCTGCGCCGTCTCCAGACCGACCACCTCGACCTCTGGCAGATTCACGGGGCCGTCTTTCAGAATGACCCGGAACTCTTCATCCGTCCCGGCGGCGCGGCAGAGGCACTGGAAAAAGCGAAAAAACAAGGCAAGGTACGCTTCGTCGGGTTCACTGGCCATAAGGACCCTGATGTGCATCTCGCCATGCTCAACACCGGATTTCCCTTCGATGCGGTTCAGATGCCGCTGAACGCCTTCGATGCCACTTACTTTATGAGCTTCGAGCAGAAGGTTCTGCCCGTGCTCAACCAGCGTGGAATCGCCCCCTTAGGCATGAAGCCTATCAGCGGACATGGGGATCCCGTACAGATGGGCGTCCTTACTGCCAGCGAAGCGCTACGCTATGCCATGAGCCTTCCCGTTGCCTGCACCATCTCCGGGGCCGAAGAGCTGCACATTATCGAGCAGAATCTTGAAATCGCCCAAAATTTTGTGCCGATGACTCCTGCTGAAATGCAGGCACTGCGAGACCGTTGCCGCAAATATGCCGCAGACTGGCGTTTCGAGCTTTACAAGGCTTCACTCAAATTCGACAATCCCGAAGCCCGGCTGGCGCATGACTACCCTCTCGATCCGGCGAACGTCGAGGTCAAGGACATGATGCGGGAAGCAGACAACACGGGCCACGCATGGCCTGTGGTGTAGTGCCGGACTTTGTGAGCCGGGCACAGTTATGAAGGACAATCCCAAAATCGGACCTGAGGTAAGCCGAAGAGGCTTCCTGAAAGGTGCCGCGATAACAGGAGTTTCCGCCGTGATGACACCTGAGAAAATCCCCACAGCATTCAAAACAAGCAATGAACCTGCCCTCGGCAATTTCCAGGCGCCCAAGCGTCCTTTAGGTAAGACCAGCCTCGAATGTTCGATCCTGGGAATAGGGGGCTTCCATCTCGGCACCGTTGCCGATCAGGCTGAGGTGAACAATATGGTGGCCAAAGCCGTCGACCACGGCATCCACATTTTCGACAATGCCTGGGAATACCACAAAGGCCTCAGCGAAGAGAAGCTTGGCATTGCCCTAAAAGGCAAACGAAACAACGTCATCGTCATGAGCTCCGTCTGCACGCACGGCCGCGATCAGAACGTTGCGATGCGCATGCTGGAGGCGTCGCTAAACCGTCTGCAGACGGATCATCTCGATGTGTGGCAGATTCACGAGGTCATCTACCATAATGACCCCGAGCAGATCTACGCGCACGATGGCGTCCTCGAAGCCCTTACCAAGGCGAAACAGGAAGGGAAGGCGCGCTTCGTAGGCTTCAACGGACACAAGCACCCGGCGATCCATCTGGGGATGGTCGACCGCGGCTATGCCTTCGATGTTATCCAGATGCCTCTCAATCCACTGGACCCGGGCTTCCGCAGCTTTGAAATCAACGTCCTGCCCGTGGCCAATCAGCGCGGCATCGCCGTCCTGGGAATGATGAGCATGGGCGGTTCCGGCGAGATCATCTCGAAGGGCGCACTCACCCCGTTTGAAGCGCTCTCCTACGCCATGAGCCTGCCCGTCGCCGCGACGATCAGCGGCATCGATTCCATGGAAGTCCTTGACCAGAATCTGGCGATCCTGCGCGATTTCAAGCCACTCTCCGCCGATTAGATGCAAACGCTCCGCGACCACGGCAAACAATTCAATGATGGCCGGTACGAACTCTACAAAAAGCACAATGAAGTACGACAATGATCTCGGCCGTGGCCAGCACGGTTACCCCTTAGCCGCTGAGCTTCCCGTGTGAGCTTATGTTCAAGTCGGATGTGTACAAGCGGTAGCCACGGCAACGCTTTTTGTCCGTGGGCTTTTCCGTCCCACCTTCGTAGAGCCGGTGGCGCGGAGGCACGCGTCGTTTGCGTTCCTCCGCGGTTCTTCCCAAATGCGTGCGACGTTCAGATGTTTATCGACGCGAAAGGCAGACTCCTATTGGTATTTCGGAATCTGGGTATTTAGTTGACTCCAGTAGCGCAACATATGGTGTCATATTGGCAAGCTCGCCCCCAAGGCGCACGACGCCTGGAACGGTAATCCGAGCCACCTAACCGGTTGCCCTGCATCGAGTTGATGCCCAAAAGCCTTTACGGCCCGCCGCACGTTCAGAGCGGATATCGAGGCCAGCCCGCGGGCCGATTGAAACGGCACGGCCTACATTTCGATCACGAAGACCACAACAGGTTGAATTACTGGAGTCAACTAAATACCCAGGTTTCGGAATACTCCAGAAATCCAATCGTGCCCGATTCGCTGCGCCCGTTCAAGGGCGCTACGCACATCAAACGCTCAGCACCGGACAAGGCGCGTCACGAATCACGGCGTAAGTGAGATCCCGCAAGCGGCCTTGGGCGCCGGACTGTGAGCTTCTCCCGATTACCAGCAGATCCGCGCGCAACCTACGCGCCGCCCCGGTGAGCGCGTCTTTAATTGGGCCGACGGCGATACTAACCGGAGCGTGCGAGCTAACGACCCTTTGTAGCTCGCGGAGGCGGTCGCGGGCTGCCTGCGTCTCCATTAACTGCACGCGCTCTTCGATGTCCAGTTGAACGGGCAGGCCTGGCTCGGCGGCCGGAATCGCATGGATGAGTGAAAGATTCGCATGGAAGGTCTCCGCCCACTGGCTGGCACAGCGGAGTACCCTCTCCGAATCCGCGCTCAAGCCAACGGCGCAAACCCATTCCCGGTGCTCAAGCGGCCTCGGCGATATCGTCTCCGCGTGTTCCATGGTCAATACCGGACAGTCGGCATCGTTCAAGACCTTTGCCGTGGTGGAGCCGAGTAGCATTCTCCGGAACACTCCGGCGTGAGTGGGCATGACGATCAGGTCGAAGCCGTGCTCTCGTGCGACCTCGGCGATTCGAGCCGCCGCCTCGCCCGCCACCAACAATCTTGGGCTGTTATCCAGGGGGAACTCGGAGAGAAGGTATGAACAAAGTTTGGCTCGGGCAACGCATGCGCGGTCCTCTTCAACCTCCCGCAGGGGTCGTGTCAGCAGCTCGAATCCGGAAGACGCATAAGGCTCCAGGACATAGAGAACGGTTACCTTGGCCGAGCAGATAGTTGCCGCTCTCTTGACGTGATGGGCCATCGCCGTGCAGGACGGCGAGAAGTCCACCGGAAACAGAATACTCTGTATCGTCGCCATGGGTTGACCTCTCGGAATCCCTATTATCGAGTTTCTGT
Source organism: Terriglobia bacterium (assembly GCA_035315065.1). Classification (GTDB taxonomy): domain Bacteria; phylum Acidobacteriota; class Terriglobia; order UBA7540; family UBA7540; genus DATFYM01. The sequence goes on from DATFYM010000151.1 coordinate 9,525, forward strand.
CCGACCCGTAACGTTACAACTGGCCGCCCCTGAATGCAAGGTCGGGCAGGAGCTTTCGGTGTTGGGTGCTACCGCGGCTCATGCCGATCGTTTCCGTCTCACTTCCGCCGTCGCGCTGTTCGAGCCGCGTTACGGTGAACGTCCGCCAAACGTAACTGGCGCGTGATCCCGCGGAAGCCGTGCTCGCCGCGTTGCCCATGGCCCGCTATCTCCCGCTCCCGGACGGAAGTGCTTAAGCTGTACAGCCTGCCGCACCCAAACTCACGATCTGGACCTCGTTGCCGGCGTCCACGTCGCCGGTCACGGAAAAGCCTTCTGCATCATCAGCAGGGCCTGGCCGGTAGATGCTGCACGGAGTGCTATCCTGATGATATGGCCGGCGTGCTGATCGTATCCCGGGACTGGCGAGCGCGCGCCCTCCTGCGAGCCCAGTTGCTCGAGGAGGGCTGCTCGGTGAGGGCGTATGAATCGCTCCGCGATGCCGCCACGGTGCTGGTGAGCAGATCGTTCAAACCGAGCCTGCTCGTCGCCGACATCTCAGAGGATGGGAATCAGGACGAAATTGACCGGCTGGCGGCCACGGTCAGACTGATACCTGTTTGGGTGATCGCCGGCCACAGCACCGTCGACGAAGCTGAACTCCGCGGTCGTGGCTTCGAGCGCGTTTTTTTCCGGCCGGTGGACATGGGCAAGCTGGTGGAAGCAATCAAACGACGCCTGGCATCGTCCGGAAGTGGCTAGTGGTTAACGGCTGATGCCTAGGAAGAACCCGGTCTGTCTTTCTTTCCAGCCACTAACCACTCGCCACTAGCGGCTCAAGGCGCCCAGGCAGGTTGAGCACGAAGGCAGATTCGGAGATTAAAAAGTAGAAATCAGCGACGCCCGCCCGGTTGGCTGCCAATCGCCGCAACGCGTTGAAATCGACCGGACCACGCACGGCCGCGGGAAAGGCCTGGTCACGGCTGAACGGTCTCCGCAGTGGGTTACGTTCGCTAGCCTATCAAGAGTTTTTGCGGGCCCTGGTCGAGGCGGAACCCTGTGGAATCGAACGGGTGGCCAGAACCGCCCTCACCCCGGAGCAAGCTTCCAGAAACGGGGGCACGGGTTGCCCGGACCGATGTTCATGGAGCGGCTGGAAGCACTCGTTGGACGAGTACAGAAGGAGCGTAACATCGGTGGCGTACTTAGAATAAAGGGCAAAGTTGAACGCTTCCTCTTTCTCGATCCACGTCACTCCTAACGGAGACGGCGAACCTTCTGTTGAGTACCATTCGTCCATACATGTCTCGTCAAGAAAGGCGTTGCCTCGAGATCATCCAACCGAGGAAGGCCCCTATCGGAAGCGGCACCTTGACGAACATTCCGCCACGCCTGACTATCTGCCTGTCGAGTGGTCAGCGCACTGTAAGCACCGGGCAGGGGGCGCTGCGAACCACCTCGTAGGCAGTGTCAGGTTTGGGAAGGTGACCAGCCATGACCGGGTCCAAACGTTGTACGCCCATCACGATCAAATCCACACCGCCGTCAGTGGCGAACTTGAGAATTGCTTCCGCCGTCGGACCGAACCCTAGCTCAAAGCTTGTGCGCTCGCGTAGGTCTGATTCCGTCGGGATATGATCATCCATCCAGTGCCTCACAGGTTCCTGGAGCTGGGCTTTCTCCTCCGGTGACGGTGCCACCTCCCCAAAGACCTTCATGACGGTAAGCTTGGCATGGTATTCCTCAGCTAGTGAAACAGCGTAAGCCGCGGCATCGCTAGAGTCGGGGACGAACTCCACAGGGTAAAGGATGTGACGAAGCTGAACATCCATCGACCGCGTCTCTGAGGTCTTCGGGCCTACCGTCAGCACCGGACACGGCGACATTCGAAAGACCTCCTCGGCTACGGAGCCGAGCAGCAGCTTCCGCAGGCCTCGACGTCCGTCAGTCCCCACCACAACGAGGTCGATACCGTTTTGGTGGATCATATCCAGAAGAACGTCCCCGATTACTCCCTCCCCGATCAAGGGTTGGCACGAAATTCCCCGTTGGCGTCCGGCGCTGAGCAGGCGCTCCATTTTCTGTCGGGCAAATTCTTGAGCGTGCTCGAGCATCGTCGGTGTCAACTCAGGCGGTACGACGTCCGAAAACTCCGGACAGATCACGTGGGCAACGTAGAGCATGGACCCGTAGTGACTGGTGATAGTCAGTGCGTAAGGCAGCGCCGCCTCGGACGCGGGGGAGAAATCTGTGGGCAACAAGATCTTCTTCGGCGCAACCCGGCTTTTTGGATTCAGCGGTTTCATTTTGCACCTCCAACTAAGCTGCCGGCATGCCGGGGCTGTGGAAAATCGCAACCGCGGCCAGTGACTGGCGGTGGTGCTACCCAGCCATGTCATTATAACCGGCTCGACGGGCACTCCGTCGAGGGCGGTCTATGCGCCGGTGGTCGCATCCATTTTCCCTTCGTCCCGCGAGTAGGCGTTATTCACGTCCATCCGGAGCATCGGTCAAATCTCGCCCAAGTCGAACTTCAATTTACGTCATCAAACACGCTATGAAACACTACCAGCTTTACAGCCTCCGCACCGCGGCCATTGCATCCTTCAGCGACTGGCGGGTGCGAGAGAAGTTCTCCCACGGGTCCGACCGTGCGAGGCGTTGGTCGAAGTTGCCCAGGTTGAAATCGGACGGCACCAGCGTAGGTTTAACCTCCGACCAAGCCAGGGGAGTGGAGACGGGTGCTCCCGGCCGGCGGCGGACCGAGTATGGCGCGGCTATCGTCTGAACGAACCCGTTGCGGAAGGGGTCGAGGTAAACGCGACCATGGCGTGCTGGGATCCGCGGTTCAACGGTCAACTCTTCACCGTAAAGCGCTGCCAAGCGGTCGACAAACGACTCCGCAAAAGAGAGGACCTCTTCGACATCCGGTCCCACCCGGATGGGAACGAAGACATGGAGTCCCCGGCTGCCTGAAGTCTTGGGAAAGGAGACGAGATCGAGAGCGTCCAGTGCACTTTTGACGCGCAGACCGGCACGCGCGGCGTCGGCAAACTCTCCCGATTCCGGATCCAGATCGAACGAGACCCAGTCAGGTTGCCGCGGGTTGCTGGCTCGGCTTCCGGCCACGTGAACAGCGATACAGCCCAGATTGGCAAGGGCGAGCTGTGTGGTGCGGAGGCCGCCCACGACGTAGTTCGTGTAACCACCGTTTTGGTGGGGGAGCCGCTTGGTCGGTGTTCCTGGAGGCATACCCTTCGGCTCCTCCTTTTGGTAAAAGCACTCGCCCTCCATCCCGTCGGGGCAACGCTCGAGTGACAGCAGGCGGTCTTTGACATAGGGGGCGAGCTTCGGAAAAATATGATCGTAGAAGCGAACCAGATCCAGCTTCGTGTAGCCTTCCGCGGGCCAAAAGACCTTGTCCGGATGCGACACCACGATGGGCAACTCACCGGAGGCCGTATGATTACGTTTTGCGGTTGTCATTTCGTTTCTCCTGGGAAGAAACATTCTTTCGCACTCTTATCGTCGCGCAGCCCCAAAAACACCAGCTGGCGCAACTTCTTATCAGCCGTCAGCTCCTCATATGCGATCTGGGCCACGAGCTGCGGGGCGAGATACGTCACCCCCTTCTCCGGCGGCGGATCGACGAAAGCGGGCTGCTTTCGCACCAAAGGCTGGAACCTTTGAAAGAGCGAGGCCAGCGACTTTGTATTAAACCCTGTTCCCACCTTGCCCACATAATGTAACTTTCCTCGCTGATATGCGCCGAGCAAGAGAGCGCCGAAATGCGCACGTGAGCCCGCAGGGCTGGTGTAGCCCCCAATGACAAACTCATCCTCCTGATGCACCTTGCATTTCAGCCACTTCCGCGAGCGCCCTTCGATGTACGGAGACGAGTTGTCTTTGGCGACCATTCCCTCGTAACCCTTTGTTTTCGCCACCCGGAAGGCCTCGAGCCCGTTTTGGTCCAGACGGTGCGACGAAAAAAGACATTTGCTTCCCCGAATCGCCGCCTCCATGGGGCCGCGCCGTGCGGAGAGTGGCTCTGCACGCAGGTCACGCCCATTTTGATAAAGGCAATCGAAGACTGCGTAGAACGGCGGAACTTTACCCTCCTGGAGAAGCTGAAAGCGGGAGATCCGGCGGTTATCAAAGGCGACTACTTCGCCATCGAGGAGCAGTGTGCGATCTGGAAGCTTCGCTATGGCGGCCGCGATGTTCGGGTATGTCTGGTTGCGGTCCTTGCCGTTTCTGGATAGAAGGCTGACGCTGGCGCCTTCCTTATAAGCCAGGATTCGAAAGCCGTCGTATTTTTCTTCGTAGACCCAACCCGGTTTGTGGAAGGGCTGGCTGACGAGCGTCGCCAGCATGGGTTGAACGGGAAATGGAATCCTGTCTGTCACGACGACCGCTTTCTCCGCCCGATGCGTCCAGGCGACGGCTTCGCGGTCGTTGGGTGTCGCCCGTTGTCGGCCGGATCGCCCTCCGCAACTCTTTCGACATCGCCTCCTCCGTCGCGTGCGATCTCTGCCAGAAGACGGTGGCTCGCTACGGATCGTGGCTCTTCCTGCGTCACATCTTTTGTGGATGCGTACTCATCGCGATGTTTGATAAGGAGCCAGGTGGATCGAGCAGGATTGCTCCCAAAGCCCCGGGTATGAACCAAGACCCACGAGCCTTGGAGTTTCTTGCCGTAAAGCGTGAACTTGATTTCTCCTGCTTGTAATGAAGCATCCACATCAGAGCTTTCGGGTTGCCAGGTTCCTTTATCCCATAGCATCACCGTTCCCGCTCCATATTGACCGGCGGGAATCACTCCCTCGAAACCGGCGTATTCCACCGGATGATCTTCCGTCTGCATCGCGAGGCGCTTGACAGCCGGATCGAGCGAGGGGCCCTTGGGCACTGCCCAAGAGAGGAGCACGCCGCGCCATTCCAGACGCAAGTCATAGTGCAGGTGCGTTGCCATGTGCTTCTGTATAGTGTAAATGAGCGATTCATCCTTCTTGTCGGCCCTGTTTGCCCCCTGCGGTTCAGGCGTCACGCCGAAGTTGCGCTTCGTTCGGTATTCATTGAGTTTCATATAAGCCTCAGACCGCCTCCCTTGCGACGAAGCGACATCGTGTCGAAATGAGCAGCGACCCAACGGCCCGGCGTCCCACCAGCTCTCAGTAGCTGATGCAAGGAGCGCCGGCGCTCAGGAACTCAATGAGCTTATCGCCCCCCTGGACCGTTGCTCCCGCAACCAGATTATTCTCCGCCAGACTGCGATTCTTAAAACAGCTTGAGCACACGTAGATTTTGCCGCCCGCCTTGGCGAAGTTGTTGATAAGCTCCTTCAACGGAGGAAATCCTTGTTCGTTGATGCTGTCCGCGTAGCCTTTCTGGGAAAGGCGGACGCCCTCGCTGCTGAGAAACACCATCGTATCCTTGCCGGATGCAACGGCGGCGTTGGCCATGGCAAAGCCGATCGTGGCCTTGTCGAAGTTGTCCTTCGCACAAGTAATGCTGACGCAAAAGCTGCCTGACATAGTCCCTCCTTTGGAAAGTTGGCAATCAATTATTACGCTCATACCTCGATGTGCCTGGAAACGGGGCGATTCTCCTAATTCCGGCATTTTCGTGCCGACGCAGTAGTGTCGTTTCGCCTTGGCTGCGGTCGCGTATTGAATTAGCTGGGTTTTGTCGGAACTTCGGCGCCTTCCTTGCGCGCTTCCGATAGGCCTATAGCGATGGCCTGCTTTCGGGACGTGACCAGCCCGCCTTTTCCGCCTTTGCCGGAATAAAGCGTGCCCAACTTTTCTCGATGCAGGGCGCTTGCCACGCTCTCGCTCGCAGTTTCATCATATTTCCTTTCCGAGCCTTTTTTCTTTGCCATTGCGCCTCCTGTTAGTTGCTAGATCGCGCGTCCCGTTGGGGACACATTCATCCCAGCATTCTCGCAATCCAAGTTCATGTCTCTCACGGAACCGGGCTCACACGCTCAGAACCGGAATCGGCACCGCGCAGATGATTCCATAGCCGTGGGTCAGCAGGTGACCATCATAAGGGTAGCACCCGGAAACCAGTAAATCCGCCTTGGTCTGCTTTGCCGCCTGGCTCAGTACGGTTGGCACGTCCCCACTGCCGATGAACACCTCTGCCTTGATACCCTTATCTTGCTGGAGCTTTGCCATTTGCTCGGACGCGTTGCCGACCAGTTCCTCTTTCCACTTTTCATTGACGTAGCTGCCGCCGGGCCCCCAAAACTCCACGCTGGCAGTCACGTTAGCGAGCGTAAGATGAGCACCAAATTCGGCGGCCATTTGGGCGGCCCACGACACCGTGATGTCAGCACGGGGGCCGAATTCGACCGCGCACAGGACATTGCGGATCGCAAACTCCTGAACTGACCCTCCTTCCACGTGCGCGCCGGTCCAAACCGGGCACTCAGCCTCATGCAACACTTTTGCGGTCACCGAGCCCATAAGAAACTGGTAGAACGTGAAGCCATATGACGGCATCATGATCAGGTCGACATTTTCCTCCTCGGCCGTTTGCACAATTACCAGGGCCGCGTCACCTGTGCCCGTCATGCACTGAATGCTAAGACCATCAAGCTCCGGCCCCAGAGACTGATCCTGCCGTTTCTGGGCCTCTTCCTTGATCACCGCGAGCAAGCCCTCATCAGCCAGCTCGCGGTTGTCCTTCGGTTTACTGGCGGCACGGCTCTGCGCGGTCACGACGTGCAGGATAACGATCTCGGACTTGAGATGGCGCGCCAATGTGGCAGCTTGATGAATCACAGCCAGTGAAGCAACCGGGATATCAACCGGCAAAAGAATCTTTTTAATACTCAGCATCGCGCAAAAGCCCTTAAGTCAAAGTGTCCCTTACCGTACCCAGGTGACAAGTATCGTTCCAGAGTCGAATCACCGGCTGGGAGAGGCTGCCCTCATACCCCAGAGCACTCAAGCTGGCCGTGCTCAGGAGAAAGAACCTTCCGGCCTCCGGTCCGAGGCCAAGCCAGCGGGCAGCCAGCACCCGCAGGAAATGCCCGCTCGAGAACAACAGGACGTTCCCCTCGACGGCCCGCACCCGACTCACTACCCGGTCTACCCGGACGCCGACCTGTTCCGCCGATTCGCCACCCGGGCAGCCGTCGCGGAACATCTCCCAATCAGGCCGCTCCTTTAGGATGTCCTTTTGTCGTCTTGCCCTCATAATCGCCGTAGTTCCACTCGATCAGGTCGGGATCGACCAGGGCGGCGGCCTTGAAGCCGGCCAGCTCACATGTCCGGGACGCCCGCGACAGCGGGCTGGTGAAGACCTTGACGAAGGTCAGCCCCCGCAACCGTTCCCCGAACTGGCGAGCGTTGCGCTCGCCGCGCTCGGTCAGCGGCAAATCGACTACTCCCATGTGCTGGCCTGTGAGGTTCCAGGCTGTCTCTCCATGTCGCGCCAGGTAAATAACAGGAAGCGTCTCGCTCATGATTCTCCTCCATGCACGTGGGCCACTTAAGTGCCGCAGAGGCACGATAGCGCTTCGGCCTGCCGCATCATGCGTTTCGCCTTCGGTGCGTCCCAATGAATAGCGCCGTGCCGGGCCGCCCCCCACCCGAGCCCCATCGTCACGAAGATGGGGAGCAAGATTTCAAGCGCCTGAGCATCTCTCCCCCTGCTCCGGCGATCAACTGGCTTTGTTTTCCGGCACGCCCAGCAGTTCGTGTTTGCCGACGAACTCATCTTCGAGAGCAGCCCATTGCGGCAGCCCGAGCATGTCCTCATACTCTTTGAACGTGACCGACTCCTCGGGAGGCATCGGGCGACCTGCCTTGAGATCCTCGACCGCCTTCTGGATGGCGCGGGTCACGCGGAAGATGACCGTCGTGGGATAGAGCAGCATCGTGTAGCCGAGCGTGTGAAGGTCCTTCGGGTCCATCCAAGGCGTTCGGCCGCCACCTTCGAGGATGCTGGTCGCCAGCGCGGCTCCTCGCAGCCTCTGCCCCACCTTCTGCAATTGCTCCACCGTCTCCACCGCCTCGATATAGACCCCGTCGGCTCCCGCCTTCAGGTAGAGTTCGGCCCGGCGCAGCGCCTCGTCGAGGCCGAGCGGTGCCAGCGCGTCCGTCCGCGCCATGATGAAGGTCTCGGGGTTGTGGCGCGCTGCCGCCGCGGCGCGAATTTTCCCGACGTGGACCTCCGCCGGCACCACCTTCTTCCCCAGCATGTGGCCGCAGCGCTTCGGCGCCTGCTGGTCCTCGAGGAAAATCGCCGATGCGCCCATCGCCTCATAGCCCTGCACGACGCGGGTCACATTCTTCGCGTCACCGTAGGCGTCGTCCGCATCGACGAGCACCGGGAGCGAGGACGCGGCGATCGTGTCGCGCATCACCGCGCTGTTCTCCCCGAACTGCGCGAGATCGATATCCGGATAGGCAAAGCGCGACCCGACGAGTGCAAAGCCGCCGATCTGATAGGCTGGATATCCGGCCAGTTCGATCAGGCGGGCAGTCAGCGCGTCGTGCGCCACGGGCAACACCAGCGGCGCGCTCTCCTGGAGAGCTTGTCTCCAAGTCTTGCGAGGGCGATTCTGCTTCTGCGTGTCGATAGTGCTCCAGCCTGGGTGGGACTCAGAGATCCCACTCGTCTGGGTGCGAGGGATGCCACTCTGGTTTTTCTGAGCCATCCGTTTTCTCCTTAGGTGAAGCTTGGTTAAGCCGGATTTTGTGGAACCTCCCAGCGAAAGATGAAGCCTGACTGATCCTCCTGTTCTCAGGTGAGTGGTCACTTCTTCTTAAGCAGGCTCATGACGAACAACAGCACCGAGACAATCACAATAGTCGGGCCCACCGTCGATGTTTTGAGAATCAGCGTAGTGATTAAAAACCCGATGGCGACCGAGACTAAGCTCACCGCAGATGCGAGAAGCACAAATTGGGCCATTTGGCCCGTAAGGCGGCGTGCCGTTGCGGCGGGAATGATGATCAAGGCGCTCGAAAGTAATCCTCCCATGAAGCGCAGGCCGACCAATATGGTGAGGCTGAACACCAGCATGAACCCCAGGTCCAGGTACGCCACCTTCACTCCGGTAGCCGCAGCCAGCTCCGGAGAGAAAAGATCCAATATCAGCCGATCCTTCATGCCGGCGAGGAAGACGACAACCAGAATGACCGCTGCCGTCCCGAGAAGGAAACCGGGAAGTGACAGCTTCTGGAAGTTGCCAAAGAGGGCTTCCAGCAGGTCTTCATTTGGCGTGACGAGCGCGCCGATTCCTAGACATGCGGCGAATACCACACCGATCGAAGCATCTGTCGCCAGTTCCGTCTTCTCTTGAAGCTGCCAGACGAGGAGGGTTCCGAGGAATAGAGTCGCTCCCCCGCCAACCAGTGGGTTGCCTTTGAGAAGATAGGCAATGCCCAATCCGGGAAGCGCGAGGTGCGACATAACGTCACTGGCAAGCACCATGCGCTTCATCAGGGCAACAGATCCCACCAGGCCAGCCGCGATGGCAAAAAGGCCGGCAAGGAGCATCGCGTAAAAGTGACCTGCGTCCACGCTTAGATGACCCCTCTTGTTTCCGGGCGCTCACCGCACACGCTTCGTTCAAAGTTCCTGGAGATGACGATAGTATTTGGGCCGAGCCCCATACAATTCCTCGAGCGTCTCCGGAGTCATGATTTCCTTCGGCGGTCCCATGCAGACCTTGGCCTTGCTCAAACACAAAACGCGGCTCGCATAGCGATAGACTACGCTCAAGTCATGAGATACCAAAATAAGAGTGATTCCTCTCTGCGTTTGCAACTGATGAACCAGTTCATAGATGCGCTCTTCAGTAAGTTCGTCGAGACTCGCCGTCGGTTCGTCGAAGAGGAGCACGGTGGGGCGTCCAAGCAGTGCAAAGGCGATCAAAACCTTCTGAAACTGCCCCCCCGAGAGAGTCCCTATTCCGGCGCTCAAAAATTCCGGGGAAAAATTCAATTCAGAAGAAACGTCGTCCATTTCCTGATTGGCAAGATGTAGGAACTCAGCCTTCGCCGCCAATAATTCCTTTACTCTCAGCGGAAGCTGCCGGTCCACTGCGACACTCTGGGGAACATATCCAAGGCGCGCCTCTGGGCTCCATTGGATTTCTCCCTGGTACGGGATCAGGTGCTGCAAGGCCTTGAGTAACATGGTCTTTCCAGCCCCATT
>DATFYM010000152.1:0-3212 GCA_035315065.1 Terriglobia bacterium
CAGAGTCGCGACAGCGCACTCTGGGTAACCGGTTCCGCACCGTATGGGCACGCCGAAGGCGTGCGACAACGGTTTCACGCCTTCGGGGTGAATAAAGGATATGGAACCCGGGACCCAGGGTGCGCTGTCGCGACCCTGGGCTGTGGGGTTGAACGCCTTCGGCGTGCAGCAGCCCACAGCCAGCAACCGCGTCGGCAGGCCAACGTCGCAAGACTGGATGATAATGGGACAGAACTCGACCGTTCCCCCAATACCAGTTCTCCCCGAACCAGCCCGCTTCCGCACAGGCCGGTCCCGCCCTGGCCTGCGCAAGAGTGGGTTCTGTGATGTTGGCGTTTGAGATGGTTTTTGTTCCGCGCGATCGTGTTGTTTGACCCCGCCTGGCTTGTCCAGGCGGTGAATAAGTTCAGACCTCTGGACATAGGCCCCTTACAAGATGATAGGTTTTTCGATTTCAACGGCCATGCGGAGGCGTAGGTGGGTGCCGGGGAAAGGGATGGCCAGGGCGTCGAGTTCCGCACACAATCCGGCCAGGGCGGCAGTGCGATGCGGCGACGACTGGGAGGCGATGGTCACACGCAGTTCGCCCTCGGCGACCTCCAACCGCGCAGACGATTGGAACGCGGCGTGGAGCAGGGTGCGGCCTTCCTCACCAGCCCGGGCATACTGTCCCTGGAGCATGCCCAGCAGTTCTGTCTCCACTTGGTAGGCGGCCATTTTGATCACGTCCGCGATCAACTTCTTCTCCGTCTTCAGTGTCTTCAAGTCGCTGGCCGGAACTCGCTTCGGCGTCTTCTTACGCTGTTCCCGCAACTGCTCGACCTTGACCGCGGCCCTCCGGAGATGCTCGCGGAGTTCCGCATGTACAACCTTGAATCCACGCATCGTGGGTCGTGTCGTCTCGTGGTTGGACGCGGCCTCTTTTCCCAATTCGCTTTCGAGACGGGCCTGGTCCGCCCGGGCTTCCTTCAGCCGCCGCGTGAGACGGAGCCACTGGGGGTTACGGTGGTCGGTCGTTTCCGCCAAGTCTTTCGCCCCGTATTCGACCAGCGCGTCGAGGGCAAACTCTTCATCCATATATTTGAAATAGTTCTCCTGACGCCAGCGATAAAACATGCGGTAGGCCACCATCACGGCGGACAAGTCCTGGCGGTTGGTGAAGATTGCCGTCTGGCGCCCGTCGTCGCGCAGGACCCGCACCTCCCGTAGCCAAAGATGCCGTTGGCGTGCCTTCGCACTTTTGCCTTTCGCCTTTTTCTCGGCGGGCAATGCTCCCACGCGGACCCGCGGCCGGTCGCAGACCTTGTAAGCCCGCCATACTCCGTCGATCTTCCGTCTTTGCATGGCGAACCGCCCCGAAGCCAGTTTCCTCGTCTTGCCCTTGCGGTAGGTGATCACATCGAATCCCGCAGCGATCAGCCGCGCGAACAACTTAGGGCTGAATCCGCCACGGTCGAAGATGACCGTCATCCGCCGCTGGTCGCCCACCAGCCGCCGTACATCGGCGAGGATCGGCTCCAGCACTTGCGTCAACGTCGCGTTCACCTCGCTGGTCACGACCAACAACGGTTCGCCATCGGCATCATGCACCCAGGTATCGGTTGCGGCGGGCGCGGCCACTTGCCGCTGCGGCTTCTTGGCTTCAAACAGCGGGAATTTCCCGTGGTATTCCCGAACATGCCCATCGACGTACAAAAACGCCACGCGATCCTCGTCTTGAGCGATCCGCTGGCGGGCCACCTCGTCCATCAACAACGTCCCACGTTCCATCGCCGCCATACGCGTGAATTTGCGCCGCACCGTTTTGACTTCCGGCGCCCGATCCAAGCCGAGGATCGCTCCCAGATCCGCCGGACGGTATTCTTTCCAATGCTCGGGGCGCTTGATCCGCAGCAGTGCGCCCAGGAACAGTGTTACCACGATCGTGCGCAAGCCATAGAACGATGGACGCAAGGAACCGTATACCTTGACAAACGCTTCGATCAATCCATGACGTGCCAAGAGCGGCAGGGCCAACAGCGCCCCAGCACGCGGCAGACTCTCGTGGTCGGCAAACAGTGGCACTGCATCCTCTAACAGCCCCACTCGGGCCAAGGCCCGGTCACCGCTGCGGTCGCGAGGATCGTGGTCCAAGGTGAACGACGATACGGCAGGTGACTCGGGCGGGTCGGGGACCTCTTGTCCACACGGCTCGGGCAACGGCAAGGAGGGAATGGCCGCAGGCGATACCTCCGCAGACGTGGCGTCAAGACACGCGGTTGTGGCTGCGCTCACCTCCGTCTCGGCAGGCAAGACCTCGGGGATCTGTTGTTCGATGCCAGGCAGTTCTGGCGGAAGAGGTCGCCGACGCGTCAACTTCAGGCGATGCAGGGTTCGGCGGATCGTCGCCTCATCGACGCAAAGCTGCTTGGCCATGTAGCAATTGGAGAATCCTTTGTGAAACCAAGTGCGTACCAGGTTCTCCTGCGTCTTGTCCAGGTCCGGTCCGCGTCCCGGCCGCCTTTGCGGCATCAACCCGTCGATGCCGTCCTTCTGGTACTGCCGTTCCCAACGTGCCTGCGTGACCACGCTATGGCCGAACGCGCTGGCGATCTCTTCCTGCGTCGCCAATCCCGATTGGCGCAAACTCACCGCGACCAGCCGCAGATGCACGACGTCCCCCAAGGCGATCCGATAAAGCACCTCATGCCGATGGAAGACCACGCGGCATCCGTCCGCGTCCACGAACCAAAGCGATCCGTTGACGAAGTCGCGGCCATCGCCCGGGGTAATTTCCAGTGTCAACTCACCCTGAGCAGGAGCGTTCGTAGTCATGCCATATTGAACACCCATCCCCGAGAAAAGTTCCGCGGCAACCACTCATCTTCTTCGCCGAATCGCTACAGCGGAGACCCACAAAAATGCAGGAGATAATGGGGCTATGTCAGGATGTCTGAACGTGGTGACGGACGACCAAACGGCCAACGCCGCCGTGATTAGCGACTCAGGGGCGAAGAACTCTTGGGGCATCTCGTTCGCAGCAGGTTCCCCATTCTGGGTTTCGGCCAACGGCTCTGGTGTGTCGAATGTGTACCAGGTCAATCCCACAACGAACGTCCCAACTAAGCTTGGGTTAACCGTCACGATTCCAGGCGATGGCAGCGTTACTGGTCAGTTGTCCAACTCAAATTCCGCTGCGTTCAACGGAGACGTGTTCCTCTTCGCCAGCGAGG
>DATFYM010000153.1:0-8997 GCA_035315065.1 Terriglobia bacterium
TGTTAACTTGGTGGGATTAATTCCTTCTCTCGCATTTCGGAACGCTTGAGTCTTCGTGAAAGCTGCATACGGGAAAACCGTATGTGCAGTTTGAGCGGCGGACGGAGGCCAGCGCGCAAGCGCGCCTCCTCCGACCCGACACCGACGAAAGGACCGAACTCCAGGGGGCAACCCTTGGGGGAGGGACGGGAGGGAAGGCGACCGACCAGGGAGAACATGGGACAGACCGCCGCGACCCGGACACCGAGCCGGACCCCCGCGCTCAGCGGGCTGGACCGTGTACGAGAAGCAGCACGGAAGGACAAGAAGGTACGGTTCACCGCCCTGCTGCACCACGTCACCGTGGATCGGCTACCGGGCAGCTATTACGAGTTGAAGAAGCAGGCTGCCCCGGGAGTAGATGGGGTGACGTGGCAGGAGTATGGGGCGGGGCTGGAGGAGCGGTTAACAGACCTCCATGCCCGTGTGCATCGGGGCGCCTATCGGGCGCAGCCGTCAAAACGAGCCTATATTCCCAAAGAGGATGGACGACAGCGCCCTCTGGGAATAGCCAGCCTGGAGGACAAAATCGTCCAACAGGCTCTGGTGACGGTCCTGAACTGCATCTACGAAGAGGACTTCAAGGGGTTTTCGTACGGTTTTCGGCCTGCCCGTAGCGCGCACGATGCACTGGACGCGCTGTGGGTGGGGCTGACCCGAAAGCAGGTGAACTGGGTGCTGGATGCGGACATTCGGGGATTTTTCGATAACGTAAACCACGAATGGATGCAGAAGTTTCTCCAGCATCGGATCGCGGATCGCCGAGTCCTGCGCTTAGTGGATAAATGGCTGGGGGCAGGAGTCTCGGAGGAAGGAACGTGGTCGGAGACGAAGGTGGGGATACCGCAAGGGGCAGTGATCTCGCCCTTGTTGGCGAATATCTACCTGCATTACGTCCTCGACCTGTGGGCGCACCGATGGCGAGAGAAGCAGGCGTCCGGGGACGTGATCCTGATACGCTATGCAGACGATTTCGTCATGGGGTTTCAGCACCGGGTGGAAGCGGAGCGATTCCTGGCAGCACTGGGGAAGCGCTTGCAAAAGTTCGGGCTGGAATTGCACCCGGAGAAGACGCGCCTGATCGAGTTTGGGCGCTTTGCCGCCAGTAATCGGAAGCAGCGAGGAGAAGGGAAGCCCGAGACCTTTAATTTCTTGGGTTTCACCCACATATGTGGGGTGACCCGCACCCAAGGCCGATTCACCGTCCGGCGCCAGACCATCACCAAGCGGTTACGGGCGAAGCTTCGCGAAGTAAAGGAGCAACTCCGACGCCGCCTGCATGATCCGGTCGCGGAGACGGGGAAGTGGTTACGGTCGGTGGTGCAGGGGTACTTCAACTACCATGCTGTGCCGACGAACTACGGTAGTCTGAACACGTTCCGGTACCAAGTGGCGAGAGCGTGGCGATGGGTCCTCAACCGGCGGAGCCAACGCGCCCGGATGACCTGGGAGCGTTTCGCGAAGCTGGCGGCCCGGTGGCTGCCTCGCCCGCGCATCCTCCACCCTTATCCTAGCGTGCGCTTCGCCGTCACGCATCCGAGGTAAGAGCCGTATGAGGTAATTCTTCACGTACGGATCTGTGCGGGGGGCGTCGGGCAACCGGCGTCCCTACCGCGACCGAGTTGCATGATAACAAAGGATCGGGCCTGGTGAAAATCAGGAACGAAGCCACCGTTGGGGGAAGAAGAGTTGAAGGTTCAAGGTCGAAGGTCGAAGAGTCCGGCGCCAAGGGGCACCCGCTTGACTGTGCGACCTTGGACCTTCAACTGCTTGAGTTCTTCTGGAGGCTGATGTCTGAGAACTGAGAGCTTTTTGAAAAGACGAAGCCACCGATTTGCATGATAACAAAGGATCGGGCCCGGCGGAAATCGGGAACGAAGCCACCGTGGGGTAAGAAGAGTTGAAGGTTCGAAGGTCGGTCGAAGGTTGAAAGAAGTCCGAGGCCCAACAGCCCCGCTCTTGACTGTTCGACCTTGGACCTTCAAACTGTTCGACTTCTTCTGAAGGCTAATGGCCGAAAGCTGAGAGTTTTTTGAAAAACGAAGCCACCGATTTGCTTGATAACAAAGGATCGGGCCCGGTGGAAATCAGGAACGAAGCCACCGTTGGGGGAAGAGGAGTTGAAGGTTCAAGGTCGAAGGTCGAAGAGTCCAGCGCCCAAGCGCCCCGCTCTTGACTGTTCGACCTTGGACCTTCAACTGTTCGACTTCTGAAGGCTGGTGGCGGAAAGCCGAGAGCTTGGATGGCGAGACTCCCATGCCAACGGGCTCCTCTTTCGGTAGGCAACTGGCGTTTGTCAACACGAAAGCTGAGATCGAGGAGGGTCAGCAGAAGGAAAAGCGATCATCTTTTTCGCGGGACTGAACCCAAACTTTATTGAAAAAAAAGAAGATCTTGGGTTGGGTTTCTGGACCGAACCCATTTAAGCCACCATCTTGCTGAAAATAAATGGCTTAACTCTTGGAAAGCCACCAACTGATTGAAAAACATGGATGTTAGTCAAGATCATCAGGAGAAAGCGTGACATCTCGACTCACGGGGACTACGAACGTCCCGGAATGCGCGTTCTGGGTCGCCAATCGGCCCAGGCGGCGCTGGCGCTGCTTGAGAGCAACGGTGGTCGGTCTTCTGTCAAACGGCTCTTGTGGAGGGTATTGGTGAGAAATAGAAAATTAGTTATTGCATCGTGGTGTCTCAAGGAGTACTATTCGAACCGTGAAACCAATTCGAACCTTCAGTGTAATCCCCTCGCTGCCGACTTCCATCGAAGCCCTTCGAGGAATTGCCTACAACCTAAGCTGGGCCTGGAGCCATGACAGCATCGAACTTTTCCGCCGGCTCGATCACGACCTATGGGAAACTTCGGGCCACAATCCGGTGTTGATGCTCGGCGCCATAGAACAGGAAAAACTTGAAGCCGCCGCCCGCGACGACGCTTTCCTGGCCCACCTGGAGCGCGTGTCGACGATGCTTGAGTCGTACCTCGGAAGCGAGACCTCGTGGTTTAAGAAGCTGAGTGGGGCGACGACCGACAACCCGCTCATCGCCTATTTTTCTGCCGAGTTTGGCCTCACCGAGTGCCTGTCCATCTTCGCAGGAGGACTCGGCATCCTGGCGGGCGACCACCTGAAGTCGGCGAGCGACCTCGGGCTACCCTTGGTGGGCATGGGCTTGCTCTATCAACAAGGCTACTTTCGGCAGTACCTAAACCAAGCCGGCTGGCAGCAGGAGTCGTACGAGAACAACGACTTCCATAACTTACCGCTCAGCCAAGTCACCGGCGACAACGGCAAGCCGCTCACTGTGCAAGTGGAATACCCCGGGCGACGCGTCCTGGCCCAGGTTTGGCGGGTGCAAGTGGGGCGGGTGCCACTCTACTTGCTCGACACAAACCTTGCCGCCAACGGAAGCGACGAGGATCGGGCCATTACCTACCAGTTGTACGGCGGCGATCGGGAGATGCGCATCAAGCAGGAGGTCCTGCTGGGTATCGGCGGCTATCGGGCGCTCGAGGCGCTGGGCCTCCAGCCCACCGTTTACCACATGAATGAAGGCCACTCGGCCTTTCTGGCGCTGGAGCGGGTACGACGACTGATGGAAACGCGCCAACTCTCTTTCGCCGAAGCGCGCGAGCTTGCGTCGTCGAGCCTGGTCTTCACCACTCACACGCCGGTGGAGGCCGGCCACGACTACTTCTCGGCGGAGCAAATGGACCGCTACTTCGGCGACTACTCGCGCCGGCTGGGCCTGCCGCGGGAGGACTTCCTCGCGCTGGGCCGCAAGGACCCCCACGATCAAAGTGAGTTCTGCATGACCGTCCTCGCCCTGCGTCTTTCATCGCAGTCGAACGGCGTGAGCAAATTACACGGCGAGGTCAGCCGCCGCATGTGGCAGGGGCTGTGGCCGGGGGTTCCGGTGGATGAAATCCCCATCCAGCACATTACCAACGGCGTGCATTTCCGCAGTTGGATCTCACAGGAGATGAACCAACTCTACGATCGCTACCTGGGTCCGAGCTGGCGCGTCGAACCCGCCAACAACGAGGTGTGGAATCGCGTCTATTCGATTCCCGCCGAGGAGTTGTGGCGCACGCATGAACGCCGGCGCGACCGGCTGGTGGGTTGGGCGCGGCGTCGGGTGCGTGACCAGCGGGTTCGCCGCAGCGCCCCGCAAAGGGAAATCGAAGCCGCGGAAGAGGTGCTCGATCCCGACGCGCTCACCATTGGGTTCGCCCGCCGCTTCGCCACCTACAAGCGCGCCACGCTCATTCTGCGCGACCTCCCGCGCCTTGAGCGCATCCTCACCGACAGCCAGCGCCCGGTGCAACTCATCTTCTCCGGCAAGGCTCACCCGCGTGACGACGCGGGCAAGGAACTAATCCGGCAGATCAGTAATCTGACGCGTTCGCCTGATCTCGGCCGGCGTATCGTCTTCCTCGCCGACTACGACATGGCGGTGGCGCGGTATCTCGTTCAGGGAGTCGACGTTTGGTTGAATACGCCCCTTCGTCCCATGGAAGCCAGCGGGACCAGCGGCATGAAAGCCGCTGCCAACGGCGTGCTGAATCTGAGCACCCTGGATGGCTGGTGGGACGAGGTATGGCGCGCTCCGATCCCGGAGGGCGGCCGCGCCCGGCGCGCCTCCGACCGCGTCCACATCGGCGGCTGGGCTATCGGAAAGGGAGAAATCTACGACGATCCCAACTATCAGGACCAGGTGGAAGCCGAGGACCTGTATGACCTACTCGAACGGGACGTTGTTCCCGCCTTCTACGATCGAGGTCCGGATCGTGTCCCCCGCAAATGGGTCGAGCGGATGAAGGCCTCCATCGGCAGTATCTGCGCCTTTGTCAACACCCATCGTATGGTAAGGGACTACACGTGCCAGTTCTACCTGCGGGCGCACCAGTCGTACCGAGCCCTCGAAGCCCAAGGCGCCGCCCGGGCCAAGTCGCTGGCTGCCTGGACCGCCCACGTTCGCCAGGAGTGGCCTCAGGTTCGCATCGAAGGGGTCGAGCAGGGACCCGGGGTTACGTTGCCGGTGGGCACCGATGTCCGGGTGCGCGCTCACGTCCAACTCGGTTCGCTGTCGCCGCAGGACGTAGCGGCCGAGCTCTACCTCGGTCGCCTCGATGCTGCCGGAGATCTCTTAGGGGCGGCTGCAATCCCCATGACGTCAGCCGGGCAAGATGGCCGCGGCAACTGCCTGTTCGAAGCCACCACTGCGTGTGGCCGAAGCGGACTGCACGGTTTCACCGTGCGTGTAAGGCCTGCTCACCCGGACCTCGCCGTGCCATTCTTGCCCGGTTTGATCTGCTGGGCCAACACAGGGAAAGCTGACAGGGGATAGGGGACAGAGTGAAGTGAAAGGGTAAAGGGTGAAGGATGAAGGGTAAAAGCAAGACTGGCCTTCACCCTTCGCCCTTGACTCTTCACCCTTTGGCCTTCACCTGTACCCTATCCCCCGTTCCCTCGATTCTGTTCCAGCCTTTGGCGCCGAGATTGTCAGCCGAGAGGCAATGTACCTCAGACTCGACACCCTGCTGTGCCAGCAGTTGTCGAATCTCCTCGCCGATAGCTTCGGCGCTGGCGCGCGCAAAGGCGAGCACGGAAGGGCCGGCGCCGCTCAGGCACACCCCTTGCAGGTCCGGATGGGTGTGCTCAAGGACGGCGGTGAGGCCGGGCACGAGGGCGGCACGATAAGGCTGGTGCCAGCGGTCCTCGAAAAAGGAGCGACGGAACTCTGGCCGGGCGGAGAAGAAGTGCGCTGCCAGCGCCACCGCGCGCTGCAGATTGTGCACCGCATCCGCACGCGAGTACTCCACCGGCAGAACCGCTCGCGCGTCCTCAGTGGGCAAAGGGTAGTTAGGAACGACCAGGATGATGTGCACCGAGTCGGGAACGGGACACGAGCAGGAAAGGGTCCGACCACCCTCCTCCAGGGCGACGGTAAAACCGCCGTGCCACGCCGCGGCAGCGTTGTCGGGATGGCCTTCGAGCCGGGTGGCCAGGGTGAGCAACTCCGCGTCCCACAGGGGCCGATTGGCGATCAAGTGGCAGACCGCCAGCGAGCCTACGATCGCCGCCGCGCTCGACCCCAGGCCGACGCCGACGGGAATCTGGTTCTCAATTTCCAGGTCGAAGCCGCGAACCTTGTTCCAGGCCTCCAGAGTGTTCCAGATGGTGCGCGCCACCAGGTTGTCGCTGCCGGTGGAAATGCGCTCCGGAGTGACCCCCGTGTAGCGGATGGTGACGGCACGGTCGGCGCGCGGCGTCACGTGAATATCGACGTAGAGATTCAGGGCCAGCGCCGCGCAATCAAAGGCGCAGCCGAGGTTGGCGCTGGTCGCCGGAACACGAACTGAGATGCGCTCATCCATTTCGGAACTCGGAACGGAAAATTCGAAACTCGAAATTCGAAATTCGAGATGTCACCATCGCCCCTCTCCCCTATACTCTGTCACCTGGACCCTACCACCTGTACCCTGTCGCCAACATAGCGTTCCTCGAAGTCGGCGAGCTTGGGGCGAATCGCCACACTCTCCTCGAACTTCCCGTCCAGCGCGCTGAGGGTCTTCAGACCATTGCCGGTGATAGCCAGCACAATCGACTCCCGCGGATCGATGCGGCCCTGGCCGATCAGCTTGCGCGCCACCGCCACGGTCACGCCGCCGGCGGTCTCGGTGAAGATGCCTTCCGTCTCCGCCAGCAGCCGGATGCCTTCGACGATCTCCTCGTCCGTCACGTCTTCGCCGGCGCCGCCGCTCTCAAGGATTCCCCGCACTGCGTAAATGCCATCCGCGGGATTGCCAATGGCGAGCGACTTGGCGATGGTGTGCGGCTTTTGCGGTGTGATCTCCGCCACCCCCGCCTTGGCGGCCATGGTAATGGGAGAGCAACCGGTGGCCTGGGCGCCGAAGAACTTTGTGGCGGCGGCCTCCACCCATCCCAGCTTCTGTACCTCGCTGAACGCCTTGCGGATCTTGGTGATGAGCGAGCCACCCGCCATGGGCACCACGATATTCTGCGGCAACCGCCAACCGAGCTGCTCAGCGATTTCCAGGCCGACAGTTTTGGAGCCCTCCGAGTAGTACGACCGCAGGTTGACGTTGACAATGCCCCAGGCGAACTTCTCGGCAATCTCGGAACACAGCCGATTGACTTGATCGTAGTTGCCGTCTACCTTGACGAGGTTCGCGCCGTAGACCTGGGTCGCCACGATCTTCTCCGGCTCCAGGTTGGCGGGCACAAAGATGTAAGCGGTGAAACCGCCCGCCGCCGCCTGGGCTGCGACCGCGTTGGCGAGGTTACCGGTGGACGAGCAACCCACCGTGTCGAACCCGAACTCGTGGGCTTTGCTTAGCGCCACGGCCACTACCCGATCTTTGAAGGAAAGCGTGGGATGATTCACCGCGTCGTTCTTCACGTAGATCTCACGCGCCCCCAGAGCCTTGGCGAGGCGTGGTGCCGGCACCAGCGGCGTGAATCCGGTATGGCGCCCCACCCATGGCTCACCTCGCACCGGCAAAAGTTCGCGATAGCGCCACATCGTCGGCGGGCGAGACGCAAGGTCGTCGCGTCTCACTTCGGACCAGATGCGTGCGTAGTCGTAGACCACTTCCAGCGGCGCCCAGCACTCTGCGCACGCCGCCAGCGGTTCGAGCGGATAAGTCGCGCTACACTCCCGGCACTTCAGATGGATGCAGGTACTCATTCTATAAATCACTCCTCCTATCCAGCTAGCCTTCGCCTCTCCCGGTGGCGCCTCTCCCGGCGCCGAGATTTCGCCGGCATCTGCCGCTCGGAAAGGCGACGCAGCATCCGCCCAATAGTCACGATGGGAAATGTCGAGGAGTGAATCGGGAGGCCATAAATCAAAAAGCCTCGCCGATTAACTCGGGGAGGCTCTGGAAAATCTTGCAGCCCTCTCATCTTCCCCGTCGAATCGGGCAGGAGTTGGCACCTTGACCCCCGATCGAAATCGGAGCGGTTGCCGTGGCGTCGTCGGGCCTGTCCCTCGGCCACTCTGGATGAGATTCAGGGTCACTGAATCAACTATTCAATTGTCATCTAAGACTGTATGGGGTCGACCATTCGTCTGTCAAGGAGAATTTATAGTGGCCCCCCGATTTTGGACCAGTGAATAAGGAAATCAGAGGATGCTGTCATCGGTCGGCCCGGATTTCGACCATGGAAATCTCGGATTGAAACGACACATCACAATGCTACGATGGTGGTTGGAGACCGCGGGAGCCTGCCGGTACCGAGAGGCATGCTTTGCGGCAACCGGTCCAAGCCAGTTGAAGGAAGGAGAGGTCTGAGACATGCCAGGAACTTATAAAATCACCGAGCTAGTGGGCACCTCACCCGTCAGCTTTGCTGAAGCGGTGAAGGCCGCCGTCACGGAAGCAGCGAAGACGATTCGTCACATGAATTGGTTTCAGGTTGTCGAAGAGAGCGGCAGGATTAAGGATGGCAAGGTCGAGGAGTTTCAGGTTACGCTCAAGATCGGGTTCAAGATCGAGCACGCCCAGCCTCTTCCCTAGCCACCCGAGACGCAGGTGGTGTGCCGCCTGAGCCAAGACGTAAATGGGGAGGAGAAGTCGACTGGTTCCTGATTGTTGCATCGGCCGGCCCAAGCCCACACAGGCGAGGTGGCCGGAGGAGCAGGCGTAGCGCGTCTATAACGGCGTCGGCCGTGTCAAGACCCTTGTGGGCACACGTCTTCTTCCGCGCGCCGGAGGCGGGGTCAAGGGCGCCCGGCGCTTTTTGCCGGGCGTTCATCGCAGACCCTTGACGCCGCCTCCGGCGCGCCCATACTGGCTCCTCGACGAAGCTCGGACGCTTTTCCCGAGCTTCGTCCTGAGTGATTCTTCTCGGCTCTTCCTGACCAAGGCTCGCCTCGTCGAATCCGGCGATGGAAACTCTGGGTTCCACCACTCATCTATGCGATCCCGTT
>DATFYM010000154.1:0-6270 GCA_035315065.1 Terriglobia bacterium
CAGGGTCTTTTCCGAGTGTCAGGCATTGGTGATTATCATCACCGTGCCAGGAAGAGGGGTCAGCGTGGACTTAGTCGGAAAGCTGGTGGGTCAATTCTGAGTAGCAGACGTGGGTCAATTCTCGCGAGCGCCGAAGGCCAATGCTCAGGGGTTCCGACCACCAGCCAATATTGCGACATTACGGCAGCTCCTTGCGAGCAATTCGGCTACGACATTCAGCGGACACTATAAACCATGACGCGGAAAACTTCGAGAGATTCAAAGGATATGAAGGATGGGTGGTCAGGAATCCATAGGACGCAGCGCGGGCGTCCCGCCCACTGTTTCGAGGGAATCCTGCTCGCGCGGGCTGGGCCCTCCTGTTCCACGTGCATCCAGCCTTTTCCCTGAAGCGGCTGGGTCTTCCTTTGCGCGGTAGCGGGACGCTTGCGCCACAGTGGGCGAGCCGCCCGCGCTACAAGCTTGTCCCACGATGGAATAAGCAAGCATTACCAGTAAAACGTTTGGCTCAGCTAGCGAGCTAGAACGGGTGTTGAAAGAGCATCCGGAGCTGCGATCTACGCTCGGGGGCGAATACTTCATTACGCCCGGCATCACCATAGCCAGAAGGTCGTAAGCGACAAAGAAATAAACGAAGACGGCAGTTTCTTGGACGTTTCCAAGCCCGTTGCCAACCTGGCGCCCCTTCGCGAAGCAGTGAACCACACCACCATACTTCACGCCAGCTTTTCGTGTAAGTGGACGATCAGGGAGCGACCGCGCGCAGAACACACGAACTGAAGCGTTGAATCTGTTCAGAAATAGAAAGGGGAGGGTTCCGGTTGTCGTGGCGGAGACCTTCGAACCCTTGCCAACACGCATAGCCGCGATAGCGCTGGGCACTGGCGACCTCGATTGCACCTACCACGGCGCGTTGCACGAACTCCAGCAATCAGTCTGTCAGCACCGGGATGAAAGGGAGCCAATTTCATCAGTCTGAAGGGGACCAGGTCTTTCTTAGAGCCTCATCGGCGGGGACGCGGTAAAAACTCTATATCAGTTTCTACATCTTCGGAATTTTCCAGGCGATTTCGGATCGCGGCGGGGGTGCGCTCACAATGAACGGCTCGCATCCTGATCCGGAGCCACCCTATGAGCGATCGCCGCTGCGGTTATTGTCACCAGCCGTTTCAGCCTTCCCTTTTTCGTCCTCAGCAACTGGTTTGCGGTCACCCCGATTGTCAGCGCCAGCGCCGGCGCGACTACCACCACCGGAAGATCGAAACCGATCCTCTGTACCGTCAGGTCTGCCGGGATAGTCAGCGGAAATGGCGCGACCTCCATCCGGATTATCCCCGCCAGTATCGGCAGACCCACCCCGAATCCGTCTGGAGTAACCGGCAAGGTCAGCGTCGGCGGGACCGGCAGCGCCGCTTGCAGCATCTTGTAAAGAACAACTTAGCTCTGGACCTAAAGCATTCCGCCGCCGAGGTTTGGCTTCTGGGGCCGGAGGCCGAGCACCTTGCAAAGAACAACTTAGCTTTCTCCCAAGTCCTGATTTATCAAACCGTTCCCTTCGGCTCAGCACCTCCGGAGGTCTCTTGAAAAGAACATCCCTATGGTGTTCTCCGCCGTTCCTGTCCTACAACGAAACCATGCTGAATGTTGACCGCCTCAACGAAATTCACCGCCTCCACCACGGCGAGCACTGGTCCTTGCGCAAGATCGCACGCCAACTCCATCTGGCCCGCAAAACCATCCGCAAGTACCTGCACTCGCCGGTACCCGTGTCGGCTCACCACCCGCGAACCAGTAAACTCGATCCCTATCAGTCCACCATCGCCGACCTCCTGGAGCGGGACCCGCACGCCAGTGCCGTGGTCATCCTGCAGCGTCTGCGACCTTTGGGCTACGAGGGCGGCATCACCATCTTGCGGGCTTACGTCAGCCAACGGCGGAGTACCCTGCACCCACGCCGCGCCTTCGTGCGCATGGAGCCTTCCCCCGGCGAGCGCTTCGAAATCGACTGGGGCCATTTCGGCGCCCTCGACTACCAAGGCGACAAGCGCAAGCTCTACGCCTTCTGTTTGGTCGAGTGCCACAGCCGCCTGCTCTATCTCGAGTTCACTCACAGCCAGAGCTTCGAAACTTTCGTCCGCTGCCACCTGCACGCCTTCCAGTCGCTGGGTGGGGTCGCCCGCGAGTGTTGGTATGACAACTTGGCCACCGCGGTAGCCGAACACGACGGAACCCTGGTCCGCTTTCATCCGCGCTTCCTGGCCTTTGCCCGCGAGTACGGCTTCTTTCCACGGGCCTGTAATCCCGGCGCCGGCTGGGAAAAAGGTAAAGTGGAGCGCGGGGGCGTGGGGTACGTTCGGCAAAACTTCTGGCCCCTCCGCCAGTTCGCGGACCTGGCCGAGGTCAATCGGCAGGCGCGCGAGTGGTTGCAGGAAGTCGCTAACCAACGCCTGCATCGCGAGACTCGCCAGCGTCCCGTCGACCGCTTCCGCCCCGACGCCCTTCGTCCTCTGCCTACCCTCACGCCCGATTACCGCGATACCGTGGAGGCTCTCGTCTACAAGGATCTTCGCCTGCATTTCGACGGCAATCGCTACTGCGCCCCGCCACATTTGGTAGGCCAACTCCTGATCGTCAAGGCGGATGCTTCCTCGGTCACGCTTTATTATCAGGACCGGGAAGTCGTTGCTTACCCCCGCTGCTGGCGGCGCGGCCAGACCCTGGGTGCCGAGCGCTTCGAAAAGGAACTCCTCGCTCAGCGTGCTGCGGCTCACCGTTCCCAGGGCCAGCAGCGCCTGATCGCCTTGCTCACCGGGGTCTGTTCCGCGGAGACGGTGGAAGCTTACCTGCGAGGGCTGGCTGACTCCGACCGCTCACTCTCCCGCCAGATCACCGAACTCCTCGACCTCTTCCGCTATTACCGCCCGGAGGCCATCGCCGCTGCCATCCAGAAAGCGCACGCGGCCCGTGCCTTCGGCGCCGATTACGTCGCCAATCTCTTGCGGCAGCAACTCTCACCCCGTGATCCGCAACCTCCTTTGCAGCTCCGCGATCCGGAGCTGAATCAACTGGTGACTGATCCCTTGTCGCTGTTGGAGTACGACGCCTTCATCCTCGATGCCCGAAAGGAATCCCATGACCCCTCTGGAACAGAAACTCGAACAACTGAAGCTCTCCACCCTGAGCCAGCATCTCGAACCGACCCTGAAGGAAGCGGCGGCGAAGAACCTTAGTTTCGCCGCCACCCTGGAAAGCCTCCTCGATCTGGAGCTGGAAGCGCGCAACCGCCGCGCCGTGGAGCGCCGCTTCAAGGTCTCGCACCTTCACGCCCAACCCTCGATCGACAGCTTTCATTTCCAGCACCACAAATCGCGCCTGCAGAGCAAAAGCCGCATCCTCCGCCTGCTGGACCTCAACTTCCTCCAGGAAGGCACCAACGTGGTGTTCATCGGCAATCCTGGCACCGGCAAGACCTATCTGGCGCAAATCCTTGGCTGGCGGGCCTGCCAAGCCAATGTCCGGGTTCTCTTTACCACCGCCATGGACATGCTCAATCAGTTGCTGGCCTCCCAGGTGGACCATTCCCTGGTGCGCAAGCTTCGGGTCTATACCGAACCCACCCTTCTCCTTTGCGACGAGCTCGGGTATCTGGCCCTCGATCAACAGACTTCGAACCTCTTCTACCAGGTCATCTCCACCCGCCATAGTCAGCGGAACAGCACGGTCATCACCACCAACACCGCCTTTTCCGAGTGGGGCAACATTCTCTTCAACACCACCATTGCCACCGCGATTGCAGACCGCTTGGTGGAAAACTCCGAGATCTTCCTGTTGGGCGGGGAGAGCCTGCGCAAAGCTCAGAAGAGCCAGTCGGCAGCTTCCGCATGATCCGCTGGTTCCTCTCAGGCGCCGCTCGGTGCGATAACCCACCACCGGAGGAGTCCGGCGGGTGAACCCCTCAACGGCGCTGCCGATGAGGCGGGAGCGCTCGGGCGCTCCCCCTCTCGCCTTTTTTCGCTCCCCATGTTCAACTTCAGCGCCAATCACCTCACCTTGCTCTCGCGGACGGAATATCGCTCCTGTGCGGTCTTTCTCATGCTCGACCATTCTACTCGCCGCGTTTATCGCCTGTACAACTTCACCAAAGCCCACGCCTTGGAGCCTGACTCCTTCTACTGCGTTTCGGGCAAAGTCAACAGCGCCGACAAACTCTATTTGGTGATCGAATCGGTCAAGCCGGATGCCAAGCACAACCGGTGTTCTATTGCTGATGTTCCTGTTGACGGCGCGGAGAGATGATCCCTATGGCTTGATTCAAACCGGCTCGAAAAAAACTCGACCTGGCATGGCTGCCGGTCTTATCCGCGGCTCACGCCGTCGTGTCCGCCGGAACCAAAACCGATGATGCCTGGTTCCCTTGAAACCGGTGAAAATGGTTCCCTTTCAAACCGGTGCTAACATGCCTGACGGGGAAAAGCATTAGACGATATCATCCCAGTAGGGCTTGTAGCCGTAGTACCCGTAAAGCTGAGATCCCCAAGCGGGGTCTGCCATATTTGGCCAGTTGCTCTTGTCAAACCCCGTAGCCTTCTCCAAAAGCGCCTTGTTGACGTTGAGAACAAGCTTCTTCCCGGCCGTGTCGACGCCAAAAGCCTGCCAGGGAGTGGCGAAAAGTCTCTCTCCCATACCGGTTCGGACCGTTGGCGAACCACCACCGGACGCTATCTTCTCCAGCGAGAATATCCCCAGCCGCCGCCACCAAGCAAGAACAACACGATGACAACAACCAATATGGTTACCATTTCTCACCTCCGTTGTAAGAGGAAACTGCTTGACTCATCCAGACCGCAGCCCTCTTGTTTCCCACAAGCAACAACATCATCATGGAGGCAACGAAGGCGGGCGTCTGCCCAATTGTGACCAGGTGTCTGTGCATTTGTGCACAGCTCCGAATTGGTTAGGGCCACCGAAGCAGGTCTGTGCGACCGTTGCTCGCCCAATAAACTCTGATGCGCCCTTTCCAATAACCAGGCGGGCGGTGATGTAACCCTACGAGCGTAACCGGGCCTTGAAGGAAACGAGCGGCTTCACGGAAGGGAGGTGTCGCGGGTGCCGAAAGAGGCCGGGCTGGGAATCGAACCCAGAAGAACCCCAGGGGAGCCCTCAACGGGTTTGCAGCCCGCGGGCAGCACCATCCACCTCCACCGGCCGATTCGCATTATACTTAAATTGGTCTCTTCGCGATGCGCGCTTCGGGATTGATCCCTGCAAGCGGCTCCGGGGTAGACCCTCGTTTGCCCCGTTGCACCGGGGCTTGGGCTGGCCGGATGGATCTCCCGTTCCAGTCTGAGGCGGGAATCAAGCGGATGTAGGAGCGAACGTATGAGAAAAAAAACGTGGCGTGGCTGGCTGATCCTGCTCGGGCTCCTTATCGTTCCGGGATTCGCGCTCTCGCAGGCTGTTCAGCAGAGCCGCACGCTCGTCGTCAATGGCCAGTCGGGACAGGTGAAAGCCATGGAGGTGGACGGGAGGTGGTACGTGGACCTGGAGTCATTGGCGCGCATCGCGAATGGCACTCTGGGCTTCAGCGGAAATCAGATTACGCTAACGCTGCCCGGCCCGGCTGTCCACACTGCAGCCGCGGCGGCGCCGTCAAGCCGGCCGCCAATTCCGGATTCTCGAAAGAGTTCCTGCGGGACAGCATCGAGGAAATGGCCGTAATCCGGGAATGGCGGAGCGCGCTGGTCTACTCCATCGACAACAGTTACCCGGTCCAGGAAGACTGGGTCGAGCGTTTCCGCGGCCAGGCCGCCACCAGCCTCGGATTGGCGTCCGTGGCCGCCTCCAGCGATTCGGATCGAAGCGCAGATCAGTTGCTGCGCAACGAGTTCGACAACATGAGTACGCTGAGCGATAAGCTCTTGGCCGCGCGCAAGGCCGCCCACTTCGTTTCTCCCGAAGACCTCAAAGACGATCCCCTGAACCAAAACATCCTGACCTGCGCACGCTCCCTTGCCTCGATGGCCGTGGGCGGCCAGTTTGCGGATGATGCATCGTGTCATTGAATCGTCGGAACTGGCGCTGCGCAGGCGGAAAGATCTCAACCGGAGGCAGGCCTGCAGTCCCGAACTCCCTCGCTCATTCTGATTCTCCCAGTGGCGCTGAAGGGCGGAAATGAAGAGGGTCCCGCAGATTCTGCAGCTCACGATAATAATAGAGTGGAGCCGGCCGTTTTCCCTTGAACCTCAGCTTCTTCAGGAACTCGATTTCCTC
>DATFYM010000155.1:0-22530 GCA_035315065.1 Terriglobia bacterium
TCTCGCTCTGGAGAGATTCTCCGGGGTTCATTTCGGCGCGCCCGCGGGGCGGCAGTAGTCGCGGTGGCCAAGCAAGCCGGCTTTCCGCTGCTCAAATCAAGGTCTACCTCGCGCCGGATACCGTTATCGGCGGATTGGGGGGAGGGAGGGTAGCAAGTAAACGGAGCTAGCCAGCCCCTGCCGCCGCGGTCTCTTGGCGGAACGTCCACGAGGCCTTCAGGAAATCGTGGTTCATGCGGGCGATGTTTTCCAGCTTGATCTTCTTCGGGCACACGGCTTCGCACTCGCCCATATTCGTGCAGGCGCCGAACATCTCGGCCTGCATCTGGGCCACCATGTTGCGGACGCGGCGGTGGCGCTCCGGCTGACCCTGGGGCAGCAAGGCGAGGTGCGAGATTTTGGCCGACGTGAACAGCATGGCCGACGCGTTAGGACAGGCGGCCACGCAGGCGCCGCAGCCGATGCAGGCGGCCGCGTCCATGGCCAGGTCCGCGTTCTGCTTGGCGATGGGAATGTCGTTGCCGTCGGGAGCGCTGCCTGTCCCCACCGAAACGTAGCCGCCGGCGGCGATGATGCGGTCGAAGGCGCTGCGGTCCACCATCAGGTCCTTCAGCACCGGAAACGCCTTAGCTCGCCACGGTTCCAGCCACAGCTCCTGGCCGTCCCGGAAGTGCCGCATGTGCAACTGGCACACTGTGGTGCCCGGCTGCGGACCGTGGGCTACACCGTTGATCATGAAGCCGCAGCAGCCGCAGATGCCTTCGCGGCAGTCGTGCTCGAAGGCCACCGGGTCCTCGCCCTTGAGCGTTAGCGCTTCGTTCAGCACGTCAAGCATCTCCAGGAACGACATGTGCTCGCTGACGTTGCTGACCTCGTAGCGCGCCATCTCACCCGGTGCTTTGGAGTTTTTCTGTCGCCAGATGTTCAGAGTGAGTCTCATAGGTTCGTGCCTTTCCAGGCATTTTGGATTTTGGATTTTCGATTTTGGATTTTGGATTGAAGACGGCGTTCGTTCCTCGTACCGCCCAGAAACGACGCTTTTCCGCTCGCGCCAGACTCCAAAATCGATAATCGAAAGACCAGCGATCAAGGACGGTTCCTTCTTCAATCCAAAATCCAAAATCGAAAATCCAAAATCACTTATAGCTCCGCTGTGCCAAATGCACGTACTCGAATTCCAGCGGCTCGGTGTTGCGCACGGGCGGATTATTCTCGCCCGCGTATTCCCAGGCGGCCACATGCGCGAACTTCTCGTCGTTGCGCAGGGCCTCGCCATCCGGCGTTTGGTATTCCTCGCGGAAATGCCCACCGCAGGACTCCTCGCGCTCCAACGCGTCGCGGCAGACCAGCTCTCCCAACTCGAGAAAGTCCGCCACGCGGCCGGCCTTTTCCAGCGCCTGGTTCACTTCCATCGCTTCGCCGGTGACGTTGACGTTCTTCCAGAACTCCTCACGGATCGCCGGAATCTTCGCGAGGGCCGATTCCAGGCCCTTCCGGTTGCGGGACATCCCGCAATCTTCCCACATCACTTTGCCCAACTCGCGGTGGAACGAATCCACCGACCGCTTGCCTTTGATGGAAAGGAAGCGCTTGGTTCGATTCTCCACCTCGCTGCGGGCAAACTGGAATTCCGGATGGTCGGCAGTGATTCCGTCACCGGCCTTCACCCCGGCCAGGAAATCACCCAGCGTGTAGGGGATCACGAAGTAGCCGTCCGCGAGGCCCTGCATGAGGGCGCTCGCGCCCAAACGGTTGGCGCCGTGGTCGGAGAAGTTGGCCTCGCCCAGTACGAAGAGCCCGGGGATGGTGCTCATCAGTTGGTAATCCACCCAAAGGCCGCCCATGGTGTAGTGCACCGCCGGGAAAATGCGCATCGGTCCCTCATAAGCGTTCTCGCCGGTGATGCGCTCGTACATCTCGAAGAGGTTGCCGTAGCGTTCCGCGATGGTGTTCTTGCCCAGCCGCCGGATGGCATCGGTGAGATCGAGGTAAACTCCCAGGCCGGTAGGTCCCACGCCTCGGCCCTCGTCGCACACCCGCTTGGCGGCCCGCGAGGCGATGTCGCGCGGCGAAAGATTGCCAAACGCCGGGTACATGCGTTCCAGGTAATAGTCGCGATCGCCCTCCGGAATCTGGCTGGGCCGCCGCGCGTCGCCTTTCTGCTTGGGCACCCAGATGCGGCCGTCGTTGCGCAGCGACTCGCTCATCAGGGTCAGCTTCGATTGGTAATCGCCGCTCACTGGAATGCAGGTGGGATGGATCTGCGTGTAGCAAGGATTGGCGAACGCCGCCCCTTTTTTGTAAGCGCGCCAGATGGCCGTGGTGTTGCAGCCCTTGGCGTTGGTGGAAAGGAAGAAGACGTTGCCGTAGCCGCCGGTGGCCAGGACCACGGCGTCGGCCGCGTGAGAGCAAATCTCGCCAGTCGTCATGTCGCGCACGATGATGCCGCGCGCGCGCCCGTCCACCACCACCAGTTCCAGCATCTCGTGGTGAGAGAACGCCGTCACCTGGCCGTTCTGGACCTGCCGCTCCATGGCCTGATAGGCGCCCAGCAGGAGCTGTTGGCCGGTCTGGCCACGCGCGTAAAACGTGCGCGACACCTGCGCGCCCCCGAAACTGCGATTGGCCAGCAGGCCGCCATACTCACGCGCGAACGGCACCCCCTGCGCCACGCACTGGTCGATGATGTTGACGCTCAGTTCCGCCAGGCGGTAGACGTTGGCCTCGCGGGAGCGGAAATCCCCGCCCTTCACCGTGTCGTAGAAGAGGCGGTACACCGAGTCGCCGTCGTTCTGATAGTTCTTGGCGGCATTGATGCCTCCTTGCGCGGCGATGGAATGGGCGCGGCGTGGCGAATCCTGGTAACAGAAGGCCTTGACGTTGTAGCCCAACTCGCCGAGCGTCGCCGCCGCCGAGCCTCCCGCGAGTCCCGTCCCCACCATAATGACGTTGTACTTGCGCTTGTTGGCCGGGTTCACCAGCTTCATTTCGAACTTGGCCTTATCCCATTTCTGCTCGATAGGCCCTGAAGGATTGCGTGCGTCGAGTTTCATGTTGGGCTGCCTTCTTTACCGGCGGACTACGGTCGCGCGGTCAAACTTCCATTTTGGATTTTGGATTTTGGATTGAAGAAAAAACCTTCTTGATCGATGGTTGGTGACGCACGGAACGAAAGCCCTTCGGACTGGGCTCCTTCGTTCGTGCAGAAAAAAGTGCAAGGGGGGCTTCTCTTAATCCAAAATCCAAGATCCAAAATCCAAAATTATTTGACATGCGTCACAACCTATCTCGCCATGTATCACTTCACCAGGCCGAACACCACGGCCAGAGGTACGGAGCAGAATCCCACTCCGATCAGGACGGCGAACACCACGGAAGCTTTCTTCAGTATCGCCGAATACCGCGGATGCGAAACGCCCAGCGTCTGGAACATGCTCCAGATCCCGTGGTAGAGATGCATGGCCAGAAGCACGTTGGCCACGATGTAGAACCCGGCGATGACCGGATGCTGGAAGCTGGCCAGCACATTATGGAAGGGCTTGACCGGCTGATAATCAGGGTTCACCGTCCCAATCGTGAAGTCCAGCAGATGGTATATGACGTAGAAGAAGATGATGGGGCCGCTCCACACCATGGTCCGCGAGGCATAGTTGGAGGCGCTGGGTGTGTATTTGACATAGCGCGCGGCTCGCGCTTCAAACTTGTTCAGCAAGGTAAGCTGCCACGCCGCGATGATGTGCAGAATCACCGATGCCAGCAGCACCAGTCGCGCGCCCCATAGCAAGGGCGGCAGGGCTCGGAGGTGTTCTGCATACGCATCGAGGGGCGGGACGCCGTCCGCGGCCACGGGCAGGAACACCTGCAAATTCGCCAGCATGTGCACCAGCACGAAACCGAAAAGAATGAACCCGGTCACGGCCATTACGATCTTTTTGCCGACCACCGAGTCGTAGAAGGTAGCGGCGCGGCCGAGGCCGCCGCTCGCGGCAAGAGTACTCATGCGAAGTCTCCGTTGCCCCGCTCGAAAAGCGAGGCGATGTTGGCCGGTGAAATTGCCGAGTGCAGAAGGCCCTGAGCAAATCGAAGGATCGACGATTGGAAAGAAGACGCAAGCCAAGTCGGTCTTTCCACGTCAATCGAGAGTCCTTCGCGTCGCTTGGGACCGATCGGCAATTCTTCGTCGGTGTAGTCGCCGTGCGTTGCAAATAATGAAGCCCTAAAGGTGGGGCGGCGATGTTGGCGTCGGTTTCGATGTGCTGGTCTCTGCTGATCCAAAGTTGGCCCCGCTGACGCGAGCGGCGGTTGGCGAAAGTAAAACCACCGCCACGATATTAGAACTGATTCTAACGCAAATCCTGGTGCATGGCAAAAATCGGCGGGCCGGCGGAGGTAGGCGACATAAAAGCGGGAAGAATCCACAGATTACGCAGATTACACAGAAGGAAGAGCGAAGACTCGGAACACGCGTCTGGAAGACCGCCGTTCCCCGTCTTCTAATCCGTGCAATCTGCGAAATCTGTGGATTCTTCTTTTATGTCGCGCACCGGGCCGGCAGGCTGGATCACACTTGCGCCGTCCGCGAGAAATACTTCTTGCAGTAGAGGAGTAGCACCAGCAGGCCGGCGAACGCCACCAGGGATGCGCCCCACATGATGGTCAGCATCTGCGGAAACTGCTGATAGATCCGCATCTGCTGCTCGCTCAACCCCATTTCGCGGTAGAGTTGCAGCATATCGCGGCGAGCCATAGCCGTGACCCAACTGGCAGTCCAGAACACGGTTGTGAACAAGGCAACGGCCCAGCCCGCGAACCGCCGGCGGTAAATGGCCCAGGCTGCGTAACCGCTCAAAACTGACTGTGCCAGCAATACCTCCAGGGCCGGCGGCCCGTGTAGCACCGAACCGAACACAACCGCGGCCCTGGCGATCGGGTAGGCCAGCAGCGCCAGTGCGCCC
This sequence comes from Terriglobia bacterium, assembly GCA_035315065.1. GTDB lineage: Bacteria > Acidobacteriota > Terriglobia > UBA7540 > UBA7540 > DATFYM01. Next base: position 4,956 of record DATFYM010000155.1, read on the forward strand.
AGTCCCTGCCAAACGGCTAGGACGATCACGGCGACCGGCGTCTTAGCCTGAGGGACCTCGGTACCGGCAGGCGCCGGGACCTGCTCCGCCCTCAGGCAAGTGGCCTTGACGCTCTTACGGGAATAGAAGATCAGGAAAACCGCCGGCATCACGATCATGAAGAAGCCCATGATCACGAAAATCATCGTCACCACCAGATGGCGGTTCTCCAAAGGAATCCCGGCCTGCTGCCGCAGGATCGTCGGGAGCACCAACGACATGGTCAACGTACCCAGGACGCCAAAGCCCAGCCACAAACCGCTCACCACCAGCATGGTGATGCGTGCCCAGTTCTCGCACCGGATCGATCCCACTCCCGCGGTAAGAAACAAAGCGGCGACGACACCGTAAAAGGCGGCGCCGATTGCCAACGCGGCGGTGGGCGAAAGTGAACCCTGCTGCGGCAGGCTCTCGGGGTGCAGACTGAGCACCGCAAAGACCTGGAGGACCAAGACCAACAGGCTGAAGGCGGCGATGAGAATCTCAACCACGCCGAAAGCGATCAGCCAGCCGCGGCGGTCGGGGTAAGGTGCGGTTGGGGTCGCGGGCAGACTGGGGGTCATAGGCAACGCAACTCCTCGTTGAAACTGGGACGAAATATACCACATGCGCGCCCAGTGGGTCTGCGGATTCTGGCCGGGCCTCTTTGGGAGCGTTTGGGAAAAAGAGGTTTCTCGCAAAGCCGCCAAGGTGTGGAGAGTCGCGAAGAACCAGATCAAGGCGAGCAGCGTGTGGAAAAATGATCGGCTATCGGAAACAAACCGAAAACAAAGCGAAGAATCGAGGGGGAGTTCTCCGCCTGTCCATCATGAGCGGGAAGACGTCCTGTGTCCTTCTCCAATTGTCCCTTGCCGAACGCCGCGATGCTGAAGACTCGCAAGCGATGGACAAAGAATCAGGACACAGGACGCCTTCGCTCCTTTCAGTTCATTTCAGAACGTCAGCCGCAGGAGTCCGGCGCCGATGGATCGAGCAGCAGGTAATAAAGGATCGATTCCGTGAAGCTCCAGGGATCGGTGATGCGCCGCGTCAGAGCGGCCGAGCCCCCGCGTGACATTCACATCGAACCAGCGGGCGGCGTTGATGTGGGTGGTGGTTCCGGTCTGCTGGTCCACGAAGGCCAGCAAGCGTAGCGCAGAGTAAGGCTGACCCTGCGCTCTTAGCCGGGCCAACCCGCCTTCTCTTCCTCGTCAGAATGCAATCGCCAGAGAGTAATTCCCCTGTGGCCGGCCCGAATGACCTCACCCAACCGGTTCGCCTGGGTTTGAAACTGCGGATGGCGGAGGAAACGGCGGATGAAACTTGCAGCCTCGTATGCGCTGACTGCCAGACAAACGATGCAATAATGGGAATGGCAAAGAGGGCGACGGTAAAATCCCAGATCGCGAGTGAAGAACGTCGAGCTTTCGATTCGGTGCCAGGAGAGGGATGATCTCTTCATCCTATATGTCAGGCTGCATGCCGGGGCGCCCGACCTCATGTCCGATTTGCCGGGCCAGAATGCGCCAGCTACGCAACAATTGCCGTTGATCCTCAGGAATATTCTCGTCGAGTATATTCATTTGCCGGCGGGCACCAGCTCTTCCTGGTGGTTCATCAGGATTTCGCGCGTCAGCCGCACGGACTCCGCGATGGCCTCATGGCTGAGCGCTCCCCGCCAGTTTTCGATGATGGCTTCCCAAGCCATGCCGTTGGCCACTTGGTCGAGGACATCGGCAACCAAAATGCGCGTCCCTCGAAAGGTAGGCTGGCCGTGGCATACATGTGGATCAACTACGATGAAACGCCCAATAGCTTTGGCCATGTTTGGATTCCTCATGGGACGGTCGATTTCATTCCAAACGCGCCCGCCAATGTTACACAGGGCGAGAGGCTCCCCGCACGCTATGCCTTCGCCGTAAAGGGAAGAACCCACAGTCGGAAGTGCACTGACGGTAGCCCGCTTTAGGCTGGGGCATATCGCTTGATCGAGATGCCCCGAGCGTGCTCTCGGGTTTTCGCCACGTCATAGGCAAGCTGCATCCGGAGAAGGTGGTCCATGTCCGGGCCAAACGCCATTTCGATGCGCAGGGCCATTTCCGGCGTCAGCGCAGCCTTGCCGTGCAGAAGATCGGAGAGCGTGGCGCGGCGCACTTTCAAAATCTCCGCCGCCTTCGACACGCTGAGACCGAGGGCTTCGATGACTTCGGTTCTAATCAGGTCGCCCGGATGGGGCGGGTTCTTCATGGGCATTTCGGCCTCCTAGTGGTAGTCGATCAGGTCAATGTCGCTGGCGGTGTTGGTCTGTTCGTCGTAACGGAAAATCAACCGCCAGTTTCCTGTGACCGTCAGGCTCCATAATCCTTTCAGGTCGCCTTTAAGAGGATGCGGCTTCCAGCCCGGAAACCGGCCGAGCTGCTCCTGCGTCTCGGCGGTTTCGAGGCCAAAGAGAAGCTTGCGCAGCTTATCGGCCATCGCGGACGGCAACCCCTTTGGCGCTTCCGTCCTCGTGGAGCTGGCTTAGCCCTTTGTGGCGAAAGCGGACAAGTTGCATGTTGTCCTTTCACCATTCCAGTATGTACGTTCATACCGTACACGTCAAGCATCTTATGTGTCATCATGGACGCACCCGCCCAATCTCCCTAGACCGGGCACTACAAGGGACTTGACTTGTGTAACCTGAGTCGTTACACTACACGAGGATGATAATTCGGTTTCGCCATAAGGGGCTGGAACGGCTTTTTGCATCGGGGGACACGCGAGGGGTGAGCGCTCATCAGGCGAAGCGCTTGCGCCGCCTGCTGGCGTCGCTTTCCACCGCCACGAGCCCGCTGAACATGAACATTGCCGGTTATCAGTTGCATCCGCTGGTGGGCGAGCGCAAGGGCCGGTGGGCGGTCTCGGTGTCGGGCAATTGGCGGCCCCGGCGTTTCGCCAGAGCCCTTCCGCTTCGATGGTGAAAACGCAACCGATGTTGATTTGGTCGATTACCATTAGGGATAGGAGATAAGACCCATGGACATGTACGATCCCCCGCACCCCGGCGAGATAGTCCGGGAGGACTGCCTTGAGGCGCTCCATCTGAGCGTGACTGAGGCGGCGAAGGGCTTGGGCGTCACGCGCAAGACTCTCTCGTCGATTCTCAACGGCCGCTCCGGCATCACGGCGGAAATGGCGCTGCGGCTGTCCCAGGCGTTTGGGAGCACGCCGGAGCACTGGTTGCAAATGCAGCTTGCCTACGATCTCTGGCAAGCGAAGCGCCGCGCCAAGAAGTTGCACGTCAAGCAGTTCTTCGCCCCGGCGCAGGGCTAACGGACGGCCTTACGGTTGTCACGGGTGATCGAAGCGATTACGATAGGGCGCACGTGCTTGTCGTCAATCCGTGGGACACGTCGTAACGTCCGCCCGATTTCATTCTTGTCTGTGGGCCGCAGAGCTGCGCTCTGCGCAAGGAGTGCCGTTGGCACTCCCGGTGCTGTATCAGGCCATGACGAGCCAGTTGTCACTCGTTAGAGCCGCAGCCGCCGACGCTTATGCCGATTTCGGAAAGCAGTCTTTGGAAGACCTTCCGGAGTTGGTGCATCAGACTTTCCTTCTCTTATTCACAGACCCTTATGTTATCGTCCACAGCGCCGCCGTACATGCACTCCGCGAGGTGTCTCTTCCAGAGTCTTTCGAGCCAAGCATATTGGGGCGGCTTGTGAATTTGATTCATTCGTACAGCAGGAGCCAGTCCGACGATCAAATACTTTCCGAATGTCTCAGCGCGTTTCTGGAGCTACAGCGCCCGGTCGAAAACCTCCCACGCGGTGTCCGGAAGGCGATCGTTTCGATTATCGATAAGATGCATCCTCGTGAAGCTGTGAAGCTGCTAGAGTGGCATGGGCGAGGGCTTCGAGGGACCATCGGAGTGGGAGCTCTGCTGCTGAAACTAGTGGCTCATCCGGAGACCAGTGAGTATTCTGTAGAGAGCCTCATCGAGGAAATGTACGAGATTCCATCCCAGGAAATCTCGCGGATTGCTGCGGACTTTCGTGGTGCGGCTCAGAGTCGTGCAGCAAAAGGAAATGACATTACGGGCGAGCTGATTGAAATCCTTACTGCTGCCGATGCCTGGTCTGTGGCTGTTGACATTGCCCGAGATTCTACCGATCGCCTCTCCGACAACACTTGGGATCGCCCACGAAAACTACGCAGCGCGGCTCGGCAGGTCGCGGCTGAGGTCGAGGCGGCGGCCGCATTGTCGGATGTTGACGGCGTGTTAAGGCTTGCGAAACGATGGAGAGAAGTCGAACGCGAATCCGAAGAAGATCATGAGAAGAACAAGAAACGACGGAGTCCTTTGTTCGGTCTACAACTCCCGGATCCAAGCGATTGAGGCACTAGGGTCGGTACTTCGAGGAGTGGGTACGCCCGAAACTGTCTCGAGCGCTGCAAATTCGCTTCAATCGGTCGCGGAGCAGCTAGCGGAAACCGCCGCCGGAAAAAGATATCGTCAATTCGGAACTCTTATCGAGGCCCTGTCTCGACTGTTGAGCTGGCGAGGTGCGATTCGGTCTGCAGAGGTAGATGCGGACCGCTACCTACGCTCGGCCCAACTTATAGCCCGGGACGTTTCGAGGCAGCTTGCGGGAGACCCGTGCGCAGCCGAGTTGGTCGCCTCAGCTGCGATAATCAGCCAACTCTCGGACGTCGATGGAGTGCTCGCCACTGCAGCTCCAGCTTGTCGCGCGCATAGGCGAGGCACTGCTTCACGTTGTCTTCTTCCTGCCGGCGTCGCACCGTCCCTTCGAGACCCGATATGTGGGGAAGCGGTCCCGCCGGCGGGTGTCCGCGTACCAGCGTGAGGGTCCGGGCCAGATCGTCTCGGCTTCTTTCCGGGAACGTCACCCAGTACTGGTCGGTGTGTAGCAAGGAATCCGGAGCGGCTCGCGAGTGATCATCTCCAGGTTTAGCCGGGCTCGCGGGCGTGCCTTGCGTAAGCACTCGATCACCCAGGCGAGGTCCAAAATGCCACGGCCCAACGGGACCTCCGAGAGCAGGAAGCCCTCCGGGTACTCCTTCGCCGCCACGTCCTTGAAATGCGTGGTCACCACGTGGGGCGCGAGCTTTTGGATCGCCTCCACCGGATCGTCGAGCGGCGCGAGGTTGTTGCCGGTGTCGAGGCACACGCCCAGGTACTCGCTAGGGTGGCGCGCGAGCAAGGCCACCATCTCGTCCGCCGTCCAGTCCTTGTGATTCTCGAGGCCCAGCGCCAGTTGATGCTTCTCCAGGACCGGCACGGCCAGCGCCAGGCGCCGATGCGACTCCGCCACGAAAGTGTGCCACTGGTCGAGGCCGGTGAAGTTCTCGTAACGCCGCCCGCTGAGGCAGTGTGCGCGCAGGCATTCGGCTCCGGCCTGCCGCGCCGCGATCACGTCCCGCTCGAAATCGGCAGCGTCGCCCTGCGGAAGCTCGACGATCACTTCCAGATACATGCGCAACTCAGCCGTGCGCCGCCGCAGCCTCGCGAGATAGTCCGGGTCGAGCGAATCGAGCTCCACCTGAACTCCTCCCGCTCCCAGCGGGTGGCAGTATTCCAGGAAGCCGATGGACGGCCGAAGATAGGGGCTGCCCGGGAACGAGTACTGCGCCACTCCCATCGACGTGCGGGGCGGCTCTTCGGTGGCTTGGTTCATAGGTGGAAACTTTCCCGCTGACTCCTTACGTCACGCGCTCCCAATCCAACGAATTGCGGATTGCCGATTGACGATTTGAAGATGCGTCAGTTGTCGGTGCTCAGTTGCAATCGTCTGGAGTCCGCTGCTGAACCGACGACTGAAAACTTCTTCCAATCGTCAATCGTCAATCTCCAATCGGCAATTTCCCACAAGGTCGCTGCGCACCAGCCGGGCCAGTGCCTCGATATGGAAAGTCTGCGCGAAAGAGTCGAACAGTTCTACCGCCGCCAGCCGGTAGCCGTGCGCCGTCAGGTACCGAAGGTCGCGCGCCAGCGTGGGCGGATGGCAGGAAACGTAGGTGACGTGTCGCGGCCGGAGCGCGGCGAGCAGTTTGAGCGCTCGGGCTTCGACGCCCGCCCGCGGCGGATCCAATACGACTAGGTCCGGCACCACCAGGTCCGGCGCGCCGCGAGCGAAGCGGCGCAGAAAATCAGAAACTGATTGGTTCACCGCGCGCAGGTTGGCAACGCCCTGGGCACGCGCATTGGCCGCCAAGTCGGCGGCGGACGTCCGGTTGGACTCCACCGCAACAACTTCCTCAAAGCTTCGCGCCAGCGGCAGGCTCAGCAGGCCGACGCCGGCGTAAAGGTCCAGCGCCAAGCCTCGTTCATTCGTATCGTTGTACGTGGCCGCGGACACGAGTTGCGGAATCAAGAATCGCGAGGCCTGAAAGAACGACCCGGGGCTGACGCGATAGCCAAAGTCGCCCACCCGCCCACTGCTTACCCGATAGATCAGCAACGGCTGCCCATACACCTTGAGCTCGCCCCCGCGCTCGATATTCTCAACCGCTACGCTCGTCGCCCCCGGCAGGCGCGCGAGAAGATCCTCGGCCAAGACATGGATCTCGCGGGACTCGTGGAACTCGTGCGATTCGAAGCTGCCGCGCAGAGTAATCATCACCTGCTCGTCGCGGTCGTCCGCCAGCAACTCGATTTCATGGACGCCAGCCAGGCGCGGCAGGATCTCAGGCCGGCGAAGCTCGGCCAGAACCGCATTCAGGCGCGGCGAAAGGATCAGGCACGCGTCCACCGGGAACAGCCGGTGCGACTCCGCTTCGAAAAAGCCGAGAGCCACGCCGCCGTCGGGCTGCGCCCCAACTTTCAGTTGCGCCTGGTTGCGATAGCTCCAAGGCTGGGCCTGGTGAACGGGGATCTCGGCCTCCCAAGTCAGCTTGCCGATCCGGCGCAAGGTCTCGCGCAGAATCTCGCGCTTGACGGCCGGCTGGAGGTCGACGGCGAGATGCTGATAGTGGCAGCCGCCGCAGCGTCCGAAGTAAGGACAAGGTGGTTCCGTGCGCTCCGGCGCCGCCGCCAGCACGCGCAGCGGCCGTGCATGGACCACGCCCTTGGCCACGCGCAGCTCTTCCACTTCCAGCCGTTCGCCGGGGAGAGCGCGCGGCACCAGAACGGTACGGCCCTCGTGATAGCCAAGGGCTTCACCGCCGTAAACGAGTTTTTGCGGGCTGAATTCGAAAGGCGGAGCACCTGTCATCACTTTGGGTTGTTCTCGGAAACGCGCTGAAGGTCCTGAATCAGCGTCCAGAAGGCATGGTACGCCGCGTCATATCGTTGCGTCTGATCCGGCTCTTCTTCCGGCGTCATAGTTTGTCCTGTCATCGAGTTGAGCAACGGAGCCGCTTCTACCTCGTAGAGTTGCCGCGCCGAAGCTTCGTCCGAAACCTGTAAGTCGGCTCGATAGGCATATGGGTAGGTCTCATCCGGAGAGTTTGGCTCGCCGAGCTGAATGTCGATTTTCCTCAGCTTGCGGAAACTCACTTTGACTATGGCGTCCGACTCCGAGCAATCAGAGATCAGCGTCCAAGGCAACTTGCTGAGCAAGCGCTTCGGCTTACTCTCATTTTGGACAAGCCGTTCAACATCGTTGGCTTCGTATCCGGGGAGAGCGCTCGAGTCGATGCAGTAACTACGAATCTTCACGAACGTAGCGTGATCCCATATCTTTCCGGTCGGCCTTTTTTCCGCGGCCGCGGCAATCGGCAATGCGAGCCAAATGAGAGCCACGAGCAACCAGCGGTGCATGACGACCTCCCGGGACCAATTGCCGACTTGAATTCCCTCACTAATCGTTTGGTAGTTGGATGCAGCCCCCGAAGCCTCCGGCTACAGGTAAAACAGGCTCAACCGTGGGATCTGGTGGCGTTCGAACAACGCGCGCTTGGTGAATTGCCGCTCCAGCGATTCAATCTGCGGCCCGGTCATCTTGCGGCGGTACGGCACCAGTCCGCGATCCACCTCGCGGCTGATCTGGGCCAGCAACTCGACCGAAGCCGCCCGCTTGAGCGAGGCCTCGATCCTTTCCTCGAGAGCGGTGAGGCGCCTCTCCAACTCCTGAAAGTCCGTTCCGGCGGACCAGTCACTGCTGGTGGCCTTTTCGCGGAGCGCCGCTGCGCTGGCAGCGAGGTCGTCGGCCACCACCGGCTGGCCGGATTCGAGCGCGAGCTGGGAAGCCCGGTCGAGCGCTTCCGCGTTCCGATGGATGAAACGCAGGAGTTCATCCGGTGGGAATGGTGACGACGAGTCGTCCGGGCGCTTCGCCGGTGGCGACCCTCCCTGCACGGCGGCCAGGCGCGCCTCGTCCGCGGCGCGCAGCACCTCTTGCGAGCAGTAGGCTACGCTGTTCACCTTCCGGAAGCGCGGCGGGCGCTTGCGGAATTTCTCAAAGCTCCGTTCGATCCCCACCAATACCGCCTGGAGCGGCAGGCCGGCTTCCTTCCACGACTCGATTAACGCCCAGTCGAGGGGCGAAAGCAGGGTCCGGGTACCCCGGCACCGCTGGAAGCACTCCTCGACTTCGGTGAAGTAGTTGAAGTAGTTCTCCACGGGTTCACTTGCGCTTCGGATCCGCGAGGTTGCGCTCATAGATGATGCGCAGACCGTCGAGCGTCAGCGACGGGTCCACCGGAGGGTTGTACTTGGAAGCGGCAGCAATCAACGAGGCCTGCCCGCCCGTGGCGATCACCTTCGGCTTGCCGCCCAGCGCCGCCGTCAGACGGTCGAGGATGCCGTCCACGGCGCCCACCGCGCCGTAGAAAAGTCCGGACTGCATGCTGGCGACCGTGTTGGTGCCGATCACCTTCTGCGGCTCGCGGATCTCCACTCGCGGCAGGCGCGCGGCGCGCTGGAACAGCGCCTCGGCGGCGATGCCAATGCCGGGCGCAATGGCGCCTCCCAGGTACTCGCCCTTCTCCGAAACGACGTCGAAGTTGATGCCGGTGCCGAAATCGACCACGATGCACGGGCCGCCGTACTTCTCAAAGGCTGCCACGGCGTCGGCGATCCGGTCCGCGCCCACCTCCAGCGGATTGTCGTAGCGGATCGCCATGCCAGTGCGCGTTCCCGGCCCCAGAAAGACCGTCTTGATGTGGAAGTACGTCTCGGCCATTTCCTCCAGCAGCGGGTCGAGCGTGGGGACCACGCTGGCGATCATGATCCCCGTAATGCGGTCGAACGGAACGGCGTCGAGCGTGAACAGGTTGCGAATCAGGATGCCGTACTCATCGGCGGTCTGGCCGCGGTTGGTGCTGAGCCGCCACTGAAAGCAGAGGTCCTTGCCCTCGAAAACGCCGAGGACCGTGTTAGTGTTGCCCACGTCGATGACCAGCAGCATGTTCAGCCCTCAGCCCTCAGCTATCAGCCCTCAGCTCAGAATCCAAGCCTGTTCTCTTGGCTGATAGCTGACCGCTGATACCTGACGGCTTGCATTCATTTTACTTCTACCACTTCGCCCGACACTAACAGTTCTTCCCGCCCGTCGTCCCGGCGGATGCGCAGCGCGCCGCTGCCGTCGAGCCCCGCAGTGGTGGCGACGAAGGGCTCGGCGCGCGTGTGCACCGTCACCCGCTTGCCCCGGGCGAAGCTCGAGGCAGCTTCCCAGCGCGTTGCGATGGCACCGTTGCCCTCTGCCAGCAGCAGGCGATAATGCTTCTCAACTTCTTTGAGCAAAGCCACGAAGATCTTGCCGCGTGGGTAAACCCTGCCTCCCTCCATCCGCAGCGACGTCGCGATTTCCGCCAGCTCCGGCGGCATCTGGCGGTGATTCACGTTGATCCCGATCCCCAAGACGACCGCGTGCAGCCGGTCGAGTTCGGCGCGCATCTCGGTGAGGATGCCACAGATCTTCTTGCCGTTCACCAGCAGGTCGTTCGGCCAGCGGATGTCGGTGGCGAGGCCGGTGGCACCGCTCACCGCCGCGTGCGCGGCCACGCCCGCCGCGAGGGTCAGAATGGGCGCCGCCGAGGGCGGCAAAGGCGGACGCAATACGATCGACGCATAAATGCCGCTCGATTTCTCGGAGTACCACGTCCGGCCAAAGCGGCCTCGTCCTGCCGTCTGCTCTTCCGTCACCACCACGGTACCGTGAGGCGTGCCTTGGGCGGCAAGCTCCATGGCGATCGAGTTGGTGGAATCCGCCTGGAAGTAGTGGACGATCTTGTGTCCGATCTCCAGGCCAGCCAACTCGGCCCGCAGCAGGCTCGGGGTAAGAACATCGGGGATGCGCTGAAGCTGATAGCCGGTGGCGTGATGTCCTTTGATTTCCACGCCCAGGGCCCGCAGCTTCTCAATCCATTCCCAGACCGTCTTGCGAGTAACGCCGATTTCCGCCGCAATCTTGGGTCCGGGAACCACCACGGTGCCGTTGGCCACCAGCAGGTGGATCAGCTTGTCGATGCGGCGATCAGTGGCAGCGCCCATGGGGTCTAAGAAGGGAGTAGGGAGTAGAGAGTAGGGAATAGGGGCTAGTGGCTAGGGGCTCGGGACTCCTACTCCCTACTCCCTACTCCCCACTCCCTAGTCTTCTCAGTGCCTCGACCACCTTCCGGTACTGCTCGCTCAGCTCGGCGTGGCGATGCTCAACGCCGCGTACCACGTCGCGCGGCGCACGACTGAGAAAAGCTCGATTCTCGAGCTGCGCCTTCGCCGAGGCGAGCGCCTTCTCGATCTTTTCCTTATCGCGCTCCGAACGCTGGCGTTCCGCGTGATGGTCGATCTTAGCCTCGTGGAACAGGCGCAGATCGGTGGAGGCGCTCACGTGGCGCAGGTCGGGCGTGCCCGCCGCCGGCCGCTCGGATGTGAAGTTTAACGCCTCCAGGCCCGCCAGGCGCAGGATGGTTTCCTGGTGAATTCGGAAAAGCTCCAGGTCGTGCGGCTTCTCGCAGGCCACCTGGGCGCTCGGCCGCTGCGTTTGCAATCCCATCTCCGCCTTGGCATTGCGCGCCGCCACAATCAGCTCCTGCAAGGTCTGGAACTCCCGCTCCGCTACCGGGTCGCTCACGCGATCGCTCACCAGGCTGAAGCTCTGAAGCGAAATCGACGGCCTCCGCTCGGCGTGCGGAAGCTGATGCCACAGCTCCTCGGTGATGAACGGCATAAAGGGATGCAACAAATGGAGGGCCGCCTCGAAAACGCGCGTCAGATTCAGCCACGCGGCCGGCGCCTTGTCGTCCGGCGCAGCGCTCAGAGCCTGCCCTGAGCGAAGTGAAGGGCCGTCTTCTTCCGCCGTCTTGGTAATCTCAGGCTTCACCCATTCCACGTACCAGTCGCAGAACTCGTGCCAGAAAAAGTGATAGATGGTGTAGGCCGCCTCGTGGAAGCGGAAGTTCGCCAGCGCTTCGTTCATCTCGCGCGTCACGGTAAGCAGGCGCGAGAAGATCCAGCGGTCGGCGAGCGCCAACCGCTCGGGCGCCGCCACCGCATCGAATCCCAGGCCGGCCGCGGGTTCAAGCCCCGCTGCCAACTGGTCCTTCATCGGCTCGGGCAGCTTGCGCAGGTTCATCAGGATGAAGCGGCCCGCGTTCCAGATCTTGTTGGCAAAGGCGCGATAGGAGTCCACCTTCTCCTCGGAAAAGGCGATGTCGGTGCCGGGCGCGGCGCTGATGGCCAGCGCAAACCGCACCGCGTCGGTGCCGTACTTCTCCGTCACTTCCAGCGGATCGAGCACGTTGCCCTTGGTCTTCGACATCTTCTGGCGCTCGGCGTCGCGCACCAGGGCATGGATGTAAAGCTCGCGGAACGGCACCTCGTGCATGAACTCGAGCCCCAGCATGATCATGCGCGCGCCCCAGAAGAACAGGATGTCGAAGCCCATGATCATGAGGTCGTCGGGATAGAAGCGCTTCAGGTCGAGCGTCTCCTCCGGCCAGCCGAGCGTGGCGAAAGGCCACAGACCGGAGCTAAACCAAGTATCGAGCGTGTCCGTCTCCGGACGCAGGCTGGCGCCCGCGACGTCGCCACACTTTGGACACCCCGACGGCGTCTCGCGCGCGACGATGATTTCGCCGCACGAGTCGCAGGTCCACACCGGAATGCGGTGGCCCCACCAGAGCTGACGCGAGATGCACCAGTCGTGGATGCGGTACATCCAGTCGAGGTAAATCTTCTTGTAGTTCTCGGGCACGATGCGGACGCGCCCGTCCTCTACCACGCGGATGGCAGGCTCCGCCAGCGGCTGCATCTTGAGGAACCACTGGGTGGAGAGCAGCGGCTCCACCACGGTTTTGGAGCGCTGGCAGGTGCCGACACTCAGCGCGTAGCTCTCCGTCCTTTCCAGCAGCCCGCGTTGGGTGAGATCGTGCACTACCTTTTCGCGCGCCTTGAAGCGGTCGAGCCCGCAATAAGCTTCGCCGGCGTCGCCGGTCATGCGCGCGTGTTCGTCGATCACCGTCACCCGCGGCAGGTGGTGGCGCTCGGCGATGGCGTAGTCGTTGGGATCGTGCGCGGGCGTCACCTTGACGGCGCCGGTGCCGAACTTGGGGTCGACGAAATCGTCCGCAATCACCGGGACCACGCGGTCCACCAGCGGCACCACCACGTTGCGGCCCACCGCGTCGCGGTAGCGCTCGTCCGCCGGGTTCACGGCCACGGCGGTATCGCCCAACATGGTCTCCGGCCGCGTGGTGGCCACGGTGACATAGCCCGAGCCGTCCACAAAAGGATAGCGGATGTACCACAAATGGCCGGGGCGATCTTCGTGGATCACTTCCAGGTCCGAAACCGCGGTGCCGCAGTCGGGGCACCAGTTGACGATGTATTGGCCGCGATAGATCAGGCCTTTCTCGTAGAGCCGGACGAAGACCTCCACCACGGCGCGCGTATAAGCCGCGTCCATCGTAAAGCGGTCGCGCGTCCAATCCACCGACGCTCCCAGGCGCTCCATCTGCCGGCGGATGGTGCCGCCGTTCTCTTCCTTCCACTTCCAGCAGCGCTCGATGAACGCCTCGCGACCCATCGCCAGTCGTACCCGCTGGCCCTCGCGCTGCCAGGCGGCCTTCGACTGTGGGCCTCCGTCTTCGACCTGCTCGGCGAGGCCAGACCTTTTGGCAAGCGCCTCGCGCCCCAGTTCGCGCTCCACAATCATCTGAGTGGCGATGGCGGCGTGGTCGGTGCCCGGCAGCCAGAGGACATTCTCGCCGCGCATCCGGTGCCAGCGCATCAGGATGTCGATTTCGGTGTGCTCCAGCATGTGGCCCATGTGGAGGACGCCGGTAATGTTGGGCGGCGGGATGGTGAGGCAGAAGTTTGGGCGGCCCGGCGCATCGTCATCGGCGGGACGATAGAGCTTCTCCTCGATCCAGGCGCGGGCCCAGCGGGGCTCGATCGCTTCCGGCGCATAAACCTTGGGAATCTCAGCTTCCAATCTGGTAACCTTTTCACGGAGAAAATCAGAAATAAAGTCAGAAATCAGAAAGTAGAAATCAGAAAGTGGAAATCAGAACAAAGACCGTGGCGCATCTAACTTCTACTTTTTGACTTCTGACTTGACTATATCGTTCTGTGGTCGACTTAGTCAAACGCGGGTTCCCTCCCATCCCATCGGGCCCATCGGGGGCAGCCGGGACGCCGAGCCCGCCGCCGCCGGGCACAGGGCAGGCGACCTCTTCGCAACGGAGGGCCCAAAATGGCGCTCAGTATTTCCAAGTCACGCTCTCACAGTCACGCCGAAATCGCCGACCAGGACGTGGTCGGCTTCCTCGAGCCCAGCGTCGATCTGGAAGGCAAAATCACTTTCTCGGCGGGCATCCTGCGGGTCAACAGCCATGTCAAGGGCGAGATTCGTTGTGCAGGTACTATTGTCTTGGGCGAACAAGGCGACATCGAGGCCGACATCCAGACCAAGGCCATCAGCATCGCCGGCAAGTTCAAAGGCTCCATCCACGCCACCGACCGCATCGAGATCAAAGAGCACGGCATCGTCCTGGGCGAAATCGACACGCCATGTTTGATCGTCGAGCCCGGCGGCTACTTCTCGGGCGCCTGCCACATGCCAACCCCTGGCACTCCACTGGACGCGCCTCCGCAACTCGCGTCCGACCCGCGGTCCCACCAACCCTAGCCGTTACAGACCTTGGAAAAGAACGCACTACGCTTGCTTGATCAATCAGGCTTGTCTTGGCGGTCCCGGGCTGGCCGACACATGCTAACTCAATGACTCGCCCGTCTTTAGTTGTTATCTTCGCGTCCCATCCGCCGTGGATGGTGCTTTCACCTTCTCCGCCTGCGCTCAAACACCCTATGGCACTTCGGCGCTCGCCAGAAATGACCCGCCTCCGCTAATCAGAAATGACCCACCAGCTTTTCGGCTAGGTAGCCGCTGACCCTATTCATGGCGTGGTGATGATAATCATCATGCCCGATACTCGGAAAAGACCCTGCTGCATCTGCCGCCACTGGTTCCGTCCTGATCCGCGAGTCGGAGCCCGGCAACGAGCTTGTCGCCGAGCGGAATGCCAAGCCGCCCGCCGGCGGCAGACCCAAGCTTCCTGGCGAGCGCGGAATCCGGATTACTTTATCGCCCGTCGGATCCAGGCCCCTGGCGCTCTTCCCCAGCCTCCCGAACCGCTGCGTTTGCCACCTCCTTTAGGCCAACTTCCCTGGGACATCGCGCAAGACCAGTTCGGGGTCAAAGGCGCTGATTTCATTGGGGTTATGGGAGCACTTCTGCTTCAGGCCGCGCAAGACCAGTTCAAGGCTTATCGCATTGATTCCACAGCAGTTGTGGACACACTCCCCCCGCCGACCGGGCAAGACCACATTCCGCTTCGTCCAGACTAGCTCTGGCAGGGAGGGAGCTGGGGGTGCAACCGGAGTTTCATCAACTGGACCGGCGCTGGGAGCATCTGCGGGCTCGCTGACCCGAGCGGCGGCGGCGGTTATTGGCCTCGCTGGCGGCCTCGGGCCAGCAGACGCCGATTGTGGTGGTAGCCCTCGCCAGCCAGCCCGACCGTTACCTGGTCGTTGACGGCCACCAGCGTCTGGCGGCGCTCGAACAGTTGGGTCGGGACACGGTGGAGGCGGTGGTTTGGCCGCTGCGCGAGGCCGAAGCTCTGATGCTCGATCGTTCGTTACGCTGGGGTGAACGCCAGACGGCGCTGGAAGAAGGCTGGCTGCTGGCGGAACTGGAGCAACACTTCGGGTACGGTCTGGAGGAGTTGCCACGCCGGTTGGATCGCAGCCCCAGTTGGGTATCGTGGCGGCTGGCCTTGGTGGAGTTGCTTCCCCAGAGCGCGCAGGAGCAAGTGCGCCAGGGTGCGATCTCGGCCCAGGTGGCGATGAAGTTCTTGGTGCCGGTGGCGCGCTCCAGCCCCGACGACTGCCAGCGGCTCGCCGCCGCGTTGGCCACCCACCGCTTCACCAGCCGTGAAGCCGGGCAGTTGTATGCGGCATGGCGAGGCACGATGTTTTGAGGTCGGTAATCGAGCCGCTGCCCGTTCCCGCGCGCCGGTGTTGTCACCTGGGGCCACCTGAGGCAGGTTCCACCAGGGGCTTTGCTTTTTCGCCAGCTTATTCTTCGGGTTCGTTTTCCGCTCGCGATAGCAGAAGCGGTCCGCCACAAAGAGCGGGAAACGATTGCCTTCCACCACGCAAACCTGGTCGAAGTCGTAATCGCCTCCATTCTTCTTCGCGGTCTCGGAATCAACGTAGCGCCGGGCTTTAGCCCGGCATTTTCTGCCGGCCCAACCTGACGGATGCCGACCTAAAGGTCGGCGCTACCTGCTGGTCAGCCAGATCGAGGACGCGGGCTTCCGTGGCTTGGCAGCCGTCGTTCCTCAGTTGTTCGCCCAGCAATTCAACCGTTTCGCGAGAGGTGAGGTTAGTAGCGGCGGGCTTTAGCCCGGCACATGCCGCCCTAAAGGGCGGCGCTACCTTTCATCCGGACGGGATATCGAATCCGGATCGAATTCGAACCCAATCCGAACCCGGTAGATCTCCCCTTCGTCGAGGAAGAGATAGCCATCGGTCTCCTGGTAACTCTCGTAGCCGAAGATCCTCCAGCCCTGGAGCGACCGGCTGCGCCGCTTCACCGGATGTTCGGCCGACGCGTGCAGGAAATACTGGGCCGTCTCTTCGTCCCGCGTCAGCATCGTCATGGTGGTGTTCGGCGCCGAGGTGATGTCCTCCTTGAAGCCGCGCCCGACGTGCATGAGCTGCGGCAGGCTTTGCATGGAGAACAGGAAGGCGGTGTGGGTACCGCGCGCCGTCTGCAGGATCTGCGCGAAGTTGCGGTAACCAAACGGGGCGAACTCGTCCAGGATTACGCTGAACATCTTCGGGCTTACGGGGGCCGATTACTTCGGCGGCGCTGCTCCTCGCTCGCGTACCGCTTCCCGACTACGAGCTGCAGGTTCTGCAGCAGCATCTTGCCCAAGGCCCGCACCGGCTCGGTGTTCTTGTTGATGTTCAACGTCACAAACAGAATCAACTCCTGCTCGATGACGTCGTCAATCGACAGCAGGTCTTCGTACGGCCCGGTGACCACCGAGAGCTCATCGTCCAGGAAGGTCATGCACTCGTTCAGCAACCCTTGGATCTTCGGCACCCTCTCCCGGTCGTGGAACGATTGGTACAGGTTCTTGACCGACATCTCGAAGTTCAACCGCCGTTGGGTGGGGACGGAGGCGTCACGCCCGAGCCGCCGCGTAGCCTTCTCCACCTGCTCGCGCAGAACCTGCTCGTCCATGGCCATCACCAGCACGTCGTAAAAGTTGAACCTCACACCGGTGTAGACGAGCACCCGCACGATGTCGGCGAGGTAGTTCAACTGGTGTTTGGCGAAGAACTCATCATGGAGGTTGAAAGAGCCAAAGACCATGTTGACGACGGGCATGTAGTCGTCGTCGGTGCAATGGAAGGGATTGTACAGCACTGAGATGTCAGGGCGGGCGGGGTTGAGCAAGCGCAGTTGGTGGAGCCGTCCGGCGCGATGGATATGGGGCAGCAGGCTGTAGAAGAACTCCAGGTCCCCCTTGCCGTCAAAGATCACCATGGGGAGGCGGTGCGCTTCCTCCGCCGGGCCGACAAACCGGGCCAAGTCCTGGGTGATGATGTTGCGCAGGAGGGTGGTCTTCCCGGCCCCGGTCATGCCGAGCACGATCCCTTGCATGACCCGGACCTGGTCCGGCCACAACCACGGCTGGCCGTGGATGTCGTAACCGAGCACCACCGCGTTCTGGCTCCACGCCGCGCGAGTGAAGTGCTCATCTCGCTGGGGCGAGACGACCATGGGTGGGTGAGGCCATTCTCTCTCCCGCCGCCATCGGCGCGTCGCGACCAGCAAGCTTCCACCCACCACGGTCGTCCCGCCGATGACGCAATAGAGAGCCATCTCTTCCAGTTGGCGGGAGGTATAGTGATACCTGGCCCGCATCAGGTACACCAAGCCCCAGATCAGCACGAGACCACCAATGAACAGCAGAACGGTAAAATTGAGCAACGGTGGTTCTTGGTAACGCGGCTCGGCTTTCATCGGCGTGGCATCCCAAAGTACGTGAGGTAGAGGACACCCCCCTGGGCGGAAGCAAAAGCCACGAACCAGTACCA
>DATFYM010000156.1:0-3342 GCA_035315065.1 Terriglobia bacterium
GACGTGGCCTCGCAGGCTGTCGTCGATGAGGCAGAGACCAGTGTCACGTCGAACTAGTGAGTTCACCCCGGCCTCGCGACGCACACACTTCGCACGGCTGATTTCAGAAATCCGTGCTGGCGAGGCGAGCGCGACCGAGGAGCTCTGCAAAACCCTGCGGCCCGGCCTCCGGTGGATGGTTTGCCGCGCTCTTGGTCACCAGGACTTTGAAGACGTTGTTTCCAACGTGCTACAGGCCATGCTCCGAGGCATCCGGATCGGTGAGCTGAAGGACCCGAATCGCGTGCTGGCGAGCGTCCGAGCCTTGGCCCGCGACCAGATTCGGTCCATTGCGTCCCAAAGCGGCCGCCGAAAGCACGAGTCGGAACCGCAACTGGAGAGCGGCGATCCGAACTGTGGACCCGGCCCATCACCCACGAAAGGACTGATATTACTAGTGTCCGGCTAAATTTCTTCGACTCGCAATAAGGTTCGATGGCTCAAAGAGATGCGGGCGTTCGGCGCGAGAACGATTTGAAATCCGAATGCCGTTCTGGCGCCGCATGAGGTCGAGTTCCGGGTGCGAAACAATGGTGGATGAACGCTGGCCGCACCGTCTTCTCCCAATTGATCGAGTATGCCCCCGGCAAGGAGTTCCAGAAGTGTGTCGCCCGGTATCAGGGCGATGCTCACCTGAGAGGCTTCTCTTGCTGGGACCAGTATCTGGCGATGGCCTTCGCGCAGTTGACTTACCGGGAAAGCCTGCGCGACATCGAGGCTTGCCTGCGTTCGATGAGCGGCAAGCTGTACCACATGGGCTTTCGCGGCAAGGTGGCGCGCACCACGCTGGCCGATGCCAACGAGTGCCACGACTGGCGCATCTACGCCGACTTCGCGCAGTTGTTGATCGGCATCGCCCGGCCGCTCTACGCTGGAGATCCGATGGGCGTCGATCTGGCGCACAGCCTGTACGCGCTGGATTCCACGACCATCGACCTATGCCTGTCGCTGTTCCCGTGGGCCAAGTTTCGCAAGCGCAAGGCCGCCGTCAAGATGCACACCCTGCTGGATCTGCACGGCAACATCCCCACGTTTATCCGCATTACCAACGGCAAAGTGCACGACGTGAACATCCTCGACGAGATCCTGCCGGAGGCCGGAGCGTTCTACGTCATGGACCGCGGCTACGTGGATTTCGAGCGTCTTTACGTCTTCGCGCTCAGCGCGGCCTTCTTCGTCGTTCGCACCAAATCCAATATCCTGCTCCAGCGCCGCTACTCCCATCCGGTGGACAAGCGCACCGGCGTTCGCTCCGATCACACCGTCATTCTGACCGCCATCGACTCCGCCAAAGCCTACCCGGACCCGCTACGGCGCGTGAGCTATCTCGATGTCGAAACGAGGAAGCGCTTCAAGTTTCTCACCAACAACTTCACGCTTCCGGCACTTACTATCGCCCAGATCTACAAGTGCCGCTGGCAGGTGGAATTGTTCTTCAAGTGGATCAAGCAGCACCTGCGGATCAAGGCCTTCTACGGCACCAGCGAGAACGCCGTGAAGACCCAGATCTGGATCGCGGTCTCGGTCTACGTGCTGGTGGCCATCGTTCGCAAGCGTCTGGGGCTGGAGGCGAGCCTCTACCAAATTCTACAGATCTTGAGCGTGACGCTTTTCGAGAAAACCCCCATTTGGCGGGCACTTCAAGCATCGGACTTCGAGAACGATTCAGGCGGTTCCGACAACCAGTTGATTCTGTTCGACTTTTAGCCGGACACTAGTATAGTGATTCCTAGATAACGTAGCAATACTAGACGACGGACAGCGTCTCCAGCTTGTACTTCCAACGGAAGACCACGGGCGTTTCATTGACTTCCTGGAGGTAGAGTTCGATCCGCGACTTCAACTCGTCGGCTGAGGCGACACGGATGCCTCGCAACAGGGTCTTGGCCATTTTTCCGAAGAACGATTCGACCAGGTTCAGCCAGGACCCGTGTTTGGGCGTGAAGGTGAATTCGAACCGGTTCGGCAGCGTCGCCAGGAAAGTGCGCGTCTCTTTGGAGATATGCGCGGAATGGTTGTCGAGCACAACACGGATGCGTGCGCCGGCCGGGTAGTGCCCGTCGGCCAGTCTCAGGAATTCGATGAACTCCACGCTTCGATGCCGTTTCCGTACCAGGCCCAGCACCTCGCCGGACAGCAGGTCGATACCGGCCAACAGGGACAGTGTTCCGTGGCGGATGTATTCGTGGTCGCGCCCTACGCTAGAGTGTTTTCCCGGGACCGGCGGCAGGTCCGGAGCGGTATTCTCGATGGCTTGAATCCCGGGCTTTTCGTCGTAGGAGAGCACGGCTACCAGGTCCGGCGGTGGCGCGCCTTTCTCGCGCCAGATCTCCACCTCCCTGTAGACATGCAGGACTTGCACCATCTTGGCGTCAAAGTCGGGATCGCGCCGCTCCAGGTAGTACTGAATCTTCTGCGGATGCACCTGGTTGGCGCTGAGAATCTTGGAAACCGTTCCGCGCCCCAGTTTTGTAAGACTCGGATGGCCGGCCGCTTGGCAATGCTTGCGGACATGCTTCGACAGCAATCTCGTGGTCCAGAGCTCTTGGGCATAGCCCAGATCCTTCGGTTTCCGGCAGGCCAGCGCCACCACCCAAGCGCGCGCTTCGGCCGTCATCGCTGGGCGGCGGCCACGGCCCGGCAAATCGGCCAATGCCTGAGTCGCTCCCAGATCCAGGGCCTTGCTTACGCACCGTTCGACCCGGGGCCGGTTTGTCGCCAGGCTCCTGGCGATCTCGGAAATAGTATCTCCCGCGTGATAGCGCAACAGAATCGAAGCCCGTTGCACGCGGCCCGCCGGCTCGCTTCTCGACTGCGCCAGCGCGGCGAGCATGTCCAGCTCCTGATTGCTCAGCTTCAACTGGGCCCGGCGACTGACGAATGGCAAGCGACCAGCCTCCTTGTAATGGTATACAAGGAGCTTACCCCACAATGGGTAGTATTGCAATACTATTTTGGAATCGATCTACTAGTCCGTGTCAAGCGTGAACAGGCTGAGCAATTCCTCTCGGCTCAGATTCTTGAAACCTTGCTCGTCTACGCCAATCAATGCCTGTGCGAGCGCCCTCTTTCTCTTCTGGAGCTCGAGGATCTTTTCCTCGATGGTTCCCTTCGTGATCAACCGGTAAACGGTCACCTTGCGAGTCTGGCCGATGCGGTAGGCGCGATCCTGCGCTTGCTCGTCG
The DNA here is from genome assembly GCA_035315065.1 of Terriglobia bacterium. Lineage (GTDB taxonomy): Bacteria > Acidobacteriota > Terriglobia > UBA7540 > UBA7540 > DATFYM01. The sequence goes on from DATFYM010000156.1 coordinate 3,225, forward strand.
TTCGTCGGATTCCAGTCGTGATCGTAGAAGATCACCGTGTCCGCGCCGGTTAGATTCAACCCCAGGCCGCCGGCGCGTGTGGACAGCAGCATCTCCGGCCCAAGTGAGGGGCGCTCGA
>DATFYM010000157.1:0-4190 GCA_035315065.1 Terriglobia bacterium
CTGTTGGACCGCCAATCGCATGATTTCAACATCGGCAATCTCCAACCTCTGCATCGGTTCACCTCCCGGACCATTCTAGGCCCGAGAGGGTCGGGAATTCAATTTTATTATGCGGCATTACTTATGACGCCGCGTTTAGAAAGCAAGGTTAGCCTTCGGCTTGGTCGCGGTGCTCAGATCCGCGTATTCTCGTCCGCTGGCAGCCTTACCCGATCGATCGCCAGCCCACACTGCCCCTCTTGCTCCGCCGCATCCACCCCCGCGTACTCAACAGCGCTCGACCATTTCCACTCCTCCGGCCTCTTCACCAAACCTCGACGCACGGGGTTCCAGTGGATGTACTCTACCTTCTTATGGTACTCCTTCACCGTCCGCAACGCCCGGTCGAAGAATCGGCCCTGCCACAGCTCTCCCGCTTCGCCCAGGCGGACGTTGATCGCAATCGTGGAGCTCACCTTCACCGCCTGGAGCACGCGCGAGATGCTAAGCGGGTAGGGCGGATAGATGATGGCGTGCCAGTGGTCTGGCAGGAAGACCCAGGCCGTAAGCAGAACGCGTGCTTGCGCCGCATGCGGGCCAGAGCATACGCGAGGCGCTCGAAATCCGGGTCGTACAGGCGGCGTCTCGATTTCAGCAAGGCCACCGTCACAAAGAAGTACCGGTCGTAAAGGAAGGGGCGACGCAATCGCGACATGCAGCGAATTTAGCCGAGCTGCAGTCTGGGAGCAAGACGTAAACATGCGAAGACAGTAGCCGCAGACCCTGGGAAGCGGGTCTGCGCTACCCTTGCTACGAGCAGATGGTGCCGGGGCTCGTCCTCGCGCGGAATCTGCACCATCGGCCCGTAGCGACAGCTCATGCACAGCCATTCCCGCAGCGAGCGCGGCTCGGTGGTCACGAACCCGATGCCGTCCGTGCGCCCTTTCCTCTTCCGCTGGCGGTTGAACCCATCCCGCGTCACCACCAGCGGGCCCCGTAGCACCCGTCCTTCCCGCCGTTCCTGGACGGCTCGGGCATCGCGCGGGATCGCCACGCACAAGGCCACCATCAAGACCGCAAGCCCCCACCAACTCGCCCGCTCCGCCATCTCCCCGAGGTCTCGCCGTGGTAAATCCGCTCCCGCAGAAAGGCGTTGAGCTTGTGGTTGTCCGCCTCTGCCAGCCATTGCCACTCCAGCCGCACCGCTCCCCGGCGCATCGCTGGCGCCGAAAGCCGGAACAAAACAAAGCCTGGATCATAAGCGCCCGCCGGTCGCGGCACGCTGCCCGGCATCACTTCCTCGCTCAGCCACTTCGCCCCGCTGAGCCCAGTGACGCCAGTATTGGTAGGTGGGAACCGCCAGGAAGGTCGCCAGGCCCAGGACGAGGGCCGCAATCGTGTGCGTGGGATATTCACTCGGCCAGCTCCCCGGCCGCCGCTCACTCCCCACATACCCCGGGGCTGCCCATAGAACCAGACCGGATCGACGCCCAGTGGCTACCGGAAAAGGCCAATCTCCCACCCCGAGCCGACTAGTAATCCTAACCCCACCGCAAAACAGAGCTTAAAGTACAATCCTAGGTGCCCTCGTGGGTAGAGGCGGCGATATTCGCGAACAACTCTGACATACTTCGTGAAGTGGCCGAAGAGGTAAGAAATTCTCTGTTCGTCCGGCGTCCGGCGATTAACTTCGCCAATCATAGCGAACATTGCGAAACCGGACAACAGAATGAACGTTTGGGCGGCCAGAAATAACCACAACGATCGGACTAAGTTTGGCGTCATTTACACACCTGCTGCGCTAAGAAAAGTCCAAGGTCCACCGGATTCGCCAGGGCCCAATATTTGCCCAGCGAGAGCGGTTCGGTGTAATTCGTCAATGAAATCGTGCCAGTCGGAGTCGGAATAAGACTTACGCCAAAGCTCACACCTGTGGCCGTTACGTTGCCGGTCGGCACAGCGGCTTGAAACCCTCCTGCGGCAACCCCGCTGACACCTCCACTCGAACTCGACCGGAAAGCGCCGATCCCAGCCCCGCCCGCGAAGGTCGTGAAGCCACCGGAGTACCCGCTGTTGTTCCCGTTTAGCTGTCCATAGAGGAAGCCAGAGAAGGCGGAGACCTGGGCGCCGCCGTTCCAACCAACTTGTCCCCCGCCTGAGGCAAAGCCGCTGACCTGCCCCGTGGTGTAGTTGACCACCAGTTCCAGGCTTCCCGTCTGGCCACCTATGCCACCGATGCCGCCACTAATGCCCATGGTCCGGCCTTGAGGGATGGCGCTGCAGACTGCGTTCTTGACCTTAGTCAAGACACTCGGCGGCGTGCTGGCCCCGGCGCTGGCGCCCCCGCTACCGCCGCTGCTGCTCCCGCTGCCACCTGTGTACGCGTAGTTCGGGCCGTTGTAGCCGCAGCCGTAGCCGTCCATGTTGGCACAGCCTATGGTGGGAGGTGCCGCCGCGGGGCCGTCGTCCACCCAAGTGCAGGAAGGATCAGAACCGTCAGACTGCCCATTTATGGTCGAGGAGGCGCACTCCCAATGCAAACCCAAGGTATCGGTAAACGTCGTGGGATTGTTCAGCGCATAGGCGTACCGGTTGAGGGACTTAGGATTGGTTGGGTCCATCGCTGCGAGCCGGGCCGGGTTAGACAATTCGTTTTGAGAAACCGTACTGGGTCGTTAGATCGCTCGCCGAGACGCGCCGAACGACCCTTCCGCTCCCGGTACCTATAACGTAGCCTGCCGTGAAGTACTGCGCAGGTGCGTTCACGCCCCGCCTCACGTATCGCGCTTCACCTGCGATCAGTACATGCCGGCTATCGAACCAACCGACTGTGCACAAAGCATAAAACAAGATCTGCGACCCTCTCCCTATCGACCCTTGAACATCCGCCCTGATAGCTCGGTCCAGCGTGGGAATGGCCTCTGGGCCGCTCCCGCCGAGCCTGTATAGTCTTATTCTCATGTCCTCAATTGAGGGCTCTTCCAGCAAGAGCAGGCACGAGCCGTCCGGACACCACTCCATCTTCGCACCTCGGGAGAGTGACCCGATCAGCTTGGCCGGCCGACCGTGGGGCCCGCCAATCCACATCGTGGGCCCGTCGTCTTCATGGGCCGGGGCCGAAGCCTTCATAAAGAACTCCCACTGGCCGTCTGGCGACATGGAACGAGTTAGCTTACTACGGTGCAGAATGGTGCTGTTACTCCGCACCAAGTCACCACTGTAGGCTGTCATGCAACTTACATGCAACAAAGCAAACCCGACGATCGTTCTAGAGAGTGTCATTGTGGTGGCCCCGATATCAAGCTTGACCCGCTTGGGCAGTGCGCTCCGTAGACCGCTGGTATCACCGTGATAGTCGCGTTAGACGTCTGGACACCAAAGTTACGTGCAGTGTCGTCAGGGAAGGCGTAGATGTCGTACCTTGTGCCGGACGAGTTCCTTACATTCACATCGCCGATGTCTGACACCGTGTAGGGAGGCGTCGGCCCGCCCATCGCACTAATGATTCCGGACAGATCACTGGGGTTCACTGTGATGTATGGGCCAAAACGCTGCAACTGACTGTAGCTGAGCCCGAAGGTTTTCCGGCCCCCGATGGCTACCGTTCCCGAAGTCGGCACGACATTTGGCTGCAAAGCCCCTCCGGGGCCATTTGTGAGCAGACTGTTCATCTGCGACTGGCTCACGTCTGAAAAAGTCGCTGTTCCCAGACAGGTAAGCGTGACAGGTGGCGCCTTGGGCGGTGGCGGTGGCCCCGGCGGCGGGGGAGTGCTGGTCCCCGTACCCGCGCCCCCACCGCCGCCGCTAGTAGTCGGCCCGCCTGTGTACGCGTAGTTTGGGCCGTTGTAGCCGCAGCCGTAGCCGTCCATGTTGGCACAGCCTATGGTGGGAGGTGCCGCCGCGTCGTCCACCCAAGTGCAGGAAGGATCAGAACCATCAGACTGCCCATTTATGGTCGACGAGGCGCACTCCCAATGCAAACCCAAGGTATCGGTAAACGTCGTGGGATTATTCAGCGCATAGGCGTACCGGTTGAGGGACTGAGGATTGCTAATGTCACCCGCCAGCAAGTCGGGACTCATCCAGTGCCCGAGGTTGTTGGGGTAGGTGCGGGCGTTGGTAATGCTGGTGTTGGTGGTGGGGTCGAAAAAGGGCATGCCGGCGAAACCGTAACCCGCGCTCCCCTGCTGCAGCCACAGGTCTCCCCATGG
>DATFYM010000158.1:0-3862 GCA_035315065.1 Terriglobia bacterium
GCCATGGCTGATCGCGCGAAGCAAGCACCAGCAACGGAGAAGGAATCAAGTCTGCGGCGCTGCCGCTGGGCTCAGGGCGACCAGGTCGACTTGATGACCCGCTACCACGACGAGGAGTGGGGCGTGCCGCTGCACGACGACCGCCGGCTGTTCGAGTTCCTGATTTTGGAAGGCGCGCAGGCCGGCCTCAGTTGGGAGACCATCCTCAAGAAACGCGCCAATTACCGTGCCGCCTTCGATGACTTCGACGCCGCCACCATCGCCCGCTACCATCAGCGACGGGTGAACCAACTTCTCGCCGACCCCGGCATCGTTCGCAATCGGCTCAAGATCTCCGCTGCCATTCGGAACGCCAGGGCCTTTCTCCAGGTCCAAGAAGAATTCGGCAGCTTCGACGCTTTCGTCTGGGGCTTTGTGGAGGGCAAGCCCAAGCAGAACGCACGGCGGTGGGGGAAACCGATCCCGGCGCAAACCCGCGAGTCCGAGGCCATGAGCAAGGAGTTGGTCCGGCGAGGCTTCCGATTCGTCGGCCCCACCATCTGCTACGCGTTCATGCAGGCCGTCGGCATGGTCAACGATCACGCGGTGGAGTGCTTTCGTTATGGCGAGCTTAGAAACAACGATGAACGATGAATGATGAATGATGAACGGAAGAAAGAAGACAGGAGACAGAAGACAGGAGACAGAATGAAGAGCGTTTACTGTCGGTTATGGCGCTCTTTATTCTGTCTTCTGTCTTCTGGCTTCTGTCTTCTGTCTTCTCTTCTTGTTCATCATTCATAATTCATCATTCTTTTCAGTCTGCTTCGCCTCCGCGGGCGGAAACGTGAACCAGGTCGATGCGCGTCCCCTCGAACTCGCCTTTGAGCGCCACCACCTTGACGTCGTCGCCCACCTTGATTTCGAACACCGTCTTGCCCTCGTTGTCTCTTTCCTTGAACTTCGTCACTTGCTTGCCGATGCGGTCCTGGTAGAACGCTTTCACCTTTTCGATGCCGTCCGGCGTCCGGTACTTGGCCACGTTAAGATTCAGGCCCGCATCTCCCGGCAAGCCGAGGACGACCGAGGCTGAGTCCTGGTCGCGCATGCGCGTCGCCCCAGGGTACACGGGTAGCCCCAGCGCCGCCTCGCTGAACTCGCCGTTCTTGTTGACCTGAATGGCCCCGAAAGGAGTCTTGATGGAGACCGCCTTCTTGGCGGCGTCTGCGTTGTCGACGCTGATCCGCACTTCGTGAGCGATGAAGCGCAGGCTCACCCAGACCGCCATCACGCACACAAGCACGATTAACGCCAGGCTGAGGAGTACGATGGGAACCACGTTGCTACCGGTGCGCGGCGGCGGTGGCGCCATGGGGGCTCGCGGGGCTGAGGATGAGGTGCTCATAGTTTCTCCCTTTGGAAACAAGTGGCGAGGGAAGCGAATGATGAATTATGAATTATGAATGATGAACAGAAGAAAAGAAGCGCCTTTCTTGGTTCATAATTCATAATTCAGCATTCATCATTGTTCATCGATGCCCTCCACCCGGACCAGTTGAATCTCGGTTCTCCCGTCCACCACTTTGAGCCCGACGAACCGCTGGTCCTTGGGATGCTTGATCTCAAAGGTCATGTCTCCGTCGTCGTCTTTCTCGGTGAACTTGGTCACCTGTTTCCCGATCTTTTTCTGGTAGAACCCGCGGACCTGCTCCCGGCTGTCCGAGGTTCGGAATTTCGCCACTACAAAACGGACGTCGGTTTTTCCGCGGATGTTGAGGCTGAAATCCAAGCCGTTTTGCTCCTTGTCTTGAACGTACTTCGCGCCCGGATAGAGGGGAAGTCCGAGACGCGCGAAGTCAGGTGAGCCGGAAACCGCCAGCGCCACCGAGGGCGTCTTGACCACTAACTGTTTGTCTTCCTTTTTGCCGCCTTGGTCAGCGTCCTGGGCGGTGGCCGGCGCCGCAAACACCATCACTGCCGCCACTGCCATTGCCGTCAGGGCAAGACCGAGGATCGTTCCAACGCGCTTCGTGCCGGAGCCCATGGGTTACACCTCCATTTTCGAAGAAGTGGCGAGTGACAAGTGACGAGTGGCGAGTCCCTAGGCCAACACCAGCACGCAATTCCTGGGAATTCGTTACTCGTGACTTCTTCTCGCCACTTGTCCCTCGCCACTTCTTCTCATCACTTTCACTTACGCTTCCGGCTGCACCGAAGTTCCGAGTTTGAAACGACATCGTGCGGCTCGCCACTCGTCACTTGTCCCTCGCCACTTCTTCAGAACCGGACCCTCAAATCCGGACGCTTCGAGAGATGGACGGAGTCAATAAAGCGTACGGTGCGCCGGGCCAAAGTCATCACCAGCGACTGCACTCGGACGCCGTCGCCAAAGAAACGCACACCCTTCAGCAGGCTGCCCTCGGTCACGCCGGCGGCGGCGAAGATCATCTCCTTGCCGGGGGCGAGGTCCAGGGTGCCGTAGATCTTCTTGGGATCCCGGATACCCATCCCGCTCATCCTCTCCGCCTGCGCCGCGTCCTTCACCACCAGCCGGCCCAGAATCTCGCCGTTCAAGCAGCGCAGCGCCGCCGCCGTCAACACGCCCTCGGGCGCGCCGCCGATCCCCATCACCACGTGGACGCCCGTCCCGCCCACCGAGGTGGTGATGCCTGCCGAGAGGTCGCCGTCGGGGATCAGGCGGATGCGCGCTCCTGCCTCGCGAATCTCGTCGATCAGCTTTTGGTGGCGCGGCCGGTCGAGTACCACCACCACCAGGTCTTCCACGCCGCGCTCCATGCGGCGAGCGATGGCGCGCAGATTGTCCTTCACCGGCGCGTCGAGATCCACCACGCCCTTGGCCTGCGGTCCCACCACCAACTTCTCCATGTAGACGTCGGGCGCGTGCAGCAGGCCGCCTTTCTCCGAGGCCGCCAGCACGCCGATGGCGCCCGAGACGCCCAGGGCACAAAGGTTGGTGCCCTCTAGGGGGTCGACGGCGATGTCGACCTCGGTCACCGTGTCCACCGATTCCGCTTCCTGCCTCTGGCCCACTTTCTCGCCGATATAGAGCATCGGCGCTTCGTCACGCTCGCCTTCTCCGATCACCACCGTGCCGGCAATCGGCACCGACTCCAGTTCGCGCCGCATGGCCTCCACGGCCATATGGTCCGCGTAGTGGCGGTCGCCCCGGCCCATGGTGCGCGCCGCCGCCACCGCCGCTTCTTCCACCACCCGCACAAAATCCAACGATAGTTCTTCCATGTTGCCCCCCCAAAAGTCAGTTCAACCGGGCATCGCTGCCCCGGTCAAGTCATGCTCGATTCTATCACCATCGAGCCGTCAGCCGTCAGCTATCAGCTCTCAGCAAGCAAGTCCGCTCGTCTTGCGGATAGCTGACCGCTGATTGCTGATGGCTTCAGAACGCACGAATCCTCTCGACGTGTCACGCGCCTTCATCTTTGCTTTCTCATTTTTGCTTTTTGATTTTTGATTTCTCTTCTCTTCGCGTCTAAAGCCTCCTTGCCGCGACCCTCAGAGCTTATTAGTCGACGGAGCCTAGCTCTGTTTCCGGTTTGTCTTCCGATCCCGCCCCTTTATTTTCAATCAAGTCCTCGCTTTGTTCCGACATCTGGGCCGACGCCTCGCTTGACTCCTCGCCGGTGGGGACAGGCGCGCTAGAGCCCGGCTTTTGACCAGCAGTACTCGCCGTGGTATTGCCGCTGTCTGAATTACGGCCGCCCTTCTCCGTCAACTCCGGCTCCGTTTCGCCCGCCTTCGTCGCCTGTCGCGCTTCCGCCGTCGCCTTCAGTTTCGCGTCCATCTCCCGGATCAGCCCCATCAGCTTCTCCATGAAGGCCTTCCCCTCCTGGTCGGCCGCTACCTC
>DATFYM010000159.1:0-47377 GCA_035315065.1 Terriglobia bacterium
CAAAGAATACATCCGCAACCAAGACAAATTGGATAGACTCGAAAACCAAGGCAAGCTCTTTAGGTAATGAAGGCCCTTATAGGGCCGCTGCAAACCCCCACCTATGGTGGGGGTTGTTGATTGTGTGCTGGGCATGTTCACCAGCTCTGGGGTGAAAGTCCCCTCGCCAACGTGATGGAGGTGAAGGCGTAGCGAAGCGCAAGGGTACCTATCTCGTAAGAGCGTGTCCGAAAGAAGCGCGGAACAAAGGCGCGAGCCGACGAACAGAAACTGGATAGGAGGCATACCGAGTCGGGCGAGCGGGCAATTGACCGACAAGCCCATATCCATCAAAGGCTCGGGTTGTAAATCCAGCGGCTGTGCGCTGAAAGCGGGTGAGCTTACCCCAGGAGGTCTGGCAGGTGTCCTGAGAGCAGGACTGAGGGATTCGTGAGAATCCTTGATCATCTGCCAGAAGTCAGCAGAGGGCATAGTAGGGTCGTTGACCTGAAGGCCCGAACGGCAAGAGAGACGAGTACGGGGAGCGACTCGACGTGGACAGGCGACAGAAAATCCAGCACGAACTGGCCTTTGCGGGTGAAGGAAAGGGTGAAGCCCTCAGTACATCCGAGGAAGGGATCGAAACCACGGCGGCGGGACTCGGCACGGAAAGTCAGGCGAACACGGACAAGCTGATCGAGGAGGCGTGCGAGAAAGAGAACCTGAAGGAAGCGCTGAGGCGCGTGAAAGCCAACGCAGGAGCGGCAGGGGTTGACGGAATGACGGTGAAGGAACTGCCAGAGTACCTGCGGGAGAATTGGCCACGATTGAAAGAGCAGCTTCTAAGCGGTACCTATCGACCACAGCCAGTGAGACGAGTGGAGATACCGAAATCGGGAGGAGGCACGAGGAAGCTCGGCATCCCGATGGTGGTAGACCGATTCGTACAGCAGGTGGCGCTGCAAGTACTGCAACAGCGATGGGACCCCACATTCAGTGAGTACAGCTACGGGTTCAGGCCAGGGCGATCGGCCCATCAGGCGGTGGAGAAGGCGCAGGAATACATCCAGCAAGGTTGCGACTGGGTCGTGGACATTGACCTGGAGAAGTTCTTCGACCGTGTGAACCACGACGTGCTGATGAGTCGTGTAGCCCGAAGGATCAGCGACAAGCGGATGCTGAAATTGATCCGAGGGTTTCTGAACTCGGGCGTGATGGAAAACGGGCTTGTGGGACCAACGGAGGAAGGAACGCCGCAAGGCGGACCCCTTTCGCCCCTTCTTTCCAATCTGCTGCTCGACGATTTGGACCGAGAGTTGGAGCGACGCGGACACCGCTTCGTTCGCTACGCAGATGACTGCAATATCTACGTGAAAAGTGAGCGGGCGGGCCAGCGGGTGATGGAAGGGGTGAAAGACTTCCTCACGCGCAAGCTCAAGCTCAAGGTGAATACATCGAAGAGCGCGGTGGCACGGCCAAAGGATCGGAAGTTTCTCGGATTCAGTTTCACATGGGGAGAATCGGCAAGGAGGCGTATTGCGCCTCAAGCGATTCTTCGCTTCAAGGAGCGGATTCGGGAACTGACGCGGCGGACACGCGGAATCAGTATTGAACGGATGATCGAGGAGCTTCGACCCTACATGATCGGATGGCGGAGCTACTTCGGCTTCTGTGAGACCCCTCGCATACTCAGGGACTTGGACGGTTGGACCCGAAGGCGTCTGCGCTGCCTTCTGTGGAAGCAGTGGAAACGCGGGAAGGTCCGCTTCAAGGAATTGAGGACCCGGGGCGTCGGCAAAGACCTCGCCGCGCAAACGGCGGGAAGCGCGCACGGACCGTGGAGGCTGAGCAACAGCCCTGCGCTGACCCGTGCGCTGCCGAACGCTTTCTTCGACTCCCTCGGCCTCCCGTCGCTTGCTCTATGAACGCTCAATCTTGTCGAACCGCCGTATGCGGACCCGCATGTACGGTGGTGTGACAGGGAAAGCGGGCGACCGCCTACCTATGTCGATTTATCGCTCGTCGCAGAGTTGCTGCGGTAGAAAGCGGCAGCAAGCTGCCGCACTCCAAAAGCCAAATTAGGACACTACCGAGCGCGCCAATCGCCCAGGGAGTAGAGTCCCTTGGACAAATCGCGCCGTAAAACCGCCGTTGCATCAAATTGACCCACTACCTCAAGGAAGTAATTGATACACTGTCTGGGCAGTTTGGCGCGGTGCGCCAGGAAGGGGACAAGATGAGCGACAGGAAGAGCGATCAGCCGCAGAGGCAGGATCGCCGGGACTTTTTTTTGAAGGCTGGTGTAGCGGCGACCGGCGTGCTGCTGGCAAAGACGGCGATGGCCGATACGGCGAAGCCACTGCCGGGGCTGCCGGTGAACCCGAAGACGACGGATTCGATGCCGACCCGGAACCTGGGGAAGACCGGCTACAAGGTAGGGATCTTCAGCCTGGGTGGGCAGGGCTCGCTGGAGCGACCGCACAACGCCGACGTGGCGGTGCCGATTATTGAGCGGGCGCTGGACCTGGGCGTGAATTATATCGACACGTCATCCATCTATGGCGGGCCGGAGCGCTGGAGCGAACAGTACGTCGGGCAGGTGATCGAGCGGCGACGGTCAGAGGCCTTTGTGGCGACGAAGACCAAGGAGCGAACGCGTGACGGCTCCTTGCGCATGATCGAGCAGTCACTGAAGCTGCTGAAGACCGACCATCTGGACCTGTGGCAATTGCACGATGTCGGGACGATGGAGAATATCGACGCGATATTCGCGAAGGGCGGCGCCATGGAAGCGCTGCTGGAAATGCAGGAGCAGAAGACGGTGCGTTTTCTTGGGCTGACGGGACACTACCGGCCCGAGCCGTTGATGGAGGGTATCCGGCGACATCCGTTCGACACCATCCTGATGGCCATGAATGCCGCCGATCCGCATCACTACAGTTTCAGCGAGGCGCTCCTGCCGCTGGCCGTAGAGAAGCAGATGGGCATTGTCGGGATGAAGGTGCCGGCGCGCGGACGCATCCTCTCGACGTGGACGCCGCCGCCGCTGGAGCAGCAGCAGCACTCCTGGGAAGGCATGGTGCTGGCACCGACTCCGGGCACCCTGCACATGCGTGAGGCGATGTATTACACCTTGTCGCGTCCGGTGAGCACGGTGATCATCGGCTGCGATACGGTGGCGCAGCTTGAGGAGAATGTCCAACTGGCGCGGGAGTTCACTCCGCTGAGCGACAAGCAACTTGCGGAGCTGACGGAGCGAGTGGCTCCGGTGTCGAAGCAGTCAGTGTTCTTCCGGTTCGATCATCGGACATAGGCTGGTGCCGTCAAGGAGGATTTCACCGCAGAGGCCACAGCGCAGCCCGATGGCCGCAACCAAAACAAGACGCCAACACAGAGGGCGCAGAGGGGTCACAGAGGTCACGGAGAAGAAGTGCCTCGGTTGACCAGCGCGCTTGTTGCGCGCTCTTCTCCGTTTTCTCCGCGAGTCCTCTGCGATCTCCGTGTTGGAGTCTTTTTTCTTCGCGTGCCGCGAAGAATCTCGAAGATTTGTGAAAGATCGCTGCCAAAAAAGCCGGAAATTACGACCTTGCTTTATAGAGGTCCCAGTCAGTTCAGCAGGAGCTTGAACACGTACGCGAAATCGCCGGGCCTCTGCGGCGGCAACTGGATCTTGAGGCCCGTGGAGTCGTGCTGCCAGCGGAGCTCGGCATCGCTGCCGAGCAAGGAAACCTTCGCAATCTCGCCTTTGGCAAGCAACGCGTCTTGGGTGCTGAGTGATTTCACCACCAATTGGCGAGTCTCTTTGGGCCAGTCGAGGACGATGGCGTAAAGGGTCTTCCAGCGGCCGGTGAAGCGGATATCCTCCGCCGTAAACTCGGGAATCTTCTCCTCGCCGAATTCCCCCTGCACAACCTGAGTCGGACCTTCTCCAAATATCTTCCACGGCCGCGTCCCGTAGATCGCCTCGCCGTTCACGCTTAGCCATTTGCCTATGGCGCGCAGCCGTTCGACCGTCGGCTCCGGCATCACGCCCTGCGCGGTGGGATTCACGTCGAGCAGCAGCGTGCCGTTCTTGCTCACGATGTCGACCAAGCCGTCCACCAACCGGTCCGCCGACTTCAAATCGGGCTTTTGCACGTAGCACCACGAATGCCAATCGATGGTCTGGTCGGTTTGCCACATCCGGGCCCAGATCTTGTTCATTCTGCCCTGTTCGAGGTCCAGAATGCCCACGCCCGCCGGGAGGTCCTTTTGCTTGTATGTCACCCCCACTTCCTTCTGCCACCGCTCGGCTTGGCTGTAGTAGTAAGCCAGACAATCGCTCTGATGCCGCTCGTCGATGATATTCAGGCGGCTGTCAAAGTAGACGAGGTCCGGTTGATAGCGATCGATCACCTCTTTCACTTTCGCTTCCCAGTTATCCTGGAATTGCTGCGGTGGCGGCGGCGTGGGCTTGTTATAGTCGAACGGGCTTTGCGGCGCGGACGGGCCATAGAGGTCCGAGTAGCGGGACTGGGAGCAATCGAGCGTCTTGTCCTCAGTAGGATACCAGCCCCACAGCCACTGGTGATGAAACGTGGCCAGGAATTTTATGCCCTCGCCGCGCAGCGCGCGCGCCATCTCACCCACTACGTCGCGGCGCGGACCCATGCGGGCGGCATTAAACGGGTTCACCTTCGAATCCCACAGGGAGAACCCGTCGGCGTGCTCGCTTACCGGGCCGGCATACTTCGCGCCCGCCTGGCGAAATAATTCGGCCCATTCCTCGGGATTGAACTTCTCCGCCTGAAACATGGGGATGAAATCTTTGTAACCAAACTTCGCCGGCGGACCATAAACCAGCTTGTGAAAAGTGTTGGCCCTCTGGCCCTCAATGTACATGTTGCGGGAGTACCATTCGTTGTCGAACGCGGGAACGGAATAAATCCCCCAGTGAAAGTAGATGCCGAACTTGGCATCGTTGAACCACGTGGGGTCGGCGTGTTGCGCGAGAGAGTCCCAGGAAGGATCGTAGCGGGACGCTCCGCGCAGAATGGCCGCTGCGCTAACTGCGGCGGAGGTCTTGAGGAACGTGCGGCGTGTCAGTTGAGGTGGCATAGGCCAGTTACTGACTGACGGATGGCGGCAACGGGTTGCGATCCGTGAACTGACGCTGGTGCCAGTAGGGATAAGGGATCGACGGTGCGCTGGCCTCGTCCAGTTTCGACACCTGGTCCGGCGTTAACCGCCACCCCTCCGCGCCGATGTTCTGCTTCAGTTGTTCTTCATTGCGCGCGCCAATGACGATGGTTGAAACCGTAGGCTTGCGCAGTAGCCAGTTCAGCGCAATCTGCGGCACAGTCTTTCCCGTTTCCTTGGCCACGGCATCGACGGCGTCGACAACACGGTAGAGGTATTCGTCAGCAACCGGCGGTCCGTACTCGGCGGTGCGATGCAGGCGGCTTTCTTTCGGCCACGGCTGCCCCCGCCGGATTTTGCCGGTCAGCCGTCCCCATCCCAGCGGGCTCCAGATCAGGGCTCCCAATTTCTGGTCGAGCGCGAGCGGCATGAGCTCGTTCTCGTAGTCACGGCCCACCAGAGAGTAATAGACCTGATGCGCGACGTATTTCGCCCAGCCATACTTCTCCGATAGGGAAAGCGACTTCATCAAGTGCCAGCCGGAGAAGTTCGAGCAGGCGATATAGCGCACCTTGCCGCTGCGTACAAGAGTATCGAGTGTGTACAGCACCTCATCGATTGGCGTCAGCGCATCGAAGCCGTGCATGTGGTAGATGTCGATGTGATCCGTGCCCAGGCGTTTCAGGCTACCCTCGCAGGCCTGGATCAGGTGATAGCGAGACGAGCCGACGTCGTTCGCACTTGGGCCTAAGCGGAAGGTGGCCTTGGTGGATATTAATAGCTCGTTGCGCCTTCCCTGGATGGCCTTTCCGAAGATCTCCTCTGACAGGCCGTCGGAGTAGATATCCGCCGTGTCGAACACGTTGATGCCGGCATCAAGACAAAGGCCAATCAATCTTTTCGCCTCTTCAACGCCGGTGGAACCCCACGCCTTAAAGAACTCGTTTCCTCCGCCGAACGTACCCGTGCCAAAACACAGAGACGATACCTTCAGACCCGCACTTCCTAATGTTCTGTAGTCCATTTGTTCTCCTGGAAACCCCGCAATCTCTCATTATACATGGCGTCAGAAGTCGGTTCGCATGTCATTCTGAGCGCAGCGAAGAATCTCTCTTCAATTCAACCGATCCGCAAGACCAAAGAGAGATTCTTCGCTGCGCTCAGAATGACATGCTTGGAGGGCTTTGGCATCCACTTATGTCGTCACGTATAGATGTCAGCAACGGGATAAAAGGAAGCCAATTTCAAGTGAACGAATTCTCGATGCTTCGACTCCTTGTGGCGCTGGTCGTGGGCGGCGCAGCGTCTCTCACCTGGTCGTTTCCCGGAGGGTCTCCGTCATTTTGTGGCAAGATCTACTTCATGGTACGACGCAGGGCGACTTCGACTTCAGAGGATGATAATGACACTTAACGATCTACTTTTCGGCAGGCCACTGCGTTCTTCGGAGGAAGCGGGAGAGAAGCTGGGACCGGTAGGAGGCCTCTCCGTTTTTGGCTTGGACGCGCTCAGCTCCGCCGCTTACGGGCCGGAAGCAGCACTCACGCTGATGATCCCGCTGGCCGCCGCGGGAGTTGCTTACATTGTGCCGATCACGGCCAGCATCATCATCCTGCTGGCGATTGTCTATTTCTCGTATCGCCAAACCATCCAAGCTTACCCAACCGGCGGCGGCTCCTATACGGTGGCTCGCGAGAACCTGGGAGAATTCCCCGGGCTGCTTGCGGCCGCTGCCCTCATGATCGACTACGTTCTGACGGCTGCCGTTGGAATCTCGGCAGGCGTTGGGGCGCTCGTCTCTGCCGTGCCGTCGCTACAGCCGCGCACCCTGCTGATCTGTCTCGTGATCTTGCTGCTCATCACTATCGTCAACCTGCGGGGCGTTCGCGAGACGGGCGCCGTGTTTATTATTCCAACCTATATATTTGTTGGAAGCTTGCTTGTCACCTTGATGCTCGGACTGGTCAAAACGCTCGCCGCCGGCGGTCATCCCTTGCCCATCGTCGCTCCGCCGCCTTTGCCCCTGCCCACGGCCGCGGTTAGCGCTTGGCTTTTGCTCAAGGCTTTTTCCAGCGGCTGTACGGCCATGACCGGCGTCGAGGCGGTCAGCAACGGCGTCCAGGCTTTCCGGGAGCCGGTGGTGAAATCCGCACAGCGAGCCCTGACCATGATCATTGCGATTCTCATTGTGCTGTTGGGGGGAATCGCCTACCTGGTTCGTGCCTACCACATCGGCGCCACCGACCCCGGACAGGCGGGATACCGGAGCGTGCTTTCCATGCTCGTCGCCGCGGTGGCCGGGCAGGGCGTCTTTTACTACATCACCATGGGCTCCATCCTGCTCGTGCTGGCGCTCTCGGCCAACACCGCCTTTGCGGATTTTCCGCGACTCTGCCGCGCCGTGGCCGAGGACGGATATCTTCCCCACGGCTTCGCCTCGCGCGGAAGGCGGCTGGTGTTCTCGCAAGGGATCTGGGTGCTCGCGGTGCTGTGTGCCGCGCTGCTGATATTGTTTGGCGGGGTCACGGACCGGTTGATTCCGCTGTTTGCCGTAGGTGCTTTCCTGGCGTTCACGCTGTCCCAAGCCGGCATGGTCGCTCACTGGAAACGAATCGGAGGCAGAGGATCGCGACACAGCATGTTCGTGAACGGACTGGGGGCCGTGGCGACCGCGACCACCGTGGGGGTGGTAACTATCGCCAAGTTCGCCGAAGGAGCCTGGGTAACGGTGCTGCTCATTCCCTCGATCATGCTGGTGATGATGGCCATTCGAAAACACTATCGTCTCGTTGCGGCAGAGATTGCGAACCCTGCGCCTATGGATTTGACCGACCTGCGGGCTCCGCTGGTCGTGGTTCCGCTTCTCGCTTGGAACCGGGTCGCTCAGAAAGGGCTGCGGTTTGCCCTCACTCTCTCGTCCGAGGTACAGGCTCTGCACATCGATTGTGATAAGGACGCCGGGAGCTTTGCCCAAACGTGGAACCGCTACGTCGAGGAGCCGGCGAAACGAGCGGGTCGGGTAGCCCCCCGCCTGATGGTACTGCCGTCGCCCTATCGCTTCGTCCTCACCCCGATCTTGGACTATATTCTGGAACTCGAACGAAGCAACCCTGACCGGCAAATCGTCGTATTGATTCCCGAGTTGGTGGAGCGGCATTGGTATCACTACTTCCTGCACAATCAACGCGCTGAATTGCTAAAGGCGCTTTTGTTGGCCAAGGGGAGCCAGCAGCTTATTCTCGTCAATGTGCCGTGGCACATCATGGCCTGACGGAGGCGGCCGACAATTGAACTTGCGTCGGCAGGCCAGAGTAGATGTCGCAGCAAAGGTTTTGGCCCGCCGTTAGAAAATGAAAGGTCCGCTCTCACCACTTCGGAAGGTCACACCCCCGACTTCATTGCCTCTTCGACTGCCGCGCTGAAGGTGTCGATTTCCTGGACGGTGGAGTAAATATTGGGCGTGACGCGAAGCCCGCTAAATTTGGTGTGCGTCATCGGGACGACGATGATCCGATGTTTATCCCAGAGGAATGTCGCCAGCTTGCCGACGTCAAGTCCTTCCACGCTCACGAATCCGATTCCGCAAGATTGTCGCGGGTCAGGGCTGTGGAGGATCTTCACGCGCGGGTTTTCCGCAAGCCGGTTGGCCCAGCGGTCCCGTAGGTAACGCAGCCGCGCGGCTTTCCGTTCCACCCCAATCCCCTCGTGAAATGTCACAGCTTCCGATATGGCAATTTGAACCGGGATCGGATGGGTTCCAATCTCCTCAAATTTGCGAATATTGTTGTCCATCTCTGCGGGCGCCGCCATCAATGGCCAGACGCTCGGTATCCTTTCCTTCCGGACGTAAAGGAATCCCGTTCCGTGAGGGGCCAGGAGCCATTTGTGCAGGCTGGTTCCGTAATAATCACAGTCGAGATCGTCTCTCTTATAAGGGAAATGGGCGAAGGCGTGCGCGCCGTCCACAATGGTTTGGATCCCCCGGCTGCGAGCCATCTGGCAGATTTTCTTCACCGGGAAAATCTGTCCCGTAAAAAAAGTGATGTGAGAGAAATGAATCACCTTGGTACGAGGGGTCACGGCCTTTTCGAATATTTCATAAAGGTCATCCCAATCTCGGGGAGGAACGTCAAAGGGAATAGTTTTGAGGACGACTCCGTCTCGCCGTTGCCTTTGGAGCCAGGTAGTCAACATGCGCGGGTAATCCTGATCGGTGGTCAAAATCTCGTCGCCACTTTTCAAATCCAACCCCAACTGGCAGATTTCGAGCGATTCACTGGTGTTGCGCGTAATAGCCATTTCCTCCGGATCACAACCGAAATTGGCGGCTAGCCGCGTTCGAATCGTCTCCAGTTGAGCGCCGATTACACCCTGGTTGTGGGCAGGTGAAAGGTTGACGAACTCATAGTACCGCCGCAACGCCTCCTCAACAACTTGCGGCGAGGGAGAGACCGTGCCGTTGTTGAAGTTGATCATGCTCCGATCCGTGTTAAAGGCCGACTGAATCTCGAACCAGTAGTCCTCGTCCGCGGCCAGGCTTTCCGGCGAGCGACCGGCGGCTTGGGCACCCGTCGCGAGAATTCGGGAAAGGCCACCCTCGCGAAAGGTGGGGAGCGCGGCCGCGGCCACTGCCACGCCGCCTGCACTCTGCATAAATGTCCGTCGATTCATAAAAGTCCCCTCACAATGAACTGGATTCTCCGCAGGGAAGCCGCGGCCTCGCGAACCCGACTTCCCAAACCCGAACCCCGCCCTCTATTCCCCGTTCCCCCGGAGCCGTTGAGAACGACCTTTCGCTAGAGCCGGCGCGTTCTGGCCAGGGCCGTATCAACTTCGGTGATTTTGTCGAATTCGTCATCCCAAAAGGACTGCGATTTCATGCCTTCCAGATAGGGCCGCGAATAGCCGAACTTGGTCCAAACTTCTTCCTTGTAGCCGAAGAGCCGCTCTTTCTGTTCCCGAGGGCGCACATCCAGGATTTCCCGCACATCTCCGCCACGAAAAATCCCTTCAAAGCAATCGCCGAGCTCGCGATCGGTGAGCGGGCCCCGGTGCCGTTCAAGGTCCGCGAGCACTGACGGGTAGCGGTCAAACCCGTCCGTGGCAATCGTCACCACATTGTCATCCGGGCCGACGTTCAGGAACCGCGCCATGCGAATCGCGCCGAGGATGTTGCAGATGCCGGAAACACCGAACAATCCCTGGAAGCATTCGAGCGATCCCGCCGGCAAACCGAGGAGCGGTTCGAGGCTGCGTTGCCGGCGCTCGAGCAACTCCAGCCCCATCACGCAGTCTTCATCGTGGATCAATGCCACATAGTCGGTGGTCAAGACGTTGTGGATGAGCGTCACCATCTTGTCGCCGATACCTTCAATACGATGGCTCCCAAATCCATTATTGAAGAGCGTGGAGCACTCCCGCGGTTCGAGCGCGGCCACCAGACATTCCGGGACGGCGGACTTGATTTCGTCACCCGCGGCGAGCGTCCCGGCTGATCCCGGCGCGGACGCGAACAAAGCGACGCGGCCATTTCCGTAAGCCTTTGCTGCCTCCAGCGCGCTGCGGCCGGTGACATAGCGGTGAAACCGGTAATTCGGAAGCAGCTCAAATTGCGCCAGCACTTTGTTGCGTGGGTCCTTGCGATATTCCTGCGTGCGCTCCAGGACCAGGATGACGTCACTCTCCGAGCCGGGCGTAAGGTCAAGCTGCCCGCCATAATGGCGAATCCGCTCGTAGCGCTCCGCGCTCATCCCTTCCGGCATGATCACGATTGCGGGGTAACCCTTGAGCCGGGAAACATACGCCACACCAATGCCGAAATTCCCGGTGGAGGGGCCGATCACAGTGCACTTGCCGGGCTCAATCTCGCCGGCCAATTCGCCTTCCATGAGCGTGGAGTAGGCAGGCCCCACCTTGTGGCTACCCGAGGGGAAGAAGTGCCCTATCATAACTACTAGGTTCGCCTTCACCCCCGTCAGTTCCTTGGGCAGGACGATGTGGCGAATGCCCCGGTCCGGACCTCGCCAAGTAATGTTCAAGAGATTGGCAGGATCAAGCTCATCGCCTTGGGCCGCAGCGGCCCTTTTCCTAAGTGCGGGCGGCAACGTCGCGGGATCGAGCATTTCTGCGTAAGTGGGGCCGGGAATGAAAGTCGCATTGAGCGAGTTGGTCATCGGGTCATTGAACCATTTTGGATTCGGGATTAGATCATTGCCCGCTCTCCGTGCCTATGTCCTTTGTGGTCAGAAAAGCTTTAACACAGAGGTCACGGAGATGCTCCGTGGACTTTGTGTGAAAGCTTGAAAAGCGCAGAGGACACGGAAAGCCACCTTCTTGGCTGCGGGCGAACCGCCGCGAGGTCATCAATCCAAAATCGGCAATCCAAAACCCAACATCCAACATTCCTAAAACCTCTCCCACAGGGCGCGCGCGCGGGTCGAGGCCTTTTCTGCCACCTCGCGCTCGTCCACGCTAACACATTCCTTGTGGCGTAGCACGTATCGCCCGTTGACGAGGAGGGAATCCACCGGCGCGTTGGCAATGCCGAACAGAATGTGGCCGAAAAGATTGGTGCTGTCGAGAGGCGTCGGGGGGAAGTAATCCACCAGCAGGAGGTCCGCCCTGGCGCCGGATTCGATGCGGCCGATTTCCCATCCCCAGATTTTCTTGGCGATGGTGCGGTTGTTGAGAAGCGCGGCGGCGTAAGCCTCGGTGTAAGCCACGCGGGGATCTCCCTCGCGCACCTTCTGCAGATGGAACGCGGTCTTGAACTCTTCCCACATCCGGGATGTGTAGCCATCAGAGCCCAATCCCACCAGCACGCCTTGGCGAAACATCTCCAGCAAACGGGCGATGCCTACCGCGTTGTTGCAGTTCGATTGGGGGTTATGCACCACGTTGATGTGACGTCGGGCAAGAGCCGCAATGTCCGCGGCACTCACGTGGACGCAATGCGCCGCGAGCGATCGGTCGTCGAGAATGCCGAGGTCCCGCAGCCGCCGGACCGGCGACTTGTGGTAACGCCGACGGGCGTCATCGAGGTCGCAAAGGTCCTCCGCCACATGCACGTGAAACCCCGCGCGTAGTGACTCATTCGCCTCCATGCAGCGCCGCAGCGTGCGGTCACTGAGCGTGAAGGAAGCGTGCAGCCCAAAGCTGCCGGCCACCAAGCCATCGCCTGAACCACTCCGGTGGTGCTCAAGAAATCGGATGTTCTCGCCCATACCCTCCGCCGCGCTTGCGCTCCCATTACGGTCGGAGGTCTCGTAGCACAAGACGCCGCGCAGGCCGACTTCCCGAAAAGCCTGCTCGATCTGGTTCAGGCTTCCCGTGCAAGCGTTGGGGCTGGAGTGGTGGTCCACCAGCGTACCCACGCCACACTTGGCGGAGTCAATCAACCCCACCAGCGCGGTGTAGTAGACATCGTCGAGATTCAAGGCGCGGTCCAGCCGCCACCAGAGCTTCTTCAAAATCTCCGGAAAGTTCCGGGGCGCACGCCCGGCAAGGGTTATCCCCCGCGCCAATGTGCTGTAAAGGTGAGTGTGACAGTTGATCAAGGCGGGCATCAGAAGCTTGCCCTGCGCGTCCACAACTTCCTCGACGCCAGCTTGGAGAGATGCACGGAGGGAGGCGGGATGCAACTCGCGCGTGTCTTTCACCCAGCCGATGGTGCCGTCGGGGCGGATCTCCACGGCTCCGGAATCCAGGACGCGATTGCCGGAGTCGAACGTCAGGACGCGAGCGTTGCGGATGATCATGGTTCGTTAGTTTCGTTATTTGAAACGTCGGGCCCCATAGTTGATTTTGGATTTTGGATTGAAGAACGTATTTTGGCCAGGACCTGCCCAGATGGAACGAGACGTCTCCAACCCGAAATGCAAAATGCAAAATTCCAAAATCATCCAAAACTAAGCACCTCAAGCTATCACATCGCATCCCTGTCTCGCATCATCACCGTCAGGAACCGTTTTCTCGATAAGACATGCTCAGATAGGGCCGGGAGTGTCTTCAATCCAAAATCCAAAATCCAAAATCCAAAATTCAAGCGTCCCTATTTCGCATCACCACCGCCAAAGAGCTTGGCTAGGGAGCTTGTCAAAATGGACCGCGCGGCGGTTACCGTCGGGTTCGAATATACTGACCCGCCGGCGATGCTAGCCCCGCTAGCATGGTCCCGCGAGGCTTCGGCCCGCGGGGGCCGGACGCCCTCCGGCCCACCCGGGGTCCGATTGCCTTGTTCGTCCAGTCCGTAACGCAGGCGGTCCCACAAGCCCGGCCGTCCCAGCCGGAACGTTCGATGCCGCAACTTCTCCTCCAGCGCCTCGCCCAGTGTCGGAACCCCTGCTGGATACTGGTTGAGTGCCGCCAATATCACCCTTTCCGGCGTCCAGTAGCGTTTTCGCTGCACCCAGTAGACAATTCCCACCCTCCGGCGTTCGTCCGCCATTCGAATCGGCAATATAGAAATCCGCGGTGGCTCGCTCCGCTTGGAAAAGAAGGAGGATCGCGGCTTCAGACCGTTTATGCCCACGCGGCGCGCCCCGCACCAGACCGCGACCGTCATCCGGTCCAACTGCCGCATCTGCTGTGGATCGTCCGGTTGCGCCTGGAACGTCGTCCCAATCTCCCCGCGGATCTTTTGGTAGAGAGCCGCCCCGCCATGGTTGCCCGCCGCCGCCAGCTTCTCCGGCAGCCGCTTGGCATAGCGACCGTGCTTCAGGTTGTTCATACAACTCCGCGCCTTGCCCTCGGGGGTGCGTGGTCCCGTCGATTTGAGGGCGTTACGGCGGTTGGCTGCCAGGAACGCTTCGGTCCGAGTTGGTGACTTGCGCAGCATAAGATAAGACTCTCCTTCATCATTACCTGGGCCCAATAGAACGCGTCGGGCAAGTCTACCCTATAGCGTAATACATGTACGGATATGTGTCAATAGGGTACAAACCTAAAAGTTAGCCGTGACGTTGATCGAGGAGCGCGGCGCAAAACTTGCCTTTTGTAAAACAGGCGCGCCGAGCAAGCCTTACGGTACGTAAAGTCCGTGGACTTATCGTCGTCTACACTGGTTCCATGGTCCTGATGGGCAAGAAGCGTGGGGCACAGATTCAGCAGGAGTTCGGCGACCGAGTGCGCGAACTGCGAAGGCAGAAGGGGCTTTCGCAAGAGGCGCTGGCGCTGGAGTGCGACCTTGACCGCACGTACATCGGCGGGGTGGAGCGAGGTGAAAGAAACATCAGCCTCATCAATATCTGCAGAATTGCTGAGGCCTTGCGCGTTGATCCCAAAGAGCTGTTCAAACAGACGGAGACCTCAGCCTAGATGGACCTCAAAATCACTGACTTCAACGATTCACAGACTATCATCACTACCATGCACACGAGCGAATGGCAGGAGGTGGAGACGGCCTTGAAAGGTATGCCCCTGCACCTGAAAGCTTCAGATCAACTTCGGAAGCAGGGCTCTTTCATCTTTGATCCCGTCGGGACCAATGCTTACATTAAGAGAACTCTCCAACCACCCGCCTGGCAAGCCGCGAGCATCGCGGACGACTACGCCTTCCTTGGGATCGACGTCGACTTTGCAAAATCCGGCGTGATTGTGGAAGCACAGTTTTCTAACTATCCTTTCCTTCTGAACAACTTGTTACGGTCAGAGTTGTTCTTTCGCGAAGGGGTCACCTTTGCGGGTGCGCCGCTGGCGGTGGTGATCATGGTTGTGAAAGCCGCCATGTTCCCGGCATCAAACAGCACCTTGTACTATGAGCAGGCCCTGAAGCAGTTGAATGGCCTTGCTAAGTTTAAACTCTTCTCAGTGCCCATGAGGGTGGTTGGCCTGTTCTCGCCCGTACAGGTAGGCGTGCCAGCAACTTTCACGACGTATTCCAAACCTAGATACTCCCGAACTGTTAGCGAGCACAGCTCAATCACTTGCGACATCAGCGCGGGGCGTTTTGGCCGTTGCAAGATTGTACGGGGGTCCTGAGTCAATCGAAAAGAGATGGTGTCTTCGACATGACCGGAGTTGGCTTTCCCGAGCCGTTCAGTTTTGGATCGACCGGAACCTGTTCGCCTCGTGTCTTGCATGCAAAAGCCATCTCCTCGTAAGACAGCCTTTCTTCAAATTCGGCTAGGTGGTGCTCTTCCGAGTATATCTTGGCTTTCTCTCGCTCAGTTGCGTACTTCCCGACTTGCATGTCGAACTTGTACAGATGCGCCGGTTTGCCGTGCCGCTGGACATAATTTCGAAGCGTCTTAAGGTTAGGAAAGCGTCCATTTTCGTCCGGCTCACCGGCAAGACGCCGCTCGGCAATCTTGTGATACTCTGGGTCTAACTCGGCCCCAAGAAAGTGCCGGTTGTGATCTCTTGCTACCACCGCGACCGTTCCGGCCCCCATATACGGATCGAGAACAATTCCGCCGTCAGTTGTAGTAGCCAACACGATACGGGCAACGAGATCTTCCGGAAATTGACAGGGGTGAATTGTCTGTTCTTCGTGATTATGCTTCACGTTTCTGAACAGCCAGATGTCGCCCGGATTCTTGCCCTCCGGATTGCATGTGTATTCGCCCTTACGCTCACCCTTGTGCGCCTTCTTGTTTTGGTATTTTTGGGGAACTCTGATCGCGTCCAGATTGAAAGTGAACTCATCGGTCTTCGTGAACCACAAGATCGTCTCGTATCTGCACGAGAATTTCCGCCTTCCATGAAGGCCATGCTGCCGCGCCCACACGATCCGATTTCGCGGGCGCATGCCAAAGCCCTCAAGGACAGGAAAAAACCGGATATCGAGAGGGATCAGGGTACCGTCTTCGGAGTATGACCCAACTTGCCAAAAGATCGAGCCCGTATTCTTGAGAAGGCGACAGCACTCGCGAAGGACGACGGTTTGCTCTTCTATGTAGTGCTGCAACGCCTTGCGCGACTCGTATTCCTTGCCGAGGTTGTACGGGGGGGACGATACCACCAGATCGACGGTCCCGGCGGGAAGCGTGGGAAGATACGCGCCTGTGTCACCCTTGAAAATCGTGTCCAGCTCCATACGCGGGGGTCCTCCTTCCACGAGTTGCTGACGGATGACACATGAAGTTATCGTACCAATGAAATCGTATTGAGACAAGCGGGCAGCGCGGCGCGGCGCTACGGGCCCGGTGGCTCTGTCTCGTAGGGAATCTCCTGGTCGGCCATGGTCAGGGCCATGATGGCCTTGGCGGTGTGCAGACGGTTTTCCGCCTCGTCGAAGACGACGGACTGCGGGCCGTCAATGACTTCGTCTGTCACCTCGTTGCCTCGGTCCGCCGGAAGCGGATGCATGTAGAGGGCATGGGACCGCGCCAGCTTCATCTTCCCGGCATCGCAGATCCAGTGGCGATATTGCTTGGCGATGCGCAGCGATTCCTCCGGCTTGGTGCCCATCGTCTCCAGGCAACCCCAGCTCTTGGGAATGACGACGTCGGCGTTAGCAAAAGCTTCGTCCATGGTGTCGACCACTTCAAACTTCACTCCGGCCCGGCGCGCGTTCTCGCGTGCCGCTTCCACGGTTTCGGGCATCAGGAAGTACTCGGGCGGGTGGGCCAAGGTCACGTCCATGCCAAATCGCGGCATCAGCATGATCAGTCCCTGGGGAACGGAAAGGGGTTTGGCGTAACTCGGCGCGTACGCCCAGCTTACCGTCAGCTTGCGCTTGCGCAAATCTGTGCCAAGCTTTTCGCGAATGGTCATCAGGTCCGCTAATGTCTGGCAGGGATGATCCACATCGCATTGCATGTTAATGACGGGCACATCCGCCCACCGGGCAACTTCGCGGATGTAGGCGTTCCCTTCGCCAGGGACCAAGTCGTGCCGGATGGCAATGCCGTGCCCGTAGCGTGAGAGGATGATGCCCGTATCCTTCGGACTCTCTCCGTGCGATACCTGCATGACGTCAGCGGTGAGAAAATGCGCATGGCCTCCGAGCTGGGTGATCCCGGCCTCGAAGGAGTTCCGGGTGCGGGTGGACTTGTCGAAGAAAATCAGGAAGATTGTCTGATCGGGCAGATAGCGGTGGGGGAGGCGATGTTTGAATTTCCGCTTGAGGTCGGCTGAGACGTTCAGCAACGTTTCGATCTCAGAGACCGTCCACTCCTGGGTGGTGATGTAGTCCTTGCCTTTGAAGAGAGCCTGCTTGGTAATCATCGTGGACTCCTCATGATTCGATGAAACTTCCCTTAGACACTTTGAGCCTCACCGAATCGCGCGACAGAAATGCCCTGATCGCTGCCGAGTTCGTTTATCTGCCAGGCTGTGGCCGCAGCAGGTAATGAGTGAACAGCACTGCAAAGATCAGGTTCCCGACGCCGAACAGAAGCAGCACTTGCAGCGAAAGGTCGGACTTGAGAAAGCCGAACAGGCTGATGGCAAACGCCCAATACTTGAGTGCCGTTCCGTAGACGAGCAACGGACGATTCTGCCGGTAATCCCGCCAGACCGCAATGTACGCAGCTCCGAACAGCACCGCCGTGCCGCCAACAAACATTCGAAACAGGCCTGGGCCGAAGTCGTTGAAGTGAATCAGTGGAGCGATGAACCGTTGAAGGAATAGAATCGCCAGGCCACCGGTGATGTTGAAGATGGCAGCGAGAATTAGAGTGGTTTGCATGTTTCCCCCGTTGGCAAGCGTGACACCCGGTGACACCTCTCACAGTCCTTCGACGTTGGCGAAGTTCACGTGCCGGGGATCGCGGATGGATTCCACAAGCAACTTGAGCTGCAAATACCGAAGCATGTCGAGCTGGTAGCTGCTTTCGGAAATTTCCGGCTTCAGTTTCCAGCTCACCACCTCGTCACGGCTTGGTTGGATTTCAACCTCGGCATCCCCATTGGAGAACCAGGCGCGGTCGGCGAGCGGGTTCAGGCTCAACCGATAAGGCGCGCCGGCAATCGTGCCGTAGATCGTGGTCTGGTCACCTTCAAAGGCGATGTAGAACCCATTACGGCCCGCATATTTCCTATAGGTTTCGAGGCTGCCAAAGAACCGGGGCTTCTCGATGTAGGGACCGCCGTCTTCAGGGCAAAACACGTCGCAGTTTCCGCAATCGTTGCAGGCGTCGGCGTAGTTGGCCAGTTGGTGCACTTTGGCCACCTTGAAAACGCCTCCCGGAACGCGTTGCAGCGATCCCTCCGGCGCGAGCTCGAAGTTGTCGTAAGTGACATCCGCCGCCGTAGTCTCGTACACGAAATTGGCAACGTTGGGGCAGACGGGCACGCATTTGTCACAGTTGATGCAGTCGTACAGCCAGAGCTTGGACCCGATCTTGCGCGGTACGCCCTTGTTACGCTCCCACGCGTAGCGTGGATCTTCGGTTGCCTCCTTAACGAGGATGGGAGTGTTGAGCACCCCCGCCGCGTCCACAAGAGCTTGTTCCAGCCCCACGATGGCTCCGCGTAGCGCGTCACCCACGGCGGGGGGAAACGCGGACATTCTTTTCTCAAACCTGTCGGCGATCTGCTGGCATACGTCGCGTAGGGGTACCGCATGGCGCCCCTCGACATAAGCCTCCAGAAGCGACAAAACGTCTGCTTCCAGCCACGATTCGACGCGGACAACTTGTTCCTGGTCAAAGCCGGCAAATTGCCCGCGCAGTTTAGCCTTCATTTCTTGCCCCACCTGGTCAACCGCCCTCGGCCCTTGACCCACTTGGCGGACTACAAAATCCGGCAAACGAGTCGCTCCCACGGCGTGCATTCTCTCTCCCAGCTTTTCCAGGTAGCGAATCAGCCGCGCGTACCCGCCGGGCCGTAGCAAATCCGTGCAGGTGGTAACGGGGATGAAATTCATGGCCACGCAGTTCGCCATGTTGTTGGAGTCGAGGCCGGCCGAAAAGGAGATGGGAATCGATGCGCCCATGTGCTGGCGAAACTTCTGCACGAGGTTCAGGGTAAGAACGTGCAGCGGCGCGCCGGACATGTACATGACTTCATCGGTGAAGAAGGTGCGATGATTCTTCACCACCAGCGTGTTGCTGAATTTCACCGCCAGCCGCTTGCCGCGCGAGCACGCCAGCCGATCCAGGCGCGGAATCATGTCCAGCGCTTCTGAGAATTGCAGGTCCTTGTCAAAGGCTTCCTGGGTCACCAGGATATCGTGATACCCGAGCACATCGTGTAGCAGGTGCTCGACCTCTGCTTTCCCCAGCAGCGTAGGGTTCAGCTTGACGCAGACGTTCAGGTCCATCTCCGTCAACAGAAAGCTGACAATGCCTTCGATTTCGCCGGCGGGGCAACCGTGAAACGTGGAGAGCGTCAGGGTATCGCTGATGCGCGTGGGAAACGGCAGATCGCGATAGCGCGCCCAGAGGCCAATGAGCGTCGAGCGCAGTTCGTTCACGATAGGCGTTGCGTCTTTCATCGACTCCATCCACGCCCGCACGCGCGGCGAGCTGATCCCTTTCAGGTCGTAACCCACGCTCATATCGAAGATTGTGTCGCCCCAATCGCCGGGAAAATCCTCGCCGAGCAGCTTGGACGCCTTGAGAATCTCGATAAACATCGCCGCGCCCACGTACTCGCGCAGCGACTGCTCGAGGCGAAGTTCCTGCGACCATTCCACGTT
This sequence comes from Terriglobia bacterium, assembly GCA_035315065.1. Lineage (GTDB taxonomy): Bacteria > Acidobacteriota > Terriglobia > UBA7540 > UBA7540 > DATFYM01. Next base: position 19,682 of record DATFYM010000159.1, read on the forward strand.
GTATCCGACGTTGATGATATCGATGCAGGGGCGGGGGATTTTCAGTTCATCGAGAATTTGCACCGTCTTCAGCTCGATGATGCGTGAGCCGCCAAGCCACGAAAGCACGATGTTCTGTACCAATTGATCGTGTGGCCCGGCGGCCGGCCCCAGCGGTGTGGACGCGGCGTGGCCATGGAAGCTAACAGAAGTGTCCAGGCCGGGCAGGCCGCGGAAGAATTTGGCCTTCGGCAGGTCGAAGATCTTTCCTTCCCGCTCGTATTCGAGAAAGGCGCGACGCAGGAGCAGGGGAAGTGGAATGGGAACCAGCTCAGACATAGTAGGACAGTGGTTAGTGGCTAGTGGTTAGTGGCTAGCCGCAAATCACGGTAAGGCCCGTAATCCTCAAATGACCGGGATGTGACAAAACTCTGGACGGCGCGCGCCGCGTCCCACATGTACGCAGCGTCCTTCGATTCAGGTTGCATACACTGTCTCACGGGTCTTGAGGATTTCGTGCCGGCGGAAGGGATTGCGGAGTGATTGACTTGAGAGGAGGTCCACGTCGCGGCCGAATATCTCTCGAAGCTCAGCAATCATGTCCACCCAGTCGTAAAGGCTCCATTGGGCATCCATGGCGAAGGTGACCAAAACGTCCACATCGCTGTCGGGGCGGAAATCTTCCCGTAGGACGGAGCCAAACACTGAAAGTTCAGCGACTTTCCACTTTCGACAAAAATCGCGGACGAGCCCTTCCGGAATCGGAATGTTGACCTGCTTCATATATGCACCCGCCACGCCGACATCCGAGCGTAGCACCAACCCTCACTTCATGAAAGTGGACTTGCGAGCGTTCTGGTCAGGCCGCAAGCGAAACCGGTGTCTCTGTGTCCTCTGTGCCTCGAAAGATTTCACACAGAGGACACAGATCTGCTCAGTGAACTCTGTGTGAAATCTTTCCCCCCACAGAGGACACAGAGAAAGACATTGCCAGCGTAACGAGATCCTGTCTACTTACCGCTTGCCACTGTTCTAAATTTAACGTACGTGAGCGGAAACGCCGCGTAGAACTTGGCGGCTTCCACCAGGTGGCGAATGGGCACGCGTTCCATCACGCTGTGCGCCACATCCTCTTCCCCCGGCCCAAAGCCGATGGTGGGCACGCCCATCAGTCCCATGGAACCCACCCCGTTGGTGCTGAACGTCCACTTGTCAACCACCGGCGGCTTGCCGTGTAGGGCCGCATAGGCGCTTACGCCCGCCTGCACCAGCGGATGATTCTCTTCCAGCACCCAAGTGGGATAGTACTTCTCCATGGGGTAGCGAAGACCCGTGTAGCTCGGCACATCGTACCTTAGGATTTCCACTTCAGCGCCCTGCGCGCCCGCCAGAGCTCTCACTTCCGCGACCGCGCTTTCCTTGGTATCGCCCGTGGTCAGGCGCCGATCCAGGTGGATGGAACAAGCCCCGGGCACGGCACACAACGAGGGCGACATCGAGCGGATTTCCGTCACCGCAATCGTCCCCTTGCCAAGAAACGCATCGTCGCGCAGGCGTGTGTTCAGAGCTTCGATCTCACGCACCAGTGGACTCATTTTGTAAATCGGGTTGTCGCCGCGTTCGGGAGCGCTGGCATGGCACGAGCGTCCGCGGAAATGCACCTCAATCTCCATCCGCCCGCGCTGGCCCCGGTAAACTTGCAGATTGGTGGGCTCGGTCAGCACCACGCAATCCGCGGAGATGCCATCCTCTTTCAGAATGTAGAGCCATGCGAGGCCGTCACAGTCTTCCTCCTGCACGGAGCCCACCACGTAAAGTGTGTAGTCTCCCAGCAGGCCAAGTTCCTTGATGATCTTCCCCGCGTATACCAGGCTGGCCATTCCACCGCGCTGGTCGCTGGAGGCGCGCCCGTATACGAACCCATCTTCAACTTTGCCTTGGTAGGGATCCCAGGACCATTCCTCCGGGTCGCCAACGCCCACGGCGTCGGTGTGCGAGTCCATCATAATGATTTTCTTGCCGGAGCCGATGCGCCCGAGCAGGTTGCCCATGGGATCGGTGCGGATTTCATCGAAACCCACCATTTCCATTTCGCGATGGATCCGCTGGATCACCGGCTTCTCATGCGTGCTCTCGGCGGGAATGGCAACCAGGTCGCGCAGAAAGCTGACCATCTCCGCCTCATAGGATTGGGCGAGGGTCGCGATGCGCTCGCGATTCAGAACAATTGTTTCGGGCGTGTTGATCATAAGTCTCGGGACGTCTCCTTCCTCGATGAAGAGAGGAGGTTCAGGTGCCGGGTGTCAGGTGCCAGGAAAGACCAGGACTCCGTGACACCTGACACCTGGAACCCGACACCTATGCTCAGCTCCTCTGCGGTGAAGGCAATTCTTTTTCGCGCAGGGCGGGCAACACATCTTCCGGCCGGATCGGAAGTCTTCGGAAGCGAACCCCAATCGCATGGTAGATGGCGTTGGCCACCGCCGGCGCCGGGGCATTGATGGGTATCTCGGAGACCGATTTGGCTCCGTAAGGCCCCAAGGGCTCTTCAGTCTCCACCAGAATCGTCGTGAGCTTGGGCATGTCTTTCGCCGACAGCATTTTGTAGTCGAGGAAGGAAGGATTGATCACGCGGCCGGAGGCATCGAGTACCATCTCTTCGGTCAGCGCATACCCCAGGCTTTGCGCCACCGCGCCTTCGCTCTGCCCCTCCGCCTGCATAGGATTGATAGCCACGCCGAGGTCCACCGCGGTCACCAGGTGCACCACGCGGATCTGGCCCGTCTCCGTATCCACTTCCACCTCAGCGAACTGCGCGCAAAAGGGCGGCGGGCTGTCGGTATTCCAGTGGGAGGCGTTTTCCATCACCTGCACTTTTTCCTTGTACATGGCGTAATGAGCCAGATCCTCCATGCTCACGGACTTCTCGCACTCACACTTGGTCACCACCTGATTGTCGCGGCAGGTCAGGTTATCAACCGGGATATCCAGCATCTTGGAGGCGATGCGCAGCAGGTGGTCGCGCACTTTCTCCGAAGCCTTCTTCACCGCGCCGCCGGAAATGATGGTGGTACTGGAAGCGTAGGCGCCAACGTCAAAAGGGGTGAAATCGGTGTCCCCCGAGCAGACAATCATCTTGTCCAGTGTGACGCCCAACGTTTCTGCCGCGATTTGCCCCAGGACCGTATCCGCCCCTGTCCCCAGGTCAGCGGCGCCCACTTGCAGATTAAACGAGCCGTCTTCGTTGAGCTTCAGCAAGGCGGAGGCCCAGTCGACGCCGGCAATGCCGCTGCCCTGCATCGAGCAGGCCACACCGACGCCGCGCCGCAAGTGGCCGGTCGTTTGCGGCAAGGTCTGGCGTTTTACCGCCCACTCGATCGCCGCCGCGCCGCGCTCCAGGCATTCCGGCAAGCCACAGCTTCTTACGTGCCGCGGCAGGCCTTTGCGTCCCTCGCCGAGTTGTGCGGAGAGATCGTCAATGTCGCCGAGCCGGATCATGTTTTTCTTGCGCAGTTCGACGGGGTCCATCCCCAACTCCTGCGCAATCTCGTCGATCACCGATTCCTGAGCGAAGAAACCTTGCGGGCAACCATACCCGCGGAACGCGCCCGCTACCGGAGTGTTGGTGTAAACGACGTGGCACTCAAACCGCATGTTAGGAGTGCGATAAAGCGGAAGAACCTTGCTGCCAGTATTCCCCTGAACGGTGTTGGCGTGGCTGCCGTAAGCGCCAGTGGTGGCGAGGACAGTCATCTTGTTGGCCATCAGCGTTCCATCGCGCTTCACGCCCATCTTGATATTCAGAATCTGCGGATGCCGGCTGCGCGCCATGTAGAACTCTTCTTCGCGCGTGTATTCGATCTTCACCGGCCGGCGCGTGGCCAAAACAAGTGCTCCGCAGATGTCTTCCAGCAGCATTTCCTGCTTGCCACCAAAGCCGCCCCCAATGCGGGGTTTGACCACATGCACCCGCTGCACGGAGATCTGGAGAATCATCGCCACCTGGCGGCGGGTGTGATAGGGCACCTGCGTGCTGCTCCGGATCACCAGGCGGTCGTCGGAGTCCAGCCAACTGATGGTTATATGGGGCTCGAGCGGGCAATGCTGCTGGCGCTGGGTACGAAATTCGCGCTCGACTACCAAGTCGGACTCGCGGAATCCGTCTTCCACGTTGCCGATTTCTCTCAGAATGTATCCGGCAAGGTTGGTTTGGGCGTCGTGAATACCTGTGGAGTCAGGCTCATCATGAATCACTGGCGCGCCGTCGGCCATGGCCTGCTCAATTTCCAGGATAGAAGGCAAAATCTCATACTCGACTTCAATGAGCCGCAGCGCCTCTTCCGCGATGGCGCGGCTCTCCGCCGCGACGGCGGCCACGCGATCACCCACAAAGCGCATCTTTGAGTCGAGCAGATAGGTGTCGTAAGGCGAAGGCTCCGGCCAGCTTTGACCGGCGGTGGTGTGGGGCACGCGCGGGACATCTTTATAGGTCAGGACGGCGTGCACGCCCCGAAGATCTTTGGCTTTGCGCGTGTCAATCCGCTTGATGCGTGCGTGCGCGTGCGGGCTGGGAAGAATCTTGCCATAAAGCAATCCGGGTATGTGAATATCATCAGTGAACGCCGGGCGACCGGTGACGAGCTTGAACCCGTCTAGCTTGCGAAGGTTCTTTCCGACGACCGAGCGGTTGGCATTCATCGCTTTTTCCCGTGTAGGGCCGAACGGTGTTTTGCCCTGGGCCGAGCGCCGCTCGGCCCTACTTGCCGATAAATCCGGGCCGCAGCCAGGACTGCTTCAACCGGCTTGAGGTAGCCGGTGCATCGGCAGAAGTTTCCCGCCAGCGCGTCACGCACTTCCGCTTCCGTGGGATCGGGGTGCTTCACCAATAATGCCTTGGCGCTCAGAATCATTCCGGGTGTGCAATACCCGCATTGCACAGCGCCGTATTCCAGGAAGGCTTCCTGAAGCGGATCCAGTTTTCCGCCCTGCTCGACGCCTTCAATGGTCAGGACTTCGCGCCCCTCCGCTTGCGCCGCAAACATCAAGCAGGAATTAATTGGCTTGCCGTTCACCAGAACCGTGCAGGAGCCGCACTCGCCCGCCTCACAGCCGCGCTTCACACCAAAATAGCCTTCGCGGCGCAGCACATCCAGCAGGAGGTCGCCGGGCGCGATGCTCCACTCTTTCGATTCGCCGTTCACGTTGAGGCAGACCTGCATGGTCTTCATAGCGGGCACCCGCCTCGTGCAGCGCATTCTTCAAGGGCCCTCCGCGTCAGCACCAGGCTCATCTGGCGGCGGTATTCTGCTGAGGCCCGAAGGTCGGTGATGGGGCGCACCTCGCGCGCCACCGCGTCGCACACGCGTTCCAACACGTCCCTGTCGAACCGTTGTCCGACCAGTCGGCTTTCTGCGGTCCGTGCCCGGAGTGGAGTGGGCCCCACCGCTCCCAGAGCGATGCGCGTCCACCTGCAGCAGCCCCGGAGGTCGACCTGAAGGCCCGCGGCCACGTTCACCACGGAAATGTCGCTCTCGGTGCGCCCAAGCTTTTGAAATGACCACCCGACGCGTCCTCCGCGCGGCGGCGCGGGAACCACAATTTCGACGAGCAGGGCTCGGCCCAAGACGGTGCGGTGAGGTCCCGAGAAGAAATCGGCCAGGGGGATCTTGCGTCGGCCTCGCGCATCAGCCACGACCACGACCGCGTCGAGCGCCAACAGCGGGGTAGCAATATCCGCCGCCGGCGAAGCGTTCGCAAGATCGCCCCCCACTGTAGCCATGTTACGCTCTTGCACCGAGCCGGACGTGGAGGCGGCTGTTGCCAGGATGCCGTTGGCGAGTGCCAGCATCGCCGGCGAATTCTCGATCCCAGCCATCGTCGTAGTAGCGCCGACCACACACGCCCTGCTCCCCTGGCGGACGTAGTCCAAGCCGAGCCGCGTGATGTCCACCAGGAAACGGATAGATCGGTCCGCCTGCACCACGACGTGTGTCCCGCCCGCCACGAACCGTCCCCGCCCGTGACCCTTGGCGAGGAAGCGAAGCGCTTCGGGGATGGTGCTGGGCCGATAGAAAGCTTCGACATGATCAAACATTAGTCTTGACAGGCCCCCCTTGCTGCTCCCCGAGCCTCAGTCGCCGGCACTTCATGGCCTCACCAAGCGAAGCGAGCCCCACCGGCCATCGTCCATTTCCCAATTCGCAATAGAGAGGATTGAAACTAACGAGTTTTTCCGGCCAACCACTATCTATCCCTTTGTCAGGAAAAGGCTTAGTGCTAAATATTTCGTTCCTCAAAATCTGAGTTATCTTATTTGGAATCAATAAGATCCACTGTGTATTTCGTTTAAGCCCTTTATTTTGAATGCGGAAGCTCGTGGTACGGGCTCGAGTCGCGGTATTTCCGATCAGATAAGTAGCAAATATCATATTCTATAAGCTATCATACGAGCCTCTTTTGCTTGTGTCAAGCCCCTTTTTTGCCTTGCTCTTTCCAACGCTCTTGCCTCACCGTCTCCCAGGGCGATGCCGGGTCCGCCCTCTGACGTCAGTTTCGGATCACCCCCGGTAGTCGACTTGCATACCGAAGATAACTCTTGACGTTTGGCCACAATCCTCGCCACGCTCCGACGCAGTGGCCGCCGCCCTCCTTCATCAGAGTAATGGGGGCCCTCCGACGATTTTGGCCGCCAGGCGACGGTGGCGGTCCAGCACGGGTCCAAGCGATAGGGTTTTCAGTTCATGGTTCTCCACCACCACGCGGCCTTCTACGACCAAGGTTTCGACGCGACTGGGTGCGCAGAGGAGGAGGGCGGAAACCGTGTCCCCGGCTCCGCTGTAGCCGACGTCCCGCAGGTCGAACAGCGCGATGTCAGCGCGCTTGCCAACTTCGAGGCTGCCAATATCGCTGCGCCCCAGACAACGGGCACCTTCCGCCGTGGCCATGCGCAGGGCGTCTCCAACATTGAGCGCCGCGGCACCGTGGGCCAGCCGATTCAACAACAAAGCCTGGCGTGCCTCAGCGAGCATGTGGGAACTGTCGTTGGAAGCGCTGCCGTCGACGCCAAGCCCCACCGGGCAGCCGGCGCGGCGCAGCGCCAGGGTTGGGGCGATGCCCGAGCCCAGGCGCATATTCGAGCTGGGACAATGGGCGATCCCCACACCAGCCCGACCCAGACGGGTGATTTCCCGAGCGTTGAAATGAACCCCGTGCGCCACCCAGGTGGTCCCACCGAGCCAGCCGACGTCCGCCAGCAAATCCAGGGGGCGCTTGCGGAAATGTTTCAGGCAATAGTCCTGTTCGTCGCGGGTTTCCGCAAGGTGGGTGTGTAACCGCACCTGATGGCGATGGGCGAGCTCGGCGGTCGAGCGCATCAGTTCCGGGGAAACGGAAAATGGCGAACACGGCGCCAAGCCAATGCGGAGCATGGATCCAGGTGCGGGATCATGATATTTCTGGATGAGCCGCTCCGAATCCAGCAAGATTGCGTCTTCACTCTGCACCACGGAATCGGGCGGCAAGCCGCCACGGCTTTGGCCCACGCTCATGCTGCCGCGGGTGGGATGAAAACGTATGCCGATCTTACGAGCCGCTTCAATTTCGGCATCGATCATGTTCCGCCGGCCACGGGGGAAAACGTAATGATGGTCAGCGGTAGTGGTGCAGCCGGAGAGCAACAGCTCCGCCATGCCGACCAGGGCGGCCACATGCAGTGATTCTTCATCGAGACGCGCCCACAAGGGATAGAGAGCGCGCAGCCAATCGAAAAGCTCGACGTCAGCCGCCGCCGCATGCGCACGCGTCAGCGTCTGATAGAGATGATGGTGGGCATTGATCAAGCCCGGGAGGGCGACCGAATATCGAGCACTGATGGTGCGGTCGGCGCGCAGCCCCTGCGGCGGACGCTTCCCCGCCTGTTTGATTTCTCCGTCTTCGGCGTAGACGAACGCACCGCGGAGAACGGTGTTCTGCGGATCCATGAGGACCAGAGTATGGATGTCGCGAATGAGCAAGGAATGCGGTTTGCGAGGCGGTGTTCTCATGAGTGCTTCTCAGTTGGGCGATCACGTCGACGCCTCGAATCAGGGCACAAGCCTCTGTTCTTTCAGGATCGCATCCAGCCCCGTCCCGTCCGGCGACACTTCGAAGGGTTCACCGACCGCGGAACGGGCAGCCCGGATGTCTTTTAATCCGTTGCCGGTGATTACCGCGAGAAGGCTGGCGCGGCGCCCGATGATCCCTTCCGATACTGCGCGGCGCACACCGGCGACCGCAGTCGCGGCGGCCGGTTCGGCGAAGATGCCGGTTAAGCGGCCGGTGTAGCGCATGGCGTCGAGGATTTCCTCGTCGCTCGCGTTGATCATGGAGCCGCCGGACTCCTGGATGGCCAAGATGGCCTTCTTCCAATTCCTCGGCACGCCCACCGCGATGCTGTCAGCAATTGTCTGCGGCTCGATCGGCTGTAACGATTCGCCGCTTCGAAAAGCGGTTGTCACCGGGGCTGCGCCTTCGGCTTGCACGCCCAGCATCTTTGGCGTGCTTCCGATAAGCCCGAGGATTTTCATTTCCCGGAAAGCCTTCCACACCCCGGCGATCGTGCAACCGTCGCCCACCGATACCGCTACCCAGTCGGGAACCTTCCAATCAAGCTGTTCACAGATTTCCAGCCCCACGGTCTTCTTGCCTTCCACCAGGTGAGGATTGATGGCGCAATTGCGGTTGTACCAGCCCCAGCGTTCACAGGCCCCCTGGCACAACTGGAAGGCATCTTCATAGCTGCCACGCACGCGCAGCACGGTGGCGCCGAAGATCAACAGTTGCGTAACTTTGGGTTCTGGCGCACGCTCCGGCACGAAAATGACGCTCCTGAGTCCCAACGACGCGGCCATCCCTGCCAGCGATGAGGCGGCGTTTCCCGTGCTGGCGCACGCAATAATCTTCTGACCTTTCTCCCGCGCTTTGACCGCGCCAATGGCGCTGGCCCGGTCCTTCAGCGAACCGGTCGGGTTGCGCCCGTCATCTTTCAGATAGACCGCCCTCAGCCCAAGATGACGCGCCAGGGACGGAGCGGGAGTGACCGGCGTCCACCCGACGGAAAGGCAAGGCAACACAGCGTCCTTGCGGATGGGCAGCAACTCGCGGTATCGCCAGTGCGAGTATTCGGAGCGCTTGGCCAGGTTCCGGCGAGCCAGCCGTTTGGCGATCGCCGCGTAGTCGTACTGGACGTCCAGAATGCCCGTGATTCCACACGCAGGGCAGGTATACGGGACGCGCGTCGAATGCATCGTACCGCAGAATATGCACTTGAGTCCCGTTACGAACTCCACGTTAAGCTCCAGGCCGAGACAGTCACGTCAAAGTTGGTAGCCGTGCCTGCCGCGCCCTCGTTTAGGTTTGCCAGCGACTCACGAAAGATGCCCGCCCCAGGCCGTGGTTTCGTTCTTTCTCAAATCTCCGATCACCCTTGCCTGAAGCTAGCCCCGAAAACTGGCTGTTTCTAGGCTATCGCATTAGAGGGAAAAGTCAAGCAAAAAGTGTTCAACCGTGGTGGTTATCGGGATGGTTTGCCAAACGCCCTCGGCACGGGCTTGATCCCACATTTAGTTACAAGTTCAGCTTTGTCTCCGTCGGGTCGACGTCGCGGAATGTGTTCCACGCTCCCAACTTTTCCTTGACTCAGACGGCCCAAGCTTATACGGTTCAATCTTCCGGTCAAGGAAACAGGGCTAACTTATCGCGGCTATGAGAATCAAGGACATCAGCACGTATCTGGTGGGCAACCCCTGGAAGAACTGGCTCTTCGTGCGGCTTGACACCGACGAGGGAGTTCATGGCATCGGCGAAGGGACGCTGGGCCAGTTCTCACGGACCATCGAGGCAGCAATTCACGAGATGAAGCACCTCATCCTGGGTCTCGACATCTTCCAGGTCGAAACGATGGTGCAGCGCATGGCGCGTGACGTGTTTGCGGATGGGGGCCAGATCAAGATGTGCGCCATCTCCGCCATCGAAATGGCCTGCTGGGACGTGATCGGCAAGGCTCTGGGTCAGCCTATCTACAACCTGCTCGGTGGTCGCTGCCGCGACAGCGCTCGGGCTTACGCTAACGGTTGGTACCGTTGCCCGCGCACCTCGGAAGCTTTCGCCGCGAAGGCCCGGGAAGTGGTGGCGCTCGGCTACACGGCGATGAAATTCGATCCGTTCGGGACCGCGTGGAGGAAGATGACGCGGGCCGAGGAAGATCTTTCCATCGACATCGTCGCGGCGGTCCGCGAGGCGGTAGGACCCACTGTCGACCTCATTGTTGAAGCGCATGCGAGGTTCGGCGTCGCCACTGCGATCCACATCGGCAAACGGCTGGAGCCGATGTCCCCAGCCTGGTACGAAGATCCGGTGCCACATCACAATCCGCAGGCGACGACAGAGGTGGCAAGGCACCTGGAGATACCGATAGGGACCGGCGAGAGCCTGAGTTCCAAGCAGCAGTTCGTTGAGTTGCTTCGCGATGACGCGATTGACGTGGTCACGATGGAACCTCTGCATCTGGGCGGCATCCTCGGGTCGCGCAAGATCGCCGACCTCGTGGATGCGCATTACGGCGTCATTGTGCCTCACAGTGCGCAGGGACCCATCTGCACCTTGGCGTGCCTCCAGATCGACGCCTGCACGCCTAACTTCTACGCACAGGAGTATTTCGATCAGTTCAATGTGGGCTGGGAAAAAGACCTCCTCACGTGGAACCCGCGTTTGATAGACGGCTGTCTCGATCTTCCTACCACGCCCGGCCTGGGAGCGGACTTGAACCTCGAAGTGGTTAAGGCGCACCCGTACCACGAAATAGGAGACATTAGCCTGTGGGATAAGGACTGGCACTACCGCCGCGAAAGCGAGGCCGACCATTGAGCGCCGTTCATTGTGAACTTGAGTTCAGGGGAGCCGGTTTCGCCGAGCCACGAGGCGATCCGAGCGCGCCGATTTTCAAAAAGCTTGTGGGGTGCCAATGAAACTGCACGGAACAGTGCCGGTCATGCTTCTGCCGCTCAATGAGGACGAAAGCATTGATGAGCCGTCCTTACGGCGCGAGGTGGACTTTGCCATTGAGGCAGGAGCCGTTGCGGTGTGCGCTCCGGGGTTTGCCACTGAGTTTTATAAGCTGAGTGACCCCGAGCGCTATCGCGTGGCCCAAGTCCTGGTGGAGCAGACGGCCAAACGAGTGCCGGTGTTTGTGAGCACGGGCTGTGGATCCGCGCACGCCACCATTGAGTTCTCGCAGTATGCGGAATCGATCGGCGCCGATGGGCTGATGGTGGTCGCGCCCAAGTGGTGCGCGCTGGGAGTCAAGGAATTAGTGACCTTCTACGAAGCCGTCTGTCGGAGCGTGGAAATACCAGTCATGCTCCAGGACGCCGACTTCACGGGCGCGGGTTTGCCGGCGAAACTATTTGTGGAGATGGCCGAGCGCTGCCACAATTTTCAATTCGCCAAGCTGGAGGTGCTCCTGCCGGGCTCAAAATGTGAGGAGATCATCCGCCTCTCGGGTGGCAAGTTGCAGGTGCTTTACGGTCTCGGTGGAATCGCGATGATGGACGGGCTCGCTCATGGGGCGACGGGCATGATGCCTGGCGCCGCCGTGGTTGAGGTCTACGCTGAGATCTTCCGCCGATACGACGCCGGACAAATTGACGAAGCTAGAGCGCTCCATCACCGCCTGCTGCCTTACCTGATTTTCGCGCTGCAGCACCTCGAACTAGCCGTCGGATTGGAAAAACGGGCCCTCTACCGGAGAGGCGTTTTCCCTTCCGACCGGCTCCGCGAGCCTACGCTCCATCTCGACGAAGGATACCAGAAACAGATCGATGAATTGGTCGATGACGTGATCGAACTGGTCAAAGAAGTCAAAGCAGCTAGGGCCGTCAAGACCGTACGGACCTGAAGGAAGAAGCCGGCGTGTTAATGAACCTCAGCCCGGTCGACGTCGCGATCATCTGCGCCTACTTTTTGCTGGTCCTGGGGGTCGGTTATTACCTCAAGGACAAGATGCGGACGTCGGCGGATTTTCTCCTCACCAACCATTCCCTCTCTCACTGGATCACCGGCATCGCCTTCATGTCGGCCAACCTCGGCTCCCTCGAGGTGATGGGACACATCGCCAATGGCGCCAAGTACGGGATGCGCACCAACCACTGGTACTGGACCGGGGCCATTCCGGCCATGATGTTCCTCGGCATCTTCATGGTGCGCTATTACTACGCCAACGGCGTCCGCAGTGTGCCGGAGTATCTGCGGATGCGCTACGACTATCGCTCCCACCTCCTGAATTCGATCAGCTTCTCGGTGGTGACCGTCCTGATGTCGGGCATCAACATGTTTGCTTTCGCGGTGGTGTTCCACAGCATGTTGGGCTGGACCTTCACGGCCAGCGTGCTCCTTTCAGCCAGCGTGGTGTTGCTCTACACGTTCTGGGGCGGACTTGCGTCGTCGATCTACAACGAGGTCCTACAGTTTTTCCTGATTGTCGGTGGATTTCTGCCGCTCTCTTTCATTGGGCTGCACGAGGTGGGTGGCTGGAAAGGGTTGATGGCCCGACTGCCCGATGGCTACCTTCATACTTGGAAGGGGATGGGCGCTCCCGGTGATCCCCTGGGCGTGAGTTGGTGGGTCATGGTTGTGGGCCTCGGGCTAACGGCGGCCCCCTCCTACTGGTGTACGGATTTTCTGCTGGTGCAGCGCGCCTTGGCGGCTCGCAATCTGGACTCGGCCCGAAAGACTCCGCTGGTGGCTGCAGTCCCGAAAATGCTGTTCCCGTCCATCGTGACCCTCTTGGGGATGATCGCTTTGGTGGTTGCTCCAAGCGTGGTCACGAAAGATTACAACCTGGCGCTGCCTTTTTTGATGGGGCGCTACTACCATGGCGGCATGCTGGGTCTGGGACTCACCGCGCTGCTGGCCAGCTTCATGTCGGGTATGGCCGGCAACATCACCGCCTTCAATACGGTCTTCACGTATGACATCTATCAGACCTATCTGGCGAAGAACCGCCCTGACCATCACTATCTGCGGGTGGCCAAGATGGCCACCATCTGGGGAACTCTGCTCAGCGCGGGCTCAGCTTACATCGTGCTGAACTTCGACAACCTGATGGACTATATGCAGCTTATCGGTATCCTCTTCATTTCGCCCTTTTTCATCGTCTTCTTCCTGGGCATGTTCTGGAACAGGCCGTCGGCGAGCGCGGGATTCTACGGTATGGTGGCGGGCGTCTCCGGTGCCTTCCTCGAGTACATTCTTTACCGGCTCCATCTTCTGCACTTTTCCACGCCCATGGCCTCCAACATCTGGACGGCGGTTTGGGGTTTGGTGCCCGGGTTGATCGTGATGCTGATTGTCACGGCGCTGACCGATCCGCCGAGCGAGGAGAAGCTCAAAGGCTTGGTGTACTCCTATGCCGCTCACACGAAGACCAGCGATCGGTGGTATCAAAGTCCGGAGTTCTACGCCCTGGTTGTCCTCGCCATGTTCATTTATTTGAACGTCAAGTTTTTCTGAGGCGCTTGCCGCGACCGAAATCGCGAAGGGCGAAGCTTATGGTTAATCGTCGGAAATTTGTAGCGACATTGGGTGCGTCCACGGTGCTGCCCGCGGTGTCGGTGGCGCTGAGGGAGCCGATGGTCGCCGCTCCCAGCCCGGACAGCCAGGGACGCTCACGCGTCGAGCTGAACGGCGAATGGGAGCGCCGCATTGACGGGAAGTTGTACGACAGAGTCCAAGTGCCTTCGTCCCTGCACCCGTCGGGTTTCTATCATCTGGGCCGCGAGTTCCTTCTTCCTGAGCTCTCCTCTCACGAGCGGGTGATCCTCCACTTCGACGCCATCACCTACTTTGGCCGCGTTTCCGTGAACGGCGCAGAACTCGGGACTATGGGGCCCTACGTCCCGTACGAATTCGACTTCACCCACCAGGTGCGGAAGGGCAGCAATGCGGTCGAGGTGGCTATCTCCGACCTGATACCCGACCCGAGCGGTGCGGGCAAGGACGAACTGGCCCTCGGCGTCAACCCAGGCTGGGAAGCGTATGGCGGTATCATCCGCGACGTTTACGCCGAAGTCCGCCCGGCGACCTTCATCGATAACGTTCGTTTCGGATACAAGCTCAGCCCGGACTATACGAAGGCCACCTGCCAGGTCGAAGTGATGTTGTCGTCCGAGACGGAGACGGCGGCCCAGGTTGAAGTGGTTCTACTGCGGGCCGGGCAGGAGGTGGCGCGTCAGGAGAAAATGGGCTCCGTTTCTTCCGGGTCGAGCGCGGTCGAGCTGGGTTTTGATCTTCCCGCACCGGTGCTGTGGTCGCCCGATGAACCAAACCTCTATGAGTTGCGAGCCAGCCTCCGGAGCGACCACGGAGAGGATCGCTGGAGTTGCCGAACCGGGTTTCGTGAGATCGTAAACCGAGGTCCGGACTTCCTGCTCAATGGTCGTCGGCTGGTGCTCAAGGGAGTGGCCCGGCACGACATGTGGAAGGAACAGGGCTTCACGCTGACGCGGCAACAGATGGAACAGGACATGCGGATGATTAAGTCCTTCGGCGTCAATTTCATCCGCCAGGTCCACTATCCTCATCATCGCTACCTGGTGGATCTCGCCGACGAGTACGGACTCCTGATCAGCGAAGAGCCGGGGTACTGGAACATGGACTTCAGCACCATGCCCCACACCATGATCGAGTTGGGTTACCGGATCATGGAACGTACGATCCGGCGCGACTGGAACTCGCCGTCAGTTTTCGCTTGGCTGCTCTCCAACGAGTGCACGCTGACGGTCGATTCCCTGCGCCGTGGGAAGGAAATTTGCAACCAGCTCGATCCCATCGGGCGATTGGTTTCGGCGGCCAACAGCATGTCGAAGGAGAAGGCAAAGCCGATCTTCGAACAAGCCGGCATGGACTTTTTCGACCAGCACCCCTACACCTACGATGTCGACAACTTCAACAAGGAAGCGGTGTACGACGGCTCCAGCCGCCCCCTCACCTTCACCGAGTGGGGCGGGAAGGATATCGGGCAGTCGCAGATGGTGATGCAGGAAAGCGTCGATCGTTTGCTTGACTTGGTGGACTCCCATCAGCTTGCCGGCCATGTTTTCTGGAGTTGGCAGGACATGCGGCAGTACAGCCGCATCGACTGGGAGATGCGCGACGGTGTTCTGGAATCGGGCGTGGTCACTGAGGGCCGCGAGCCCCGCGACGTTCCCTATCTGGAGCTGTCGCGTCTGTTTGAGGGACGCCGCCACGAGCACGAACCGGCGGCCACTCGCCCTCAGGTGCTGCCGCTCCGGTGGTCGCCGTGGTCAAGCAAACACAAGTTCAGCCCTCTCGACCTGCAATCACTGGTGGAGGGCGCCGAAGGCGCCAGGGCGTGGGCAACTTTTGAAGATCAGATGGCCAAGTACTGGCCGAAGTCGTCGATGGCGGGAGACCAGTGGAAGCGGACCGGCGGTAAGTTTCTCCTTTGGCAGGGATCAGAGGTCGAGATTGCGGGCGTGGCTTTTCGGGTGCCGGTGATCAACAACTGTGCGCGGCCGGTGATGGTGACTCCGGAAGCCTCTGAGGTTACCATTCCCGTGGGCTTGGAAGGCGTGCGCCTGCATGTCCTGGGACAAGTTACGTTCCCCACGGGCTTTCCCGTTGTCGGGAGCAACGGAGAAACGATCGCACACTACACGCTTCAGTATGCTTCCGGTAAGACGCGCGAGGTCCCGCTTCGGAACGGCTACGAGGTGGTTCAATCGAACCTCATCCACAATGCCACGCGGATTGACCCGGAAGCCGCGGAGGCCCAGCCCGCGCTGTTCTTTGCCAAGGACATTGCCCGGGAACAGTACCAGGTTCTGCTGTTCTCCATTTCCGTCGAGGGTGGGAAGATCGAGAGCCTGCGCTGCAAGCTGAACGGCCAGCAACCGGCCCTTGCTATCTTCGCGATTACGGTGGAGCAGTATTAGTGCTGGATTCTGCGAATACGACGACGATACAAGCAGGGTTCGGGATTCGGGGCTCGG
Organism: Terriglobia bacterium; assembly: GCA_035315065.1. Taxonomy (GTDB): domain Bacteria; phylum Acidobacteriota; class Terriglobia; order UBA7540; family UBA7540; genus DATFYM01. The sequence continues at coordinate 35,707 of DATFYM010000159.1, forward strand.
GATTCGCAAAGGAAGACTCCGGTTCGGAGATTTGTTCTGCGAGCCCCGAGATCCGAAACGCGAATCACGGTCCCTCTGCGAACCCCGAACCCCGAACCCCATCCGAAAGAGTGAGAACTATGAGAAGGTCAACTCCCATCGAGACGGTGCGGAGGCAGCGAATTGGGGAACGAAGTGTCTTTACGCGGACCGGATCTCCGGCCGGCTTGACGTTCACCCCGCTGGGGCAGCCCCATGCTCTCTCGGCCGGTGCGCGGTCACGGATTGAGCTGGGCGGAGCGTGGGAAAGGCACGTCAATGGCAAGCTGCTGGACGTAATCCCGGTGCCCTCGTCGCAGCGGCCGCTCGGATTCTATCAGCTCAAGCGCGAATTCTTGCTCCCTGCGATCTCGGCCTCCGAGCGCGCCATTCTGCATTTTGATGCCATCACCTACCATGGGCGTGTTCTTCTCAACGGCGCCGAGGTCGGAACCCTGGGCCCGTATGTCCCTTACGAATTCGATTTTACCCGGCAGGCGAAGGAAGGAAAAAACAGCATCGAGGTGGAAATCGCAGACTTGTACCCGGAGGCAAGCAGCGCCTGCGGCGCCGGCAAATACGAGATTGCGCTTGGCGTCAATCCGGGGTGGGAGGCGTACGGCGGCATCATTCGTGATGTTTACGTGGAGATTCGACCCACAGCGTGTATCGAAAACGTGCGGTGGGGATACCAACTCGCGAGCGGCTACCGCCAGGCCTCGTGCCAGGCAAGCGTGTATATTTCGTCGTCGTCGGCCGCTTCCGGACAACTGCAGGTGGAGCTGTGGAAGGGCGAGTCGGAGGCGGCGCGCGTCGAGAAGCAGGTTGAAATCAGAGTCGGTGAGAGCGAAGCGGAAGTGAGTTTGGAGTTGGACGCGCCGGATTTGTGGACACCGGAGGAACCGAACCTCTACCGTCTGAGGGTGCGCCTGCGGAGCGAGCACGCGAACGACGAATGGAGTTGTGGGACCGGGTTCCGGGAAGTAACGATCCGCGGGAACCAGTTTGAGCTGAATGGGAAGCGGTTGGTGCTCAACGGGGTCTGCCGGCACGACATGTGGAAGGATCAGGGGTTCACGCTAACCCGGCGGCAGATGGCCCAGGACATGCGGATGATCAAAGGGCTAGGGGCGAATTTCGTGCGCCTGGTCCACTACCCGCATCACCGGCATATTGTGGAGTTAGCTGACGAATTAGGGTTATTCGTGACTGAGGAGCCGGGATATTGGGGCATGGACTTCCGGACCATGCCGCGGGAAATGACCGAGTTGGGTTATGGAATCATGGAGGGAGTTATCCGGCGGGACTGGAACTCACCCTCGGTGTTCGGATGGCTGCTGGGGAACGAATGCACGCTGACGGTGGACTACCTGCGAGAAGGAAAGGAAAGGTGCCGGAAGCTCGATCCGATTTCGAGACCGGTGTCCTTTGCCAACTCGATGGGCCCCAAGGAGGCGAAACCCATCTTCGAGCAGTCGGGCATGGACTTCTTCGATTCGCATCCCTACCCCTCTGACTTTCATGAGTATGCCAACACCGCCGAGTCTTACGGCGACTCTCGGCCCCTTACCTTCAGTGAGTGGGGCTGGGAGACGGCCGGTGCCAAGGGCATCTGGCCCGAGAGCCACAGCGAATTGATCCTCGACCTGGTCAAGAGCGGAAAGCTGGCGGGCCATTCGTTCTGGTCGTGGCAGGACATGCGCCAGTACAGTCGGCTTGACTGGCCGACGGCCGACGGCATTCTGATGTCTGGGGTGGTGAACGAAGCGAGGGAGGTGCGCCCGGACTGGTACCTGGAGCTCTCGCGGTTATTCCAGGGCCAAGCCGAGGAGCCGCGGCCGCCCGACGCGCGGCCCACCGTGCTGCCTTTGAAGTGGTCGCCGGCCGCGCCCGGTGCGAGTTTCCACACGGTGGAGTTGCAGGCATTGGTGGAGAGCGCCGAAGGCAGGAAAGCCTGGGCCACGCTCGAAGCCACGTTGGCGCAGTTCTGGCCGAAAGCGCCGATGGCGGAGGATCAATGGAAGCGGACGGGCGAGAAGTTTCTGCTGTGGCAGGAATCGAACCTGACGATCGGGGGCATTCCATTCGGTTTGCCGGTGGTGGACGATTACGTGCGGCCACTATTGCTGACCCCGGACACACCCGGGGTGACGATCCCGGTCGGGCGCGAGTGCGAGCGGCTGCACGTCCTGGGGCAGGTGACGATCCCGGTGGGATATCCCGTGGTGGGGAAGCGCGGCGAAACGGTGGCGACCTATACGGTGCGCTACGCAGATGGTATAACGAGGGAGATTCCGGTGCGGAATGGGATCGAAGTTGCGCAGGCGAATCGGATCTACCAGGCCACTCGAATCGATCCGATCGCCACGGGCGCGCCCAGGGCCTTGCACTATGTCAAGGACGTCGTGCGCGAGCAATACCAGGTGTTGCTGTGGTCAGTACCACTGGAGAGCGGGAACGTGGAGGGTGTGCACTGCAACTTGCAAGGAGAACAGCCAGCGCTAGCTATCTTCGCGATGACGGCTGAGGTTGCGTAGCAGCCGTCCGGCCTCCGGGTCCCTGAACTAACCTGCGTTGAGTGTCAGAAGTTTGTTGATAGGGTCAGCCCGCGGAGCGGGCGAAGGAAAGATACGGGTAGGGATGAAGGAATGGACTCTGGAAGCCGGGACTCCGCAAGGAATGAGTCTCGCCCCGCACGGCCAGGTCGTCCTCCCTGAGAACCTCAAAACAAGGTCGATGGTTGCCAAGGGTGAGGTAGTCTGCTTATAATCCGGCTTCGCTCATTGCAGGCTTTCGATGACGATTGAGGGCAGGTAGAGGTCGACGCGCCCTTCTTCAATCGGCGCTCTCGAAGCAGCGCCGGCCATGAGCTCAGGGGGTGGTCCTTGCCGGTCGGAACTGCGGTCCACGAGCGGACCTTCGCGCTTTGCGAGAGCCTGAACTATCGCGAGTGGTCCGGCTATTACACGGTCAGCGCCTATGAGACCCACCACGAACACGAGTACAACGCCATCCGCAGCGCCGCCGCGTTGATCGACGTCACGCCCCTCTTCAAATATCTCGTCACTGGTCCGGACGCCACCAAACTGGTGAATCGCGTCATCGCGCGTGACATCCTCAAGGTCTCGCCCGGCCAAGTGATCTACTGCTGCTGGTGCGACGAGCAGGGTAAGGTGATCGACGACGGCACGATCTCGCGCCTTGACGAGAACGCGTACCGCTGGACGGCCGCCGATCCCAGCCTGCGGTGGTTTCGGCAAAATGCACTCGGTCTGGACGTCGCCATTGAGGATCTTTCTGAGAAGGTGGCGGCGCTGGCGCTCCAGGGCCCCACCTCCGCGCGGCTCCTACAGAAGGTTGCGGACGCCGAAATCGCCGGCCTCAAGTACTTCCGCTTCACTCACGGGACGATCGCCGGCGTGCCGGTGGATATTTCGCGCACCGGCTACACCGGCGACCTCGGCTACGAGATCTGGATTCCCTGGCCGGAGGCCGTGAAAGTGTGGGACGCGATCATGGAGGGGGGCCGCGAATTCGACGTTCATGCCGCCGGCATGTTGGCGTTGGACGTGGCGCGCATCGAGGCGGGCCTGATCCTGATCGAGGTGGACTACACTTCGAGCAAGAAAGCGCTGATCGAGTCGCAAGAGTATTCCCCTTACGAGATCGGCTTGGGACGATTGGTACATCTGGAGAAGGACCATTTCGTCGGCCGATCGGCTCTTCTGGCGAAGCAGATGGCGGGGGGACCGCCCCGGGTGTTAGTGGGACTCGAAATCAACTGGACGGAGGTCGAGCAACTCTACCAGGAGGTAGGACTCGCTCCCCAGGCCCCCAGCACTGCCTCGCGCGTTCACGTCCCCGTGTACAGCGGGCGCGCGCAGGTAGGCAAAGCGACCTCCACCACCTGGTCGCCCATTCTTAAGAAGATGATCGCCCTGGCCAGCGTCGCTTCTGAAAACGCCCGGCCAGGCACGACACTTCAGATGGAGTTGACGGTGGAGGCCGTCCGCCACAAGGTGATGGCCACCGTGGTGAAACTTCCGTTCTTCAATCCGCCACGGAAGACGGCCACGATCGGGAATAGGGAACAGGGAACGGGGAATAGGGAATAGGGAACATGGGACGAATGCAAGTAGCAGCCATAGCCCTGCTCGGCGTGTGGCTTGGCTGGACAGTCTCTATGTGGTTCGCGGCCACGCGCACATTCCGCACCGTCGATCGCGTCCTCAACTCGCCCAATCCTCAGCTCACCGCGGCCACCCAGCCGCTCGGGCACGATGAGACTCGCGTCGTGCTACGGCACCTCGCTTCCGAGATCAATCGCACCTTCTTCGGCGCCTACGGGGTGGCTCAGATCCCGCTCGGCATCGCTCTGCTGTTCCTTATCTGGCGGCAGACGCCACGCGACACGTTCGCAGTGGTGCTGGCGGGCGTCATGCTTGCCCTGGTTCTCATTCTGACGGGTGCCGTCACACCGCAGATCATCGCGCTCGGACGCAGCATCGATTTCCTGCCCCGCAATCCCGAACCCGCAGTGATGCCCCGCTTCTGGATGCTCCACGGAGCCTTCACCGGCCTCGATGGAGTGAAGCTGCTGGCCGGTCTCGTGCTCCTGGCTCGTTGGATCATTGGCGCGCGCCCGTAGCTCGAAATTCGAAATCCGAAACTGGAAATTGGAAACTCGAAATTCGAAATTCGAAAATTCGAAAATCGTAATCGGCTTGGGAGCCCGGCCCGGCGTGCGAATTTCGGTTTTCAATTTCCAGTTAGTTTCCAATTTCGAATTTCGAGTTTCGTCTATTCATAGCGCAAGATCTCCACCGGATTCAAACGCGCGGCCGAGAGCGACGGGTAGAATGTGGCTAGCAAGCTGATGGCTAGCGCGGCGACGGCAATCCACACGCCATCCCACGCCTGGGCGTGGAAAGGCACCGAGGAGAGGGCGTAGACGTCAGCCTCCAACGGAATGAGTTTGTAATGACCGCCGGCCCAGCAGATGCCGTATCCGAGGATCAGTCCCAGGGCGCCGCCCAGCGCCCCGATCAGCACGCCGTGCAGCGCGAAGACGGCGGAGATCTGACGGGGGCGCGCCCCCATGGACATCAGCACGGCGATGTCACGGTTTTTCTCCATCACCATCATGGCCAGGGTGATGAAGATATTGAGCGCCGCCACCAGCATAATGAGTCCGATGGTCAGGATCGTGACCAAGCGCTCCAGCTTCAAGGCAGTGAAGAGCGAGCGGTTCTGTTCCTCCCAGGTGGTGGTGGCGAAGCCCTGCCCGGCGGCGTGTTGAATCCCCTCAGCCACCTCGGGCGCCCGGTAGATGTCGTCCACCTTGAACTCGATCACCGAGACAATGTCGCGCAGGTCGAACAGCCGCTGAGCCGCGGCCAGATTGATGAACGCCCAGGTGGCGTCGAAATCGTAGAAGCCGGAGTCAAAGACGCCGACCACGCGAAAATGCTGGACCTTCGGCACCACGCCGAAGGGCGTGAGGTAACCTTGCGGGCTGGTCACCAGGATCGTATCGCCCACTGAGACTCCCAACGTCCGCGACAGCTCCTTGCCGATGATGATGGCGTCGGCGTTAGCGAACGTCTGCGCCAGATCACTGAGCGATCCTTGGCGCATGTGAGCGAGCAGGCCGGCCACGCTCAGTTCGCGCTCCGGATCGATGCCCTTCAGCACCACCCCCTGCCCGCGCTGGCGGCTGGAAACCAGCACCTCCTCGTAGAGCGCCGGCGACGCCGCCACCACGTGTGGCACGTGCGACAGGCGCTCGGTCAGCGCTTCGTAGTTGCGGATGCCGTCATTCTCCGGGCGCACCAGGTTGACGTTCGATGTGGCGCCCAGCAACCGGCTCTCCAGCTCCTCGCGAAAGCCGTTGTTGATGGCCAGCGCCACCACCAGCGCACACACGCCAGCCGTGATCCCCAGCACCGAGATCACCGTCACCACCGAGATTGCCGCCTGGCGCCGCTTCGCCTTGAGGTAGCGTAAGGCCACGAAGAATTCGAACCGCATACGTGACTGACATTATCGACCATCGGGGCCGGCAAAGCAAAAACCAATGGCTAGCGGCGGTGTCCCCACCGCCGCGTTCTCCTGGGGGCTCGGGTTCCGTACCTTCGTTTCGCGGAGCTTCCACTTGCTGCGCCTCTTTCGCAACGGGGATTTGACTGTCGCCGATCGGACAGCAATCAGCTATCAGCAAGCACCGGCCTTTCGTGCTGAGAGCTGACCGCTGATAGCTGAAAGCTGTTTCCCAATTCATGCCAAGAGAAAAACTCACCGAGGCAGGAGTCCGATACCTCTTACGGATTGAGCCTATATTAAATGACGGGCATAGCTGTGTCAAGCAAGAAGTTACAAACGGGGGCTGACTATCGAGGCATCAAGAGCGGTGGTATAATGGAGGCTTTTACAGGCAGAGGCCGGCGGGTTGCCTGGTCTAGGGCGGCCGCCAGGGGGGCTGAGGTCGGTCAGCGTAGGAAGGCACGTGATTCGACGCGTAGGTTGCTGCGAGGCGGTCGAGTGGGCTATACATTCGAGTGCGACTGGAAGAAGGCAGAGTCCAACGCTCGAAAGCACGGCGTTACGTTCGACGAGGCCGCAACAGTGTTCGGAGATCCACTCGCGCTCCTCATGCCGGACCCTGATCACTCCCTCGACGAGGAGCGGTATCTTGTGCTCGGGATGTCCAACTGGCAGAGGCTCCTGGTCGTATCGTTTGCTGAACGCCCACCGCGCACTCGCTTGATCTCGGCGCGGCGCGTGACGCCACTGGAGCGGAGACGTTATGAGGAACAAGGTTAGTCGTCGCGAAAGGAAAAGCGAGCGCGACACGATGCGACCCGAGTACGACTTCTCGGCGGCGGTTCGAGGGGTCACGGCAGCGAAGTACGCCCAGGGCGCCAACCTCGTCGTGATCGATCCGGGCGTGTTGGATGTCTTTCCGGATGGTACGGCGGTGAACCAGGCGCTGCGCGCGCTGGCGCCCGTTCTTCGGCGACAACGTCGGCCCACACCCAAGCGAACAAGCGCCTGACCAGGCAGCCTACGACGCATTCTCTCTTGCAGACCTACAAGTCAGGTCCGCGGTACGCTTGCTTCGACTTGCGGATCAGGGCTCTCAGCTCTTGCTCATCGGAGGCGCTGACCTCTGCCATCCCGCCCCGTCGAGCCGATGTTTTCGTGATCTTAACTGCTTTGATCTCGGCCCATAGCCTCGGCGTAAGACGCCTCGTGTATCGTGCAAGCGGGGTATAGGCCACAAAGTGCTGGCCATCAGGGTTCCGTACTTTAACCTCCGCGAAGTCCTTCACGTGAACTAACGAGAGGCGGTTCGCCCTGAAGTCAAACAGAAAGACCCTGTCGCCTAACCGACACGGCGACTTTCCCAGCTGCACCCACACGCTGTAGCCCCTGTCGAACCAACTCGTCGTCTCCGAGATTATCTGCTGTGACCTCTTTCCTGCGGACCCTTCTATGGCAATACGCCATGCATTGTGCTCTTCGGGGGAAGGGGAGGCGCCGTGGTGTACCGCCTTCTTCACGAGAATCTCAGCAAGTTCTCCTCGGCTGCAGGTCGCCGGCTTCGGAATCTTTCGTCTCCGTTCGTACCTTTCAATCAGTCCTCTGTCAAGATTGACCCCCTGCTCCCAATCCTTATCGAAGATCGCTCGGGCTTCGTCGAAGGTTGCTGATTCCTCAGGGACCCAAACGAGGGCGTTCAACTCTCCGCCGCTCCGGAGCCCCTCCTTGGTCAGGTTCGAGGAGCCCACTAACATGACCACCTGACCCTTCTTTCTGATGAGGTAGAACTTTCGGTGGAACTGCGGCTCTCTCGATAAACGCACCGAGAGTTTTCTGTTGGTTTGCTCTTGGACGAGTAAAAGTGCTTCCAAAGCCGACGGCTCGGTAAGGTGCTGATACAAGCCCGTCAGAAGCCTAACGCTCCCCGTTGCCGCCGCGCTTCGCAACGGCTGAATGATCTGGTCGACGCCGGCGCGCGTTACAAAAGCCACCGCAATGCAGACTTCTCTGGCTTTCTTCAACTCCTCGCGAAGAACAGTTCGAACACTGTCAGGGCCAGCATTCTCAACGAACGCTAGCCGAAGATTCATAGGCACGGGTTGCTCCGGGCTTCAAGAAAAGCTGGCGCTGTTCGAGTGTACTAAAAGAGACCTTCCTGTTCGCTTTTCGTCTTCCGTTCGGCTTTGGCGAAAAGTTTCAAGGCGGTGCGCCGGGTATTCGAGTTTCTTGCCCCTCAGCAGCTCGGCGATCGTGAGGATTTGCAGGGCGAGGATAGCGACCCGGAAAGTCTTTTGACTCGTAGAAGCCCGTGGCGGCTTCTGTGAGCACGGGCTTGGTGGGTTCGCGCAAACTGATGAGCGCTCCGATGGCGGCTTTCTCTCGATCGAGCACCCCTTTCAGATCGCGGACGTGGCTCACGCCGATGTAACCGCTTTTCACCTGCACGATTACCTGCTTGGCCTGGCCGCTTTTGTCGTCAAAAAAGTTGATGTAGCCGTCGATGCCGGTGTGCGCGCCCTTTTTGCGGTCGTGGGCCGGCTTGGCGTCCACCAGGTCCACCGCTCACCACTCGAACTGGTGCGGGCTGATTTCTTTCAAATGCCTCCGCGCCCTGCACGTCCGTGGGCGCGCCGATGATTTCGTAAGGACTGAGCTGTTCGCCGAAGCTGTCGCGCAGGCGACGCTGGACGAGGTTGATAGCAAGATAGGTGATGTCAATTCCGATCCAGCGCCGCTTCAGCCTTTCCGCCACCGCGATGGTCGTGCCACAACCGCAGAAGGGTCGAGCACGACGTCGCCCTCGTTGCTGCTGCTGCGAACAATGCGCTCCAGCAGGGCCTCTGGCTTCTGGGTGGGGTAGCCGAGCCGCTCTCGGGCTCGGGAGCCGATGGGCCGAATATCGGTCCAGACGTCCTGAAGCGGCACACCCGGCATTTCGTCAAAGTACCGTTTATAAGCGGGCACGCCACCCAGCGACGTTTGCACCACGCGCCCCTGGCGAATGAGCCTCTCCATGGTTTCCTTCGTATAGCGCCAATAGCGTGTAACGCCCATCACTTTGTAGCGCGGATTCCCCCTCCGCCGGGTCCCGTCAGATCGCCCAGTCTATAGCGCCGGCCCGTTTCGGGTTCGACGTGGCGGTAGAAATCGTCGACATACTCCTCGTCGTGAGGAGCGTAAATCGGGTTCCACGTCCATTCGGATTCGCTCTTGGTATAGAAAAAGATCACATCGTGCAGGCGACCGTGCTGGCGTCGGCCCTGCTTGGTATCGCTGTGGGCGCTGCTGCGCTTCCATATGATCTCAGTCCGAGAGTTCTGGGGCCCGAAAGTGGCGTCGAGCAGAGCCTTGATATAGTGGCTTGCCGTGGGGTCGCAGTGCAGATATATGCTGCCGGTTGGCTTGAGCACGCGAGGTAATTCCACCAAGCGAATGGCCATCATCACCAAATAGGCCATCATGTCGTTGCGGCCGAGGAACGCCAGCAGCCTGCATCAGGTCAGCGAGCTTGCGCGGCCCGCTCTCGACGATTTCCCTGTAAACAGCTTCAGGCTCCCGACCCTACTGCCAGGTATCCTCAAGGCTGTGATCTGCGCGGCGGATTCCTCGCCACTTTTTTCCTTGAAGAGGACGTTGTAGCTGGCGTTGGAGTTGAAGGGAGGGTCAAGGTAAATCAGGTCAACGCTGGCGTCCGCGACGTGGTCACGAAGAATCTTGAGGTTGTCGCCGAAATAGAGCTTGTTCTTTCCATCCATTTAGGCAGAGCATACACAACCTCGCGGGTGGCGCATCCCAACGACGAACGTCCCTGCCATGATTCTAAGAAATACCGATTTGTGCAGCACGGATCAAATTTTCTTTGTTCTCGGGAATAGAAACGAACGCGAATGGTATTTCCAGACTGGGGCAACTGTTGATCCATTCAGCAGTGCCACCGGCGGCGATAGCCGCCATGAGCACGGGATATTCAAAATCTCTACAAAGGAGGACAGTACCTTGAAAATCAATCTGTGGCGCGCCGGCGGCATGCTGGCGGTCGTTTTTCTTGCCACCGCATTTGCGGTTGCAGGCGAGGATGGGCGTAGCGTGTTCGTGCTCACGAGCACGAATAACGCAAGCGGCAACGAGTTGGTCGTGTTCAAGCTGGATACAGCCGGGACGCCTTCGTTATCCTTGGTGAACACGTTGCCGACGGGTGGTAATGGCGGGGCGAGCGGCAACGCTGGAGTCCTACAGTTCAGGGACGATCTCGGAGCTGTGGCCAACTACGGATCAAATAGCGTCAGTCAATTGGTGCGAGATGACGACTCCATCAGCATCGGGCGCACGATAAAGCTGTCGCCTGGCTGTGTGAACCCTGATTCTGTCGTGCTCACCGAGGATCATCTCTTCGTCGTCGGCACGAATTGCGCCGAGAGTCATGCGTGGCCATCGGGCCATGTTGATGGAGGCGTTGTCGGTCTCACCGATCCTTCGGCTGCGCAGATAGCTGTCGGCAAGAGCTGGGCGGCTGTCACCCTGAAGGGAACATCGTCAGGATCAGTCCTTCAACTGCCGCTCACGCACCATGGGGCGCTCAGCGGGGCGAGTGCCACCGTAACGCTCCCCAGCGTGGCAAACAATACCCCGCTCGGAGTCGCGTTCTGGGGAGATATTCTGGGATTCACTCCGGCCCACAGTGCCGATAGCTTCGCTATTGTGGACGAGAACCGGAATGTCTTCCCCATAGTCGGGCCGACACCGCCATATCCCAGTAATGCCCCCTGCTGGGTGGCTAAAGGGCCGGGGAGCGCATGGTACACGGGCAATTCTCCCGGTCACGCCATCTCCATATTCCTCAGCGACAGCCAAGGCGGGGTGTTCTACAAATCGATACCCTTGCCGGGCGCGCCGTCGGACATAACGGTGTCCCGCGATCACAAATGGCTCGCCGTGATTTATGCTGCCGGCGGCGACGGTTATGTCAGCGTCTTCGCCATCGACGCCTACGGCGACCTCACAGCGGTGGCGACGTCAAGCCCAATCGGTGTCGCCGGCGTTAACGGCGTGGCATTTAGCCAATAGCTCTTTCATTCAATGCCGTTTTATCCGGCGGGCATTTGCTCGCCGGGTTTTCTTTACTCGTGCTTGCCATCGCTGCAGCGCGAATTCCACCTTGGATTGCGTCAGGCTCGGATGTGGTGACGGGGATACTGCCGAGCAATATCTGCGTTGGTCATCTACTCGGGCAACCCACAACTGGCGAGCCGTCCGGAAGACTGCGTTGGTCGAGCGTCCATGATTACACGGGCGGCACCGCCCGTCCGCCGGCGACCCCGAGCGGTCTCGCGATCGACCGCGTGCTGTTGCCCGCCGATGAGCACACACATTTGATAAAATACGAGAGACCTTCAGCAACGGCGGCGAGGTGGAAAGCCGCAGAGTAATCCCGCCAGCGCGGGATAACTCTGCGCTCCATACGATGACGCCAAACTCGCCGCGATGCGCGACGTGAAGAATCGCTTCGGTCCGCGATAGCTGTTACGTCGGGGAACTCCTTTCCGGAGGGAAACTGGTGAACCCGTTTCGAATCGCACTCGCCAATATCAGGTTCCCGGCCACTCCAGAGGAG
>DATFYM010000160.1:0-81090 GCA_035315065.1 Terriglobia bacterium
AGGGTCTTTTCCGAGTGTCAGGCATTGGTGATTATCATCACCGTGCCAGGAAGAGGGGTCAGCGTGGACTTAGTCGGAAAGCTGGTGGGTCAATTCTGAGTAGCAGACGTGGGTCAATTCTCGCGAGCGCCGAAGCTTCACGGCAATCTCCACATCTGGAATCCGCACTCTTATCGCAAAGGAAATCACCCTCCATCCTAAATTGTATCTGGTGTTCCAAGTTACGTTTTTGGGTTGGAGCTTGCTCTGGTGGCATCATCCACCGGCTCCGGGAAAAGCGGTTGTGTTGCTTGCGGTTGTGGCAGCCATTGTGACCGTTCAGCCCAAAATGACAGATAATCAACGCCTAGTCTAGCGTGGCTGGTGATCGTATCTGTGTTGTTTGTCGTGGAGTTTCGAGCCATCGATCAGGATCGCTTCGTACATGATCAGGAACAAGCTAAAGCGCGAGCCGAAGAGACGAAAAATTTCCACGATATCGGTGATGGTATCAAACAGTCAATTCAGGAAAGCCAGCGGCAGTTTGACGCCACGATGAAAAGCATGAAGGGATTATTATCAGAAACCACAGGCGGAAATAGCTATATATATTTTGACGTTGCCTCGGTCTCAGGGCCGGTCGAGATTGAGCTTCCTGGTACCGGTCTTCAAAAGGGAGCCATGATAGTAAGTCTTGTTCGAGTGTTTAATGGTCAGTACCCTCTTCACAATGTGTATGTGTCAGTGTTCGGGCCACACGCATGGGGGCCGCAGATCGAGTACGGAACCATATCCCCAAACGAACAGGGAAAACCGTTCCGGGTTCCAGAACTTCAGTTCCTTCCAGACCAACCAAGGCAATATTTCAACTTGTGGATAAGTACATCTCACGAGTCTTATAGGCAGGTAATATTTGTTCAAAAGTTCGCGGGGAAGTGGTTGTGGGCTAGTCGTCTTTATAAAGGCGCCGCCGCCAAACCTTTTCGCGTTTGGGCAGCCAAGGGATTTCCAAAGGAGCAACTTGATTCTAATTGGGATAAGTAAGGAAAATCACTGATAATAGGACACATAAAGCAGTTGACAAACCCAAAGATTTAAGGTACAATACAAACCATGATGAACACCAATGATACTCCAAAAACGCTGCTCGAAGCGGTGGAATTTTTTAGCGAGTTCGAGCATTGCCGTAAGTTCATGATGGAAATTCGCTGGCCTGATGGCATCGTTCGGTGCCCAGTCTGCGGCTCCAACCACGTCATCTACATGGAAAAGACACGGCGCTGGAAATGCTATGGCAAACACCCATGTCCGCAGTTTACGCTAAAGGTGGGAACGATTTTCGAGGATTCACCAATCGGCCTTGAGAAATGGATTCCGACCGTTTGGCTGTTGGTAAACTGCAAAAATGGAATCAGTTCGTACGAACTCGGTCGGGCTCTGGGAGTGACGCAAAAGACCGCATGGTTCATGCTTCACCGGGTCCGAAAGGCATTGCAAGTTGGCGGCACTCTTGTGAAGCTGAAGGGTGAAGTTGAAGTTGACGAAACCTTCATCGGTGGCAAGGCTCGCAACATGCACCTTGCGCAGCGCAAGCGCCGCATCACCGGAACTGGCGGCAAGGATAAGATTGTCGTCATGGGGGTTGTAGAGCGTGGTGGGAACGTTCAGGCCGTCGTTGTTCCAAGCCGAAAGAAACAGTCGCTTCAGGCTGAAGTGAAAGCACGCGTCGAGGCCGGGTCGGCTCTCTACAGCGACGACTTGGATTCCTACAAGGGACTCCAAGGAGAGTACGCCCACCAAGTAGTTGACCATGCTGTTCAGTATGTAGACGGTCGCGTTCACACCAACACCCTCGAAAACTTCTGGAGCTTGTTGAAGCGTAGCATTCACGGAACATACGTGAGCATCGAGCCGTTTCATCTCCATCGCTACTTGGATGAGCAGAGCTTCCGGTACAACAATCGCAGCAAGGAACTTGGCGACGATGGCCGCTTTAAGGCCGCCCTGTCGCAGATCGTGGGGAAGCGACTGACCTACGATGAACTTACCGGCAAAGCGGCAATGGAGAAACAAAGGCAATTGGTTAACTAAACCGAAGCGAGGGAAGCGGGCTGCTTGATGAGAATGAAAGCAGAAGATGTTGAAGTGAGCGACCCCGACGAAGCGATGAGGCGGTTAAAGTCGGCTTTGCGGCAACTTGTAAGGATTCCCAAGAGCGTGATTAAAGCTAAGCGCAAGCGGGGACCATCCCTCAAAGCGAAGCAGAAAGGCTAGGTCGCCGAGCAACCACTGAGGTAAACCTCGCCATAGTTTACGTACTTGGTTACTCAAATATGTTGTTACCTTAATTTGGGCCGCAAGCACGCCCGGCGTCATGGTGCCCGCGAAGACGGGCCAGAAGAATCCTCCTCCCAAACGTTTATGACTGAGCAGCGGCACATCCGTGGAAAAGCCGACCGCGGAGGCGATGAGAAAGGTCCCTATCAGCAGTTTTCGCAGGCGCCGCAAGGGTAGCGCCCGCCAGTAGGAACTGGAGGCGCTGGGATAGGCCGAGCGCAGGACTGCCAACCACTCTTGGGCTCTCTTTTTCATTGGCCGGATTGCTCCTCAATACGGCAGGGTCTTAATTTTGGAGACGGTCGAACGAATTCTCACCATTCTCGATTCCGCCGCCACGCCGCAAGCTTCAAATATACCCCGGTATCGCCTGCATCCGCTAAAAGGCGATTGCGGGACTTTTGGTCCGTGGAAGCGCGGGCCAGTCCATATCCTGCAACATTCAGTTCCTGGCACCCCCTAACCACGGGGCCCACTCCCCAAAGGGGGAAAGGAGAGTCACTCGAGGGATCTGATCGAGTCCTTTCAACAAAGCGGGATACGCCCCAAGTCCGTGTATACTCTACCCTCGCCCCTTTTGGGTGGGAGGGGTCGGGGGTGAGAGGATGTCAGGGATCAAGTGTGACAGGTTAGAATGAAGGCAAAGGGCTCGACCCTGACGCTCGACCGGTTCCAATGCCCCGCCGTCGAAGGCGGCCCCGGCACGGTCAGCGGTGCAATGCGGTGCACCAGGGGCACCCGTATGGCCGCGGTCGATCATCGCATCTCAAGGGCGGCCTGCAAGAGGCAGTCAAAAGGAGCGCTCGATGTGTAGAACATCTGTTTTCTCATTCCTTACAGCTCTCACGCTCTCAGGCTTCTTTAATCCGAGGCCTGGCGCCGCTCAACAACCCTGCGAGAGCCTCGCCAAGCTGTCGCTGCCGGACACCAAGATCACCTTGGCACAGTCCGTGGCCGCGGGAGCATTCATCCCGCCACCTTCGCCCTTTCCGACGCCCGGTGGACCGCCAAGCTACAAGGACCTCCCGGCTTTTTGCAGGATCGTGGCAGAAGTTGCGCCCACCGCGGACTCGGATATCAAGATCGAGGTCTGGATGCCCGCGAGCGGATGGAATGGCAAATACCGAGGCCAGGGGAACGGGGGCTTCGCGGGCATCATTGACTATCCCGGAATGGGCGCGGCGATGAGGCGAGGCTACGCCACCGCTGGCACCGACACTGGGCATTCGGGATTCGACGCGGCGTGGGCCCTGGGTCACCCGGAGAAGGTGAAGGACTTCGGATATCGCGGTATCCATGAGATGACGTTGAAGGGCAAAGCGATAATGCACGCCTTCTACGGCGATAATCCACGGCACTCGTACTTCGCCAGTTGCTCGGACGGCGGCCGCGAGGCACTGATGGAAGCTCAGCGCTTCCCCGAAGACTATGACGGCATCCTGGCCGGCGCCCCCGCCAATTTTTGGACCCGTCTGCTTTTAGGGGGCATGTGGACTGAGGAAGCCATCACCGTGGATCCGGCCAGTTACATTCCTGCCGCCAAGCTGCCGGCCCTGAGTGCCGCTGTGCTGGCGGCCTGCGACGCGCAGGATGGCCTCGCTGACGGCATCCTCGATGATCCCCGGCAATGCCACTTCGATCCGGCAACCCTCGTTTGCAAGGAAGCCGACTCCAACGCTTGCCTCAGCGCGCCACAGGCCGCCGCTCTCAAGAAGATCTACGCCGGTCCGCACGACTCCGCCGGACACCAGCTTTTCCCTGGCTACCTGCCCGGGGGTGAGGAGGGTCCTGGGGGTTGGGGGATCTGGATCACCGGCTCGGCGCCAGGCCGCAGCCTGATGTCTTTCTTCGGAGTAGGGTACTTTTCCGAGATGGTTTATGAAAAAGCGGACTGGGATTACAAGACTTTCGATGTCGACGCAGCCTTGAAACTGGCCGAAGCCAAGACGGCGCACGCCCTTAACGCGACGGACCCTGATTTGAAGCCCTTCCAGACCCACGGTGGCAAGCTCATCGTGTACCATGGCTGGGCTGATGCGGCTATTCCGGCGCCCAACAGCATCAACTATTACGCCAGCGTGGTCGCGGCGATGGGCCAGCCCGACACCGACTCGTTCCTGCGACTCTTCATGGTGCCGGGAATGCAGCATTGCACTGATGGCCCGGGGCCTAATTCCTTCGGACAAGCAGGCAGTCCCACACCCACACCGGACGATCCCGATCACAACGCGTACACTGCCTTGGAACTGTGGGTTGAGAAGGGTGTCGCGCCCTCCAGGATCATCGCCACCAAGTACGTGGACGACTCCAACCATGCGAAAGGCGTGAAGATGACGCGGCCCCTGTGTCCGTACCCGCAGGTGGCGAAGTACAAAGGTAGCGGCGACACGAATGATGCCGCCAATTTTGTCTGCGCGCCAGGCTTGCGGTAGCGCAGACAAGCTGAGGGTTCTGAAGTCGAGATCCTGCCAATCCTCTGCAAGTAATTCGGGACCAGTTTACCAACGCCGGTCTGTTGTCAGCGGCGCATGCCGCTTACACCCTCACCCGGTCCAACGCTTGCAGGAACGCGGGGCCACTGAAGAAGAGGTCGTCGCCACCATGCGTGAAGGCGAGCGGTTCTCCGCCAAGTTTGGGAGAACGGGGTTTCGCCGCAATTTTCCTTTTGGAAGTGAGTGGCTGGGACGACGCTACAGCACCAAACAGGTGGAGGCTTACGCCGTCCAAGAGCGGGGCTGGCTCGTCATCACGGTGATTGTGAAATACTATTGAGAAAGGCAGAAAGGGTCCATGAAACTCGTATACGATCCTCGGTACAACATCGCTTATCTGCGGTTGCATGAGAAGACCGCCCAGGTGGAAACGCTTCGACTGAGCGACGAGATCAACGTCGACATGGCCCCGGACGGAACGGTTTACGGCATCGAATTGCTCAATGCCAACGAGCAACTACGAGCAGAGGACGACGGGAACCTGGTAGTCGTCAACCAGGCGCAAGATGAGACGCACAAGGTGCCCCTGGGAGACCCCCCGCGCGGGTAGTTAGGATATCGTTTTTCAACCGGAAAAATTTTGGAGTTGTTGGATAATTTTGGATTGGAAGCCAAGACCTGATTTGTCGGCGCAGGATTTTCAATCCAAAATCGAAAATATCGAAAATCCAAAATCCAAAATTCGACTTTGCTGGGACAGCGCCGGGCGGCGCGTGTTAGACTTAGGCTTAGGTCCCTTCCACTTATGGCAATCTACCTTGTCACCGGCGGCGCCGGGTTCATCGGTTCTCACCTTGTTCATGAGTTGGTCGCCCGAGGCGAAGAGGTCCGCGTTCTGGACAACTTCTCTACCGGCAAGCGCGAGAACCTGGAGGCGGTCCGCGACCGCGTCACGATCCACGAAGCGGACATCACTGAACTGGAGAAGATCCGGCCGCTGTTTGCGGGCGTCGATTACGTGGCCCACCTGGCAGCGCTCTCGTCGGTGGTGCGCTCGGTGGAGGATCCGGTGGGCACCAATGCCGTGAACCTGGGCGGCACCCTCAACGTGTTGTTGGCGTCGCGCGACGCCGGCGTAAAGCGCGTGGTGTCGGCGGCTTCGGCGGCCGTCTACGGCAATAATCCCACGCTGCCGCGCCGCGAGTCGGATGCGCCCGATCCCCTCTCACCCTACGCGCTCACTAAGCTGGCCGGCGAGTATTACTGCCGCATCTTCACCCGCCTCTATCAGCTTGAGGCGGTGGCGCTGCGTTTCTTCAATATCTTCGGGCCGCGTCAGGATCCCGAGTCTCCCTACACCGGAGTGCTTTCCAAGTTCATCACCGCCTACCTGCGCGGGTCGACGCCGGTGATCTTCGGCAACGGCGAGCAATCGCGCGACTTTACTTACGTCGCCAACGTGGTGGAGGCGGTTCTGCTGGCTTGCCGCGCGCCCAACTCCGCCGGCGCCCCCGGCGCCACGCTCAACGTAGGCACCGGCGAAAGCTACACCCTGAACCAGACCATCGCCCTGCTGAACCGCATCTTCGGCCGCGAGGTCGTGCCCCGCTACGATCCGCCGCGCCCGGGCGACGTGCTGGAGTCGCGGGCAGATATCTCCCTGGCGCGCCAGGTCCTGGGCTACGAGCCCAAGGTGCGCTTCGAACCAGGACTGCGGGAAACCGTCGAGTGGTACAAGAGAACGATGAACTCTGAACGATGAATGATGAACAGAAGAGAAGACAGTAGACGATACGCGGTAGACAGAGACAGGAAAGAGCCACCGCCGGGGACTTTCTTTCCCGTATGCCGTATGCCGTCTACAGTCTACCGTCTACTATCTTCTCTTCTGTTCATCATTCATCGTTCATCGTTCATCATTTCCCCCAAGAAGTCTGTCACCGTCACAAAACTGTACCCCGCGGCGCGCGCGGCGTCGATGATCTGCGGCAAAGCCTTCACCGTCGCCGATTGATCGATGGGGCGCTGCGGCCGCGTTTCCAATCCGTCGTGAAGCAGAATGATAGAGCCCGGCTCGAGGTGCTTCAGGGTTTCGCTGACGATCCGATCCTTCCCGTATTTCCAGTCGTAGCCTGTGTCCGACCAATTCACCAGCGTTAGCCCGCGCTGGCGCAGCACGGGATAGATTCCCAGCCAGCGGGCCCCGTAGGGCGGGCGAAAAATCGCAGGACGGCCGCCGGTGAACTTCTCAATCGCGTTCTGCGCGCGGTCAATTTCGCCGCCCATGAACGATCGGCTCTTGAAATAGAGAAACGGGTGCGAGTACGTGTGGTTCCCGATGGCGTGGCCTTCCGCCTTGATGCGGCGGGCAATCTCGGGGTAGCGCTCGACATTTTTCCCGCAGAGAAAGAATGTGGCCTTCACGTTGCGCTCGCGAAGAACGTCCAGAACCTGCTCGGTGAAGACAGGAGCGGGACCATCGTCGAAAGTGAGGGCGATGCGGCGTCCTGCAGCCGGACCGCGCACCACCGCCGGACCGAAGAGCTGAAGCGTGGGAATGCTCCACGCGTAACAGTAGATCGAGAACAACGCGAAGCCGGCGATCGCGACCAGGATCAGGACTTTCATCGGTGCCGAAGGTTCTCGGAATCCTCCTAGCAGAGCTGTGTAACACTTCTGTGCGGGGTTCGGGATTCGGGATTCGCTGTTCGCAGGAACCCCGAACCCGATCTTTTTCATCTGCGAATCCCAAACCCCCGACCCCGCCTGCGCCCTTTTTCCCTGCTCCGTCATCTTATCCTGAACTCGGCAGGCCGGGAAGATGGTTCGTGTAATAGACTGGACCTCGCGCCTTATCCGGCGCGCCGAAGCTGATCCTATGACGACCGAGCACACCGCGCACCCAAAGATCCTGATCCTGACTCTTTCTCACGGCGCCGCGCACCGCCGCGCGTCGAGTGCCCTGCGTCAAGCGCTGCTGGCCGCGGAACCCGGCGCCCGAGTCGAGGTGATCGACGCGCTCGAGCACTGCACGCGCTGGTTTCGCGCCTACTACAACTCATACGAGATTCCGCTCAGAGTCTGGCCGAGCCTTTGGGGGTGGATCGAAAGCATCCAGCACCAGTCCCAATCCACCGGACCCGGATGGCTCTACCGGCGCGGCGCCCAACCGCTGTTCCGGTTCATCCAAGCCTTCGACCCCGACATCGTGGTGGCCACCGAAGTAGGCGTTTGTGAGCTGGCGTCGATGCTGAAGCGCCGGACGGCTGCCCGCTTCCGCCTGGTAGGGGTCGAGCTGATGGACTTCAACCAAGCCTGGGTGCAACCCGAAGTCGACCTCTATCTCTGCACGCATGAAGACCTGGGCGCGGAGCTGGCCGCGGCGGGCGCTCCCCGGGAGAAAATCCTGTGCAGCGGCCAGCCGCTTGATCCTGCCTTCGCCTCGCTGCCGCCGCGCCAACCGACTCGGGCACGACTAGGCGTCGAGCCTGGCGTCCCGCTCCTGCTGGTTCTCTTCGGCGGCACGGGCTTCGGCAAACCGCGGCTGCTGGTGAACGAACTGCGCAAGGTCCGGTTGGCCCAGCAGGCCTGGCAGGCCGTCTTCATCACCGGCAGAAACCCGCGTCTGGAGGCGGAAGTTCGCAAGCTCTCGGCCGGCCTGCCCCGCGCCCGCGTGCTCGGATGGGTGGACAACATCCAGGAGTGGATGGTGGCGGCAGACCTGATGATCAGCAAGCCGGGCGGCGCCACGCTGACGGAAGGGTTCGCCTGCGGCTTGCCGATGCTGGCCTTCGATCCGCTGCCGGGCAACGAACAGCGCACTTGCCGGTGGATCGAAAAGTGGAAAGCTGGCCGATGGATCAGGAAAGCCGCAGACCTCGCGCCCACCGTGGAGCGCCTGCTCGCGAATCGCGAGGAGCTGGACCGGCTGCGCCAGAGGGCGCTGGCACTGGCCCGACCGCGCGCGGCATACGACGGCGCCGCCGCCATCTTGAAGTTGTGGCGGGCTAGTGTGCTGTAGCATCCACATTCAAAGCAGTAGGCAGTAAGCAGTGGGTAGAAGGCAGTCGGGGCTTCCTCCTGCCTGCCTACTGCCTACTGCCTTCTGCCTACTGCCTTCTGCCTTCCGCCTGCCGCCTACTGCCCTCCGCCTGGACTCCCGCGACTCCAACGCACCTTGGGAAGAATGATGTCTTTCTTGATCCGGTGCGCGTGGTCATGGGCGGGGCGTAGTATGCTGTCCAAAAGCACGTCGGAAAGCAAATGCGGGACCAGGCCCAAGTCGGTGAGCTTCTGGTGCCGGGCGTTGTAGTAGTGCTGCTCCGCTTCCACCCGCGGATTCTCCAGGTGGTCAATCTCGACCGCCATGCCGAGGGTCTGACCGTGCTTTTTCACCATCTCGGCAAGCTCGATGACGCTGAAGGTTTCGGTGAACTGATTGAACACGCGATACTCGCCGGCCGGCGGAGGATTGAGAATCGCCAACTCCACGCAGCGCAGCGTGTCGCGAATATTTAAGAACCCTCGCGACTGCCCGCCCCGGCCGTACACGGTGAGTGGAATGCCGGCGACCGCCTGGACGCAGAACCGGTTCAGCGCCGTGCCGAACACGTCGTCGTAATGGAAGCTGGTGGCCAGGCGCGGGTCGAGGCCGGTCTCATCGGTTTCAATCCCATAAACCACGCCCTGGTTCAAGTCCGTCGACCGCAACTTCCAGACCCGGCAGGCAAACAGGATGTTGTGGCTATCATGGACCTTCGAGAGATGGTAGAGCGAGCCCGGCTGCTTGGGGTACGGCAAAACGTCCTTACGGCCCCTGTACTCAATTTCTAGGAACCCCTCTTCGATATCGATGTTGGGCGTTCCGTATTCGCCCATGGTGCCCAGCTTCACCAAGTGACAATCCGGCGCACAGTCCCGCAGCACCCACAGCAGGTTCAGGGTGCCCACGATGTTGTTGGTCTGAGTGAACACGGCGCGATTGTGGTCCATCATGGAGTAGGGCGCCGACGGCTGCTCGCCATAGTGGACAATCGCTTCCGGCTTGAAGCTCTGGATAGCGTTCTTCACCGCTTCGTAGTTGCGCAGATCGGCTACAAAGAGCTCGAGCCCGCGGCCCGTGGCTTCGCGCCAGGCTTTGACGCGGTCGTGAAGCGTGAGGATGGGGACCAGCGGCTCGACATTGAGCTCCATTTCCCAGCGCCGCTTGGCAAAGTTGTCTAACACACCGACCCGGTGGCCGCGATTCGAGAGGTACATCGCCGTCGGCCAACCGAGGTAACCGTCCCCGCCGAGAATCAGAATGTTCACGATCTGCTCTCCCGCGTGTAGAAACTCGAAACTCGAAATTCGAAACTCGTCAAGACGATCGGGGTCGAGTTTCGAGTTTCCAGTTTCGAGTTTCGATCCCCTCAGACTAGCACGAGGTCCGGATGGTAAATGTTCCCTTCCACGTGCCGGGCGATGGCGATCAGCCGGCGCTCGTAGCTCATGATCTTCAGCAGGCTGAAGGTCGGGCCGCCGGCACGCGAACCTCGCCCCGATCCGGCCATGGGCGCGAGTTCGAACGTGTGGCCATGGCGAACGCTGGTCTCCTCCCGCCCCCGAACGACGAGCTCGGGACAGTCAGGCAGCAGGGCTTCAAGCGGGACGCTTACACCCTCCAGCTTTCCTTCGGCGACAGCCTTTTCCAGCCCTTCCAGCGTCACCATCTGGGCTTCCCTGAACTCGGCGACCGCAGTCCGCCGCAAGCTGGCCAGATGTGCCGGACAGCCGATCTTCCGGCCGATGTCGTGAGCGAGGGAACGAACGTAGGTGCCGCCCGAGCACTCCACCGAGAAGTGGGCTCGGTCTCCGTCCACGCCCAGCAGCTCCAGCGCGTAGATTTCCACCTCGACGGGCGCCAGATCGACCGGTTTGTGCGCGCGTGCCAGCTCATAGGCACGTACCCCGCCCACTCGCTTGGCGGAAAAAGGCGGCGGTGTTTGCGCCAAGCGTCCCGTAAAGTCGCGAAACACTTTTTCCAGCGACGCGCGACCGATCCTCGCGATTCCTCCGGCCACCGGCTGCGACGTGGCTTCGCCGGTGGCGTCATAGGTGTCCGTGGAGAAGCTGAAATCGATGACGCCGTCGTACGCTTTCCTCGACTTCAAATAGAACTGCGCAAACCGGGTGGCCTTTCCCACTGACGTGGGCAGCACCCCGGTGGCGAAAGGATCGAGAGTGCCGAAATGGCCGACTTGGCGTATCTGCAACACCCGGCGAACGACCGTCACAACGTCGTGCGAGGTGACCCCCGCCGGCTTATCGATGATGAGAACCCCGGAGAACTCCATAGTTTTCGGTTCTCGGTAATTGCGAAGGCGCTTCCAACACAGAGACACAGAGGCGCAGAGAAGAATGGAGAAACGTCTGGAAGCAGACAACACCCCGTGTGATCTTCTCACTCTTTCTCCGTGTCTCTGCGCCTCTGTGTTTAGTTTTTTCACAGCTTGAGAACCTTCAAAAAAAGTCCAAACTGTAGTCCGCCACGTCGTCTCCCAGAATCCTTTCCGACTCCGCCAGCACCTGTCGAAAAACGGAGTCGAGCAACTCCTGACTGTTCGAGATCGACACAATCCCGAGGGTGGCGTGCTGCCAGGCGTCCTGCTGATCGAGCTCCGCCACGGCAACGTTGAAGCGCGCGCGGAGCCGGTCCCGGATCTTCCTCAGGACCGCTCGTTTTTCCTTCAGGGAATGCGCGTACGGAAGTTGGATTTCGAGCGTGAGCACGCCGACAGGCATAGATTCATTGAGTGATTGAGCCATCGGTGATCGATTGATTACCGAACGACCTCGGATTAGGATTCCGTAATCACCCGATCACTCAATCACGCAATGACTCAATTCTTACACCAACACCGGCTCCGCCACCCGTTCCACGATGAATGACTCCAAGGAGTCGCCGGCCTTGACGTCGTTGTAGTTCTCAATCGAAATGCCGCACTCCATGCCCTGCCGCACTTCCGTGACGTCTTCTTTGAAACGACGCACCGAGCGCACGCGTCCCTCGTGCACCACCACGGCGTCGCGCACCAGCCGGATCTTGGCATCACGCGTGATCTTGCCTTCCAGCACGTAGCAGCCGGCCACCGTCCCCACACCGGAGATGCGGAAGGTATCGCGCACTTCGGCGCGTCCCAGTTGGATCTCCTTGAACACCACGGCCAGCAGTCCCACCATGGCCTTCTTGATCTCGTCACTGATGTTGTAGATGATGGTGTGCAGGCGGATATCCACCTTCTCGAGGTGGGCCAGCTCCGACGCCTTCCGCTCCGGCCGTACGTTGAAGCCGACAATCACCGCGTTCGAGGTCGACGCCAGCAACACGTCGCTTTCGGTGATGGCGCCGACGCCAGCGTGGATCACCTTGACCTTTACCTTGTCGGTGCTCAGTTTGCTGACAGTGTCGGTGAGGACCTCCACCGAGCCCTGCACGTCCGCCTTGAGAACCAGCGCCAGTTCCTTGACGTCGCCAGCGGCGATCTGCTGGTGCAGTTGTTCGAGAGTGAGGCGGGCGGATTTCGCCAAGGCGGCGTCGCGTTGCTTGGCCAGCCGATGGAGCGAGATCTGGCGCGCCTTGAGCGTGTCTTCAATCACCTGGAAGGGATCGCCGGCCTGGGGGACGTCTTCAAGTCCCAGCACTTCCACCGGGGTTGAAGGGGCACCTTCTAAAGTGGGCCGCCCGCGATCGTCAAAGAGAGCGCGCACCTTTCCATAGATGGCGCCGACGATGAACGGATCGCCGATGTGCAGCGTGCCGTTTTCCACCAACATGGTGGCCACCGGTCCGCGACCGCGGTCCAGGCGGCTTTCCAGCACCGTCCCGGAGGCAAGCCGCTTGGGGTTCGCTTTCAGTCCCTGCAGGTCCGCCACGAGTAGGATCATCTCCAGCAGGAGTTCCAGGTTCTTATGCTGCTTGGCGGAGACCTCCACCGTCACCGTGTCGCCGCCCCACTCTTCCGACATCAGGCCATTATCGGCCAGTTGCTTCTTGACGCGCTCGGGCAGCGCATCTGGCTTGTCAATCTTGTTGATTGCCACCACAATGGGAACCTTGGCGGCTCGCGCGTGGTTGATGGCTTCCAGGGTCTGCGGCATGACGCCGTCGTCCGCCGCCACCACCAGCACCACCACATCCGTCACCCTCGCCCCGCGGGCGCGCATCAGGGTAAAGGCTTCGTGGCCGGGCGTGTCCAGGAAAACCACCTTGCGCCCGTTCACTTCCACCTGGTAAGCGCCGATATGCTGCGTGATGCCTCCCGCCTCGTGGGCGGTCACGTTGGTCTCACGAATGGCGTCAAGCAGCGAGGTCTTACCGTGGTCGACGTGCCCCATTACCGTCACCACGGGCGCACGGGGCACCAAATCCTCGGGAAGGTCGGCGACCGTCGCTTCGTGGATTACTTCCTCTTCGTAGCTGATGACGCTGGTTTCAGCGCCGAAAGCGCGCGCAATCTCGGTGGCCGTCTGGGAGTCCAGGGTCTGGTTGATGGTGGCGAAGATTCCCTTGTCGAGGAGCTTCTTGATCACGTCCTTGGCTCGTGCTTCCAGCTTCTCCGAAAGCTCTTTGATGGTGATGCCTTCCGTGATGGTGATCTTGCGCGTAATCGCAATTTCCGCCGGCGCCGCCGCCCTGGCGGTTGCGACGGCAGTCCCAAGCCGTCCACCCGAGGGATGCAAGGGCATCCGCGTAGCTGGGCGTGCGGTCGCGACTCCGCCAGGGGCAGTGGGGTGCTGGCCGGTCCGCGTCGACGTGGGGTGTTGCGGCCGAGGCTCGTGAGGCCGGCGTACCGGCGCCCGAGCTGGAGCTCCCTTGGCGCCCGCGACTGGGTAAATCGGCTGGCTGGAGGTGCCCTTTCCGCCGCGCCCCCCATGAGCTGGCTTTCCGGAGCCGGCACGAGACGCTTCCCCGGATCTGCCGGACGCAGTAGCCTCGGGAGCTGTCGAGGCGCGGGCAGTCGGGGCTTCCTTTCTGGCGCCGGCTGAGGGTGGAGGCGCGGTCACCGGGCCAACTCCATGCCCGGGTGCGCGCGGCGCTACATGAGCAGGCGCACCAGGAACCGCAGTCCCAGGAAGCGGACCGGCGCGGTGCGGCGCCGAAACCCCAGGCGGCACAGCGGCCGGAGGCGCTGCTGGGCCGGCGGCCGGAGCTTTCGCCGGCGGCTTCGCTACCACCGACGGAGCAGGTGGTGCTGCCGGTTTCGGCGGCGGAGGAGGCGGGGTCAGGGCCTTGCGAGCACGCTTCTTGATTTCTTCGATCGAGCTTGCCATCGAGCTGATTTCGCCCGGATGGACCTCCGGAACTCGGATGCTGGTATCCATCGCATGAGACGGCGCATGAGACGGCACGGCGTGAGTGGTTGGGCGCATCGGAGCGTGAGCCGTTGGGCGCGCCGCCGCCGGAGCGGTTGGGTGAACCGCCACCTGAGGCGCCGGATGCGCAGGGGCATGGCTGGCAGCCGGAGCGGCCGGAGCGTGAGGATGGATAACCTCCGGCACCGGCGCGCTGGGCGCGGTCGCGCTCGGGGCCCCAGTTTGGGCTTGAGCTGGCGCCGGAGCCTGGACCTGAGCAGGAGCAACAGGCGCTTCTGTAACGGTTTCCTGCCCGGCTTGGGCGCGGATGCACGCACGCACCTTGTCAGCTTGATCGTCATCCAGCGCACTCGAATGCGACTTCTTGTCTTCGATGCCCAAACCGGCTAGGCAATCGATGATCGCCTTGCTCTTTACTTCCAACTCGCGCGCCAGATCGTTGATTCTAATCTTACCCATTCGCTTTTACTGCGCCTCCCGCGCTTCCGAGATAAAGCAGAAGTCAGAACGCAGAAAGTAGAATGAAGAATCCGGCTTCTAGCTTTCTTGCTTCTGATTTCTAATTTCTAGTTTAGTCTCCGTCTTCCTGTTTTCCGTCGCCTCCTTCCTCCGTCGAAGCCGCTTCGCCGCTACTTTGGGGCTCGGTGGCTTGCTGCGCGGCCTCCACTGGCTCTCCACTCTCTTGGTTCGCTTCCGCCGCAACCTCGCCGGCGGCGTCCACTACCTCGCTTGACGACGCCGCAATCTCGGCGGCTGCCGTCCCAGCCGGGGCTGGTTCAACTTCCGGTGCGAACAGGATCTCAGCCGGCGTTGATCCCTTGGCGGCTGCGTCAGCGGCTTCTGCTGCTGCCGCCTCGGCCTGGGCCGCCGCCTCGCCCTGCTCAAAGTAATCCGTGACCACCTTGCGGATCTTATCGACCGTCTTCTCGCCGATGCCGGGGATCTGCGTGAGCTCGTCGGGCGTCATCTGGGCCAACTGCTCCACCGTTTCGACGCCGTGATTGCGCAACTTCTCAAGCGTCTTGTCACCCAGGCCGGCCAGCTCGGAAACCGCTGCGCCGCGGCGGGCCATGGCCGCCATCTGCGACTCAATCTCCTGCCGCTTTTCCTCTTCACTCTTGATGTCGATCTGCCATCCCAACAGCTTGGCGGCCAGCCGCACGTTCTGGCCTTTCTTTCCGATTGCCAGCGAGAGTTGCGTATCGTCCACGATCACTTCCAGGTGTTTCTGCTCGGCATCGATGATCGAGACGTGATTGATTTTGGCCGGGCTCAGAGCGTTGGCGGCAAAAGCGACCGGTTCCTCATTGAACTCAATGATGTCGATCTTCTCGCCGCGCAGCTCGCGGATGATCGATTGCACCCGCATGCCCTTCATACCCACGCAGGCGCCCACGCAATCCACGTCCGGGTCTTTCGAGAAGACGGCGACCTTGGTGCGCTCGCCGGCCTCGCGCGCAATAGCGCGGATCACTACCGTACCGTCGTAGATCTCCGGGACTTCCATCTCGAATAGCCGCTGCACCAGCGACCCGTCGGCCCGCGAGACCACTACTTGCGGGCCGCGCGACGCCCGGTCCACTTCCTTGATCACGGCGCGCAACCGGTCGCCGATCTGGTAATTCTCCAGACGCGATTGCTCCCGGCGCGGCATGCGCGCCTCGGTGCGGCCCAGGTCCACAATCACTTCCGGGCCCTCCAGGCGCTTCACCGTGCAGTTCACCAGTTCGCCCACGCGGTTGTTGTACTCCGCGAACACCGTGTCGCGCTCGGCCTCGCGAACCTTCTGGAAGATCACCTGCTTGGCGGTCTGCGCGGCGATCCGGCCCAGGACGTTGGTGTCCTTGGGAATCTTCTGTTCGCTGTCCAACGCGGCTTCCGGGTCGCGTTTTCGGGCCTCGGCCAAGCTCATCTCGTGGTCGGGATCAACCACCTGCTCCACCACCTTCTTCACCGCATAGACCTCGATGGCTCCCGACTCCTTGTTGAAGTGGGACTGGAGATCCTCGGTGCTCTTGTAGTATTTCCGCGTCGCGGCCAGGATCGCGTCTTCCACCGCGGAAATGATAATCTGCGGGTCGATCCCCTTCTCGCGGCTCAACTGGTCGATCGTTTGATACAGCAAGCTTGTGCTCAAAATCAACCTCTCTGGACTTCAGTTCTCAGTTCTCAGTTTTCAGTTCTCACGAAGAGCACTAGTCCTTTCGACCAATGCCCTGAGAACTGGGAACTGAGGACTGAAGACTGAGAACTGAAAACTTTCTACCCACGTATGCGATGCCAGCGCTTTCCACCAAAATTGCTTAATTGCTTCGCTACCCCCGACCCCGAATCGGCAATGTAGAGGACACCGTCACTGGTAGCGATTTGCGAGAAAACGGGGTCGAAATAACCGTAAAAGACTGGAGCAATGGAGGATAACCTCCATGGCTTTGTTCTTGTCGTTCTGTGCCTATCCAACTGATCATAAAGGGATTGACCCCTGTGGCTTTGTTTGGCTTTGTTTTCGCCCTCGCCCCGCTTTTGCACCTCCAACGCCTTCGTACGCGAACTATCTGATAGGGTTGAACTCATATTAAGTTATGGCGATAAACGCAATCCTCAGATTCCATCAGCTAGCTCTCTCTCTTCCCTGCGTCTCTTCATTCAGCCTCTCACATCTTCTTCGGTCCCGGCTTCGGCGTCCCGAATCCAGGCTGCTCCACCACCAGCCTCGCCTTCGAAATGTTCGAAAACTCCAACTCCTTCAGCGCTTCGCCGAGGGCCAGCCGCACCCGGCCCCCTTCGTAGCCCGCCAGCCTCCCCTCGTACACCTTCTCTCCGTCCACCGGGTCGCGCAATACCAAGCGCGCCAACCGTCCCACGAAGTACTCGTAGTCGCGGGGTTTCACCAGTTTCCGATCTAGTCCCGGCGACGAGACCTCGAGCGTGTAGCTCTCCGAAAAAAACTCCTCGACGTCGAAGATGGTGCTGAGCTGCTCGCTCACCAATTGACAGTCGGCGTGCGAGACGCCCGCGGGCTTGTCGATATAAATCCGCAGCAACGCATTGGAACGTCCGCCCTTCAGCTCGACATCGACCAGCGTCATGCCCTCCGAAGCGACAACGCGATCAGCGATCTCTTGAATCTTCCCAAGATCGACAGCCATTCTCGTCCGCCCGGGCACGGCAATCTATGGTCAGGCTCCGGGCACAATTCACCTTTCCGCCGCTCGGGGCGCTCCTGCGCGTCCTAAAAAAAAGTGGGCTTTCGCCCACCGAGATGCGTCGCCATTAACAGTATAGCGCTTGACACATTCAAAATGCAAGGACGGATTCAGCGGCAGCGCCAACGGGAAAGGAAGTCAGTAGCCTGAGCACTTTCTCTTCCGGGGCGTCCGTGTCGATGGCATCACGCCCGTCGGCCGGGCGACCGTGTACGTGCTCGCAATGAATGATACGCGCCGCCTGGAGTTAAGGGCTGAGCTTTTGGCCGATGGCAACCTGTGAGGTAGGGAACGGGCCTTTAGATTATTCTCTGCGCGTTCTTCAGCGCAGAACATAACCGCGTTCGGCCAGCCGTTTGCCCGACACTTCATGCCACTCCGGCGGCATCACGTGGACGCCCGCGGCGTGAACCCAGCGATTGTAGAAGCTAAAAAGCGCGCAGACGGTGAGGGCGTCGTAGAGCGCCTCGTCCGACCAGCCTGCTTGCCTTACCTGATCCACGTCGCCGCGCCGGATTTCCCACGACCGGAAAGTGACCCTTTCGATGAAGCCGAACAATGCTTTCTCGGCGGGTGAGAGAGCGGAGGCTCTGTAGTTATCGAGCACGGCCTGGACCAACGCGCGGCTTCCCAGCAATCGCCCCGCCGCGGCAGCGTGCGAATTGGCGCAGTATAGGCACTGGTTCTGATGGGAAGTAAAAGCGGCGATCAGCTCGCGCAAGCCCGGACTGAGTGGCGAGGCGCCGCGCATAAGCTCTTGGGTGAAGTAAGAAAGGTGGTCGGTCATCGCCGGCTTAAACGCGAACAGGTGAAAGATCTGCGAGACCGGAGCGCCCGCGGCGCGCGTCTGCCGGATCAACTCCGCGTACTGCCCTCCTCCCTCGCGCTCCTCGACGTCTCTCAGAAACATCGGCTCCATCGTCACTTTTCTTTCCGTCGGCGGTAGCTCGTAGCGGTCAGCGCCTGGCGCATGGGGATGCGAATGATCATTTTCCGGCGCCAGCGGCCGGGCATAGCCCTCGGTCGCAAGTCGATGCCCGGACATCTGGTAGCCGATGGCGGGCATATCCTGCACACCGCTGGCATCGATCCAGCGATTGTAATAGTTGAACTGGGCGCAGACGCCTATCGCATCGTAAAGCGCTTCGTCCGTCCAGCCGGCGCGCCGCGCCTGGTCGACGTCGACCTGGCTGATCTGATGGGACTGGCGGTTCACTTTCTCGAGGAACTGAAACAGCGCCTTCTCCGCTTCCGTAATGGGCGCCGTGCGGTAGTCCTTCAGCACCGCCTGCACCTTGGCGGTATGTCCCAGCAATTCCGCCGCGACCGCGGCGTGCGAGCCGATTCAAAACGGGCACTGGTTGCGCTTGGAGGTGAACGCCGCGATCAGCTCCCGCATGCCCGGAGCCAGCGGCGACGGCCCCCGCATCAACTCCTGCGTGTAGCGCGAAAGGTGGTCCGTCGCGCGCGGTTTGAAGGCGAACAAGTACAGGATCTGCGGGACCGGAACTCCCGCCGCCTCCATGGCCGCAAACTGCGGGCCCATTGGGCCCGCCTTCGCCTGCCGTTCAACGTCGCAAAGAAAAATCGGTTCCATGGTTCACCAAAAAAGTGGCTAGCAGTTCGTGGCTAGTGGCTAGCGACGAGCTATCAGTCATCAGCCATCAGCAAGAGAAGTCCAGTTCTTACCGGTGGCTCATAGCTGACCGGTGACGGCTGCCAGCCACTAACCACTCGCCACTGCGCTTAACGTCGGTCACTTGCCCGCGGCCGCCTCGATCTTCTCGATCACAATCGCGCGCGCTCCGCCCTTCTCGTACACCTTGCCAGTGACGGAGACCATCTGGCCCGCGTACGGCATCAACCGGTCATTCTGACTTTTGGCTGGTTGCGCATCGTCGATCGGCAAGTAAACGGTTCCCCCAGCGGTCTGAATCACCAGGGGCGATCCCGCTTTGGCGCACGCCACGGCGCACTCCGGGCTGAGAGGTTTCTTCAGATTCTTGGTGAAGGTGCAGGCCGAGTCGATCACATAACCCTTGATGGTCGTCGAGGGCTTGTCTGCCGGCCGGGCCGAGACAGCGACCGCAAGCATGCTGACCAGAAAACCGGCTGCAAGGAACTTTCGGCAATTCATGGTGGCTCCTTTTCTCAGTCGAAAGTCGAAAGCCAAAAGTCGAGAGTGAAAGAGGCGCACGCAGTAGCAATCTCTGTCTTCACTTTCGACCTTCGACTTTTGACCCTCGACTTCTTCTCAAAACATGAACTTCAATGCAAACTGGATCAGCCGCGGCGCCAAGGCCTGCTGAATCTGAGCGAAGGTGGTCGAGCTGATATCGCTGTTCGGCAGCCGGAAATTGGCGCGGTTGAACACGTTGAAGAATTCGGCCCGGAATTGCAGGTTCTTGGATTCGGCCAAGCGAAAATCCTTGATCGCTGAAAAGTCCCATTGAGCGAGTCCCGGACCTTGGACCACATTGCGGCCTTCGGTTCCGTAAGTTCCCGCCAGCGCCGACATCGGAATCCTCTGAAATGCGCTGGTGTCGAACCACTCCTGCACGGTCCTCGGGCCGTGGTTGGCGTTGCCGACAAGGTTAGGACGGAAGGCGGAAAATCCGGAAATTTCCGGCGCACCGTAGCTGAAACTCTGATCCTCCACCGTAAACGGTGTTCCGCTCATGAAAGTGGTGATGCCGTTCACTTGCCACTTGCCCAGCACGCTCTGATACCAGTTCGCCGGCTGCCGGAACCAAGGCATCTGCCACTGGTAGCTCAGCACGGCGCGGTTGCGCGCGTCGAACATTGACCGGCCTCGTTCGGCGGCGAGGTCGAAAGGATTCTGCGCCAAGTCATTCTCTCCGGCGATCGGCTGCGAGGCGGACCCGGTGATATTGAAGGACGAAACGTCATCGATGGATTTCGAGAACGTGTACGACGCGAGGAAGGAGACTCCGTGACCGAACCGCTTGCGCAGGCTCGTCTCCAGGGCGTGATAAGAGGAATTGGCGGCGCCCACAATCAGACCCACGGAGCTGTAGTTGCAGTTGCCCTGCGCCGTCGGCAGGCAATTAACGCGCTGCGGATCGATACTGCTCTGCTGAGCAGACCAGGTTTCTCCGGGTTCGGGTAGGGACGGATTGTCTTCGATGAAGCGCGGCAGTTTCGTGCCTTTGGTTCCGACGTACCCTACCTCAAGCAGCCAGTCAGCGCCGAAAGACCGCTCGAGGTTCAGGTTCCAGTCCTGCGCGTAGGGCAGGCGCAGGTGGGGATCGATCGTCAGGAGCGTCATCGTCTCGCCAAATGGAGTTGTGAAAGGATTGCCATTGGCGAACGGGTTGGAGAGGGTACCCACTTGGGGGAACGACAACTGCGGCGTCCGAAGATACGGGGGAGCGCTGATGGGATCCTGTAGTGGGCCACCCTGGCCGTTGTAATAGGGGTCAAAGAAGACCCCATAAGCCGCCCTGACCAGCCACCGAGCGCTTCCGGTGGGATCCCAAGCCACGCCGATGCGCGGCGCGAAGGCATTCTTTTCGGTAGGAATCAGGCCCGCGGGGATGCCGGCGTCGCCCGGATACACAAGTCCGGGCGGAGCGTCGGGCATCACCGTGGATTGCACGCCCGGCTCATACAAGTTCTGCCGGTTCCGAATATCGGTGTAAGGGAAGGGTAGCTCGTAGCGGAGACCCACGTTGACGGTCAAGCGCGGGCTGACCTTGTAGGTATCCTGCGCATAGAAGTTGAAGTCGCTGCCGCGAAGACCGCGCGACAAGTCGCCGCCGCCACCCGGTTGGCTGCCGCCCCCTTGGAGAAAGAAGATGGGCTGCCCACTGAGGAAACTGGCAAACGAGTTGGTGAAGGGGAAACCTACGAAGACAAAAAAGCCGTTCGAGGCAATCCCATTGACCGCATTGATCTGGTCACGACGAAAGTCGCCCCCAAACTTCAGCTCGTGTCGCCCGCGAATCCAAGTAAGCGAGTCGGAGGCGCCAAAAGCATTCTCGTAGGTGTTGCGGGGGCCAGTGATAGGATCACCGACCGTGGCGTAACCACCTCCGGAGAATTGAAGAAATGGCGGACCGGCCGCGATGGCCAGGGTGGGCTGATATTGGAAGCCCAACGAAGCGGGTGAAGTGTTGTTCTCGTGCTCGTCAAATAGAAACTTGTTGCGGAGAAAAGAAAATCGCGCAATGTCCACGACCGAGGGCGAAAATGAATGGGTCAATTGGACAACGAAGTTCTGGGTGCGATGGTCTTCGCCCACGGGGAATCCCGGCACGCCCGCACCGGCGGTGGATAGCGGGTCAAAGCGCGTGCCATTCAAGAACATGTAGCGGAAGTTCACGCTGGTCTGGGATGAAAAATAGTGGTCGATGCGCAAGCCCGCCTGGTCCTCGTTATCGCGCAAAATCTGCGACGCATTGAGAAGGTCTAACACGCCATTCGAATCGGTGGCGTTAGGCGACGGATAGAGCTTCTCCACATTCGCCGCCGTGGGATCGATAGCCGGCAGCGTGCCGCCAGGCACTAACGACGGGCCCGTCTGTCCAATGACGAATAGCGGGCCGTCCTGCGAAAAATTCCCCTGCCGTTCGAGGGCAGAAGGCACCCTGACATCGCTGATGACTTCGCCCTGCCGGTTGCGGAAGCCTTCGTAGTAACCGAAGAAGAAGGTCTTCTCCCGCTGAATCGGGCCCCCGAGGGTCGCGCCATACTGGTTTTGACGATACTCCGACTTCTGGAAACCGTCCGCATTCTCGAAGAAGTTGGCTGCATCCAGCTTGTCGTTGCGAACGAACTCCCACGCCGTGCCGTGAAGATCGTTCGAGCCCGACCGGGTAATGATGTTGGTGGTGGAGCCGGCGTTCGAGCCAAACTCGGCGTTGGCGGTATGGGTGAGAATCTTGAATTCGGCGATGGCGTCGATGGGCGGCTTCAGCACAAAGCCGCCGTCCACAGCGTCCACATTGGACGCACCGTCGATCAGGAAGTTGTTCGACTCCGGCCGCTGGCCGTTGACGGAATAGGGCTGCCCGTCACGCAGCGATCCTCCGGCCTCGGCGAGCCCGGGTGTTATCGGCACCACGCCCGGTTGCAGCAGCCCGAGTTGAGAGAAATTACGGCCGTTCAATGGCAGGTCAAGAATTTCGCGCTCGCCTACCGTCTCTCCCATCGTCGTGTTCGCCGTTTCGATGACCGCGGCATTGGCCGTAACTACTACCGACTGTGTGGCCAATCCGACTGCGAGGTGGATGGGGACGTTCGCGGACTCATTCACCGCGAGCGTGATTCCTTCCTGGACGAACTTCTGAAAGCCCTTGGCGTCCACTTCGAGGCGATAGTGCCCGACCGGGAGCAGCACCAGCACATAAGAGCCATCCGGGTTGCTCCGGCTGGCGCGGGAGACACCGGTTTCAACCTGCGTCGCCGTGACGAGAGCCCTCGGCACGCCCGCACCGCTTGGATCGTACGCCGTGCCGCGAATGCTTCCGGTCGTTTCCTGCGCGCGAAGGTTGCCGGCAAGAATCATTGCCAATGCAACCAGCGCGGTTCCGATAGACATTTGCTTGGTCTTGCGCATGGATCTCCTTCCGTTTGTGGGGAGCTGAAAGCGTGTGGACGGCCCTCCCTGGGACGGCGATACGTCTCCCCGCTCCACACCGGCGGCGATGCGCCTCAACGCACACTTGCGCAGCGACGCTTGTGGCGTGTTTCAGCTTCCCTGTTCTAGTTCAACCCGAACGGCCCGACAAGGCTAGGAGTCCCACTTAGACCCGGCTTAGACTTCCACCACCGGTGTTCAACCGGCTTGCACTCGACGCCAACCCTATGTGGATCTGCCCAACGCGCGCTGATTATGAGAGGTCAAGCTGGGGAGGTCAATACTGGAAAGGTGTGTGGAGGGCGAGTTTTTTCAACTAGTGTCTTGGAAACGCCTGATTACTTACAGTAATCAGCAAAACGATGCAAGCCTCGAAATTCGAAAATCGAAACTCGTAAAGACGGCTAGTGACCGATTTCGAGTTTCGAGTTTCGAGTTTCGATTCCCGGTCAGGCCAACGCCTTCGGCGTCTCGGCTGCCCGCTTCGCCTGGCGCAGCGCCGACTGGATCATCATAAACTCGCCCACGTTTTCCATGGTCAGCATTCCGACCAACTCTCCGTTGTGCTCCACCGGCAACGAGCGGCAGCCGCATCGTTGCAGCGCCTGGACCGCCTGCTCCAGCATGTCGTGGGAGTCGATCGCCTCAAAGTCGCGCCGCATGGCCTCGCGCACAGCGAGCGAGGTTCCGCCTTGAGCGATCGCGCGCACGAGGTCCTCTCGCCTCAGCACGCCGAGGACGTGGTCGCCGAAAACGACCGGAAAGTCCTGCTGCCAACCGGCCAGCATGTATTCCGTGGCCTGGGCCAGCGTGTCGTGGGGCTGGAGCGTGCGGAAATTGGTCAGCATCACGCGTTGCACCGGAATGCCGCCGAGCGAGGTGCGCATCTGTACCATGGCCGCTTCGCCGCTGGCTCCCATCCATACAAAAAGGGCGATGAACAGGAGAAAAGGGTCAAAGAGCAGGCCGAGAAAGCCGAAGATGAAGGCGATGGCTTGGCCAACGTGCGCGGCCGTTTGTGTGGCGCGGGTATACTCCATGTGCGTGGCGAGCAAGGCCCGCAACACGCGGCCGCCGTCCATAGGAAAAGCGGGAATCAGGTTGAACAGCACCAGCCAGATGTTAACCGCCAGCACGCTTCCGAGGAAATCGTGGCCGGTCCAATTGACGTTCTCCACCTGTCGGAGCGTAGGCAGGTGCCCGAATGACCCCAACAGCAGGAGAAGCGCTGCCGCGATCAGCACGTTCACCGCCGGGCCGGCCAGCGCCACCAGCAACTCCTGCCGCGGGTCCTCGGGCATGCGCT
Source organism: Terriglobia bacterium (assembly GCA_035315065.1). GTDB lineage: Bacteria > Acidobacteriota > Terriglobia > UBA7540 > UBA7540 > DATFYM01. The sequence goes on from DATFYM010000160.1 coordinate 24,217, forward strand.
CCAGGCGTGCCACACCGCCGATCGGCAGCAGCACGATGTCGCGCGTGCGGATGCCGTAACGCCGCGCCGTTAGCGCGTGACCCAGCTCGTGCAGAACGATGCAACCGAAGATCACTAGCACGAACACCAGGCCGTAAACTGCGGTGGCGACGCTGCGTTTCTCCGCCCAGTTTGCGACCAAAATGAAGAGGATCAGTAGCAGGAAGGTGGCGTGCATGTAGACATCGATTCCCGCCAGCTTCCCGATCTTCCAGGCCCAGCGCATGACGGCCCTCCCTGCGAAGAGGGAACAGGGGAGAGGGGACAGGGAACAGGAAGAGGCGCGCTGTTCCCGATTGCCTTGCCTATTCCCCCATTCCCTGTCCCCCGGCGACCTGCTTCCTGTTCCCTGTTCCCTATTCCCTGTCCCCCTATTACCTCTCTTCCACGTAGATCAAATCGCTGGTGTACTTCCCCGGCAGTTTGATCAGCAAGCCCTCGTTCATCAGCTCCCCGCCGCTGTGCGTGCCGGTGGTGACCGATCCGTCTTCAGACGAGACGCGATACGAAACGTCGGCGCCCAGGCCTCGCAGCCGCACGCGCCGGGCCACCTCGTCATTGTTCGGGCGAAAGATATAGACCGTGCCCTTCTTCACACTCGGGCTCCAGTAGAACATTCCATCCCAGTGCAGCCCGTCGGGCCGCGGCAGGATGTGATGAACCTCGGCGTCGCCGAGGGTAGGACGAATCCAGCGCTTGTAGATCTGAACAGCGCGGATCGCGCCCACGCGCTCGTCGGCGGTCCACGTGGCGCTGTTTGTGGGATCGATTTGCCACGCGCTCATCATAGCCGAGCGCCAGAAGTAGGGCAGCGGCCGATCGGATGTGTGGTTGTAATAGTTCTCGTACGTGTACGCCATCAGCATGGCGGGTGGAAACGCGTAGGTGGAATCGTAAATGCTCTGGCGGTCGGGCAGCGCCGAGAGCGTGTCCGTGGCCACGATATAGTGGACGTGCTTCGCCTCCCCGAAGTCCTTGATCCGCCCGCCACCGGAGCAGCCTTCGAGCGCCAGCCGGGGGTGCTTCTTCGCCAGCGCCTCCATCACCTCGTAGTATCCGAGCGCCGACCAGTAACTCACGTCCACGCCATAGTGGTGGCGATGGTTGGTCTGCGGGCAGGAGGTCACGATGGGGCTGTAATCGTGCTTCAAGTAATCGAGGTTGTAGTCGGTGACTGCACGCTCGACGGATTGCTCAGCCCACTGGCGCGCCGGCACGTACCCAAGGTCCAGGAACAGGTCCCAGTTAATCTCGCCCGGCTTCCAGTCCGGCGGAATGCTGCGGTTGAACCAGTCGGGGTGGCGAAACGCGTTGAGCGCACCGGGATCCTCGGAATCGCTGCCGTGGGTCCACGCCATCCACAGGCCCAGCTTCATGCCGTTCTGGTGGACGGCTTGCTCGATCGGCCCCTCACCATGCGGAAAGCGCGTCGGGTCCCAGCGCCAATCGCCGTCCTTGGCGAACCACATGGCGTCCGGCACGAAGGTCTCGAAGCCGAGTGAGTTGCACAGGTGGGCGCTGCTGAGCACATCGGCTTCGGTCGCCTTGTTGCCGCCCATATCGAGATAGAGATTGTAGGCGAGCGTCGGATAGGGCCCCGGCGGGCGCGGCGGCATCAACTTCTCCAGGATAAAACGATGGAGCGAGGCGCTGCCATTGTCGAGGTCACCGGTGTAACAGCCGACGAAGGCCACCGGCACGAGGAAGGTCTCACCGGCCTCAACGTCCGTCTTGAAGTCCGGCAAGTTTCCGACGCGCAGGGAAAGCGTCATCGGTTTCGCTGCCTTGGCTTGGGCGCGAATACGCCCCAACGCCGAAAACTCCCACCCCACGTAGAGTCCGCCCGAGTCGCCCGCCTGCACGGCCATCCAGGGCACCGGACTCGACGGGTCTGTGGGGTCGCTCACAATCGTCTGGTCGAGTTCAGGGTCCGCCCGAACGCTGAAGACGCCGCCTTCCGTCGAGGCGTTGCTTCCACCGCGGTTGATCCACCAGATCGAGACCGGCTCGGCGGGCGAGATCTCGAGCCCACCGAGGGCCAGGCTGTCCTGCGCCGTGACGGTGATGGGATGGCTTTCGTGGTTGGTTAGCGTCGCCCAGTGCTCCACGGGACCGCGTCCGGGGCGGGCGCGCCACACCGAATGCAGCTCCAGCGCTGGTTGAGCGTTCCGATAGAGAAGCGTGAGTTGGTGGGCGGCAGGATCGTACGCAGCGCTATCGTATTCCCACTCCAGGGTGATGGGAATCCCGTTCACTTCCACGTCCTTCATCGATGAAGGTCCGGCCGGCCCGACGATCCAGTTGCGATGCGTCGCCGTTGACGCCAGGGTCCTCAGCGAAGGCGCGCCGTGTTCGATCTCAATGACGATCTCGGTATCGTCGGTGGCGAGCCGCCACGCGTGGGACCCGATGGGTCCTTGCACGTCGGCGGCCGAGGCAGTGGCTCCGCGGATTCCCTCCGGCCCGAGCATAGCAAGGCCGATGAGAAGAAGGGAGAGACCAATTCGCGAGAAGGCCGATAGGGGCTTGAACGCGTTGCCGTTCCAACGGCGGTCATCCAAGGGGTTGGCCCCGAGTGCCTGCGCTGATCTCATTTAAGCCCCTCCGGCAGTCGCGAGCGACAAGAGGCAACTGAGCGTTCATTCGTGCTTGGCATAACTCTGTCCCAGCCCCTCCGCTCCGACAATCGCTGCTTCGCCAGCGGGCAGCAGCCACAACCAGAGGATACGGGATAAAAGTCAAAGCGTAAAGACCGTGGCGGCGTAGTTCGTCGTAGTTGCAGCGGGTCAGCTTCCGGGCCGCCGGCTTACGAGCCAAGGGCGGGCGCTCCAGACACCGACCATAAGCCTTCGGCGCGGTTCCTTGACGCGGCCCTGGAAGTTGACTCTCCCGACCGCTTGCTTCTCGGGTGCAGTCCGGTCAAACAGTAGAATCCCCTTTATGGCAACCCAGCGTCTTTCTGCGGTGTCTATTAGTAGCAGAGGTGGAGAAGGTGAAACGGTCCAGGTCATGCGCCTTGGCGGCAGCAGTATTTGCGGCTTGCCTCTCGATGATTTCCCGGGAGCTGGCTTTTGCCCAGGAACGCCCCGAGGCCGGCAAAGTAGATGATGCAAGCCTGCGGTTACAGCTCTCCGTCACTCGGACGGAGTTCCGTTGCGGTGAAGTGATTCCACTGGACCTGACGTTTACCTCCACGACCCCCGAACGCTACCAGATCAACATGGCCACGTACGACCGCAGCGGCCGTATGTCATATGAGCAATTCTTGCTCGACCCTCAGAACGGCACGAGCGACCCCCTGCAGTTGTATTTCAATTCTGCTTGGGGCTTTCTGGGGGGTGGGTTGACCGGCTTCAAGTTCCTTTCACCATCCCCGACGACCATTCAACTGGACCTCAACGAGTGGGCCCGTTTCGATCAGCCGGGGACGTACCGGCTGACCGTTGTCAGTCAGCGCGTCAACGACACCCGTGCCAGCGACAACCCCTATGGCGGCACGATAGAACTTAAATCCAACCCGATTGAGCTGCGGATCATTGCTGCGGACGCCGCATGGCAACAGGTGCAACTCAAGCAGATAAAGGAGGCATTGAGCCGCGGTACGCCGTCGAACGGGGACGCTCGGACCGATCCCCAGCAAGCCGCGCTGAGGGCCTTGCGCTATCTTGGGTCCGCCGACGCAGCTCGCGAGCTGGCCAGGCGCTTGCGTGGCGAAGATAACCGAATTGATTGGGATTGCATGTTCGGCTTGGTCGGCTCGCCGCATCGAGACGCCGGCTTCGAGGAGATGAACAAACTGCTCAATGAACCGCAATTCCCCGTCAGCGAACTCTTTCTCACCACCATGTCGGTCCTGCCACTGGACCCCAAGGAGGCTCCAGGCTCTCTCAGACAGCAACGAGACCAAAACCTGAAAGCATTGCGGCAGAAGCTCGTGCCCGCGCTTTCGAGCAAACGCGGAACAGCTTTGGCAGTCAGTGTGGACACCGCAATGAATGTCACCGACCCAAACATGCCCGCGGAGCTCAGAAGTGAACTGGTAGCGCAACTCATCGGGGTGTTCTCCGCGCTCCCTGTGGAGAAGCAGGTGGCCTGGATTCAATACCGCTGGCAGCAAGTGAATGATCCGAACTGGCTGCCGTTGCTCCGCACTATGGCGCTCCATTACGAAGACTTCCCTGGGCTTCGCGAGATGCATGCTTACCAGTCGCTCGAACTAGGCGCGGCGGCCCTCAAGCGGTGGTATGAGCTCGATCCCGAGGGCGCGCGCGACGCGGTAATCACCGAGATCACTCGCCCCAAGCCGCGCTACAACGCAAACACCCTTGGACTCCTTCCGGACAAAACCCTGCCCGAAGCGGAACAAGCGATTGCCGAGCATTTCCTGGCGACGGATAATTATGAAATCGAGGGCAATCTCGCCTCCTTGCTCTTCCGCTATGCCGACGCAGCGGTCTTGCCGGACGTGCTGGGAAAAATCGAGAGTCGGGTCGGGAAATGGGCGTGCGAACCGCAAGACAAGGCGTTGGCTTACGTGCTGAAGGTCGACGCCGAGACGGCCAAGCCGCTCATCGAGCGCGCCCTCGCAGCGCGTGCGCCGGACAGCAGTGCCTGCCGGCACACGACTCTTACCGGCATCGGCGCCCTTCAAAATAGCCCCGTTTTAGAGGAATTGGCAGTTAGCAGCCTCACCGATTCCGATCCCGAAGTGGCAAACAACGCGGCTAGCTATCTTGGCGACCACGGCTCCGTGGAGGCTGAGCAAGCGCTCTGGAACCGGTACGAAGCGTGGAGCCGCGATTGGAGCGGGCGTGCCGCGGAGCTCCGATTTGTCCCGGCAGGAAAGAATCCCCATGTGTGGGATGCTGGCCTTGGCCAGAGCCTGGCGCGTGCGCTCGCGACCGGTGCGGGCTGGCTCTCAGACGAATCGAAGCTGCGCCGCATCCAGGCACTCGGTGTGGGACCCAATATTCAGCAGGATATCGAGCAGGCCCTCCAGGCTTGGTCGCGAAGGCCGTTCGCCATTGCTCTAATTGGTACCGATCCGCCGAGTTTCACCGTCGCTCAGTACAATCAGCTATCACTCGACTTGTTGAAGAAGAAGCTGACTCAGTTTCCGAGTGGGACGAAGTTTGTCCTTTCTCTCTCGAGTCCGACCCCTTCGCCCGTGGAGCAAAAAGTCAGAGAAGAGATACTCCAGTTCGCGGAAAAGAATGGGATTACGATGATGTGCGCTCCAGTATCCTGAGCCGCAAGCAGAGACATCCCACGGCCCTCACAGACGTTAAGGATTCTGCGGGGGTTGCTGCTACTTTGGTTTTTGCTGCTGCGTCGATTGTTTCTTCTTTTTGAAGAGGCCGGTGATGCCTTGCACCACGTCGGCAGGGGTCTGCCCAGGCTGGGCCGTGGATTGGCCGGGCTGCTGTCCGCGCAGCAGGCCCTCGACGGCTCCGAGTCGACCTGCGGCGGTGGCGCCCTTCAGGCTAAACTTGGGATTCTCGAGTGTGCCGAGCAGCCCAAAGGGAAATGTCAGCTTGCCGTTCTCGATCTTGGCCCCTGAAAGGCCCCCGATCAGATCGCTCACCGCGTTCTGCCCCGCAGCGAGGCTCGCGATGCCCTGATAGTCGAGCTCGCCGGCGCCTGCCATCCCCATGCTGCCGGCGGCATTCACGTTGACGCCGTTTCCAACAATACTGACCTTGTTGCTGGTTATTCTGTCGTTGGCGATATTCAAGTCTGCGGCGATGGAGGAAAACGAAGAGGGATCACCCGCGGCGGGTCCCAGCTTCGCCACGCGCGCCAACATCATCAGGTTCTTGTTCAATTGCAGGCTGGGGAGCTGTCCGTTGCGGATGTCCATCTGACCCGCCCCGCGCATACCGGCCAGCGGGTCAGGTGAATGCGTGACCGCGCCGGCGAGCTTAATGGCGCCGTCGAGCGTGCCGGTCATCCTACCCCGTCCGTCGGGGAAGGCTTCCAGCAGCTTTGCGACGTTCACGCCCTTGAGCTGCGCTTGAGTGGTATAGCCGGGGTTCTGCCCGGCAAAGTTAAAGCCAAGGTTGCCGGTGGCGTGGCCATCGTAACAGTTGAAATTGAGGTCGTCGAAGAAAACCTGTTTGGGGAAGAGGCGCACTTTGGATTTCACCGTGGTCGCCGAAAGCGTTCCGAAGCGCAGCAGATCCGCCCGGAGAGTCCCCTGCGCGACGGGCGGAGCTTCGGGGGTGGCGGCATAGGCCACGGAAGTGAGGAGTCCGCCCGGGTAATCGGGTGCTCGAAATGACGCCGACTGCGTAAACGCGCTCAGGTCCACCTGGTTGAGGTCAATAGACATGCCGCGCCCCTCAAAGTAGGTGGGCCCGGAGCCCCCGGAGGCCAGCAGGTTGGCGGCGGCCAACTGCCCGCCCGAAACGCGGACCTTGTCAATCACGCCCAGCGTGAAGAGCGGCTTCTCCTCCGGCTTCGAGTCTCGGGTTGTGGTCTTGGGCGCATTCTCAAAGTTCCACTGGCCGCGCACATCGGAGAGCAGGTTGATCACCGGGTCATCGAGTTCCAACGACTTGATGACCACTTGGCGATTCCACAATGCGCCCGCATCCACGACCGCGGAAACGCGCCGCACCTTGACGAAGTTGCCCTGAGGGAAACCCGGTGGATTGCCGAGCGTGAAGTCATCCAGACGGATCGACACGCTGGGAAACACCGTCAGCGCCATGTGGCCGATGGTGGTGGGCTTCCCGGTTTGTTGCTGGATGTAAGCGGTGGCCTGGGGACGGTAGTTATCGATATTGAAGAGCAGCGGCACCACCACCACCAGTCCGATCAGTACCACGACGATGGCGATTACGAGACCGAGAAGAATTTTTGTTCGTCTCGACATGGGCTACCTCCCTTCAGGGAACCTGCCGTATTAAACTTGCCGCGTCCCGGAGAAGGCCGACGAGAACCGCGCCGCGCGGCCCTCGGACTTCACCGGAGAATGGTCGGGTTGCCAAGTAAGATTTCTACAGCAAATTCATGTCGCTCGCCAACTCCAATAAGCGCGCTGTCGAAACGGTCTCCGGCCGCTTGCGATCGGAACCGAATTTGAAGATGACCATAGAGCGGAATCGTCTCTAGTTGCTTTTGCCCGCCGTGTTGCTGAGCACGAGCACGAGTATGCGTCCGTCGGAGTGAAACTCTCCGCCCGTCGCGGTCTTGGCAGTGGTCAGCGCATCGGCCGGCGTCACGTGATCCCGCTGGACGACAAGCCCCGTTCCCGAAAGCGTGCCATTCACGTACTCGCGTTCACCGTCGATGGCCGGATCGATCTTGTGCGTCACGCCATTGTTACGCTGGTCTCGCTCGAATCCGATATCGTGCGTAGCGGCCACGCACCACAGCGGTCGTCCATCGACCTCGTACGGCGATTTCCAGACGCGCAGATGATTCCGGGACATCGCCACCCTCACCGGTTCGGCGTGCGCGAATCCATAGTCCTGCGCCCGGTTGAAAAGAAACAGCGTGCTCATCGGCATCGTCAGGTAGTCCTTCTTCTCGATCGAGTCCATCACGGCATTCAGCACCGTATTCCTCACCGCCTTGTCCACCTGGACCCACCCGGCGGTAGTGAATACCTGAACCACCTGGTCCTCGGTTCCCACGATCAAGACGTTGACCATGTCGCCGGGTCTGCCGTCGGGATCGGAGACGCGTCGCGGGATCTTGCTCAGCAAATCGCGAGTGATACCTGGTAGGCGGGTCTCCGCTGGACCGCCCGCGTTTGTAGCATTTGCTGAGCCCTCGTCCAGAATTTCGATCTTCACCTGGAAACTTCCGTCCGCGGTCGAGGCTTCGCTCATGCCCTGATTGATCCCGAGGAACAGTCTCCCTGCTACGGGCACATCGTACTCCTTGCTCGCACCCACCAAAAACGCTTGCGCATATGCGTCAGAACCGATTCGGCCGATCAACGCGCCGTGGCCGGCATCCTTCACCGCGTACTGGTGGACCAGGTCAGCCCATCCACGCGCGAGCCCGTTCGGACCAAACGTCCCCGTCGTTCGCAGTTTTCCGTCGTACGATTGGTCAGGCGGATATGTGATTTTCCCTGTGGCCGTGAAGCGCAGCTTCGCCCCTCCGCGCACGTCGATGTTCGTGTCCACCCATTCTTTTGTCCCGGCCACGTCGATCTCGTACGACTTGTTGCTGCCCGCCTTCGCCGGGGCCGTCTGTGCCCGTAACGCCGGGCATTGACACACCATGCCCGTTGCACCCAACACCAGCGCCGCAAAGCCTATCGCTTTCTTGCTCCTCACAGCTTCCATGGTTTGTCCCTACCTTGATTCCTTGCCTTATTTTACCCAACTCACGGCGCGCGGGCTGCATGTCCTATCGCCTCCGGCCAGCGAGTCGGCTCAACAGCAAGAGGTGCTCTCGCGCGACCCACCATGATAACACGCAGGATCGTTGGGTTTATCAGGCCACCGATTTTCACGGGCGCCCTTGCTTTCATCCTGCGCCGGGAGGAGTTGGGTGCATCACTTTTCGCATACGTTGGTGCAACATTGAAGCTGCTAACTCGCTCGCTCGCGTCTGACGGTCTGGGCAAGTCTCTGTCGCAACCTACAAGAGAGATTTCTCCCAAGCCGTCCGCGCAGCCTCCATTATGGGTACCCATAGCTTCTTTACCGCCGGACCCGATGCAGAATAAGACGGCTGGGAGGGCGTCCAAAGCCGCCTCCCAGTGACGGGTCCGATCCGTCCGGTGGGGGCCCTATTGCCGGGCGCGACCCCGCAGGCACCTCAGCGGGGCGCGGAAGCCGGAAACCGAAATCTATAGTTCGTTGGAGTTCGATCTGGTCTCCCTTCAGCGTCCCTGCGTAGGTGCTGTTTCCGGCTTTGAAGGAGACATTGTTGCCGTCGACTTTGCCTTCCGTGATCGGGGCAGGCGCATCGCCGCCGCCAAAGAAGCCCCCGCCGGTACCCTCCACGGTTCCCGTGAGCGTGTTCCCGTCCTGCCGCAGCGAAAACACCGTGTCGCTACCGCCGAGGAGCATCGCGAGCAGCCCGTTGGCTTCGCCGGTTGCCGGGATCGGCCTCCACAGGCCCGTGATGCCTGCGCCCACCGGGATCTCGCGCTCCCAAACCGCGACTTGAGGACGGAGGGTCGCGGCGTTAGCCGCAATCGTAACGCTGGCCGGCGCGAGTCCGGGAGAGGCGGCTTCCACGGTAATGCTTCCGGCGGTCTTCGTCGATTGGACCACGGCCATGCAAAGACCGCAGAAGGCCTTGCGCGAGGTGCCCTTGTCGGATTCGTGGTTGGTAGGGTCGCCGTTGCCGGTGCCGATCAGTTTCCCCTCGCCCGAGACCCGGAACGCCACTTCGTTATCGGCAATCGGCACCACACGGCCTTGCGCATCGTGAACCTCGACGGCGAACATGGCCACGTCTTCGCCATCGGCGGAGACGTCGGAGCGGTCCGCCTTCATCACCAAGGTTGCCGCGGGCTCCGTGGTTTCGCGCTTGACCGTCATCACCTGCTTGCCGTCCTTGTAGCCTCGTGCTTCGATCGCGCCGGGAGCGTACTTCACCGTCCACGCCAGGTGCGAATCCTTCTTCATTTCCTTAGCGCCGAGGCCGTGGCCGTTGAGGAACAGCTCCACCTTGTCCAGGTTCGAGTACACCCAGACCGCAATCTCTTGTCCCTCCATGCCCGGCCAATTCCAATGGGGGAAGACGTGCAAAACCGGCTGGGAAGTCCACCAGGATTGATAGTAGTAGAAAGTGTCTTTGGGAAAACCACAGGTGTCGATAATCCCATACTGCGAGCTGATGTTGGGCCACTGGTACGGCGAGGGCTCACCGCGGTAGTCGAACCCGGTCCACACGAACCCTCCGCTGAGCCAGGGCCGAGCATTGCAGAACCTCCACCAGCCTTCTGCCGAAGCGCGGCCGGTGGTGGTGTACGGATCGTACGATCCCACATAGCCCATCGCTGGGTCCGTAATGTAGATGCCGCGCGTGCCCACGGCGCTGACGGTCTCCGTACCGATTACGGGGTTCTCAGGATGGGCTTTGTGGTAGTCCTCGGCGCCGGGATCCATGTAGTTGTAACCCATGACGTCACATACCGCCAGGCCGCCCACGCCAATAGCCCGGATGGGCGCGATCGACACCGGACGCGAACCGTCGTACCGGGTCGCAACTTCCTTCATCGCGGTCAGAATATGCAACCCCTTTTCGGTGTTCGCCTGGCCTTCTTCATTTCCCATGGACCACATGAAGACGCTGGGATGATTGCGGTCGCGCCGCACCAGATTCTCAAACTGGCTCAGTCCCTCGGGATTGGAGGACATCATGCGCGTCTCATCGAACACAAGCATGCCCAACTCGTCGCAGGCGTTGAGCAGTTCCGGCGTGGGCGGGTTGTGCGAGGTGCGGTAGGCGTTACAACCCATCTCCTGAAGCTTCCGGATGCGGTAATACTGCACCGCGTCAGGCAGCGCCGCGCCCATGCCGGCGTGATCCTGATGATTGCAGGTTCCCTTCAGCTTGACGGACTTTCCATTCAGGAAGAAACCCTTCTCCGCGTCAAGGCTCAACCTGCAAATGCCGAACCGCGTCTCGTAGCGATCGACGACCTCGCCACTCGCTTCCACCTCCGTCACCAGCTTGTAGAGGTTCCGCTTCTCAAGGGACCATAGGGCGGGCTGGTTCACCACCGTCTCTTGCTCGTAGGTTTGATTTCCCCATTCCGGAACGGGCACCGGGGCGGTAGCCACCTTTCCCACCACTTTGCCCGAGGGATCGAGAATCGTCGAGGTGATGCGCGTAGTCTGCGCACCTTTGCCGTGGTTATCCACCTCTGTGCGCATCAAGACGGTAGCTTCGCCGGGCTGCACCTGGGCACGCACGAAGGTGCCCCATTGCTTTACATGAACCGGGTGCGTCTTCACCAGCCAGACATGCCGGTAAATCCCCGCTCCCTCGTAAAACCAGCCATCGCTCGAGGTGGCATCCACGCGAACCAGCAGCACGTTTCTTCCGCCCGGCGTCGCAAAGTCGGTGACATCGAAGCTGAACGGATCGTATCCGCCGCTGTGCCGGCCGATGTAGAAGCCGTTGAAGACCACCATGGTTTCCCGGTACGAGCCGTCGAACTCGATGTTGAGGCGCTTGCCCGCGTCCGTCGCGGGAAGCTCCAGGACGCGGCGATACCATCCGACACTCGTGGCCGGGTAGGTCCGTCCCAGCGGATAGAACCCTTTGCTGGAGAGCGCCGGATCATTTTCGAAGGGCAGCTCCACGGCCCAATCGTGAGGCAGATCCAAAGGCCGCCAGTCGCTATCGTCGAACGCCAGGGCGCCCGCAGGAAGGAAATTCCCCGTCTTCTGAAAGTTGCCGGACCTTCCGCTCCCGAACCCGAAGTCCTTGGCAGGATCATTGGCATTTCCGAAGTGAAAGCGCCAGCCGAAATCCAACAGCAGACGTTCCCGTCCAGCACTCGGCTCCGGCGACTCCGGTGCTGCGCCTGAGGGCAGCGTGGCATTGGCGGCAACCTCGCCCGGCGCTCCCATCGCAACTTTACTGTTGGCGACAGCTTCGTGGGTCACCGCTACTACGGCCGGCGCCAGCAAGCTCGTCTTCAACAGATCTCGACGCGTCCAATTCCTCATCTCGACCTCCGATCGATATTTCGCTGCTCGGATCTCAATTCTGGCTCCGTGCGGCCCGAAGTGGCCCCGGGGCGACGTGCTTTCGAAAAGTTCTCGGGTGATCAGACTTGGTGCTGAAATATCCTGATCTTTTCCCGGTCAGGGTACCACAGCTAGTTTCATGGAGCGAGGGCCATAACCGCACCGTGGGAAACAGGTCCTGCCTTTCCGTTCATCACAGCTCACTCGCCAACGCCTTTAGCCTTTGCCCTTTCCCCTTCCCCCTATACCCTGTTCCCTGTACCCTGTACCCTATACTTGCATGTCGCATCAGAAACCGTCCGAGCACTTCGTCAACGTCGCTGTGATGGCGGCGATCCGGAACCCGCTCACCTACCGGGTGCCCAACGATCTCGACGTGCGCCTGGGCCAGCGAGTGTTGGTGCCGCTGGCGACGCGCAAGGCAACTGGCCTGGTGCTCGAGCCGGTAACGCGCGTGGCGCCCGGCGTGAAGATGCGTGACGTGTTGCGCGTCCTCGATCCCGAGCCCGTGCTCTCGCCCGAACTCGTCACGCTGGGCCTCTGGATTGCCGAGTACTATCTCGCGCCGGTGGGCGAAGTGTTTCGCGCCATGCTGCCGCTGCGCGCGGAAACGCGTCGCGTTCGCGTGGTAACGCTCTGCGCCGACGGCTGGCGGAGGCTTGACGAACTCAACGGCAGCCTGCTCGAAGAAGTCCGCAACAGCGAGGAAGCAGCCTTGCTGCGCTACCTCGCCGACCGTAGCGCCGGCGTTCCGGTCGAAACCGTTCGACAAAAGTTTCGCGACGCCTCGCCGGAGTTGATCCCGCGCGCCATTGCCGAGGGGTTCGTCACCATCGCGCGCGGAGAGCGCGCGCAAGTCGGGCGGCAGACTTGGTCGGTACGATTGGCGGGCGGCGGGGCCGAACCTATAGCAACAGATGCCGGCGCGACCGTGCACGGCCCGGTGCCAGATCGGCCGCACAAGCTTTCGCCGGTCGCCAAGCGCATCATCGAGGCGCTCCAACAACTGGGCCCGGTCGAGGACCATCGCGAATTGCTGAAATCCGCGCGCGCCGATCTGGCCGCGCTACGCAAGCTGAGGGATCGCGGCGTCATCCAACTCGCGGACTCGAATCTCGCGTCGCGGGACCGCCGAGCCCAGCAAGACCAACAAGACTTGATGCCAAGGCCGTTGAGTGCTCCCGATGCTCCAGCCGCATCAGGACCAAACGTCTCGACCGGGTCCTCAACTGGGGCCCCAATCGTGACCTCGGCTGTGACGACCTTCGGGGGGCCCCTGCGGCTGACACCGGCGCAAACCGCGGTCTTCAACGGCCTCGTCGAGCGGCTCGAAGAACGCGAGTTTGGCGTAACACTGCTCCACGGCGTCACGGGCAGCGGCAAGACCGAGATCTACTTGCAGCTCATCACCGCTTGTCTCGCGCGGGGCACTAACGCGCTGATGCTGGTGCCGGAGATCGCCCTCACACCCGCCATGCAGGCGCAGTTCCTGGCCCGCTTTGGCAATCAGGTGGCCCTGCTGCACAGTGGACTGGGCAAGACGGAGCGCCACGAGGAATGGTGGCAATTGCGCCGCGGGGAAGCGCGGGTGGCGCTGGGAACGCGCTCCTCCGTATTCGCACCGCTTGAAAACGTAGGCCTGGTGATCGTCGACGAAGAACACGATTCGAGCTACAAGCAAGGCGAGACCCCCCGCTACCACGGGCGCGACGTGGCCATCGTGCGCGGGCGCCTCGAGCGGGCGCTCGTAGTGCTCGGCTCGGCCACGCCGTCGCTCGAGTCCTACGCCAATGCCCGCCAGGGTAAGTACGCCCTCGCCACGCTTCAGGAGCGCGTGGCCGGCCGGCCGCTGGCCGCCGTCGAGATCATCGACATGCGCGAGGAGTTCCGGCGCTACGAAACGCGCGTCCCCATTTCCAAGCGCCTCCAGAAGGAAATCGAGACCGCGCTCGCGGCCGGCGCCCAGGTAATGATCCTGCTCAACCGCCGGGGCTACTCGTGGTTCCTCCTCTGCCGCGCCTGCGGTCAGACCATCCGCTGCGTCAACTGCTCCATTTCCCTTACTTACCACCGGCGCGAGCATCGCCTGATGTGCCATTACTGTGGGTACAACATCGCCGTTCCGACGCGCTGCCCGGAGTGCGATAGCGAGTATCTCTACTATGTAGGCGAGGGCACGGAAAAGTTGGAAGACAAATTCGCCGAGCTCTTCCCGGGCGCCCGCGTCGAACGACTGGACCGCGACACAGCTCGGCACCCCGCGGAATACCGGAAAGTTCTCTCGGACTTTCGCGCCGGCAAAATTCAGATTTTAGTGGGCACGCAGTTGATAGCCAAGGGCCACGACTTCCCCGGCGTGACGCTGGTGGGCGTGGTCTCCGCCGACTTGGGCCTGGGCCTGCCGGACTTCCGCGCCGCCGAGCACACCTTCCAACTCCTCACCCAGGCGGCAGGGCGCGCCGGACGCGGCGATGCACCGGGGCGGGTGCTGGTACAAACGTTCTTTCCGGAACACTACGCTATTCGCCTGGCCGCCGAGCAGAACTACGAAGGATTCTTCTCCAAGGAGATGCGCTTCCGGCGCATGATGCACTATCCGCCCGCCGCCGCGCTTGCCAATATCATCGCCCAGGACAAGGAGCTAGAGGAGGCAGCGCGTGTCGCCACGCGAATCGGGGAGTATTTCGCGTCGCTCGGATTGCTCGACGACGGAGGAGCGAGAGACGCTGCCGACAACGCGCGGCCCGTCGACTTCCCTTCTCCCTCCTCGGCCCCGGGTTCGGCCGATGGCAGGGCCGGTGGTTGGGCGCAAGGCATGAGGGTTCTCGGACCCACGCCGGCGCCGCTGGCCCGCATCGAGGGCCGCTACCGAATCCAGTTCCTGATCAAGTCGCAGTCACGGGCCAAGCTGAACCAGGTGCTGCGCGGCCTCATCGACCACTGCGACCAACTGGGGATCAACCCGCGGTCGGTGATGATCGATGTCGACCCCGTCAGCGTCATGTGAAATTGACGATTGCAGATTGCCGATTGACGATTGAAAGAAGTTCTCAGTCGTCAGTTATCGGTCGTCAGTTACGGCACCGGACTCCGCCCGGATGAGCAGCAACTGACAACCGACCACTGACAACTGACGCCTCTTCAAATCGTCAATCGGCAATCTGCAATCGGCAATTGTCTTGCCTCGACCCCTCGGTAGTGGGTCAATTTGATGGTTCCCTGGTGACCTCTTGCAGCGGTCATCCCCGCAAGAGCGTGCCGGGGTTTCCGACCGGGTGAGCTTCGCAGAGATGGTGCAATCATTCGTAAGCGCCGGCGATCCCGTGGATTCTTACCTGGTCGACGGGCGGGACCTTCGGTATCCGCGCCGCCAGCAGCCAGAATGACCCTGCAGTGCTCCCGGAAACGACGGTTCTTGGGTGTTTTCGAAGAGTGCGAACCCTCAATGTACCCGCAAAGCTACGACCGTCGCATCATCGGTCTGGCGTCCTTGCGCAAATTCATCCATAGAGGTGAAGATCGCGCGCACAATCTCGTCAGCGCATTGTGTGGCGCTTTCAGCCACTGCTTTTCGGAGGCCCTCTATCCCCCACTCCTGGCTGGCTGGATCTACAGCTTCAATCACCCCGTCCGTATAGGCAACGACAAGGTCACCCGGATTGAGCTGAACCTCGTCTTCCTCATAGGTCCAATCCTGGAACATTCCGACGGGTGCGCCGCCGGACTCCAGCCAATCGATTGAGCCGTTTCGTCGAATGACCATCGGGGGATTGTGGCCCGCATTCACGTACCGCAGCGTACGCGTGGCTCCATCGAAAACGCCATAGAATAATGTGGCGTAGCGATCCGTAAGTGACGATGCGTATACTTGACGATTCACGGCCTTGAGCACCGCAGCCACGTCGTTTCCAGTAAATAATGCAGCGGTGCTAAGTGACGACTGGACGTTCGAGATCATCAGCGCCGCGGGGAGACCTTTGCCGGAGGCATCGGCGATGGTCAGTGCCAATCGTCTATCCGCGAGGGGTACGAAATCATAGCAATCGCCGCCGAGTTCGAGCACTTGCCGGCATCGCGCACTGTAATCCAAGGTGTCGATTGCTGGATCCACGCCCCGCATGAACCGGTGCTGAACATCGCAGGCGATCGCCCAATCCCGGGTGACATCTACGACCATTGCATCGCTCTCCATTTTTCGAACCTCCACCCGTAGGTCGGTTCTCGCCGCGCGAAATCGACACGGCGGTAGGCTCTTTGTTTTTGAAAACTCGCTATCCGGGATGTCGAGAATACGTCGCCTGCTCCGACTGTCCTATGAAAAGCGGAAAAAGACCACCGCTAGAATAAAGGAGGAGAAGACATGAAGTACATATTGCTGATGAGCGCCCCGAAAGCGGGCGTCGACACCTATCGTGCGTGGTCCAGGAAAGACATCCAGGCGCACTACGCAGTCTTAAAGAGCATCAACCAGGATCTGAGCGAATCCGGAGAGTTTGTGGCCACTGAACCCCTGGCTGGGCCGGAACTGGCCAAGGTGGTGCGAGCCGGGAAGGACGGCGCGCCCGTCACCGACGGGGTGTTTCCGGAGGCAAAAGAGTTTCTTCTGGGTTACTGGATCGTCGACGTCGAGAGTCCGGAACGAGCCTATGAGATCGCCGCCAGGATATCGGGGGCGCCGGGCCCCGGCGGGGTACCGACCAACATGCCGATCGAAGTGAGGCAGATCATGAGCGGGAGGCCTGACGAACTGCCTTGACATCAAGGTCGTGGCCAGTTTTGGAGTTCGGCAGCGCAGTTGCCGCCTTCCTTTCCCGAGAAAATAGCCAGCAGGCGCCGTCCTCGGAAGGAAGGCGGCAGTCTGCGCTGCCGCACTCCAAGGGCGGGCTGCGCCCGCAAATGTCCAAACTCGAGTATGGCGGCATAAAAGCCGCCGCCGTACCGTTTTGGTAGTTTTTTCCGAGATCGAAGCCCAGGATGTCGAGAATACGCCGCCTGCTCCGACTATCTTATGAGTGCGCCAGAGCGGCGGTAAATCTGAAATGACAGGAGGAGAGGACATGAAGTACATTTTGATGATGACTGGCACCAAAGCCAATTTTGACTCGTTTGCTAAGTGGTCGAAGGAGGACTTGCGGGCGAATGTCACTTTTATGCGCGCGTTTAGCAAGGAACTCAAGGACTCGGGCGTGTTCGTTTCCACGGCGGGCCTGGCGTTTCCCGATCAAGCCAAGATCGTTCGCGCAGGAAGTGACGGGGAGCCCGTCACCGATGGCGTGTTCCCGGAGTCCAAGGAGTTCCTCGCTGGCTACTGGATCATCGACGTGGAGAGCCCGGAGCAAGCTTACAAGATCGCCGCGCGGGCTTCGGCGGCACCCGGGCCCGGGGGAAGCCGGGGGAGCATGCCCATCGAGGTGCGGCCTGTGATTGACCACCTGCCGGAAGAGCTACTGCGGTGAGAGGACAGCCTTGGGACGTTTCCACCGAGCAAGGGGTAGCGCATCTATAACGGCGTCGGCCGCTTGCTAGAGGATTTAATGCCAAGTCGGCGCGACAGTACCATGGTGCGGCGGGTTTACCCGGCCATATGTTACAGCACATCTAACACCTTTGTGCCATATGGACCCGGCACCTTTGGGCTATTGACATCGCCTCGGGCTTCGTGCAAACTCCCATCGTCGCGTCAGGGCCTCTTTCTCAAGACAGCCGATTTGCGTTTTCGGGACGGAGCAAGCACGCTCGCCAAGGGCTGAGAGTGTGTACTCGCAAGGAGGGGGTAATCGCATGTTGAATTCGATCGTTCTGCATCATGACGGAAAAAAAGAAGAGAAGTGTGCAATCCGCCGGGCGCGCGCGCCGGCGGGCGCGCCAGTCGTAGCATTCCTTGCCTTGCTGGTGCTAATCTGTTTTTCGGCGCCAGCATTTGGACAGACGTGGAATGGCAGCGTCAGCAACCTCTGGAACAACGCCTCGAACTGGACCCCGAATGGGGTTCCCAATAGCTTCTCCAGCGTCGTTATAACTAATGCGACTAACAACCCGGTGTTGATTAATACTACCGTGGCCGTCGACAACCTGACGCTTGGCGGCAGTAACTCCGCAACCCTGGATAACGGCCAGGTCCTCGAGCTCTACGGCGGCGCGGGAGCCGGATCCATCAGCAACGCGGGGACCATCACCATCAATTCGACTGGCAGTAACACCAACGTGATCCTCGACGGTAATTTCGCGTCCATCGTGACGCTAAGCGGCGGTGGTACCGTGTCCCTGAGCAACTTTAGCGGTAACGCGGTTTGGAGCCTCGCGAACATTTTCCTCGACAATCAGGAGACCATCCAAGGCTCCGGCCAGATCGGCATTGGCAGTCCCTCCTTCGCCTTCTGGTTGTTCAACAGTGGGACGATTGACGCCAACCAGTCGGTCGCCCTGAGCATCAGCAACCCGGGCATGACGGCGACCAACACGGGCACGCTCGAAGCCACCGCCGGCGGCACCCTCAACCTGATCGACGTCTTCACTAACACGAACGGCCTGATCCGGGCGACCGGCGCCGGTTCGGTGGTGAACCTGGGCGGCAGCACGATTAACGGCGGCACGCTCACCACCACCACCGGCGGCGAGATCCGCAACAATGGAACTGCCACCGTGAACGGCGTCACGATCAGCACCGGCAGCACGCTTACCTTGCTCAATGGCGCCACCACCACGATCCAGGGGACGATCACGAACAACGGCACCATGGACCAACACTCGACCGGGAGCAACACCGATCTACTGGTCAGCGGCGCCGTTACCCTAACCGGCAGCGGTTCGCTCATCCTGTCCAACAACTCCGCCAACCGCATCTACGGCAGTGGATCGGACTCGCTCACCAACGACGTCAATCACACCATCCAAGGCGCGGGCCAAATCGGCATAGGTGGTGCAAACGCCTTCACGCTGGACAATAAGGGGACTATTCTCGCCAACGATTCGAATACCCTGATCATCGCTCCGGGTAAGCCGTTCACGAATACTGGCACTCTGCAGGTGAATAGCGGCTCCCTGATGCACGTGGAGGGGTCGGCAGGGTCGTTCACGAACTTCAGCGGCAACACCCTCACCGGCGGCACCTATGCCGTGCACTCCGGGACGCTCCAGATCGACCAGTTGGGTTCGGGCGGCGGCGAGATCAACACGCTGGGAGACGGCACCGCAGCCACCACCGTCCTCCTGGACGGAGCCAGCGCCGCGATCACTGACCAGACCGGCAAGAACGCCCTCAATCTCTCCAACGTCGCTGCCAACGCCAGCCTTACCCTCGAGAACGGCAACAACATGACCACGTCGCAATTCACCTTTGCCAACGCCGGTAGCGTGACGGTGGGGAACGGGAGCACGCTCAACCTTTTTGTGTATAAACAGTCCGGCGGCAGTCTGAAGGTGAACGGCACGCTCAAGGCGGGTACAGCAGCCTCTATCCAGGCCGGGACGGTTTCCGGCGGCGGCACGATTGTTGGTGTCCTCTTTAACCAGGGGGGTGTCGTCACCGCCTCTGACCCGGGCAGTCCCGATATCCTCACCATCAATGGCAGCTACTTGCAGGGTGCGGGCGGGACGCTGGAGGCTTTTCTGGAAGGCACGGTGGCCGGTACCGGCGGCTACAGCCAGTTGGATGTGACCCGGACAGCAAGCCTGACCGGGGCAGCAAACCTGAGTGGGATGCTGGACGTGGACATGGTCACGGGCAGTAACTTCGACCCAGTAGCAGGCGATGACTTCTTCGTCCTGCTCGCTGACGGCGGATTCGTCGGCAGCCCGGCGTTAGCGTTGGACACCGCCGATGCCCCGCCGCTGCCGAACGGCGACACCTGGAGCGTGAACTACGAAACGACTGGCTGTCCAAACGGGGCAGCCGGCTGCGTGGAACTGCAAGTCAATGCTCCCGTGCCGGAGCCTTCCAGCGTGATCCTGTTTGGCACGGCGCTGGCGATGGCAGCGTTCCTCGGACTGCGGAAGGCCGTCAGCGGCAGCTAACCAGCCGTTACCGCTTGTCATCATCGTGGGGGCGCAAGGCATCGCGCCCCTACCCACCCCCCACAACAGAACACCCAAAGAGAAGCAAGGGTAGCGCAGAGCTGCTTTACAAGCTCTGCGGCACTTTCTAGGAGCTCGCAACTGCCAAGGAACCCAAGTCGAAAAGCCGCTGAACTTGGAAAGCAGCTCTGCGCTATCCTTGCTGCTCACGGCCGGGAGGACTTCGATGAAAAGCTTCCGGACTGTAGATGAATACTTATCTGCATTTCCGAAAAAAGTGAGGGACCTCTTAGCTGGGTTGAGAAAGACAATCAGGCAAGCAGCCCCGCAAGCAGAAGAAGTGATCAGTTACAATATGCCGGCTTTTAAATGGAACGGAATGTTGGTGTGGTACGCCGCGCACAAGGATCACATTGGCTTTTATCCAAGAGCTTCTGCAATTTTAGCTTTCAAAGACGAATTAGCAGGTTACAAGACCTCGAAGGGCGCAATCCAGTTTCCGATTGAAGAAGGCATTCCGATCAATCTGGTCAAAAAGATAGTCAAGTTCAGGTTGAAAGAAAACGGACAAAGTCACAAGGGGACCGAGCCCGAACTTCTTCGCGGCGCGCGAAGAAAAAGAGCTTCAACACAGAGTTCACCGGGCCTTACAGAGGCCACAGAGAAAACGAAGAGCGCCCAAAAAGGCTAGCCTCGGTCGAGCCCCTCCCGGCAAATGCTCTCGTGGTGAACCACGGGCGGCCACGGAGCAGGCCTCCCCAAGTTGTTTTCTATGCGGTCTCCGTGAAGCCCCCATGACCTCTGTGTTGAGATCTTCCTTTTGGTTGCGGCCACTGCCGCGCTATGACAGAGGAACCTTTGGCCATTCCGATTGAGGATCTCCTGCGCGAACTCGCGCCGCAGGTGCTCGGCGCCGTGGTCCGGCGCTTCCATGACTTCGCCGCCGCCGAGGACGCCGTTCAGGAGGCGTTGATGGCCGCGGTCATTCAATGGCCGCGGGAAGGCATGCCCGACAATCCTCGTGGCTGGCTGATTCAAGTCGCCGCGCGCCGCATGACGGATTACCTGCGCAGCGAGGAGGCCCGGCGGCGCAGGGAAAGCACGGTGGCTATGGAGACTGGCGAGCAGGCGCCGGCGGCTGACATTCACCATGAAACGGAGCAGGACGACAGGCTCACCCTGCTCTTCATGTGCTGTCATCCTGCCCTGACCCAGTCGTCCGCGATCGCCTTGACGTTGCGGGCGGTGGGCGGCTTGACCACGGCCGAAATCGCCAAGGCGTTCCTGGTTCCCGAGGCGACCATGGCGCAGCGGATCAGCCGGGCCAAGCAAAGCATCAAGTCTTCCGGCGTGCCCTTCCAACTGCCGACCAGCCAAGAGCGGGCCCAACGGCTCCGCGCGGTGCTGCACGTGCTCTACCTGATCTTCAACGAGGGCTACACCAGTAGCGCCGGGCCGCAGGTGCAGCGGCTCGAACTCGCCCGTGAAGCAATTCGCCTGACGCGATCCGTTCACGCCTTGCTCCCGGACGATGGAGAGGTCGCGGGACTGCTGGCGCTCATGCTGTTGACCGATGCTCGCCGCCTGGCACGGACGGGACCGGACGGGGAGTTGATCCCACTCACCAAGCAGGACCGAACTCTGTGGGATCAGGGGAACATTTCCGAGGGCATCGCGCTCCTGACCGCAGCCCTATCGAAGGGATCCATTGGCGCGTACCAGTTGCAGGCGGCCATCGCCGCCGTTCACGACGAAGCGGCTCGAGCCGAGGATACTGACTGGCCACAGATCCTGGCGCTGTATGAGCTCCTGAGACGCATGTCCGACAACCCTATGGTCGCGCTGAATCACGCCATCGCCGCAGCCATGGTGCACGGTCCATCCAAGGGACTCGACCTGCTAAGAGCCCTCGACTCTGATCCACGAATTTCCGGCCATCATCGCCTCGACGCGGTTCGTGCCCATCTGCTGGAAATGGCTGGCGACCATACCGCCGCAATCACCCACTACCGGATCGCCGCCGGTCGCACGACAAACATACCGGAACGGAATTACCTCATCACGCAAGCGGCTCGGCTCAGCGAGAGCACAACAAGCCCCGATGGGACGATTCCATGCCCTGATCAATAGGGACCCGAAGGGCCCGCCCCCAGCGAGCGAGAGGATTTCATACGGCCCGAGTTTGGCTCCCGCATCAGGTTCATTGCTTCTTCAACAACGCCGTCCAGTTGGTGACCAGAGTAATCGGTTCCGAACTCGATTGCGCGGGCTGAGTGAGAAAAATAAATTTCTTTCCGTCGGACGCAACGTCATAAGGAACGAGTCCGGCGGTCGCTGAAAGATTCACCTGAAACAAAGCCCCGGGGTTGCCGATTTCGAGCGAGCCGAGTTTCGCGTCAACCGTCGCTGCCATCAGCTTATTGTCGGGGGAAAGGTAAAACAGCTCTTTTCCATCCGGCCGCCAGCGCGACTGGGTGCCTCCGTTTGTCGAGACCTGCCATTTGCCGTTCCCCTGCGGAAACGGAACCACATAGACCTCTTTCCTGCCGGATTCGTTGGAATCGTATGCCAGCCATTTGCCGTCCGGGGAGAATGACGCGTATCGCTCGTCAAACTGGCTTTGGAGAAACGGAAAAGGCTTCTTATCCCCAAAGAGCGGGAGGATCCATATCTCATCCCCGTGGGAGCTCCCGCGATCGTAGGCAATATAACGCCCGTCTCTTGACCAGTCGCGAACATCCTTTGGGTCTTCGTCCCTCAACAGAAGTTGGGCGGTCCCGGTTCCGTTTGCCGACTGCAGGTACATGTCATACTGCCCCTCGCCGGTGGAGGAGAAGGCGATTTTCGATCCATCCGGTGACCAGGCGAGGAAGGAGTTAATCGCGGGGTTGAAGGTAAACCGCGTGCGTACTCCGCGGACCAGATCCACCAGCCAGAGATCCGTGTTTCTCGACTGCGGGCCCCCCACCGTCTCCGCCAAGGTCTTGCCATCCGGCGAGAGCCGCACTTCCCAGATGAGACCTGGCTCACCTACCGCGCCCAGTTGCTTCCCGCTGGCATCCGTCCAGACAACCTGATCGGGGGCCACCGAGCCGCTGTGATACACGAGGTCGCCGTATTGAGAGACGGAAAATTGCCCGAGGCGATAGTTCAACGGGTTCGCCACGTGCTCGGCAAGCGGGAAGGCTTCGCCGGTCAGTTCCAGGCGGCGCGTGTCGAAGGGCTGAGCCACCATGGTCGTGCCCTTCTGGAAAAGCAGATATCCGGGAGGCGCATAAAGAGCTTCGCTGTCGGCCGGGAAGAGGAATTTCCCCTCTTTGCCATCCAGCGACCCAAGGTGAATCCCCGTGGCGGTGGGAAGAGCCGTGAAAAAGACATTGCCGGCCCAGTAGATGAAGTGGCGGCCGTCGGGTAAAAAAACCGGCCAGCGAAGGGTGTATTGATCGCGCCGAACGAGTGGTGTGGGGCTTCCCCCGGCGGCGGAGACCTGTTCGAGTCCGCCGGCTAGCAGAGGGGCAAAAACAATGATGCCGGCGGCGCTCCACGTCCCGCCGCGGCCGCTGGGGGCCTCACACACCGTCTGGGGGGGGCCCCCGAAAGTATCAATCTTCATGAGCTTGCCGGCGATAAAGTAGCCCACGGAACGGCTGTCGGGCGACCAGAACGGAAAGGATGCGCCTTCGGTGCCTGACAGCGGCTGGGCGGTCACGGAATCGAGCGGGCGTACCCAGAGCATCTCCACGCCGGAGGAGTTCCGCGCCGCAAATACCAGCCTCCCGCCGTCCGGAGAAATGACAGGAGTTCCAATTTCCCCCTCGAAAGCAAAAACGGTCTTCTCGGGGGGAAGAATGTAGGAGCGCACGGGCCGCTGGGGAACGGAAGGCCCCCGCAACAGAAGGGCGGCGAGGAAAGCTGTGGAGATGAGAAGAATCGCTGCCACGGCCCAAGGCAGCGCGCGCCGCCAGATGGGTTGTCCCGCTTCCGCCGGTGAGGACCCTTCGCTCCGCTCAAGGGCAGGCAACGGCGCCGCGGGTAGGGCGGCACTGCTTTCGGAACCAGACAGCGCTGCCAAGGCGAAGGCTAGGTCCCTCGCCGACTGGAATCTCTGCTCCGGCTCCTTCTGGAGACAATGCTCAACCACCCGCGCCAGACCCGGCGCAACCTGACCCGCCTTCACCTCTAGTTCCGGCGGGTCCTCCCCCAGGATGGCGTTCATCGTCTCCACCGCCGACTCGCCCTCAAACGCCCGCCGCCCCGAAAGCATCTCGTAGAGAATAGCTCCCAGGCTGAAGATGTCGGACCGCGCATCCGCGGGCTTGGCCCGCACCTGCTCGGGCGACATGTACCCCACGGTCCCCATCACCATCCCCGGGTCCGTCTCCAATCGAACGCGGTAGTCCACGGCCTGCGGGTGACGCCCCACGGTCCCCATCCCCATCCCCGGGTCCTTCGCCAAGGACGCCGTCGGCAGGCTCGTCGAATCCCCGTCCGATTCCTGCGGCTGCATCAACTTCGCCAGGCCGAAATCGAGAACCTTCACATGGCCGTCTTTGGTAACAAAGATGTTCTCGGGCTTGAGGTCGCGATGGACGATCCCCTTCGCGTGCGCCGCCGCCAAGCCCCGCGCGATCTGAACCCCGTAGTCCACCGCCCGCTTTGGCGCAAGGCCGGCGCCAGAGCTCGCGCCCGCCAAACCCGCTGCCGGAACTGGAGGTGTCAGCCTATCCCCTGGGGACGGAAAGGCCGCCGCGCGCGGTGTCTTCCCAGGCGACCCGCCAGACCGTGCCGTCCGCAGTTTCTCCCGCAGCGTCTCCCCTTCGAGCAGCTCCTGGACCAGATACGGCGCGCCTTCGTACGTCCCAAAATCATGGACGGTGACGATGTTGGGATGATTGATCTGGCTGGCAGCGCGAGCTTCCTGCTCGAAGCGCAGTAGGCGGTCGGCGTCGCGCGAAAAAGACTGCGGCAGGACCTTGACTGCGACTTCGCGGGCCAGGCGGGTATCCCGCGCGCGATAGACTTCCCCCATCCCGCCCGCGCCCAGCGGTGCGACGATCTCGTAGGGACCGAGCTTCGCGCCAGAAGTGAGTGCCATCGGTACCTTGAATTATACAGGAGAATTGGTCCGCTACAGTCACTGACAGCGAAAGACAATGGCAGCGAAGTGCAGGCCTTTGGCCTGCCCATCCAGTTCGGTGAACGTCTGGCGGAAAAGGGGATGCAGGTCACCCTATCACCTTTTGGCGATCTGCCCAGATCACGGGGTACTGGGACACTACGCAAACTGGTAGCGCAGGCACAGCGAGCAGCCGCGATGGAGAGAAGGCTAGCACGAATCGTGGTCGGGTGACCAAAATTAAAGCGCCTAAATGTGCCTGGACCCAAATCTATACAGAAGGACATAAGTCAGCGACAACCGCCGGGCACGGTTGGCATGATACTGTCTGAATCAGACATTGCCAATTAGTATTGATTGAACCTTGACTGTTGATTCGATTGTAGCCTATGCTCAGAGCATGGAAACCTGGAGGCGCGGCCGATGAAAGCAACCGCAAGGCTTACCAAAAACGCTGTTGTAGGAACCGTCTTGCTGATGTTCATCGCCTCGTTGGGCTTGGCGAGAGCGCTGCCGGATCAACCGTTGTCGAAGGACGACATCACGGTGCTTCTGCTCGCGGCCTCGCAGAGCACCAAAATCATTCAGACGGTTGAACAGCGGGGCGTTGATTTCCAGATGAGCCCGGACCTGGCAAAGAAGTTCCATGATCTTGGTGCCAGCGACGATTTAATCGAGGCCTTGAAAGCCGGTAATAAAGCCGCGACGGCCCACGCGGCGACGGCAGCAGGAACCGAACCCAACTCCCCTAATCCCCCGGTTGTGAGGCCCGCGGCGGCGCCTCAGGGCAAGCCGGGCACCACGATTCTGATGGATGACGGATTCGAATACAGCGTGGTTGATTATGGGGTGGGTCAAGTCGGTCGAGCACAAAACCGGCCAGCGCTCGCTGCCCGCCCGTGGGAGACCTGGGACCCTCGACCAGGTGACAAGGTGCGCTGAGACTTTCTTTGGAAACGAAGCCACCGAGTTGATTGATAACAAAGGATCGGACCTTACGAAAACCAGGAACGAAGCCACCGTTTGGGGGCCGGAAGACAGTGGTCAGCAAGCAGCAGCCGGAAGGCAGGAGGCAGTCGGCAGTAGGGAGTCGGCGAGAAGGCGGTAGTGACACGTCAAGCTGGTCGCTAAGGGCTGAAAGCTCAGATTTTTTTGAGAAACGGAGCCACCGAGTTGATTGATAACAAAGGATCGGGCCTTACGAAAACCAGGAACGAAGCCACCGTTTGGGGGCCGGAAGACGGTAGGCAGGAGGCAGCGCAGCCGGCAGAAAGGAGGCAGTCAGCGGTAGGCAGTCGGCGAAAAGGCGGTGTGGCGCGGCAAGCTGGCCGCTGAGGGCTGAAAGCTGAGAGTTTTTTGAAAAACGAAGCCACCGAGTTGATTGATAACAAAGGATCGGGCCTTACGAAAACCAGGAACGAAGCCACCGTTTGGGGCCGGAAGACAGTAGTCAGGAGGCAGCGCAGCGGGCAGGAGGCAGTCAGCAGTAGGCAGTCGGCGAAAGGGCGGTGCTGGCACGGCAAGCTGGTCGCCGAGGGTTGAAAGCTGAGAGTTTTTGAAAAACGAAGCCACTGAGTTGATTGATAACAAAGGATCGGGCCTTACGAAAACCAGGAACGAAGCCACCGGGAAGGTAGATGGTATACGGTAGACGGCATAAGGGGAAGGAGGGGTTGGGGTTTGGGTTTCGGGATTCGCAGAAGAAGACGGCCCCAAATCCATTCCTCTCTGCGAATCCCCAGACTCCGAATCCCGAAACCCGTCTTACCCTTTATGCCATATGCCACCTACCATCTACCTGGGTCGAAATGAAGGAGGGTCCCACTATGTTGATGAAAAAAAAGGACCGAAAAAACTCATTTGGGAGGGTCCCACTATATTGATGAAAACAAATCAGCTTAGCACGTGATAACCCACTATATTCATGAAAAGACGAATAGTTAGGATTAACGCCAACTGAAGGCTCAAGACCGAGGCTGACCCAAACCGGTATTCACCTGACTGAACTGAAGTTTGACTTTGCTATGCCCACCACTCCGAAGATTGATCCCAAATACTGCTGCTTCCGCCTGAGGCTCGGCCAATCGAAGATCCACCGCTGGGGCGTCTACGCCGACGAGGCGATTCCCGCCAATCGCAAGGTGATCGAGTACACGGGAGAGAAGATCGACAAGGCCGAGGCGGACCGCCGTACGCATTCTCCTTACCTGTTCGTTCTCGATGAGGATTGGATGCTCGACGGCGATGTGGGCGGATCGGGAGCCGAGTTCGTCAATCACTCGTGTGCGCCGAACCTCGTGACGCGCATCATGAAGAAGCACATCCTTTACATGAGCCTGCGCCGGATCCGAAAGGGCGAGGAGCTGACGGTCGATTACAACTACGACGACACTGACGAAACCATTCGCTGCGCGTGCGGGGCAACGAGTTGCCGGGGTACGATCAACATCCTGTAGGGAACAGGGAACAGGGAATAGGGAACAGGGAGCAGCGAAGAGGGAAGAGCGAAGAGGGAAGAGGAAGCGTTCGAGTTTCGAATTTGCGAATTTCGAGCTTCGAGTTTCCAGTTTCGAGTTTCCAGTTTCTATTTTCGATCTTCGAGTTTCCATTTTCGATTTTCGCTTTTCGATTTTCGAGTTTCGTTATAATCGAACCGGAGCCAAACGAGCGGCAAGAAGCGAAGTGAGGGTTCATGTCTGACCGGCCTGCCGGGCCTGACCGCGCCGGAGAGTCCGAAAGCGCCGAGCCGAAGATCGAACGAAGGACCAGCGGACGCCGCCTGGACGACCAACTGGTTCCGTTTTTCAACCTGACGCTCGACATGCTGTGCATCGCCGGCTTCGATGGCTACTTCAAGCGCCTCAATCCCGCCTGGGAACTGACGCTGGGTTTCACGCGGCAAGAACTTCTCTCGCAACCCTACCTGGATCTAGTCCACCCGGCGGACCGCGAAGCCACCATCGCCGCCGCGCAGGCGCTGACGCAAGGCAATCTGGTCACCTCGTTTGAGAACCGCTATCGCGTACGCGACGGTTCCTATAAGTGGCTGTTGTGGAATGCCGCCTCGGTGCCCGATCGACGCATCATTTACGCGAGCGCCCGCGACATCACGGACCGCAAGCGCGCCGACGCACGGCTGGCCGTGGAATACGCCACCGCCTGCATCCTGGCCGAGCCGGGCGGAGCCAGCGAGACGGTCCTAGGGCTGCTGCGAGCGGTTTGCGAAGCGCTGGGGTGGGAGCTGGGAACCGCCTGGAGCATGGACGACGAGGCGCTGGAGTTGCACTGCGTCGAGGTGTGGCACGCGCCACGGGCCGGGCTAGAAGAGTTTGAGGCAGCTTCCCGGCAAAGCCGCTTTGCCCGCGGCGTAGGATTGCCCGGACGCGTCTGGGCGAGCGGCGAACCGACGTGGGTTCGCGATGTCACCGGCGACCCCAGCTTTCCGCGCGCCGACTTGGCGCGGCGCCTGGGATTGTGCGGGGCCTTTGGCTTCCCGATCCTGCTGGGAGGCGAGACGATCGGCGTCATCGAGTTCTTCAGCGAGGAAATCCAGAAGCCCGACGCCGATCTGCTCAAGACGCTGGCCACCCTAGGCAGCCAGATCGGCCAGTTTATCGAGCGGCAACGGGCGGAGGAGGCGTTGCGCGAGAGCATGGAGAGAGTGCGGTTGCTGCTCCACTCCACCGCCGAGGCGATCTACGGCGTGGACCTCGAGGGCAACTGCACCTTCGCCAATCCCGCCTGTGTGAAGATGCTCGGCTATCACGACGCGGGCCAGTTCCTGGACCAGAACTTGCACGACCTCGTTCACTACAAACGAGCCGACGGGACACCCTACCCGGCGGAGGAATGTCCCATTGGCAAGGCGGTGCGGCTCGGCCAGGCAATTCACGGCGACGATGAAGTCCTGTGGCGCGCCGATGGCACCAGCTTCCCGGTGGAATACTGGTCGCATCCCATGTTTCGCCACGGCAAACTCATCGGCGCCGTCACCACCTTCCTCGACATCACCAAGCGCCGCGAGATCGAGCGGATGAAGAACGAGTTCATTTCCGTGGTCAGCCACGAACTGCGAACCCCGCTCACGTCTATCCGCGGCGCGCTGGGACTGGTGGCGAGCGGCCGCCTGGGCGCCCTCCCCGAGAAGAGCCAGCGAATGCTGGATATCGCGGTAACCAACACCGACCGGCTGGTGCGCCTCATCAACGAGATTCTCGATATCGAGCGCATCGAATCCGGGCGGGTGGTGATGGCCCGGCGCACTTGCGACGCCGCCGCCTTGGTGACCCAGGCGCTGGACGTGATGCGCCCCTTAGCCGAGAAAGCGGGGGTCTCCTTCTCCGCTTCGGCGTGTCCCTGCCAGCTCTGGGCCGATCCCGACCGCATCCTTCAGACCCTCACCAACCTGCTCTCTAACGCCATCAAGTTTTCGCCGCCGGGAGGGACGGTCCGGGTGGAGGCCGAATTCCGCGGCACGGACGCCGTGCTGTTCCGCGTGCGGGACCAGGGCCGCGGCATCCCCGCCGACAAGCTGGATCGCATCTTCGAGCGCTTCGAGCAGGTGGACGCCTCCGACGCGCGCGAAAAGGGCGGCACCGGGCTCGGCCTCGCCATCTGCCGCAGCATCGTCCAGCAGCATGGGGGACGGATTTGGGTGGAGAGCGTCCTGGGCCGCGGCAGCGACTTCTGCTTTACTTTGCCGGTCGCCGAGCCGGCGACGCCCCAAACAGAACCGGCCCCGCCCGCGCCGGCCCTGGCCGGGCGCACGGTGCTGGTGTGCGACGACGATCCCTCCATTCGTAGCGTGATCGCCGAGTTGCTTACGCAGCGAGGCTACCGTGTTTTGGCGACGGGATCGGGCCGGGAGGCCCTGGAGCAGGCCATGGCGGCGCCGCCGGCGGCCATCCTGCTGGATCTGATCATGCCCGGCATGAGCGGCTGGGAGGTGATGGCGGCGCTGAAGGCCAAGCCGGAGACCCGCGACATTCCCATTATCATCTGCAGCGTGCTCTCGCCCAGCGAGGGAGCGGCCACTCCCGAGGGCGTGGCGGGCTGGGTGCGCAAACCGCTGGAGGAAGGGTTGCTCTTTCAGGCGCTCGACCGGGCCTTTCAGGGGCAGTTGCGCCTTCCCCAGGTGCTGTTGGTGGAGGACGATCGCGACCTCTCGCGCGTGATCATCGCCACTTTCGAGCGCCACGGCATCAAGATCTTTCATGCCGGCACGGGCCGTGAAGCGATCGATCTGGTTCAGCGCCTGCCCGTGGACCTGATCGTCCTCGACGTGAACCTGCCGGAGGTGGATGGCTTCGCGGTGGTCGATTGGCTCCGGCAGCAGAAACGCCTGCGCGAGATACCCCTGGTGGTGTACACGGTGCACGACCTCGCGGATTCCGACCGCGCGCGCCTGGATCTGGGACACACCGAGTTCCTCACCAAAGGGCGGGTGAGTCCGGAGGATTTCGAACAGCGGGTGGTGGGACTGTTGGGGAGAATGATGAATTATGAATGATGAATGATGAACAGAAGACGAATGTACGTCCGTGGTCCGTTGTCAGTTGTCAGTGGCAAGGGACGACGGACGACGGACAACGGACGGAGACTTGCGTTCTGTTAATCATTCATAATTCATAGTTCATAATTTGTTATGAAGCGTATTCTCATTATCGACGACGAAGACGATGTGCGGGAAGTGGCGCAGATGAGTCTCGAGACCTCGGGCAATTGGGAGGTCCTGACCGCGAGCTCCGGGCCCGAGGGTCTTGCCAAGGCGCACACCGAGCAGCCCGATGTGATCCTGCTGGACATCATGATGCCGGGCATGGACGGCGCCACCGCCTTTCGGCGCTTGCGGAGCGATCCCCGCACCGGGCACATTCCGGTAATTTTCTTCACCGCCAAGACGCAGGCGGCAGACCGACGGCACTTCGACGGCTTGGGGGCAGCGGTGATCGTCAAACCGTTCGATCCCTTGACATTGGCTAGCGAGGTAGCGGGAGCGATGGACTGTAGAAGAGAATGATGAATTATGAATGATGAACAGAAGACAAGGTCTTCGAGGTCTTCAGTTCATCATTCATCGTTCATAGTTCATCGTTCATAACTTTACGCCGTCTACCTGCAATGGAGTTGGAATGGCCAAGATTCTCGTGGTGGAAGACGATGCCGCAATCCGCGCCGTCATCCGCGAGCTGCTGGAGACCGCGGACTTCACGGTCACCACAACCTCCGACGGTATGGAGGCGCTGGAGCGGCTGCGGCAGGAAGGCTTCGATCTGATGCTGTGCGACGTCTGGATGCCGCGCTTGGGCGGGCTCGACCTGCTGCGCAGCTTGCGCGTGGAAGCGAAGACGCCGCCCCGCGTCATTGTGATGACGGCCGACGATACTCCGGAGACTGTGCTGCAGGCCTTGCGCGAGCAGGCCTACCAGTACATCGCGAAGCCTTTCGATGCCGTCGGCCTGCTCGAGCAGGTGCAGCACGCGCTGGAGCTGACTACCGACCCTCTGCCGATTGAAGTCCTCTCCGCGCGCCCTGACTGGGTGGAGTTGCTCGTCCCTTGCGACATGGGAACGGCGGACCGCATCCAGGGATTCCTGGCGCAGTTGCGCGCCGACCTGCCGGAAGAGGTCCGGCAGAATGTCGGCTCCGCCTTCCGCGAAATGCTGCTCAACGCCATCGAGTGGGGCGGTAAACTCGACCCAAATCGTAAGGTGCGCATCGCCTACCTGCGCGCCAAGCGGATGCTCCTCTATCGCGTCGCCGACCCCGGCCCGGGCTTCAAGACCGAGACGCTCGCCCACGCCGCCGTCAACAACCCGCCGGGCGATCCCTGGGGGCACATGCGCGAACGCGAACAGAAAGGCCTTCGTCCTGGCGGCTTCGGCATCCTCCTGGTCCGCGCCATGGTGGACGAGGTGCTTTACAACGAAGCACAAAACGAGGTAGTCCTCATCAAGTATCTGGAGTGAAGCCATTGAGCCATTGAGTCATTGAGAAGAACATCTCCCCGGTCATTTCAATGGCTCAATGAACCGATGGATCAATGGATCAATTGTTGCATGGTTTGCGCCGGGCCCGGAGTTGTGATAGCCTCTGCGCCGGAGAAAAGGTCTGAGTCAGATCCGGTAAGATGAGGGGCGGCAATTGGAAGACTCGGTTCGCGGTCTAGGCTCGGGCAGAGCGGGGGCGAAAATAGAGTTGCCAACATAGCGCCCAGCGTCAAATCAACGAAAGGGAGGGTCTCCGATGAAGAAATATCTGGCTGAGTTTGTGGGAACGTTCACGCTGGTCCTCTTCGGCTGTGGGACTGCGGTGGTGGCGGGCAAGGAGGTCGGACACGCGGGCATCGCCTTTGCCTTCGGCCTCGCCCTTCTGGGCATGGCTTACGGCATCGGCCCCGTCTCTGGGTGCCACATCAATCCGGCGGTGAGCCTGGGGGTGTACACCGCCGGCCGCATGAGTGCCGGCGACTTGGTGGGCTACATTGTCGGGCAGGTGCTGGGCGGAATCGCCGGCGCTGCCGTGCTCCTGGTGATTGCCAGCGGCATGGCGGGGTACAGCACGACGGTGAACGGCCTGGGGCAGAATGGGTGGGGCCCAGGTTACATGGGTGAATACAACATCTCCTCCGCCGTCGCTTTCGAGTTTGTGGCCACGCTGCTTTTCGTGATCGTGATCCTGGGCTCGACGCAGCAAGGCGCGCCCACCCAGTTGGCCGGCGTGGGCATTGGCTTGACGCTGGCAGCGATCCATCTCTTCGGCATCCACATCACCGGCGTCTCGGTGAACCCCGCGCGCAGTCTGGGTCCGGCGCTTCTCGTCGGCGGACACGCGCTGGCGCAGGTGTGGCTGTTCCTGGTGGTGCCCAGCGTGGCGGGCATAGTCTCGGGCATCCTCTACCGCGCCAAACTTCTGACTATTTGATTTGGGATCGAAATTCGAAAGAGGGGACCCATGGGGATTATCTGGTGGATCATCGTCGGGCTCATCGCCGGTTGGGCGACGGGAAAGATCATGCGGGGCGCCGGGTACGGCGTCTTTGCGGACATCGTCATTGGCATTGTGGGAGCCATGATCGGTGGCTTCATCATGCGGACGGCGGGTTTCAGCGGCCAAGGCGGCATGATCTACACCGTCGGGGTTGCGATCCTCGGCGCCGTCATCCTTACGGCGGTGATTAGAGCCTTAAAGAAAGCGTAGGCTTCGCACTCCCCCCAACAGGCGGCGCTGCCTGTCCGGACGGCAAAGAGTTACCATAGGAACCAGTAGATCCGGCGGCGAAGGTCAAAAAAGGGATTCACGATGAGCGGAACCGCGACTAACGGCAATCTCGAGCTGCGCAGCCAGAAGTGGTTCGACCGCAACGAGCGGGAGGGTATGAATCGGCGTGCCTACCTGCGCGCCGAGGGCTTTACGGCGAAGTACTTTGACGGCAAACCGGTCATTGGCATCTGCAATTCCTGGAGCGAGCTGACCACCTGCAACGCCCACCTGCGCACGGTAGCTGACGCGGTGAAGCGCGGCGTTTGGACGGCCGGCGGCTTTCCTCTGGAGTTTCCCACCATCTCGCTGGGCGAAGTCCTGATGCAGCCCACCACCATGCTCTATCGCAACCTGATGGCAATGGACGTGGAGGAGTGCCTGCGCGGTTATCCTCTGGACGGCGTGGTGCTGCTCTGCGGCTGCGACAAGACCACGCCCGCGCAACTGATGGGAGCGATCAGCATGGACCTCCCGGCGATCATGGTCCCCGGCGGGCCGATGCTGAGCAGCGTTTGGCGCGGACGCCAGCTCGGGTCGGGCACCGACTCCCGCAAGCTGTTCGCCGAGAAGCGCGCCGGCCGCCTCACCGAAGAAGAGTGGTGCGAGGTTGAAAGCTGCCTCTCGCGCAGTGCCGGACACTGCATGGTGATGGGCACCGCGTCCACCATGACCAGCCTGGTGGAGGCGCTGGGCATGACTCTGACCGGCTGCGCCAACATTCCCGCCGCCGACTCTCGCCGCCTGGCCATTGCCGAAGAGAGTGGCCGCCGCGCGGTGGAGATGGTGAAGGAAGACCTGCGGCCTTCGAAGATTCTCACCCGCGAAGCGCTGGAGAACGCCATCCGCGTGGATATGGCGATCGGCGGGTCCACCAACGCCATCATTCATCTGGTGGCCTTCGCCGGCCGGTTAGGCCTCGAACTGCCGCTGGAAACGTTCGACGCCCTCTCCCGCACCACGCCGTTCATCACCAACGTGCAGCCCTCCGGCAAGCACCTGATGGAGGATATGTTCTACGCGGGCGGACTGCCGGCGGTGATGGAGGAGATCCGCTCGCTGCTGCACACGGACGCGCTCACCGTCACCGGCAAGACCATGGGCGAGAATATCGCCGGGGCGCAGTGCTTTAATCGAGACGTGATTCGCCCGTTGAGCGAGCCCCTGGGAGCCGAGGGCGGAACGGTGGTTCTGAAAGGGAACCTGGCGCCGTGCGGAGCGGTGATCAAGCAGTCCGCGGCTTCCCCGCACCTGCTCAAGCACCAGGGCCGCGCGGTGGTGTTTGAGAATAACAAGGACCTGTGGGCGCGCATCGACGATCCCGACCTGGACGTGGACGAGAACTGCGTGCTGGTGCTGAAGAACGGCGGACCCAAGGGCGCGCCCGGCATGCCGGAGTGGGGCGACTTGCCGCTTCCCGCCAAGCTGCTGAAGGCCGGCGTGAGCGACATGGTGCGGCTGAGCGACGCGCGCATGAGCGGCACCGCCTTTGGCACCGTGGTGCTGCACGTGGCGCCGGAGTCGGCGGTGGGCGGACCGCTGGCGGCGGTCCGGGACGGCGACCGGATCGAACTCGACGTGCCCGGGCGCCGGCTGGAGTTGCTGGTCTCCGACGCGGAGCTGCAGAGCCGCCTGGCGGCGTGGCGCCCGCCCGCCCCTCACTACACGCGAGGCTACGGAACGATCTTTCTCGATCACATCCTGCAGGCCCACCAGGGGTGCGACTTTGACTGCCTGCGCGCCGGGGGCTAGTCTCCGAGTCTTCTCGTGACGGCTAGTCGATAGCGACCTCCGTACTCAGTAACGGCAATAGCAATGACTCCGTTTTCTATTCCGCGACCGCCGGGCGTGTGATAAAGTCCGGCCCATGAAACTAACGAAGTGTCCACACTGCAATTCCACCAAGCTCTCGCAGTCGCCGAGCGGCGAGCACCAGCAATGCCTCTCGTGCCAGCGCATCTTGCTCGCGCCTCGGCCGCGGAACCGAAGGCGCGACGACGACGGCAAGGGTGTCGTCTCCCAAGCGGAGCCGGTGGCCGAAACCGCGGGAGCCTGAGGTCGCGCCACGCTTCTCGCCCCTGCATGGGGGAGACGTGTCCCCGCTCGGGCCGAGGGGCGATTCCATGGTGCGCTGCGGGCAGGCGGCCGCGGTGGTGTCTCTTGCGGTCTTCGCGGGTCCCCGCCTGGAAGGGCAGGCGGCCGTGAAGCGTGTGTCAACTGGCTCGTGCAAGGGCGCTCGGACGCCGTACTGCGGGCGGCCGGCCCTCGCGTCGGCATTCCACAGGGCTCGGATGCGACCGCTTGCCAGATTCGACACGTTCCCCACCATCTTGATCGGCAACTGGGCAGAGTCTCTGTCGGTGTCGCGGTTGCGGCCGGCCGCATCGGTTTTGGTGATGCGTTCGCCCCGCAATAGGAGTATCCTATAATCTTCACGGTTGAGCTGTCGCTGATGATTGAAGATGCGCAGGTGAACGAGCTTGTCT
Source organism: Terriglobia bacterium (assembly GCA_035315065.1). Taxonomy (GTDB): domain Bacteria; phylum Acidobacteriota; class Terriglobia; order UBA7540; family UBA7540; genus DATFYM01. The sequence goes on from DATFYM010000160.1 coordinate 59,805, forward strand.
CGGCCTGGGAGCGGCCCGTCGTCGTAATGCAATCGCCGGACCGCATGGTACTCCGTCTGAATGCGTCGGCTTGACGTGGCGCGTGAACCTCTGATGTCAGGCAGGGCCCCAACCCGTGGTTGTATCTGCTTCGCCTCGTTTCGCGTGAGCGCGGCGATGGCTCTTCTCGCGTTTATCTCTATCTCGGTGTCGGCCACGACTCCAGCCGATATTCCTTCGTCCGCGTCCCTTCTGGAAGTTGGCTATCGCGACATGTACGACCTTCAATTTGACGGCGCCCACAAGGCATTCCAGGAGTGGGAGCGATTGAACCCGGAGGACCCGTTCGGGCCCACGTCGGACGCGGCGGCCTACCTGTTTTCCGAGTTCGACCGACTCGGCATCTTGCAGTCGGAATTCTTCGTGGACGACGGCGAGTTTCGGCATCGTGTGAGACCGGCGCCCGATCCGAGGGCTCGTGAGGCTTTCGATAGCCAGTTGAAGAAGAGCGAACAGCTTGCGGGCTCCGTTTTGGCGCGCAGCCCGCAGGACAAGAACGCCCTCTTTGCCAAGACCCTGGACGTCGGCCTGCGTTCTGACTACCTGGCGTTGATCGAAAAGAAGTACGTAGCTTCCTTAAAGGCCATGAAGAGCGCCGGCCTGCTGGCCGAGCAACTGTTGAAGCTTGATCCGACGAACTACGATGCCTATATTGCGGTGGGGGTGGAGAACTACATGCTCGGTCTGAGTCCCGCTCCAATGCGCTGGTTACTGCGGATGTACGGAGCGGAAACGGACAAGCAGAAGGGGATTGAGCGCCTTCGGCTGACAGCGGAGAAGGGTCACTACCTCCTTCCCTTTGCCCGCCTTCTTCTGGCTGTCGCTGCGCTACGGGATAAGGATCAGGATCAAGCCCGGCGGTTGCTGCAAGGGTTGGCGACGGAATTCCCGCATAACCGGCTTTATGCGAGAGAACTTGCCCGGCTTCAGCCGATCGCCGGTCAGTGAACGGGACGGCAGATGGCAGACGGCATAGAGGCGTGTAAGACGGTAGACAGCAGATGGCATAGAGGCGTGGTGTACGGCATATAGACGGTCTCCCCATATGCCGTCTAATGATAACTACCGCCTTCCTCTTCCCCATATGCCGTCTACCATCTACCAAGGTAGGCTTATGAGAATTGCCAGCGTCGCGAGCGCGTTCCCCAAGCACTACTTTCCTCAACGCGTCCTGGTGGAGGCCCTGAAGCAACACTGGGGCGAGCGGCTGGCCAATCCGCAGCGTCTGGACCGTCTCCTCACCCGCGGCGGGGTTGACGGTCGACACCTATCGCTGCCCATGAGCGCCTACGACAGTCTCTCTACCTGGGGTCAAGCCAACAATGCCTGGATCGAGGTGGCGCAAGAACTGGGTCAGCAGGCAATCTGCGCCGCTCTCGTTCGACTGGGGCTGGCCCCGCGCGATCTCGATGCGCTGTTCGTCGTGTCGGTCACGGGGATTGCAAGCCCCTCCCTGGACGCTAGGCTAGTTAACCGGATGGGACTCAGCCCGAACATCAAGCGTATTCCGATCTTCGGCCTGGGATGCGTGGCTGGCGCCGCCGGCATCGCTCGCGCCGCCGACTACGTACGGGCGTATCCAAGTCACCTCGCCGCTCTTCTCTCCGTCGAGTTGTGCTCGCTCACCCTTCAGCGCGACGATACCTCGATGGCCAATCTGATTTCATCCACCCTTTTCGGTGACGGCGCGGCAGCCGTGATTGTTGCCGGATCGGAAAGGAACGCCGAGGGCCCACAAGTCCTGGCGACCCGCTCGGTGTTCTACCCTGACACTGAGCAGGTGATGGGTTGGGATATCTCCGAGAAGGGTTTCCGCATCGTTCTCTCGGCGGAAGTCCCCGAGATGGTGAGGCGCCACCTCGCCGGCGACGTCGATACTTTTCTCGGCGATCAAGGCCTGAGCCGGGCAGACATCGGAAGCTGGATTCTGCACACCGGAGGTCCCAAGGTACTCAAGGCGACGGAGGAAACCTTCGGCTTTGCCAACGGAGAACTTGCCGCATCATGGGAGTGTCTCCGCCGCACCGGCAATCTATCGTCGGCATCCGTGCTGGTGGTGCTGGAAGAGATCATGATGCATCGCCGGCCCCAGCCCGGCGCGCTGAGCCTTCTGGCAGCAATGGGACCAGGCTTCTGCTCGGAATTGGTCCTGCTGCGGTGGTGATCTAGCTGTCAGCCCCCAGCTAGATCAAATCATCAGCAGTCAGTAACAACCCAACACCAACCTCGGCCCAGCCTTTTGCGACGCCTGGCGGCTGATAGATAGCTGACGGCTGATGGCTGTTGGCTGTTAAATCAGTTCCCTGACATGGCTGCGCACGCCGACGCGGCGTCGGGATACATCTGCACGGTTCGCTCCAGATGGACGGTCCCAAGGATTCTCTTCAGAGTCCCGGCAGCGCCGGCGATCACCATTCGTCCGCCGGCTTGTTCCATCGCACGCGCCACCACCACCAGCATGCCGACGCCCGAGCTATCGACAAAGTCCACCTTGCCGAGGTCCAGTACCAATTTCCTCGCGCCTTGCTCGATTCGCTCCTCGATGGCGCGTTCCACCTCTCTCAGCGTTAGACCTCGCGAGGTGAGGCGGCCCGTGAGGTCCATTACAGTGATGTCAGGCTCGACCTGCCGAAATACGAACTGTACTTTCATGCGAGTCGCCCGCTCTCAGTTTTCAGCCGTCAGTTTACCAGAGAGAAGAAACAACTGAGAACTGAATATGGCTGCCGACTCGCTGAACGCTGCCGAAAGCCCATGGCAGATGGCCCGATAGCGCGCGATAATACTCATGAGGGACACCAGCGAAATGAACGACGCGCTGCGTCAGAAAGCCGAGGCGCTGCCGGCGCAACCAGGCGTCTACATCTTCAAAGATGACTCGGGGACGCCCATCTACGTCGGCAAGGCCAAGTCGCTGCGGCATCGCGTGCGCTCGTACTTTCAGGACTACCGCCCGCCCGATCAGAAGCGCGACCTCATGTTGGACGCGGCCGGGGATCTCGAGACCATCCTCGTCGACAATGAGAAAGAAGCGATGGCGCTGGAGAACAATCTCATCAAGCGCTTCAAGCCGCGCTACAACATCCTGCTGCGCGACGACAAAACGTATCCTTACATCAAGCTAACCCTGGCCGAGTGTTATCCACGAGTCTACGTCACGCGCCGTCTGCGGAAGGACGGCTCGGCTTACTACGGCCCCTACTTCCCCGCCCACCTCGCCTATCGGATCGTGGACCTTATCCACCGCGTGTTCCTGGTACCCTCCTGCAACGTGGACCTGACGCGCACCCATCCGCGTCCGTGCCTCCAGTACTACATCAAGCGCTGCCAGGGTCCGTGCGTGGCCGGGTTCACTACCGAGGAGCGATACCGGGAGGCGGTGCATCGCGTCCGCCTGCTCCTGGAGGGCCACGCCAGCGAACTGGTTCGCCAGTTGCACATCTCAATGATGTGCGCTTCGGACTCCCAGGACTACGAAACCGCGGCGAGTACTCGCGATATGATCGCCACCCTCGACGGAGTGCGAGAGCGGCAGAAGATGGCGGCCTCGGCGGGCGGCGACGCGGACATCTTCGGATTTCACCAGGAGGGACAGCAGGTGGCAGTCGACCTGTTTCACCTCCGCGGCGGACGCACCGTCGACCGGCGTGAGTTCTTCTGGGAAGACCTCAGCGAGTTCAATCCCAGCGAGTTTTTCTCCACGCTCTTGCAGCAGATCTATCTCGATCAGCAGTACCTGCCGGACGAGATCGACGTGCCGCTCGACTTCGACGACCGCGGCGTGCTGGAAGAGCTGCTCTCGGAGAAGCGCGGACGCGCCGTCCACATCTTCACGCCGCAGGCAGGGCGCAAGCGGGCGCTGGTGGAGTTGGTGGCCCGCAACGCTCGACACTCCTTCGAGCGGCGCTTTCGCATCCTACGCCCGCGCACCGACGAGATGCTGGCGGCCCTGGCGGACGCGCTCGACCTGCCCAAGCCCCCGCGGCGCATCGAGTGCTTCGACGTGTCGCACACGCAGGGCACGGATATCGTGGCTTCCATGGTGGTGTCGGAGGACGGCCGCATGAAGAAAGCCGACTACCGCAAGTTCATCGTCAAGACCGTGCCGCAGAACGATGACTTCGCCAGCATGAATGAAGTGGTGGGACGCCGCTACCGGCGCTTACAGGAAGAGAAAAAGTCACTGCCGGACTTGATCCTGATCGACGGCGGCATCGGCCAGCTTCATGCCGCCGCGGCGGCGCTCGAGGCGCTGGCGATCATCAATCAGCCCCTGGCCGCCATCGCCAAGAAGGAGGAGATCCTCTACGTGCTGGGCCGCGAGGACGATCCGGTGACGCTCGACCATCACTCGCCCGTGCTGCACCTGATCCAACAGATCCGCGACGAAGCCCATCGCTTCGCCGTTACTTTCCACCGCCAGCGGCGCGCGGGCCGAGAGCTAACCAGTGAGTTGCTGAAAATTCCCGGCGTGGGCGATCGCACGGTGAAGAAACTTCTCGCCCAGTTCGGCAGCGTCAGCGCGCTCAGGGCACTCTCTCCCGAAGAACTGAGCCAGGTAGTGAAGCCAGCGCAGGCGAAGCTGATCCACGAGCACCTGGTAGGGAATTGCAGATTGCCGAATGCCGATTGAGCGATTTGAACGGAGAATTCTCCGTCGGTGGTGTCGCTGGCTTTCACACTGCAAATCATCAGGCGTGACGGGACACTACCGCCGGGCCTCGGCCGCACCCCGTGACCGCCGGTCAGCCGAAAGGGGCACGGCGACCACGTCGACGGGCGTAAGATTGTTGCCGGCGCCGTCGAAGGCAACGCCGCCGGAGACGCCCGCAAAGTTGGTCCTCGCCAGTTGGTCGCGCACTCGCGCCCGGTTCGACCCGGCTTGGCGGAGTGCCGCCAGCACCAGGCTCACGGCATCGTAGGTCGCGGCGGCTTCCATTGTGGGCGGACGACCGGCTTGCGAACCGAAGCGCTCAGCGAAGCTGGCTTGCGCTGCGGAGTTGGCTCCTGACCGGGAAACGGTCCAGGCTGTACCGCTGCGCGTTGAGTCGATCTCCGCCGCAGCGGCCTTCTGGCAGAGGTAGATGGCGGGCCGATCGTCGCTCTCTTCGAACGAGGATACCAACCGTCTTGCGAGCGGATTGTCGGTCCACACGACCACCGCCTCCGGGCGCCGTGACTGGATGATGGCCAGGATTTGCGGCAAATCAACGGCATCGGAGTTCAGGTCAACGCGGTCGGGCTCCGGAACACCCAGATCGAGGGCCGCGCGGTTGAACTCGGCTCCGCCGGCACGACCGTCATGGTCGCTCTCGGCGATGAGGACGGCTTTCCGAATCCCACGTCGTGTGTAGATCTCTCGCGCCAGGATCTGGGCCTGACGGCGGTCGGCGGCGGCGAGACGAAAGATCCAAGGCAGATCGATCTGGGTGGTGGTGCTGTCGGTGGCGAGGGTCACGATAGCGACGCCGATTTTGTTGCCGATTTGTTCGGCCAGATGAGCGACTCCTCCATCAGTGGAAGTGACGATGGCTACCGCGTTCTCGTCGGAGACCAGCCGGACGATTTCGCTGCTACCTCGGCCCCAGGGCCCGCTTTCGTCGCCAATCGCCAGTGAAGGCCGCTGGCCGTCAGGCAGGGTTCCCGCCTGGTCCTCTAACGCCAGGCGCGCCGCCAGAACCATCGCTTCGCCTTCCGCCTTTCGCGGTCCCTGAAGCGGCGCCATTAGGCCGATGCGAACTTCGGGTCCTCGGAGATCATGGTTGAGCGCGCGGCCCGGCCCGGCGTAGGCGATGGCCGCGCGATCGATCTCAGCATAAGGTCTCGATGGGCTCAACGGCTGCCCACCCGGAACTGGAAGGGCGTCATCAGCAACCTTAATGGGCTGGGGCGGCGTCACAACGGTTGCGGCCGTCGCACCTTGAGCGCCCGCATCAATCCAGGCTTTGATCAGGGCGATCGTCGCTGGCGAGAGAGGTTCGGCCCCGAAAGGCATCAGCGGTTGGACCTTGCCTTCCAGCATCTTAACCATCAGGCTCGTTTGTGACTTGCCGGGCACGATCATAGGACCATGGTCGCCGCCCTGCATCACCGCCTCATAGCTGTCCACCACAAGGCCGCCCATCCGGGTGGTCTTCGAATGGCAGCTTAGACATTTCTGCTGGAAGAGAGGAGCGATCTGCGTGGCGTACTGGGGGGCAGAATCTCCTTCGGCAAGCGCTAAGGCGCAAAGTGCAAGCACCCCCGCGCACGACAAGCAGGCCAAAACAGGAATTGACAGCCAACAGATTTTCTTCATCCTGAGTTCCCGTAGCGGCGGCTTTATGCCGCCATAACTCCAACGCTTGCCACACGGACATGGCGGAATAAAGCCGCCGCTACAGCACCCCGTCGGAGCCGGTTATCACATTTCTCCGAACCAGCTTCTTGCTCAGCTACTCTCGAGAACGATCTTGCCTTCCACGGAACCCGTCGCCAGGAGTTCAAGGGCCTGTCTCGCTTTAAGGAGCGGGAAGGTGTGGGTGACGAGCGGGTCGAGCTTATTTTCTGCGAGGAGGGCGAAAATCTTGGGCAAATCCTCACGCAGTGGCTTGGGGTCTTTCCGGTATAGCGCCGAGATGCCGTAGAAGGTGCCGCGCCGACCGCGCAGGCGCGCACTGATGAAGAGATTGCCGAACGTGGCCAGCTTGGAAATCGTTCCGGGGGCACCCATGAAACCAAATCCCACCACCGTGCCGCCCCGTCGGAGCGCGCCAATGCACGGACCGATATTAGGCCCGCCGACCGCGTCGAAGACGTAATCGACCCCTTTCGGTTCGAGAGCACGCGTCAGTCGGTCGAGCCGCCCTGCCCGGTAGTCGATTGGCGTTGCGCCCAGTGAACGCAAGATGGCATGCTTCCGCGCCGACGCGGCGCCGTATGTCCTCGCTCCCGCCAGCCTCAGCAATTGCAGGGCCGCCGTGCCTACGCCCCCTGCTGCGCCGGTGACCAGCGCGGTTTGGCCGGGCTGTACCTTTGCGACGCGATGAATCATTTGCCACGCCGTCACGTAGTTCAGAATCACGGCCGCCGCATCGCGATCGGAGACGCCGACGGGAACCGGCAGGAAGTGTTCGGCCTCACGCACCAGAAGTTCTGCAAAGCCGCCATAGACTGTGAGCGCGGCCACGCGCTGGCCCAAACCGAAACCGGTGACACCAGCGCCAATCGCGTCAACGATGCCGGCGACCTCATAGCCAGGCACGAAAGGTATCTTCGGCGCGTACGGATAGTTGCCCGCCAACATGATCAAATCGGTCGCGCCCACGCCCGACGCCCGCACCCGCACGCGCAGTTGCCCCGGGCCGGGATGCTCGACCGGCAACTCGACGACCTGGAGAACTTCCGGTCCGCCCTTCTTCGTCAACATCACGGCGCGATATGTTGCGGACATGCCGTCCTCTTTAATCTCTTCCACGAAGCGGACGCTCCCCGTCCGGGAGGCAGCGAATGGCAAGGTTAGTGAATCTGCCCAACACTTAAGAACTGGGTTGCAATCGATCTGCGATCAGCGATTCTCCGCTTCCGCCTTGACTTCCGGTGGCGGTGTCTGGCCCTGCCAATAGACAAACTTGCCGTCGTGCACCTGGGTCATGGTGACGGGTGCCATGCTGTTAAGAGTACGATCGAACGGCACGTGCCCCGCCACCCCATCGTAGGCCTTCATTTGATAGTCGCGGAGCGCGTCCATGATGCGCCCGCGGTTCAGCCCCGCCTTCTGGATGGCGCCGATCAGGATGCTCATTCCATCGTAGGCATAGGTGGCATAGGGGTCTGGCGTCTCGTTGAACTTCTGCCGGTAGCGATCCTCAAAGCTCTTCCAGCTTGGGTCTTGCCGGGTCGGATCCATGGCAGTGGTCGCAACCAAGCCCTCCGCCGCCGCTCCGGCGTCCTGGAGCAATTGCGGGTAGCTGATGCGGCTGCCGGCGAAAACGGGCTGGTTCATTCCCATGGCGCGCATCTGCTTCAAAATGAGCGCCGCCTCTGGCTCTTCACCCCAGATCACCAACCCGTCGATTTGCGCGTCCCGCAACATCTGAAGTTGCTTGGAGAAATCCATGTCTCCTCGCTCGAACTTCACCTCCAGCAGCGGTTGCCGGCCCATCCGCCTGGCTTCGTCTGCGAACTTCGCCACTCCCAAGCGAGCGTAGCGCGTCTGGGTGCGCAGCACACCGATTCGCTTCAGCTTGAGCTGCTTGAAAGCGTATTCTGCCAGCGCGTAACCCTGATGACGGTCGTCGGGAAAGTTGTGCATCAACCACGGGATTCGAGTTTCTGTCACCGTGGGGTCGGTGGTACCCGTGTCCATGATCGGCATCTCGACCTTCAAAGTCACCCGCAGAGCAATGTGTGTGCTCTGGCCATCGATCGATCCGAGCATTGCCCAGCAGTCCTCGTCGTACAGCATTTTCACGATCTCGGTCGACGAAGCGCCCCAGAGGGCTGAATCATTGTGGATCTTCAGTGCGAAGGGTTTGCCCTGGTAACCGCCTCGCGCGTTGGCCTCCTCGATGGCGAGTTGCGCGCCGTGCAACATGGGAATGCCGAAGACCGACTCCGGATTGTTCACCAACGGCCCGAGGAACCCGATGGCCACCTCGCTCATCTGGCTAAGATCGCCGTCAGGGCGGTTCCGGGCCGCGCCGTTGTACTCCAGCGTGTTCGGGTCGACGTACCACTCCTTATAGGGTTTGGTGAACCGGCGATAGGGCACCGCTTCGTCCGGCATGTTGGCATAGCGGGGTTTGGCCTGCGCGCCAGCCTGAGGCGCGGCCGAGGCGCTGTCGCTGGGCGGCGACTGGGCCCAAACACCCGCCAGAGGCAGGCACAAAATCAACGTCGCCAGGTTCCTCATCAGCATTTTTCTCATTGCGACGACCTCAAAACGGGGCACGCGACCCCGTACCCCTGGATGCTGGGAAGAATTAAACACAGAGGCACGGAGACACAGAGAGGATAAGGAGGGTCCCACAAAAATGTCGGTTGATCCCCGGTATTTCCCATTTCTTCTCCGTGCCTCCGTGTCTCTGTGATGGAAGATTCCCGGCAATTATTTCACAGCTTCCTACTTGGAGGCGGCGCTGGCCAAAGCGTATTCCGGCAAGGCTCCCGCGCGCGTCTTAATAAAGTCAACAATTCGTTTCAGCGTCTTCGGGTCGATAGCTTGGGCGGCGTCGCACCGAGGCCTAGCTTGGCCCAGGCAATCTGCCGCCACCTCGATAATCAACCCCTGGCTGCCAAACTCAATCGCCGCCCGGCTGGCGGGTTCCACCATCGACGCGACGCCGGTGGCATGGCTCGGGTCCACGATAATCGGCAGGAAGGTGTGGGCCTTCACCGCCGGGACCACGTTCAAGTCGAGCACGTAGCGCGAGTACTCGCCCGAGGGATAGGCCTTGATACCCCGCTCGCAAAGGACGATGTCGTAGTTCCCTTCCTCAGCGATATACTCCGCCGCCCCCAGCCATTCGCAGAGACTCGCGGCCATTCCCCGCTTCAGCAGCACCGGCTTACCGGCGCGGCCCACTTCCTTCAAGAGGGGGTAGTTCTGCATGTTGCGCGAACCCACTTGGAGCATGTCGGCGTATTCCGCCACCTTGTCCACCAACCGCACGTCCATCACTTCCGTAACGACGGGGAGTCCGGTAGCCTCACGGGCGAGGCGGAGGATCTCCAAGCCTTCGTCGCCCAGGCCTTGAAAGTCGTGCGGCGAGGTGCGCGGCTTGTAGGCTCCGCCGCGCAGCATGTCGGCGCCCGCAGCGCTCACACCCTCTGCCACCGCCATGGTCTGTTCGAGGCTCTCGACGGCGCACGGGCCGGCGATGACCACCGGGCGCTCACCGCCAAAACGGACGGAGCCCACTTCGACGACATGGGTCTCCGTATCTCCATACTGAGGGTTGCCCTGGCGACAGATTAGAGGGCAAATCCGCGGCAAATCTTCGAGACTTGTGCTTCCTGCGATCTTCATGGGACCACCTCACCCGGTTCCGATGGGGGCAGGCCCTATGCCTGCCCCTTTAAACACAGAGACACGGAGACACAGAGAAGAGCGCGAGGACCAAATGAAAATCTTGTTTGCTTCCCGACGTTCCCATTTTTCTCCGTGCCTCTGTGTCTCTGTGATGGAAGCTCCTTCGCAATCTTCACAGCTTCCAACACCATTGACGCCCCCGACTATCGGCTAACGCCGATTGCCATTGCCACTCACCGCGCGATCGGTTTCCCAGATCGCGATGGCTTCAATTTCAATCAGCAGGTCAGGTCGACAAAGGATGGCTTGGATGCCGGTCGACGCGGGCAAGGGGTTCAAGCCCTGCTGCCGGAAGAACTCGGTGCGGATCTTGTTGAACTCTTCGTAGTCGCGCTCGATGTCGCGAAGATAGCAGGTGGTGCGGACAATGTCTTTCCACGTCGCGCCTTCCGCCGCCAGCAGCCCAGTAATGTTGTCGTAGGTCCTTCGCTGTTGCGCTCCGAAGTCGCCGACGTGAATGGTACGTCCAAACTCGTCCACACTCGCCGTACCCGAGATCAAGAGGATGGTGACGCCCTTGATGTCCAGCCGCAAAGCCCTGGAGAAGGACGACGGCTTGGGATAGTCGTAGGCTTCGTTCAACGTGCGGGGCGCACTCACCGCCTTCCGGGCTACCGGTCGGTGCGATTCCCGCTGGGGCTCCAACTCGTTTTCAAATTCTTCAACTTCAATGACCGCTTCTGGCAGACTCATGGGAACTGATCTCCTTTAGTGGTTTGCGGATTCCATGGCTCAACCCCTGGGCAGTGGCCACCCAGATGTCGTCACCCTGGAAATCCAGATTGAGGGTGTAGTTGTGTGCAATTGAAGTGGGAGTTTCCACCCGACTTACTTTCTTGTCCGGGGTAGTAATGAGAATTTCACCGTGCTGCCCTTCCGTGCTCGGGCGGTAGGTGACCCAAGTACCGGTGCTGAAATCGAGGTTGCTGAGCCCTTTGTCCGTACAGGCCCAGACCTCGTTACCGCGTGACTTGGGAGCGTTGACAAAATCGGACGCGAGGCCGCTGTCCGTCGAGAGGTAATTGTGCCAGTTGCGGCCGTCGTAACCGCTCAGTCCGAAGTAGGTGGAGGCCCAGAACATCTTGGTCTCCGGGTTATAGGCAATGCCGCTCACGATGTCGTGAATCAGGCCCTGATTGCGAAAGAGAACAATCTCCATCTCCCCGTCAGGGTCGTTGTACGGTTTCCAGTAACCGCCGGCAATGTCGTACTCCAGGACTCCCCCTCCCCAGACGGCAAAATAAACCTTGGTATCGCTTACGGCGATGCCATAGGACCACGGCTCGTGCATGGGGGCGTTCTTCTCGTTGAAGATGGACCATTCGCCGGTGCGCGTATTCAGCCGGCTGATACCGGCCGTGGTCGCGGCCCAGACGTACTCGCCCTGAATGGCGGCCGCGTACACGATATCGTTGGCCAAGCCGCTCGTCAGGTTGGTATAGTTCTTGAACTCGCCGCCCGACAGGCGGCTGAGGCCGCCGAAAGTGGCGATCCACAGGTCGCCCGTATTCTTATCCACCGCCAACCCGGCCACCACGCGGTGCGACAGCCCGTCCTTAACCTGGAAAACCCGCTCCACTTTTCCCTTTTCGATCAACGCCAAGCCATTCTCCGTGCCCGCCCACACACGGTCGCCGTCCACCGCCACGCTCAGGACCTTGTCATCCGGCAAGCCATTCGCCTGGGTGAAGTTCTCCCACCTCGTATAGAGAGCGGGGTTCTGCGCCGCGGCGACGGAAGCACAAATGAGAATTACAACCAGGGCTAGCGCGCTGTGAAGAATTGATCCCGCCTGGCGGGAACGATTGACGATTGACGATTGGAAGAGCGGCCCCTTGACGGTGGATGGCCCATTGAAAGGGCCGCGCGGCTTGCCTACTCTTCTCTTCCAATCGTCAATCGGCAATCTACAATCGTCAATTCTTCGCTTGCCTTCCTTCATTGTTCCCCCGGATCAAAGCGTCTTCAGGTACTCGATCAAGTCGTTGAGTTGATTCTTGCTCATGTCGGAGGTGACGCCGTGGGTGTCTTTGTCGTTGAACACCGTCCAGATCTCCTCCAACGTCAGTGCCTCACCGTTGTGCAAGTAGGGTGCGTCCTGGTAAACGCGTTCGAGTTGCGGTGTGTCAAAAAGACCCGCGGTGTCGAACTTAGCCGCCGTGCCGACATCGAAACTTGCCTTGGCCGTATAGTGCGAGTTGGCCGGGTGGCAAGTGTCGCAACGGTTCCCAGCGGGGATCTCCTTGCCGTCGTTGGTCGTGGTGCGGAAGAAGATCTGTCGCCCCCGTTCCTGGGTTTCCGTCAACTGGCCGTCCCGTGCCAAGTGGCGGTTCGGCGCGAGCGCTATGGACTTGAGAAAGGCGACCAGATCCTTGAGTTCCGGGGTGCTGAATCCCTCGGAACGGAAGAGAAACTTGGCGATGCGCCAGCCACACTGGGTCTCCAAGTCCGGATTCCTCCCGTTCCACTTGTACGGTGCCGTCTCGGCGATGCCACGCAGCGTGCGATTGGCAACCCGGTCGCGTCCCAACTTCGGCGTTTCCAGGTTCCAGGCCAACCCATCGAGGTGTTTCTCAGGGTGGCAGGTGGCGCAGGCGAACTGGCCTTGGAAGCAGTAGCTCGCATTGTGGAAAAGCCTTTCACCGTGCCTCAGCGGCGTAATGAGCTTGGGCCCGCCCAAATCAACGGTGCTCGCGATGCGCTGGCGCGGAACGTCGACCACCGTCAAGCTGTCGTCCAGCCGGTTGGCAATGTAAGCGTAGCGGCCGTCTGGTGAAACGACGATAGCGCGCGGATCGTCTCCGGTGGGAAGGCGGCGCACGACGAACGTCTGTGCGGAGTCAAGCCGGTTTGCGAGTTCCGCGGCAGGCACTTGGCGGAGCCTCTTCTGCAGCCTCGCCGTATCGATCAGTGTGACCACGCGGGCCTCCGACGAAGTCACCAAGGCTACGCTTCCGTCGGGGGTAAATGCGGCGCCATAGGTGCCGGCGTAGTAGTAGTCGATGTCGTCGAGCAGGACCTCGGTTACCCGGCTGCCGTTGTGTGCAACTCGCCCGGCCGGCCCGGCCGGCTGGACCACGGCCATGCCGTGAGTCAGCATTCCACCCTGCTCCACCCGGACCAGCGGATTGAGATTCTTCGGGCGCATGAACGGCACCAACAGGTATCCTCCGAGCCGGGGGGGAGCCTCGGCGATCTGCCGCAGCTCAATCACGCCCGGAAGAATTATCCGGTCAGCCACGGTTTGCGTTCGCGTATCGATCGCCGTCAGTTCTGAAACCGGGGGTTGATCGTAAGGACTTATGTGCGGCAGGATGTTGGAAACGTACACGAATCGGCCATCCTTGGAGAGCGCAACCTGATGAGGATAGCGCTCAGTGGCCAGCCGCTTCACCTCCACGCCTTGCTTCAGGTCGAAAACCGAAATGTCGTTGCCGATTCCATTGGCGACGTAAAGTGTTTTACCCGCGCGGTCGGTGGTTAAGCCACCCGGTCCCCATCCGGCCGGCAGAGTGCGGCGAACCGTGAAGGTGGCGGCATCGATCTCGCTGACGGTGTCGCTCCACTCGTTGGACACGTAGAGCGTCTTCCCATCCGGCGAGAATGCTACATTCCGAGGCCGGTGGCCGACCCTTACCTGCCGCACCAATTGTGCCGAAGGGGCCGCGGGGGCCGCGGACGCCGTGGGCCCCGCAAGAGTAGACAGTGCGATCTCGCGCAGTGTGTCGTCGCCCGAGCAGACCACATAGAGCCTGCGGCCGTCGGAAGAGAGCGTCAAGTCCACAGGGTTGAGATACTCCGGTTCGATCGTGCTCTTCTCCTCGGCATGGACTTCAGTGCCCAGGCGTTGGCACATCCAAACACCACCTACCCACGAGGCGGCTAGGAACAAAGCAGACAAGCTTAGTCGTGAGCACCCACGGAGAATTAAACACGGAGACACAGAGACACAGAGAGGAGAACGCGAATCGAATGAACATGTCCCTTGATTCCCAGCGCTTCCCATTCTTCTCTGCGCCTCTGTGTCTCTGTGTTGAAACGTCTCTTGCAATTTACTTCACACCCCCCAAACCCGCCGCCGATGTCGCCGGCTCGGTCACGGTCAGGATCTGGTCGGCCTTGACGTGTTCCAGAACCTGCGTCGTGCCGCTGGGCCAGCGGATGGTCAGCTTATCGACCTCTGGGTGAGAGCCCAGGCCGAAATGGGGCCGCGGATCGCCTTGCGAGAGGTAGCCGGACTCGGAAACCGAGTCCACGATTTGCTTCAGGTCACCGGCGATGGCTTCGACGCGGGCGCCAAAGCCATCACGATTGCTGCGTGTACCGACCAGCTTCAGCGTCAGCCAGTGGTTCCGGGCCGAAGCCGGCTGCGTCGCGTGCAGCAGGATGCCCTTGCCCCCTAGGACGACAATGAAGGCATCGATGAGGCCGTCGTTGTCGTAATCGGCGAAACACGCGCCGCGCCCCACTTTCTTGAACTTGAAGTAATCACCGGATTTGGCCGAAATGTCGGTGAAGGTACCGTTCCCGTTGTTGTGCAGAAGGGAGTCTTCCATCGGTATCATCCAGTGGAGCCCCCCGTTCACGATGAAGATGTCTTTCCAGCCGTCGTTATCGAAGTCGTAGATGCCGTCGCCCCAAGCCACGTACTGCCCGGAGACCTGCGCCACGCCCGTCTCCACCGTGGTGTCGAGGAAGTACGGCTGCTCGGCGCCGGGATTGTGAAACAGGCGGTGGTAGCGCATGTCGGAGACGAACAGGTCGGGCCAGCCGTCGTTATCGTAGTCCGCAAAAATGGGACCCATGGCCGACGTGGCTTCGCCATTGGCTCCGAAGGCCACGTTCACGTCCTGTGCGACGTTGGTGAAAGTGCCGTCGTGGTTGTTGCGGTAGAGGTAGCTCTCCATGGTGTCGTTGGCGATGTAAATGTCCGGCCACCCGTCGTTGTTGAAATCGCCCACCGTGACCCCCATGGCGCGGCCCAGCGGGTTAGCGAGCCCAGCCTTCTCGGTGACGTCGGTGAAAGTGCCGTCGCCGTTGTTGTGGAACAGACGGCTGGCACTGCCCGCGTAATCGAGCGGGCCGGGAAAAGCCTCGGCGCTGTAGTATTCGTGGTACTTGGGGTCGTACTTCAGATAGTTGCCGACAAAGAGGTCCAGCTTCCCGTCGCGGTCGTAATCGATGAACGCAGCTCCAACGCCAAAGTTGGGATTGTCGACTCCCGCCTTCGCGGTGACGTCGGTGAAAGTGCCATCCCCGTTGTTGTGGTAAAGGATCGACGAGTTGTAGTTGGTGACGTAAATGTCCTCGTAGCCGTCGTTATCGTAGTCGCCCACGGTCACGCCCATGCCGAACCCTTTGCCGCCCACGCCGGCTTGGGCCGTCACGTCAGTGAAGGTACCGTCGCCGTTGTTCCGATAAAGGTGGTTCGTGGCCTCGAGGCCGTCCGGCTTCGAGTGGTCGGTAAGGCCGTCGATGTGCCGGCCGCTGACCACGTAGAGGTCGAGCAGACCATCGTTGTTGTAATCGATCCACGCGCATCCCGAGCCGGTCGCTTCCAGAATGGAGCTCAGTTTCTGCTCGCCGAAGGAATGCCGGAAGTTGATGCCCGATTTCTCCGTGACGTCTTCAAAGACCGGGTAAGGTGAAGGCTCCAACCCCGGGTGGTTGGTCTTCGTAGAGCCGGGCTTTAGCCGGGCATTTTCCATCTGCGTAGAGGCCGGCTTTAGCCGGGCATCTTCTGTCTTTACCCGGACATCTTCGACTTGCCCTGCGATGCGCAGACCCGCAGCCAGTAAAACCACGACGGCGGAGGCGCAGCCGACGATTTTCAGTGTATTCCTCATAGTCTCACTCAGTACGAATCACACTGGAAGAATAAGAACTCAACGCAGAGTTCACAGAGCCACAGAGGCACGGAGAAAAGGTTCTCGGGTTGCTGCTCCATGCTGGATACTCTCTGCACCTCTGTGGCCTCTGCCTTGAGATCTCTCTTCGGTTGCGCCCGTGGCCCGCACCGCGTCTCTGTGCCTCTGTGTTTAATTCTTCCCAGCTTCGCCAAGCCGAGTGGGCGAATCCAATCGCTTCAGGGCCAGGGGCCAGGTGTTTTCGGCAGCCACCGCTTTGTCGTCGTGGCAGCCCACGCACCCACGCTCCTCGCCGGACCGGGACCAGATCCAACTCCGCTGGGCGTGAACCAATTTGCCGCCGCTGTCGAGGGTCTCGAAGCGCACCGGCTGATCCGGGGGCACGGCGATGTAGAAGGACCCATCCGACTCCACCGGAGCTTCGCCCAGCACCCGCTCCGAACCCGAAGGTGCGTCCAGAGTGAGGACGCGGACCTTGACGATGTTGGAAGAGAAACGCCCGCCCGCTGCATCCATCGAAATCCGGCTGTCGAGGCAAACAAAGTAGCCGACCTTCAACTGCGGGTTGAGAATGCTCCAGTACCAGCGGGGCGGCGTGTGACTGGCCACCGGCGCGGCATCCAGGCTCGAAAACCCGGGATCGGCGAACAGCGCCTCGCCGGTCCGGCCGTGAGCGACGTCGAAGGAGTAAAGGTCAAAGCGTCCGCCCCCATCGCCGATACCGTGGACAGTCCCGCGGCCAGTGGACGAAGGCTGCTGCTTGGCGACGATCAGGCCGTCGCCGTTCCATCGGCGGGGCGACCCGTAAACCTCGGATACTGGGGCCAGCGGCGAGTTGTGCGGCGACCCCTGCCGAAAAACGGCCAGTTCGCCGCCCGTCTGCCGCCCGACGCGCGTCTTGACGAACACCACCGAGCGATCATCCAGTTCGGTCGCTTGACCCCGGCTCACACCCGGATGGTGGTCACAGCGAAAGGCGGCGAGCGCCGTGCCATCCGGCCGCAACGTGTAAAGTTCCCGAGTCTCGACGGCGCCGCCATCGCGCGAGGCCGGACCCAGCGGGTCTCGGGCCGATGCCAGAATCCGTCCGTCCTGAAGCACCGCTTCGACTTGAAAATCCCCAGGACCGAAAGTGATGGGATTTTCGTCCGAACCGTCGCTGCCGCCGACGTACAACTGTGAGCCCGAGGTCGAGGAGCGGCCGCCCGCCGGCAGCTCCGTGTAGACGATCTGGTCGCGCGCCATATACGCCGGCCGCAGGCAGTCCCCATCGCAATGAGTGACCTGGCGCTTTCCGGAGCCATCCACGCCCATTTCCCAGATTTGCCAGCGCGACTCGGAGGCGGCCTTCCCGGCAAAGAGCACCTTGCTGCCATCGAACGAGACCTGGGGATCGGAGACGGCGAAGAAATCCGGCGTCAGATCCGCCACGCCCTGTGGCTTGCTGCCCGGCGCGAGCCTCACCAGTCGGCTTCCTTCAGGAAATCGCTGGGCCATCCCGGCGGGAGCAACCGTCTTGGCTTGGACAAAAACCAAATCTGGGCGTTGTAGCGGCGGCGTCCCCACCGCCGTCGCACCTGGAGTCGACTGATTCGCCGGTTGGTCACTCTCAAGCGAAAAGAAGTTAGCGGCAAACAGCAGGGAGGTTAGGAGTGCCGCGGCAAAGAGAACCGGCGTCAGACCCAGCTTCTGGCTAGGCCGGCGGAAGAACTCCGCTATGTCTGATCGCGACTCTCGAAGGAACTCAGGCATTAGAACCACGCTCTAGGGGCCCAAAACCCCTTACTTCCCTTGGCAACTCTTCTGGCCCCCAATCCCGACGCCGATTCGCATCCTATAGGGACCCGTCACGCGTTGCCAGTGACGCACGTCACAAAAATCGACGCAGACTCAAAAGAATCAATGATATAAGCGATTATTTCCAGGCGGGCAGTATGTTTGTATTACGACGTTTTGACTCTGGGAATTACACAGTTAGCACAACCGCGGTCGGGTTTGCTTGAGGTCGGTCGCGATCTGGATTCTAGAGAGCGGCACGGCACGCCTGCTCGATCTGCTCCGCCAGCCGCCGGGCTTCGCGGTCGCCCTCAATGCGCAGCGCACGCGCCACAACCAGAGCGTCTTCCCTGGTCGGGTTTTCTAGCGCGCGCTTGTTCCATACGCCCGCGTCCGATAGTCCGCAAAGGCGCGACGGTACAGACTTGCGAAATCGTCCGGTCGTGATGGCTCGGCGGTCATGGTGTCTTCTTTTGGCACGGGCAGCGACGCTCTACGCAACCATCTTGAAACGTTACATCACTTCATCTCCCAGTTTCTACCCCTTTTCGAAACACTTGAAGCCCCTACCGGATCACATGAATGCGGATCCCCAACTTCAATCTTTTCCAGGCACGATCGGTAGTGTAGACCGGAACCCTGAGGATCAGGCCCAGAGCCAGACAGGCTCGGTCTCCCAGCGACAGGCCGACAGAACGAGTCCGGGCCGCCAAGCTTCCGGCAATCTTGGCTTGCTCGGCTGTAAATGGGGCCCATTCCTGAATAGGGGCCATGACATCTTCCCAAGCTTCATCAGGATCAACACCCTCTCGCACCAGTTTGGGGTGGACTTCGGCGAGATTCACGGCGCTGATGGTGGCTTGGGCCAAGCGTTCCGGCGGCAGGTTCTCCGCTCCGGGCTCCTAGATTTAGATTTAGTCGAGCACCGCCAACCGTGCCGAAGCATCCAGCACGATGCTACTCATGCTTGGCGGCCTCGCGCCGCTCGGCAATCAGCTCGTCCGCCAGTCGCCTTCCCGGTCTCACAAATTTCCGGACATGGCGTTGCGCCCGCTCGATCCGATGCTTCAGCGTCGTGATCCGTACTTCGTCGTCTTCCAAACGTGCCAGCACCTGGTCGCCGGGGCAGATGTCAAGAGCCTTGCGAAAGGACGCCGGAAGCACCAAACGGCCGTTCTCATTAACGCGCAGCCGGATGTCAGCCATGATCAACCCCCATGACACTCACTCTACCTTGTCATATCCTGAGAAAATGACAAACTCCAGTAATCGGGTTCACAACCGTCAGGATGTCATTCTGAGCGAAGCGAAGAATCCCTCTTCGTCTTCATTCGAAAATGCAAAGAGAGATTCCTCGCTTCGCTCAGAATGACGTGCCAGGGCGGGGTGCCGCGCCACCGATGTTAACGAGTTTCCTTCTTGAGTATGTCGTGCGTGCCGACGCGGCGCAGGATAAGATCGTCCCCGGCAATCTGGTAGGTCACTCGATACGCCATCGAAATGCTCGCCTCCCAGATGTCCTCGACGGCTTTCATTTTCTTGGCGCGTAGGGAGGGGTGGCGGGGATTTTCGATCAACAAGCGGAGAGCTTTATTGGCCCGGGTCTTAATGTCTTTGGGCAGGTTACGGAAGTCTCTGGTGAACGAGTCGGTGTAGGTAATGTTCAAGAGACCCTCCCGAAACCAAGGAGGCCAGAGACTTGGCGGGTCAAGAGTTCAGATCCTTGAGCAACTCGTCTGCGGATGCGGCTGTCTTTATTCTGCCAAAGGCGATATCTTCGTCCGCCTCGCGCTCTTTCGCTTGCCACTCGCGGCTCCAGAACCAGAGCTGGTCCTTGGGGACCAGGGCGGCTGGCGCCATTTCCACCCGTCCGCCAACGAGCCGCATCATGAGGTGGTCGCCCTTCTTCAGGTGCAGAGCTCGGGAGATCCGGCTGGGGATCGTCACCTGATGCTTGGCACCCACGCGGACGGCTTCTTCCAGAGCGGGCTTGGTCTTGGCCATGGGTGTTCCGAGAAAATGGCGATTTCCGACTTTCCGATTGTCCTACCTTGACCCCTATCTGTCAAGCCCGAAGCCGCGTTGAACCGAGACCGAGCCGTTCGGATAGTTCTTTGTGTTTCCGAACGCGGCCAGAGGCTTGATAACTGCCCTCTCCCGCGGGGAGAGGGTACGGCGAAGCCGGGGGTGAGGGGTACCTCTGTGCGCCGAAGCCAACATAGCTGCGGCGATCCTGTGTGCGAGGCGCCATTTTCGGCCGCCGCGACGGCGGAGGGACCCCTCAACCAGTCGCTCCGGCTGGTGAAAGCGCCAGGAGCGGTCCACCCTCTCCCTTAGAGAGAGGGCCTGGAGTTTCTACATCTTTCAGCCCTCTCCCCTGGAAGCTGTGAAAAAATGCCCTTAGCCCCGAAGGGGCGCCATAGTGTAGCCCAGGGCGCAAGCCCTGGGAGAAGCACGGCAAATATATTGTTTTGTGTGTCTTGGGGCACCCGATCCCAGGGCTTGCACCCTGGGCTACACTATGGCGCCCCCTTCGGGGCTAAGGGCATTTTTTCACGGCTTCCTAGGGAGAGGGCTGTAATCATCTAAACTTATGATCTTAGTTTAAGGTAACTCTCCCTTTTGGGAGAGGGCTATTCGCCCACCTCGGGTCTGGTCCTCTCGTGGAGGAGAAGCTGCTGGCGAACCGGAATGCGCGAGCATTGTACAAAACTTACCGTACGATGTACTAGGGCCACAGGTTCCGGCGGCAGGTTCTCCGCTTCCGGAGGCCAATTAGCACCGAGGCATCCAGAACGATGCCACCGACGTCTGACGCCTCGCAAGAATCCCGCCAGCAATCAGCCCTCCCTTCGGCCGTCTAGAATGTCCAGAATGTCTAGAACGTCTCAGACGTATAGGATGTATAGAACATTCTATACCTTTGAAAACCCAACCCATTAGTGCAGGATTGAATGGTGAATGGTGAATGGTGAATAGTGAATTGAAGATGAGACTCTTCTTTCACCGTTCACTATTCACCATTCACAATTTTGACTTGATGTCGAATGGAGAAAAAATGACCACCGAAACTTTGATCGACTCTGAAACAGTGAAAGCAGAACCTAACGTTGCCGGCGGCGCGCCTGCAACCCCGGACCCCTTGCCTGACGATCCCGAATCCGAAGTCTCGGATTCCGTGGAGGGCCAGGCCAAACCCGACGACCACGACGGCTCCGACGGCCCCGACGACGGTCAGCCCAGCGGCGTCTCTGAAAGGAAGCGCACCGCCAATCGTGCCAACTCTCAGAAGTCGACCGGGCCAACGTCCAAGATGGGCAAGCGCATCGCCAGCCACAACAGCTTCAAGCACGGCTACTACTCCAACGAGCGCCGCCTCCAGTTGATGGCCGAACTCGACGAGGACCCGGCGGCGCGCGAGCGACTGCGCAAGGACCTTTACGCCACCTATCCTCCCGGCGCGCCCCTGGAGGACATCCTCCTCGATGGCCTCACCGACGACTTCTGGAAGCGCGGCCAACTCGACCGCTTG
>DATFYM010000161.1:0-18792 GCA_035315065.1 Terriglobia bacterium
CTCCTGAGCCTTAGGCTCAAGAGAAGGATGACACGCCCAAGTCGGTCTGTCAACTAAATAATGCAAAGACCGACCTGCGGAAAATCGACGCTGGGGAGGAGTGGATTGAGACATCTCCAGGTGAAAATGTAGAAACTCCAGGGGGGCGCTTGCGCGCCCCCGTTCGGTCAGAAGCTGAACTGCAGCTGGCTTTGGAAGCGGTACTGAGTGGCTGCGCCCGCCTGGACGGGCACGAAGAAGTTGTGTTTAGGATTGTTGCTGCTGATTTCGTTCTGAATGAAGAACAGGTTCTGCCAGACCAAATATCGATTCAGCCCGACATCAACACGGAATTCGTGGGTGCGCATATTCACGCCGGTGGTGGATCCCATATAGTCGTCGGTAACTTCCGAGATCATAGAATTGGCTTCCTTCGCAGCATACCCGTAAAGCAGTCGCACGTCGCCTGCCTTACCGGTTCTGCCGAAGCTCGCCAGACCCTCCCAGGCGTTATTCAGGAAACCGGTGCCCACGTTGCGCGCGCCGTGAAACTCGATGTAGGCGGGCATCTCATGATTCCCCACCTTCCAGCCGTCGTAGCCAAGGCGGTACTTGAGATGAGCGACCTGGAAGTTGGCGGCGGCGAACATTGCCCCGCCTGCTGTCGTGGTGGCGGTGCCGGTGCCCGGGATGGGAAGGATGCTGCTCGTGCCGAACTGCGCGCCAATCACCACTGGCGCTCCTGCGGCCGTTGCCGCCAGGGCGATCTGGTTCGGATTGCGGTACCATTGCAAATCTCCTCCGAACTGGTGATGCCAGCCCGGCTTGAGGTCCGCATAGATGGCGAAACCCTGATGGAAGAGATCGGCGTCTTCCACCCTCTGGCCCGGCAAATAACCGGCGCTGAGGTAGACACAGCTTGCCGCCGGAGTCGCGGACGCACAACTTTTTGCCGAAGGCAGGGCCGGAACGTTGGGGTTGGTCAGGACATATTGTCCGCCCCGGAGTTCGATCCGCGTGACACCCAGGGGATTGGATCCGGTCGGGATCTTGAAGTTTTCCTGGAATCCGTCGAAACGAATATCTTCTTTAAACAGGAAGCGCGAATCATCGGCGAAGAGTTCAGGCACCCTGCCACCGAGGAGATCGACGTTCGAATTGGGGTGATAACTGGCCCAGGCCTCACCTATGAAGATGGGACCGCGGGTGGCAAAGCCGCCAAAGTCGGTGTTGTAAGTGAGGGGATTGTTGGCGGCGCCCGATGCCACCTGAAAGTGGAAATTAAACTGGTCGTTCAGGACCTTGTCGACATTGAATCTCATGCGGTAGTTGCCGCGCGAGTTCTGCTCCGCTGCGGCAAAGCTGTTGGAGGACCGGTCGAGGCTGTCAAACCGCATGCGGAAATCGCCGCTAAACCTGAATCCGGCCAGATTGGCAACGGTGGCGTCCACCGTCTTGCCCAACTGGTCCACTCGCTCGACGTAGGACCGCGTCGACTCCTGAGGAGCGGGATCGGGCACTCCCGGAACTGGCGGGCTGGCCGAATTTGCGGCCGGAATCACCGGAGCCAAGCTTGCCACAACTGGCGCCGGGCTTACGGCTGGAATCACCGGAGCCAGACTTGCCACTTGGCCCAAATTCGGCGTCGTGGGCGTTGGCACTGCTGCTCCTTGCACCGCGCGCTGTAAGAGCTGTTTTTGATCCTCGATAGCCTGGCGCAGCAAAGCGATCTGCTGCTGCTGAGCCGCCAGCAACTCGTCTTGCCGGTTCAGTCGTTCCTTGAGGGCTGCATCGTCATTCTGCGACTCGTTCCCGGAGGCGGGCTTTGCGCTCGGTGAGCCGGATTGGCCGGCAGGGCGAGTTGCGAGTGCCGGCTTGGCGGCTGTTCGCAGCGCGGTCTTCTTGGCGCCGGAATGAGCTTTCTGCGCCGCAGTTCTTAGGTTGTCGGTCGTGGGCTGATCGCTGGCTGCTAGCGCCAAGCTAAAAGGCACGCTGGCGGCCAGAATCACCGCTCCAGCCACGGAAATTGATCGAATGCGTAAGGTGGAAGCAAAACCTCTGTTCATAAATCGTCATCCCTCCTTCGAGATTTTTTGGACCTAAGGGTCCTCAACTCCGCCGAATGCACTTTGAGTTAGTCCATCAGTCCAATTTCACAACTATAGTCTATCGACTTTATAGAGTATTGGGAAGTCCTGACGAAGTCAATAAAAAAATAGAAACTCGGAAGAATGCTGACAACCAAGCAGGGGATTCGGCGGTCCGGATCAACCCGGGTCCGACTTCAGGCGGGGCCTGCTTTGAGGACGACGTTATCGGCCACCACGACCTCCTCACCTGTTATCGGCTCAGTCTGGCAAGACCTTTAGGGTATTTTGTCTTCCGACGCCGCGGGTTACCGACTTCAACGGACCCGCCGGGGCCTCGGGACCAGAACGCACCAACGTCGCCGTCGACAGCAACGCCTGGAAGCCAACGCAGGAAAAGGTTGCAGCAGATGGCCGTCTTCTTACCCTCGGTTGCGCTCGCCGTAACACAATCTTAACACCGCTGTCATGTGCCGTTAGCAGTGGGCTGTCAGTCTGATTATTAGCCGCCAGCGGAAGCTGCGACGGGGCCAGTCGTGGCGTAGCTTGCTTACGCCTTACGTTGATCACTCCGCGATCCATCAGGAGCACAGAAGGGGCCGGTTCCGGTCCACGGCATAGTCGGCCGGACTGGCAAAAACTCAGAGACACGAGGTGAAACTAATGCAAAAACTCAAACTGACATCATGGTCGCTGGTTGCCGTCATGCTTCTGGCAGCCGGCCTTGCCTTCAATACTAAGGCCGGGGCACAGGCGTCGGAGCCGCAATCGGTGAGTCCGACCGCCACCTCAGCGCCCAGCCCCAAAATTGACGAGGTCAAGGCACTCAAGGATCAGCTTGCCCTCCAACAGAAGCAGATTGACCAGCTTCAGAACGCCCTTGAGGAGCAAAAGCAACTCCTCCAGACGATCCAAATGAAACAGTCGGGGGCGACAGTCCAGGCCGCCTCCGTAAGCAGACCGAACGCCGCCAGCGACCAGAGCTCGCAGAGCCCGAATCTGGGTCAGGTGGCAAGTCTCACTCCGGTGATCCCAGCGGCAGTACCCGTGACTGCGCCGGCGCCGAGTCCCAATCCGCTGCACCCGCCGGCGGAAGAAGCGTCACCGCTTCAGTTTCACATCGGCGACGCCTATGTGACACCGGTTGGGTTCATGGATTTTACGAGTGTGTGGCGCAGCCATGATGGCGGAAGCGGTATCGGCACCAACTTCGGGAGCATACCGTACGGCGCCGTCTTTCAGAATAACCTCAGCGAGTTCCGCTTGAGCATGCAGAACTCTCGCGTGGGCTTCCGCGTGGATGCGTTGGTGAAAGGCGCGCACGTGATCGGCTACATGGAGTCAGACTTTCTTGGAAACAACGGAGGGAACGTAGCCGTGAGCAGCAATAGCAACACCCTGCGCTCGCGCTTATACTGGGTTGACGTCCAGAAGTCCAACTGGGAAGTACTGGGTGGCCAAACCTGGAGCTTGATCACTCCGGGTCGCAGCGGTATTTCGCCTTTGCCCAGCAACCTCTTTTACTCGCAGGATATCGATGTGAATTATCAAGCGGGCTTGGTTTGGGGGCGGATCCCGGAACTGCGAGTTGTTTACCACCCCTCGAACAAAGCTGCCTTCGCCATTGCTCTCGACAGTCCGGAGCAGTACGTCGGCGGCTCGGGGGGCGGCGGGACCGTTGTTTTTCCCTCCGCACTCTCCAGCGCTTATTCGAGTGAGCTGAATACCGGGGGTACGACCCTGGCCGTCCCGAATGTTGCTCCTGACGTGATTGCCAAATTGGCGGTCGATCCTTCCAGTAGGTTTCACTTCGAGGTGGGTGGACTCGAGCGCAACTTCAAGGTCTGGAATCCGACCACCACGACCGACTTCTCAGCGGCGGGTGGGGGTGGCTTCTTGAATTTGAATGTTGAACTGGCCAAGGGTTTCCGCCTCCTCACAAACAATTTCGTCAGCGACGGCGGCGGCCGATACATCTTCGGCGAAGCCCCGGACTTGATCGCTAAGGCCGACGGTAGCATCTCCCTTATCCACGCCGATTCTACGGTCTCGGGGTTCGAGTTCACGCAGAAGAACTCGCTGATCTATGCCTATTACGGCGGCATTTACATTGGGCGGAACGTTGCGATAGTCTCCACCAGCACCACCTCAGGCACACCGCCCGTGACGACCACCAAGCTAACGCCCGTTGGTTACGGATTCGCCGGCTCTGCCAGCGGACAGAACCGCGCTATCCAGGAGGCCACTTTCGGCTTCAACCAGACTCTCTGGAAGGATGCGAAGTACGGCGCACTGAACTTCATGGGCCAGTATTCCTATCTCACTCGCAATCCCTGGTCCGTCGCCACCGGTCAACCGCTTAACGCCAGTATAAACATGGTGTTCTTCAACTTGCGGTACACTTTGCCAGGCTCTGCTCCAACCCTGAAGTAGGCCGGTTGTGGGAAGCCAGGCACCAAACTCGTGCCAAGCGGAGGGCCGCACGTCGTAAATGATGCGCGGCCTTCTCGCCCAACTTGATTCCGTGGCTTGCGCTTCAGGCATCCATAAGGTATGATCAGGCTTCTAAGGAACCGATGGACCGTTCTTCGCTGGACCCCGAAATGAGTGATGTGAGTCGAGAGCCAGGGAAGGCAAAGGCCGCGCGGCGCGCTGCTCCGCGGGTGGCCGTCCTTCTGCTGCTTGCCGGCCTCGTCTCAGTGGCCACGCTCGCCAAGCACAGCTTTGCGCTCCCTCAGTCGAGCCCGTCACACTGGGTATCTCAAACCTGCAAGATGAGTGAGAGCCGGTGCGCAGGTTCGTCGCGCGTCACGGTTCTCCAGGTGGTTGCTACGATCCTCATTTGCAATCAGCCGAGCCCGACGGTGACCGCCTCTTTTGAGCGCGATCAGCCGCCGGCCCCCATTCCCGGTTTCTTCCGTCACACCGCGCTTCGAGGTCCTCCTTCCGTCTAGCTTTTCCCGTCCACAGTTCTTTGTTACCCAGGCGAGGCACAGGTGCCGAAGCCCTTAGCCAACCTTTGAACTGCGTGAAAGGCCCGACCAATCGGTGCCGCGTGGCGGGGATGGCGCGCAACTAATTTCAGAAACCAGAAGGAGGTCACGTGAAGCCCGCAATTCTGTTACCGTTCGTCCTCACGATGGCGATCGCTGCCCCGGTGCCCGTCGACGCCAGGATCAAAATCGCTACGGTCCCCGCGGAGTACAGACCGCATACCGGAGCCGAACGTATCCTGCCCGTCTCCATGGGGGATTTCTATTTCGAGGTCAACAAGGAGACGGGGCGGGCTCGGGTCGTGGTGGAATACACGATTCCCCATCAGGTGGACTATCGTTCCCAAGGAGATCTTGGCATACCGCCAACTTTGGCTCAGCTTCCAGGCTTGACCTATGATCCCGCCGCCAGCTCTGTCGTTTACGACGAGGGCGGAAAGAGGACAGTCTGCGCCCTGGTTCAAAAGACGAAAGGGCGCCAGACCTTGAGGGCAAAAAGTACCGGATCCTGCGTGGTTACGGCCAGCGTGGGTGAGCATACTCAAGATGATGGATTTAGCCTGCACCATTCTCGCGCTCTCGATGTTTATTTCGAAGTGCGTTGAGCAAGCGTTGTCGCAATGCTTCGCCGAGCGTGGATTCCGGACCTGATGTAGATAGACAGGATAAAACAGCCCTCAGCTCTCAGCCATCAGCTATCAGAAAGACAACCGGGCTTTCTTGCTGAAAGCTGAGAGCTGAAGGCTGATAGCTTTCTTCGAGTACTGGACTTTCTGGGGGCCATGGCATACCGATGGACTCGTCGCTGACTCCAGGGGAACTGGCGCTTCTCCGCCATCTCAACACTTGTCAAGTTGCAGACGCCATTGAAACGTTCGACGTACGGTTGCGCAACGAGGGATTCGTGGGCACGAGCGTCCGCTGCATGTTCCCCAAACTCCCTTCGGCGGTCGGCTACGCGGTCACCGCCCGCATCCGAACGTCCGAGCCGCCGATGAGGGGGAGCAGCTATCCCGACCGTACAGACTGGTGGAATTATTTGCTTACCATTCCTGCCCCGCGCGTGGTGGTGCTGGAGGACCTGGACCGGCGTCCCGGGCTGGGGTCTTGCGCCGGAGAGGTCCACGCCCACATCTTCAAGGCGCTCGGATGCGTGGCCTTGGTCACCAACGGCGCGGTGCGCGACTTGGAGGAAGTCGAGCAGCTAGGCTTTTCCTTTTTTGCGGCGAACGTTGCCGTGTCCCGAATCTACTTTCACACGATCGAATTCGGTATACCGGTCGAGATCGGCAACTTGAAGGTTCGGCCGGGCGATCTTCTGCACGGCGATCGTCACGGGGTGATCAGCATCCCGGCTTCCATAGCCGGCCAGATTCCGGCGGCCGCCGCAAGAGTGGCGGCGCTCGAACGCCGGGTGATCGACGTGGCCGATTCGGCCAAACCGACGCTCGAAGAGCTGCGCGAGGCCGTGCGGCAGTCCGTCGGAGAGGCCCGGTTTCGCCCCTGATCTCGGGGCCGGGGGGCGCAACCTCAGCGATGCGGCGACCCAAGTTTGATCCCTGAATGGAGCACTCACGATGACCAACAGCACAAACAGGCCAGCGACCTCCGGTAGGGGCAGGCCTCGTGCCTACCCTAGGGCTTGGCCCTTTGCTTCGGCGGGACGACCCCAAAGATTATCGCCACGGGATGTCGCCGCGACGATCCTGTTACTGGGCATTGTACTGGCGACACAGGGCTGCTCGCACGACGGAGCGCGCCCGGCCGACGCCGAAACCACCGCCAACCAGGTGGTGAACGTCGCAGTGACCAAGGTGGTGCGCGCCGACCTGGGACAGACGCTGCGCATCGCGGCGGAATTCCGTCCCTTTCAGGAAATCGAAGTTCACGCCAAGGTGTCGGGGTACGTGAAGCACATCGACGTGGACGTAGGAGACCGGGTGAGGAAAGGCCAAACGCTGGCGGTCCTGGAAGTGCCGGAACTTCAGGATGAACTGAACCAGGCGTCGGCCGCGATGCGGCAGAGCGATCAGCAGGTGGATCAGGCCCAACACGAACTGAAGCGCGCTCAGGCAGACTATACCGTTGCTCACCTGACCTATGGCCGCCTGGAAGGCGTGATGAAGACCCGCCCGGAACTCATCGCGCAGCAGGACGTGGACGATGCGGAAGGGAAGGATCAAGCCGCGGAGGCCCATGTAGAAGCAGCGAAGTCCGGCTTGGCTGCGGCTCAAGAGCATCGGAGCGAAGCCACGGCCAATCGCGCCCGGGTCCAGGCCCTGTTCGACTACACCAAAATCACCGCTCCCTTCGACGGCGTGGTGACTGCGCGCTATGCCGACACGGGCGCCATGGTGGCGGCGGGTACGTCGTCGGAACAACAAGCGCTTCCGGTGGTGAAGCTCTCCCAGAACGGATTGTTGCGCCTCGATATCCCGGTGCCGGAGGCGGATGTGCCTGCCATACATCTGGGGAAAACCGTCAGCGTGGAAGTGCAGGCTTTGAACCGGACCTTTGAGGGCGTCGTCGCCCGGTTTGCCGACAAAGTGGACGACGCTACCCGCACCATGGTGACCGAGGTCGATGTGCCCAACCCGAAGCTGGAGCTGGTGCCGGGCATGTACGCCTATGTTTCTTTCCCGGTCACGGCGACGAAGAACGCGCTGGCGGTCCCGATCCAAGCGGTCTCGCGAGAGGGGAACAAGGCTACCGCGTATCGCGTCGGCGGCGACAACCGGATCGAGGTGGTGCCGGTCACGGTTGGCCTGGAGACCAGCAATCGGCTACAGATCGTTTCCGGGCTTGCGGAGGGTGACCAAGTGGTGGTCGGTAACACCAGCCAGTTGCGGCAAGGTCAGGTGGTAGCGCCGAAGCCGGTGGAACTGTCGGACATGGAGGGAGGCCGCTAAATGTCGCGCTTCGCGATTCGCAATCCTTATTTCATCGTCGTGCTTTGTCTCTTCGTGGTGGTGATCGGTCTCACTAGCCTGGTCCGCATGCCGGTGGATCTGTTTCCCGTCATCAATATTCCGGAAGTCGTGGTGGCAACGTTTTACAGCGGTATGCCTCCGGAGGAGATGGAAGGCAACATCACCGGGCGCTTCGAACGCTTCTTCACCCTGGGAGCCGGCATCGATCACATGGAATCCCGCTCGCTGGAAGGAGTCAGCATCATCAAGATCGTCTTTCAGCCGGGCACCAACGCCGATTCC
This sequence comes from Terriglobia bacterium, assembly GCA_035315065.1. Taxonomy (GTDB): domain Bacteria; phylum Acidobacteriota; class Terriglobia; order UBA7540; family UBA7540; genus DATFYM01. Next base: position 8,272 of record DATFYM010000161.1, read on the forward strand.
GACGCCACGGAAATCTCCAATCTTGCCATGGCCGACCTGGGGCGCCTGCCCAAGGGCACGTTGCCGCCGGTGGTGATGAAGTTTGACGCCTCCAGCCTGCCGGTGTGCCTGGTGACTCTGAAGGGGGAGGGGCTTTCCGAGTCCCAGCTTCGCGACACCGGTCAATACGCGGTCCGCGACCAGTTGGCGACCGCGTACGGGGCCTCGGTGCCTCCCCCGTTCGGCGGCAAGTATCGCCAGATCATGGTCTATGTCGATCCCCTGAAGCTCCACGCGCACGGCATGAGCGTGATGGACGTGGTGGACGCGGTCAACAACTCCAACCTGATTCTGCCGGCCGGCGACGCCAAGATCGGTCCCTACGACTACGACATCTACACCAATAGTGAGATCGAGCACGTGCCCGACCTGAACCAGATTCCCATCAAGAGCGTCGGCAACCAGTACGTGACGGTGGCGGATATCGGTTCCGCCAAGGATGCCTCCACCATCCAGCTCGGCATCGTTCGCGTCGGCGGGCAGCGATCGGTCTTTCTCCCCGTCATGAAGCAGGGAGGCAACACCAACACCATCGCCGTCGTGGACGCCGTCAAGTCCACGCTGCAGCACCTGGTCGATGTGCCAAAGCAGCTTGTGCCCAGCGTGGTGTTCGATCAATCGGAGTTCGTCAAGAAGGCCATCAACACGCTGCTTCACGAAGGCGCCACCGGACTGCTGCTGACCGGGCTGATGGTGCTTCTGTTCCTGGGCAGCCTGCGCGGGACGGCGGCTGTCTTTCTCTCCATTCCGCTCTCCGCCCTGGCGGCGATCATGGCCCTCTATTTCGGCGGCAGCACCATCAACAGCATGGTGTTGGCCGGCCTCGCGATCGTTTTTTCCCGCCTCATCGATAATTCGGTGATCGTGTTGGAAAACATATTCCGGCATATGGAACTCGGGGAGCCACCGGAGGTGGCCGCAGAAAAAGGTGGGCAAGAGGTCACCATGGCCGTCCTGGCGGCCACCATCGCCAGCGCGGTCGTCTTCTTTCCGGTGACCTTCCTTTACGGAGTCAGTCGATTCCTTTTCTCGGCGCTCGCGCTCGCCGTGGTCCTGGCCCTGTTTGCCTCCTACTTCATCGCCATGACGGTGGTTCCCCTGTTCTGTGCCAAGCTGATCAAGGCGCCTCACCACCAGGCAGAGCCAGAGCCCGCTGGGGCGGGCTCCGAGGAGGCGTTATCCCCGGGCGACCAGCCTCACGCGTCGCGGGCATCACGTCTATCGGTGGGGGCTCGCTTCAACGCCGCCTTCAACGCGAGATTCCACCGTATGTTGGACTGGTATGAGGCCACCGTGGACCGGTCCCTGCTACGACCGTGGCTGGTGGTCGGCGGCATCCTGGGTGTTTTTGTGCTGAGCTTGCTCATCGGTCCGCTGCTCGGAGTCGCATTCTTCCCTCGCAGCGATGCCGGCCAGTTCGTCATCACCATGAAGGCTCCCAGCGGTACGCGCGTCGAGCTGACGGAAAAGCTGGTGGCGAGGGTTGAAGGCATCGTTCGCCAGGTGGTGAGACCGCAGGACCTCCGCCTCATCGTTTCCAACCTGGGAGTGGTCCCCGATTTCACTTCCATTTACACCTCCAACTCCGGGCCCCACACGGCCACCATCCAGGTGGCGCTCACTGACGAGCACAAGATCGGCAGCTACGACTACATGGATCGGGTGCGCCGGCGCCTGGCCGAGGAGATGCCGGAGATCAGCACCTTCTTCCAGTCGGGAGGCTTGCAGGACGCCGTCTTGAACCAGGGTCTTCCCGCGCCCATCGACTTGCAGGTGAGCGGCCAGGACCTCGAGTCTACTTATGGGGTCGCCACCGACCTCGCCCGCCAGATTCGCGGCGTGCCCGGCGTGAGCGACGTCTACATTCCGCAGGATATCGACTACCCCGCCTTACAGCTTCAGGTTGACCGCGTGCGCGCCGGAGAACTCGGCCTCAGTCAGAAAGAAGTGGTGGACAACGTCATCACCGCGCTGACCTCCAACCAGATGATCGCGCCCAGCTACTGGATCGACCCGCGCACGGGCAACGACTACTTCCTTACCGTCCAGTATCCGGAAAGCGACATCAACAGCATGTTCTCGCTGAAAGCCATTCCCATCCGCTCTCCGGCATCGAAAGATCCGGCCTTTCTTGACCAGGTGGCCAGCGTAAAGAACTTCAAAGCGCCGACGGAGGTGGACCACTACCAGATCCAGCGGGTGATCGATGTCTACGTCACTCCCGCCACTGAGGACCTGGGCCGGGTAGCCGGCGCCATCGACAAGATCATGGCGGGAACTCACCTTCGCGAGGGCGTGGGTCTGGTGATGCGCGGCATGGTGCAAGGCATGCGCCAGTCGTTTTCGAGCTTTGGGTTTGGGCTGATCCTGGCCCTGGCCCTTCTTTACCTGGTGTTGGTGGCCCAGTTCCGCTCCTTCATCGACCCCTTCCTGATTCTGCTCGCCGTCCCCACCGGAATCACCGGCGTGCTGGTGTTCCTCTGGGTCACCGGAACCACCATCAATGTGATGTCGCTGATGGGCGTGGTGATGATGGTGGGTATCGTGACTTCCAACAGCATTTTGATCGTGGAGTTCGCCCACCACCTCGAAGCGGAGATGTCCGTGCGCGACGCGGTGGTGACGAGCTGCCGCATCCGCCTGCGCCCGATCCTGATGACCTCGCTCGCCACGCTCTTTGGGCTGATTCCCATGGCGCTGAAACTGGAGACCGGCAGCGAGGCCTACGCCTCATTGGGACGGGCCATTATCGGCGGCCTTACCGTTTCCGTCGCCCTCACGGTGTTCATCGTTCCCGCGGCGTATCTTCTTGTGTATCGCAACCGCAAGGGCCACAACAACCCGCCCGCTCAAGCGGTGGAGGCGCAATGACCGAGCGAAGCTCACGCATCTTCCTGATCGCGCGTCTGGTAGCGGTTTTGGGCTTGTTCGGTGCCCGCCTCGGGTTCGCCCAGGCGTCCTCGAACCCGGCGCCGCAGGCGTTGACCCTGAAACAGGCGGAAGAGATCGCCTTGAAAGGTCACCCTCAGGTGCAAGCCGCGCAATTAAGCGCGCTCGCCGCCGGGCAAGTGGTGACCGAAACGAAGTCCGCCTACTACCCGTTCACCTACGGCAGCCTCACCGGCGCGGGGGCCGAGAGCGCCAGCCGCATTGCCGCCGGCGTTTTGAACAATCCCATCATCTACAACCGCTACGCGAACGGCGTCACCGTGAACCAGCTCGTCACCGACTTCGGCCGCACTTCCAACCTCGTCGCCAGCTCGCGCTTTCACGCGCAGGCGGAACAACAGAATGCCCAGGCGACGCGCGAGGACGTGCTGCTATCGGTGGACTACGCTTACTACCAGGCCCTGCGCGCGCAGGCCCTGCTCACGGTGGCTGACGAAACCGTCAAGGAGCGCCAGTTAGTGGCCGACCAAGTGAGCGAACTCGCCAAGAATAGGTTGAAATCCGGCCTTGACGTAAGCTTTGCCAACGTCAACCTGGAGCAGGCCAAGCTGACCTTGGTGAGCGCCCGCAACGACGTCAGCGCGGCCTTCGCGCAACTTTCCACTGCCCTGGGCTACCAGGACAACCGCACCTATTCGCTGGCGGAAGAGCCGATGCCGGGCGCGCCTCCTCCGGACGCGTCGGACCTGGTGGCCCAGGCCATTCAAGGCCGGCCGGAGCTGGCCAGCCTGCGCTACGCGAGCGAGTCGGCCCGCCGGTTCGCCAAGGCCGAGCGGGATCTCTGGCTCCCCTCCGTCAGTTTTGCCGGGGCGGCGGGCGTGACTCCCTGGCATCAAGAGCAGTTGACCGACCGCTACGCGGCCGCCGGTTTGAACGTCAACATCCCCATCTTTAATGGACGCCTCTATTCGGCGCGCGCCGCCGAAGCGCGACTGCGAGCTGAGGCAGCGGACGAGAACCTTCGCGATGAGGCCGACCGGGTGGCGCGCGACGTGAGACTGGCTTGGCTGAATGCCAACACGGCCTACCAGCGTCTCGGCCTGACCGCCCAACTTCTCGACGAAGCCTCCCAGGCCCTCGACCTCGCCCAGACTCGATACAAGCTGGGCCTGGGCTCGATTGTCGAGCTCAGCCAGGCCCAATTGAACCAGACCCAGGCCCAGACGGAAAACGCCGGCGCCAAATACGACTACCAGATCAGCCGCGCCGACCTCGACTACCAGACAGGGGTCCTGCACTGAGAGCGGAGGACTGAGGATTTCCTTCCGAATCATGAATCTGCAAAGGCCAAGGCATCCGGGATCTCAAGGGCGGAGCTCTTGCCTGGTTTGGACTGCCCACCGGAGAATCCATTTTGTGGAACTTCAACTATGGGAATTCGTAGCACCGCTGATCCAATTCAAGTCACTACAGTTAACAATCTATGAATTCACCCATGATTTCATTGGCCTGGGTCGAAACAGTCAGAATTGGTCCATTTCGTGCTCAGCTGATTACGGCGGTTTGGCGGCACCGGCCTGACGTTTCGTCCCGATTGGATGACGTCATAGCCCCTGCCGGACGGGTAAGAGCCTGATTTTGGGCCGTAAGCACCTGAAGGTAATGAGTTCGCGGTTGTTTTTCTAATTGCCCTTCAGTGTCTCTCCCGGTTATGATCTTCTCCGTGCCCAGATCGCCTTCTCAGTCTGCTTACGTCTAAGGAAACGATTCCAGACGAGCCATCGGCGAGTATGAACGTTCTCAAGGGGGCTATGAGTAATCTCAAGGAGGATTGAATGGCAAAAACAGAAGTCTCGCGACGCACCAAGAGCTTTCTCTGCTTCTCAGGATTGGCCACTCTCATGGTCTTTTTGTGCGTACCGCTATCCCTGCGGGCGCAGACCAGCATTTCCACCGGCAACATTCTGGGCACTGTGACCGACCCAACCGGCGCGGTTATACCCGGCGCCCCGGTGAAGATTACCAACCAAGCGACTGGCCTAAAGTTGGATTTGACCACCAACTCCTCCGGCGCCTACGATTCGGGACCCTTGACCCCCGGCGACTACGGAGTACGAGTGGAGGTAAAAGGTTTCAGCGCGGCTCAGCTCACAATCACGGTGCTGGTGGGTAACACAACCAATGGGAATGTCACGCTGACGGTCGGGTCAGCCAGCACCACGGTGGAGGTTGAAGCCTCCGGCGTACAGGTGAACACGGAGCAGGCTACCGTCCAGGGCGTCATCACTACCCAACAGATCGAAGAGTTGCCGATTAACGGACGGAACTTTCTCCAGCTCGCTCAGCTTGAACCTGGCGTGCAGATTCAGGATGGCGCGGTGTTTGACCCCACGAAAAACGGCTTCTCCTCAATCTCTTTCGGCGGCCGGTACGGGCGCACGGCCCGCATCGAAGTGGATGGCGGCGACATCAGCGACGAGAACGTGGGAACCACCACCACCAATATCCCGGCCAGCGCTATCCAGGAATTCCAGATGGAGCAGTCCACGCTGGATTTGTCGAGCGGCATGACTTCCTCCGGAGCGGTCAATATCACCAGCCGGTCGGGGACCAACGCTCTGCATGGCGAAGGGTTTTATGACGGCCGGTGGCACAACATGGCGGCCCGGGTGGCGCCGGAAGATCTGTTCTTCCGACGCGAGCAGTTCGGCGGCAATGTGGGCGGCCCGATTATCAAGGATAAGCTTTTCTTCTTCCTCGACGCGGAACGCTCGCGGCAGGACTATGCGGCGCCGGTCCAGCTTTCGGGACCGTTCGCACCACTCTCCACTTCGATCAATCAGCCTTTCAAGGAAAACGACGCCTTCGCGAGGATGGACTACCAGGTGACCTCAAGTATGAAGGCCTTCTACCGCTACACCTACAACATCAACAGCAATGTTGTCCCCTTTATTCTCAACACCTTTTCACCCTTCCTGAACCGCGACCATGCCCAGGACCATCTGGCAGGCCTCGATTGGACCACCGGCAAGTTCACTCACAGCTTCCGATTTGAGTTCCTACGGTTCGCCAACCAGATCAGCGACGCGAGCGCCGGCATCTACGATCCGGCGCCGGGAATCGAACTCGCCATCGGCGGCGATCCATTCTGCCTCACCGGCGGCGCGGACGTTTTCTGCTCGGGGGCGAGCTTCCTCGCGCCCCAGGTAACCCAGCAGCACGACCTCGAGTTCAAGTACGACGGCAGTACGATTCGAGGCAATCACGTGATCCTCTATGGGGGCGAAATTAACCGCATTCTGGGCGGCGGTTTCGCTTCGTTCCTGGCGCTGGCGCCCTCAGTGGGCGACGCCTATACGGCGGCGGATCAGGCGGCGGCAGCAAAGGGACCGTTCCCGGGAGGGGCCGGAAACCCGCTGAACTACCCGGTTGATGATGTTACCTTGGGGAACGGTCAAGGCTTCTCCACGGCGATTCCGCGGTTTGGCTTTCCCGCCGGCGGCCAGTTTGATACACGGTTCTCGGCGTACGTCGGCGACAACTGGAAGATCCGGCCGAACTTGAACATCAGCTTGGGATTGCACTACATTCGCGATACGGGCCGTAGCGACTCACAACTGGGTCCCAATGCCGCGATCAACCAGTTCGGAGCCGGTTTGGGCGATCCGGTTCACCAGCCCAACAAGAACTTCGGCCCCCAGATCGGCGTGGCCTGGGACCCCTGGAAGACAGGCAAAACCGTAATACGCGCCGGCGGCGGAATGTATTACGAGAACACAGTGTGGAACAACGTGCTGTTTGACGCCCCCGCACGCCTGCAAAAGGGCCTGTTCCTGGGATTCAATCCTGGCTGCGGTAGCCTCACCTTTCCCGGCGGCGTGGCAGTGGACGCCACCAACATTTGCGGCCAGCCGGTTGGTACAGTTGCTAGCCAGATAATCAACATCCAGCACCAGTATCAGTCCGACACTCTCGCCGCCGGTCCTGCATCTAACGGCAGCTACATCGGGACGACACTCACGGACAACTCAAACACGAGCACGAACCTGTTCGCGCCGAACTTTCGCACGCCGTATTCCATCCAGCTCAATGCCGGAATCCAGCACGAGTTCGGGTCTGGAACCGTGCTTAGCGTCGACTATCTGCGGAATCGGGCACTCCACTACCTGGTGTATTACGACACCAACCATGTCGGCGCCGCCCGTTACCTCGACACGAACGCAGCGTTGAGCGCCATCAATGCTACTAATCAATCCTTCGGTTGCCCGGTCGGGACCGGCGGGATCAACTGCGCCATTCAGGCGGGTGCAACGATCAGTAGTTATGCCGGGAACGGCTTGGATTCTGGTTCCGCCATCACCGGCGGATTTCCGGGCTGCAACTGCGCCTTCCCCGGCGTCAACCCGAACGTGGGCCAAAACTATATGCTCCAGCCCATCGGACACTCCATTTACAACGGCCTGGATGTCTCCCTGAAACAGCGAGTGAGTAAGCCTATGCCCGGAGTCAAGGCGGCGAATCTACAGGTTTCCTACTCGTTGTCCCGCATCAACTCCATGGTTACCGACCAGGACTTTGGCGGGGCGGTAGTGGACTGGGACAATTACAATCACTTTATAGGGCCGAACGCCCTGGACCGTACCAACCAATTCTCGTTTGGAGGCGTCGCTGATCTCGGCAAAGGCGTCCGCCTCAGCTTGATCGCTCACGCCGATAGCTCGCTTCCTCTCACCTTGACGCTTCCTCCGGGAGCGCAGCGCGAGGCGTCAAGCGGGCAGATCTTCCAATCCGATATCACCGGAGACGGCACCACCGGTGACGTTCTGCCGGGAACCAACATCGGATCCTTCGGTCGCAGCGTAACCCCTTCCAACATCAACAATTACATCAACAGTTACAACAGTAAGTACGGCGGGCAACTTACCCCTGCCGGGCAAGCGCTGGTCAGCGCCAATCTGTTCAGCGCGTCCCAGTTACAGCAACTGGGCGCGGTGGCTCCCACTTTGGCCCTGGCTCCGGCAGGAGAAGTCGGCATGGGAGGCTTGTTCACGGCTGACCTCGGGCTCACTTACGTATTCCATATCCGCGAGTCGATTACCGTGGAGCCAAGCCTCACCATCTACAACGTGACCAACTCACAAAACTTCGATCAAGGCAACGTGCTCCTGAGCGGCGCTCTGCAGGCGGCCGGAGCTCCGGCCGCAGGTTCGGCCAACAGCACAACTTATGGTGAACGTACCACCCACGTTACGCTGGGTTCCGGCGTGTACGGACTTGGGGGTCCCCGGGTCCTCGAGTGGGGCTTGAAGTTTACCTTCTAACAAAACCGCAGCCGCGACAAACCTGGTCTAAATCACCAGTGGCTAACGAGGAGCAATCCTCGCTAGCCACTGGCCACTTGTCACTTGCCACTTTTGTCCGTCCCTCACGGCGTGATCTGACGCCGTAGCTGTTTGGCCAGTTTTTCGATTTCCTTCAGTTGCTGGCTCAGGTCGCTAGGCAGTTGGCCCTTCGTGACTTGGTCAATCGCAGCCGGGATCGACTGGGCGCGTTTGAGCAATTCATCAGCCTCCGACTTAAGCTTGGCGGGGTCCACGCCGGGCGCTTTCGCCTTAATCTGCGGCGGTACCTCATTGCGGTCCTCAGCTTTCGCGGCTTCTCGCGAACCGGGCCGGAACACCGGCTGCTGAGCAGACGAGAATTGGGAGAATAGCAGGGCAGCGAAAAGTACCCGCGTTATTGTACGCATGACTTACCTCACCCTCAACTCCGCTCGGCCAGTTCTTGCTCGTATCATGTGAAAGCTCGACGTGTTTGTCAAGGATGGAATCGTTCTTGTTGCGGCTGTGGCGAACGTACCAAGGGATGTTACGCACGGTTGCGGCTTGTACAGACTTTGGGGACCCCCCCTGGGTTCTTGAGGAGGGCTTGAAGTTTACCTTCTAGAATCGCAAATCAATCAGAAACAACTGCGGCCGCGCCACACCTCATGGCCGGTTGTTTCCTGAGGTGAGTCCAAGCGGAGGTGAACGAGTTCGGCCGCAGTTGGAGCGATTTGTTATGCTTCCTTTACTTTCTCGCTGAAAGCTGATAGCTGATGGCCGACAACTTTTTTCGACAGTTCTGTTGAAAACCCTGTGGAAAAACCGGCCACCTTCGCTCTAACCATCCGAGCCTAAAGGACGTTGAGCGCTTTGCACCAAAGTTCAGCAAAAGCCTCATCTGATTGAGAATGAATAAGTTAAATCAAAAGCGCGAGGATCTTTGGGTCGGCCAAGCCCCAGGCGCGAACGTTCTCTCGACCGCAGATCCGCGGAAGTATCATAAACTTAAAATATTCTTCTTTACAATGGCCACTGAAGGTGTATCATAACTCTTGGCCCATTTCTTACCGGCCAACCGACCGGCAAAGCTTGAACCACGGGGGTGTCCGGGAAGGAAAGAAAATGTTGGGGCGGATGCCCCCAGTTGGTGAGGGAAGCGCTGGGTTTCGGCCGGCAGATGGCGGAAAAATACATGGAAGACGTAGTATTTATTCTACGATCTGACGGTCAAGAGGAGTTAAGGAATGCGCCAGTCGTTGACAGATCCAAGAACGCCAGCCGGGCGCAAGAGGTTTTCCCGAGCTCGAGGATAAGGTAACTCATGTTTTTTCTGGCGATTAATGAATGCAGGAAAGGCCGCAAATGCCGGGAACAGGGGTGGGCGGCGGATGGCTGGGAGGCCCGATAGGTCGCTCACGGCGAGCACGGCAATCTGCGAAAATTCGAAAATGGCTCAAACGAACCCAATCAAGTGGTTTATAATCAATGGAATGACATCAAGAACGAAGCCAAAACGAAGCCAAGACGGATCCAATAAGTCCTTTAGAATTGATTAACCCTAAAAAAACGAAGCCAAAACGGAGCCAATAAGTCCTTTAGATCGGATATCCCCAAAAAAACGAAGCCAAATCGCTGCAGAACCGCGAAGTTCATTCTATAGTAAATATAAAAAGCATTAACACATTAACATTTGACTCGCCGGTATTCGACCGACCTGCCGTTTGGCCTTCCCCCAAAGTCATTGGTATCCGGTTTCGCTGTAGGAGCGACCCTGGAGTTCGCTCCCCTGCCGAGACAGGCACAAGGCCTACCCCCGAGCGGGCTACAAATGGAGCATACCGTACTAGTCAGCAATCGACCAAGGTCGGCAGGCGCAGATCCAGGGGACGGAGGCAGCGGCACGCGGAAGGGGCAAGGATAGGTGGTGGTGTCATTTGGGGAAGAATGGAATCCACAGACTATGCAGATTTCGGCGATTAAGAGAAGAAGGGCTCGACAAAGAGTAACCAGCAAATGGTGGCTTCATTGGTTTTGTGATAGCGCCGAGTGCGCGGCCTGTCGCTCTTTTCTAAATCTGAGAAATCTGCGTAATCTGTGGATTCTCTTCTTTTGTCAAATGACACCACTACCCCAAAAACCGCGATTGAAGCGCTTAGGGATTCTTTGGGGTCCCGTGGGCCGTCGTAAATTGTGGTCCTAGGCGGCCCGATGTGAACTGCGGCACGGGTTGGGCTGATTTTTACATCGCCATTACCTGCGCACTGACCGG
>DATFYM010000162.1:0-45421 GCA_035315065.1 Terriglobia bacterium
GCCGTTCGACCAGGCCCCGGAGCTATTCTGCCTCGATCTGTACAAGTACTTTGATATTGATCGTCTGGAAGCTGTAGCCGCACCCGTCAAAATCAAAGTAACGAAGTACGTCGAGATTCCGGCGAAATAGGCAGCGGGCGGAGTACGCTGAACGCCGTTGCCACGTCGGAGCATTTTGCCTCAGGGTTCGTGTCTGATTCAACGCGGAGGAACTAGTGAAGCTAAGCCGTAAAAGGAGGGTGGCAATTCCCACATTGTTGGCTTGTGTGGCGTTGGCCCTAGGTGCAGCGAAGGGCGTCTCTGCGCCGCAGACGGTTGACGTGGTCTTGGCGGAGAAAGCTGCGCCGCCGGTGAAGTCCGGAGCCGAAGAGTTGCGACACGCCCTTGAGATGAGAGGGTTGCGGGTTCGTGTTACCTCGGAATTAACGCCGAGGCCTGGGCGGAGTTCTCGGCCTGGAGAAAGCTGTAAGTTTTTTCGGTCAGGTCTCTCCTGATCTTCGCAATCTCGCACTGGATTCCCTTTCGGGTCCTCTGGACCTCTTCGTTCCCCCCTTTCAGCTTTGCCAGCGCCTGCTCTTTCTGCTCGATCTGCTTTTCTCCCGACTTTGGCTCATTGCCTCGCCTTGTGCACCCCGACTGGTCTGGACAATTACTAGCCACGTCAGGCCAACTGAGAATGCTTTTCGGAGTCTGTTCACGTCCAGCCCTCCTGCAATCCATCGGTGTGCGCATAGCTGATCGAGAACCGCCAATACTTAGGCTCCGGAGAGGCGAACCACAAGGCGTAGAGGGGAGAGTCTATCTGCCTCTGCCTTCCGACCACCTCTCCGGCAACCCGGGCCGTGCACCCGCACTTCCAAGCTCCAAGCGGATAGTCCCCTTTGAAATCAGTGGCGTTTGTCTGGTGCTGGAAGGAAGCTGTCCAAGTCCTTGGACAATTCAGAACCTTTTGTTCAAAGCTTTTGACGCTTAAGCAACGCCGTGCGGTTCGTTTCGCGCAACTGAAAGGTCTCTGAGTCAGTTGCGCGGAATCAGCAGGATGGAACGGGGGATGCTTCTGGGTAGGTGTGGGAAGCGAGACGCAACACTCAGCTCACCCGCTTCGCGAGCGACGTCTGCTGCGCGATCACACAAAGAGAATAGGGGGCTTTGAGAGGCCCATGAACAATCAGAAAAGAACACCTTATTTCTTGATTCTGGCGCTTCTGACCGCGGGCTACTTTATGATGTCGCCCGTCGCCAAAGCGGCCGATACGTCAGTCGGGGACTCCGAGCAAGTCTCCAAGCTCTTCTCAGAAGCGAAGACTGAGGCGGATGGACTGGTACGAGATGCTGAACTACTGGACGTTTTCACGAGATCAGTGCTGAGTTGGGACAGCCACGCCACGCAGATCTCGCTCATCAGGGAGCATGTCAACAAGGCTGGCCAGATACTCACAAGCCTTAACGAGGTACGGCATACGGGGTCGCCTTGGCAGCAACAGGCGATTGACCAGATCACACCCTTGCTGAAGGAGTTGGCTTCGAACACGCAATCGGCCATCGAACACCTCAACGAGAAAAGGGACGATATTCGCTTCAGAGCCGGTCAATACCAGGACTATGCGGTGGCGAATTACAATCTGGCCAGCGAACTGGCAGCGCTGATTTCCCACTACGTGGATTACGAAAGAAACAAGGCGGAATTCGCTCGCTTAGGGGAAAGGAGGTTGGAGGTTGCTGAGAACTGAGATCCTCCCCGTTCCTCCCTCGTCGCAAGCGAAGGGTCGTCGCTTAGGCAGGGAGACTGTGAAGGTGCGCGATTGGCCCACCCGGCGTGCAGCCTGAGCAGAGTTGCACGGGCGCGGCTCCTTCCCGGCTGGGCGCACTGAATACAGTTGCAGCGCTCAGCCAGCGCGGGCGAGCGAGCAGACTCAGGAGCACCCATGATCAAGGCGGCAACTCTGGCCGGTGTCATCTTATCCGGTGTTCTCATTAGCGCCGGGCAGACGACGCCGGAACCGCGCACCTTCTTCACGGAGCAGATGGGGTTGAGTGATAGCCAGATCGCAACGGTTGCTCGCGGCAAGGCACTTGTGAAAGTGCTTCCGTCCAAGACACCGGCAGAGATCTTCGTCTTTGGTGCCGTGTTCGTGAACGGGACCCCGGAGGAATACCTCAAGCTCGCCCTCGACGTGGGCCGGCTGCGGCGGTTGCCAGGCTACCTGGGTGTCGGCCGGTTCAGCGATCCACCCACGCTCTCGGATCTGGAAGACTTCACGCTGGAACCAGAAGATATCAGGAACCTGAAAACCTGTAGGCCAGGTAAGTGCAGTGTGCAGTTGACGGCTGAAGCCATGCAGGCGCTTCAGAAAGGACTTGACTGGTCCGGACCCAGTGTCGCCACGCAGGTGAACGACCGGGTCCGGAGGATGGCGCTCGAAGTCCTGCGGCGTTATCAGGAAGACGGCAATAGCGTTCTCGGGAGCTATCGCGATAAGGGCCGTCTATTTGATATGGATGCGCAGCTTCAGGCGTTGCTGAGCCGGTCGAAGGCCCTACCCCTCTACCTTCCCGGTCTCAACCGCTATCTGTTGGACTACCCGAACACTACGCTAGCGAATGTCGAGTCGCTGTTCTATTGGGAAAGGGTCAACTTCGGTTTGAAGCCGACGCTCCGGCTTAATCATGCGATTGCCTACAGGTCGGCAGGTCCAAGGGGCGTGGCACAAGTAGTTGCGGTGAAGCAATTATGGGCTAGCCATTACTTTCAGCTTGCGCTGGACCTTACCGTATGCTTCACGGAAAGCGGTCGCAACAGCGACACGGGCTTCTACCTCATCAGTTTGAAGGGGTCGAAACAAGAGGGTCTCACCGGCTTGAAGGGCTCGCTTCTGAGGAGGGTAGTCGTGGGCAAGACGCGCTCCGCGCAGGAGAAAGCCTTGCTCAACATCAAAAAAGCGTTGGAGGAAAAGCAGTGAATGCATGGCGCGAATTGGCCCGGTTGCCGGCCGTCAACCGCAGCAGTCGGCAGGGAACGGCCTGGTCAGGAGCTTCAGGCCAGCGAAGAGGGCAGGCCGCGTCGCGGCTCTCTCGCTCGAAAGAGACCTACATCTCCGTGCTGGCCGGTGTAAGCATTCTCGTCTATCTGGCGCTCCATTACGGTTTGCACACACCGACGTCGATGTCGATGGTCCCTCGTTACGCGACGCTCATTCTTGGAGGTCTGCCTTTAGTTGTCGACCTCGGACGCAAGGCAATCAGGCTTGAGTTCGGCTCGGACCTGCTGGCGGGAGCGTCCATCCTGACCTCTGTGGTGTTGGGGGAGTATCTGGTGGGTTCGATCGTGGTGCTGATGCTTTCCGGAGGGAGGGCACTGGAACAGTATGCCACCCGTCGCGCGTCATCCGTCCTCGAGGCGCTTGCCAGACGCATGCCTCAGACTGCACACCGAAAGTCGGCCGCGGTAGTCTCCGACCTAAAACTTGACGAAATTGACGTCGGAGATACTGTGGTCGTTTTTCCCCATGAAAGTTGTCCTGTCGACGGCACCGTGGTGGAAGGACATGGCGTGATGGATGAAGCGTATTTGACGGGAGAACCTTTCAAGATCTCCAAGGCGCCGGGATCGCAGGTTTTATCGGGCGCCATTAACGGTGAATCGGCGCTGACCATCGTGGCGGATAAGCTGGCGGTCGATTCCCGGTACGCCAAAATTATGCAGGTAATGCAGGAATCGGAGCAGAACCGCCCCCGGTTGCGGCGTCTTGGGGATCGTCTTGGAGCCTGGTACACTCCATCAGCGGTTGCGCTGGCGGCGCTGAGCTGGATTCTGAGTGGTGACTCGCAGCGTTTTCTGGCGGTGATGGTGGTTGCCACACCGTGCCCTTTGCTGATTGCCATTCCGGTCGCCGTGATCGCGGCCATCTCCCTTTCGGCCCGGCGCGGCATCATCATCAAGAACGCAGCCGTTCTGGAACAGGTCGATACCTGCCCAACGTTGATCTTCGACAAGACGGGGACCCTGACTTACGGTGAACCGACGTTGACGGACGTTCTCTGCGCCCCGGGATTCGAAAAAGACGAAGCATTGAAGAAGGCGGCCAGCCTCGAGGGGTACTCCAAGCACCCGCTGGCAGCCGCGATCTTGGCCCGCGCACGGGAAGCCGGTCTCACGCTGGAACCGGTGAGCCAGGTCAGCGAGAAGCCGGGGGAAGGCTTGCACGGAATTGTAGACGGCCACAAGGTCAAGATTACAGGTCGAAAGAAGCTGGAAGGCAAAGGCGGCGCTGAGCTTCCGCACGCAGTTGCGGGCCTCGAATGTCTCCTGTTTATCGACGATGCCTTCGCAGCCGCTTTCCGTTTCCGAGACGCTCCGCGGGACGATAGCCGTTCCTTTGTGGGTCACCTGAGTCCGCATCATCAAGTCAGTAAGGTGATTTTGCTTTCGGGCGACCGGGAGGCGGAGGTACGTTACTTGGCCGAGAGTGTCGGCATCCAGGAAGTACATTTTGAGAAGAGTCCGGAGGAGAAGGTCGCGATCGTCACGGAGGAGACGCGGCACAGCCGGACGTTGTTCGTGGGGGATGGCATCAACGACGCACCGGCGTTACTGGCCGCAACCGTCGGTGTCGCCTTTGGCCAAAATAGCGACATTACTTCGGAAGCTGCCGGCGCGGTCGTTCTGGAACCCTCGCTGCGCAAGATCGATAAGCTCATTCACATCGGTCGCCGAATGCGTGTTATCGCCCTGCAAAGCGCAATCGGAGGTATGGGATTGAGCATCCTTGGAATGATCGCGGCTTCCCTGGGTTGCCTGCCACCGATCGGAGGTGCGGTCGCGCAGGAGGTCATCGATCTTGCGGCCGTACTGAACGTCTTGCGTATCGCGCTGCCACCCGGCGACTTGACCGACTTCCCTGCATCGCGCTGAGAATTCACCGTCGGCAACCCTTAACGTCACGTCATCCGGAAGTCCCGAGGATCCTCCTCCTGTCGACGCGTTGGGCGCGGTCAGCGGAAAGCCATGTCGTTTGTCGCAAGCCGTCGCCGAGTTGGTCAATCTTTGGACACCAAAGGGTCGCTCGTCCGACTTTTTTGACCGCGGCACCGTCACTCCCCCGACTTGTGCGCCTTAAGCAACTATTTCTCAATAGGTTGCAAACAATCGAGGATTGGAGCGGAGATTGCTCCTCGAAGTACGGCGGGCAATGGAACTGGCGCTTCTGACAGTGCCAAGGCCCAAACACTCAAGCAAGAGGAGTCTGAAAATGAAGAAGCGATTCTGCAAGTATCCTCAGTTACTGCTAGCCCTAAGCGGTGCCGCCGTATTCCTGGCGATTACGGGGAAAGCTGCGGCCCAAACGCCCCAGAGCAGCAAAACGCTACAAAATCTCCAGGCGGCCTACAGGGGCGAGAAGAACGCTCAAACGCGTTACGTGGCCTTTGCTCAGAAGGCCGAGCAAGAGGGGTACGGGCAGGTGGCAAGTCTGTTCCGTGCCGCGGCTCGCGCCGAACGGGTCCACGAAATGAACCACGCAGCCGTGATCCGTGCCATGGGCGCCGAACCAGCGGGCATCGTTGAGTTTCCCGTCGTTAACTCCACGCGGGAGAATCTATTGGCGGCTGCCAACAAAGGCGAGGCCTACGAGCGCGATATCATGTACCCGCGCTTCATCGAACAGGCGAGCGCTGAAAACAACCGTGATGCAATTCAGACGTTTGAATTCGCTCGTCGGGCCGAGGCCCAGCACTTTGACCTGTTCGCCGCAGCCGTGAGGAACCTCGAGAACATGCGCGGAACGAACCACACCTACTTCGTCTGCACGGAATGTGGCTACACAACTGACGAACCTGTGACCGCCAACTGTGTTTCTTGCTCGAGCCCAGCCGAGAAGTATGAGGCAGTAACTTAACTTCAGGAGGATAGCTTGGAACCTAACACCGATCGCGAGACCGCCCAACAGGTTGGTCTTTTGTTGCTCCAAGCGACTAGTAACAACCGCGAGGCATTGGACGACCTTTTCACCCGTTACAGGCACCGGCTCTATAGGACCGCACTACGACTGATGGGCAATTCCGAGGATGCTGAAGATGCGCTGCAGGACGGCCTGCTGGCCGCCTTTCGCAGCTTGAGCGGGTTTGCGGGTCGTTCTCAGTTTTCGACCTGGCTGACGCGCATCGTCGTCAATGCAGCCTTGATGCGATTGCGGCACGGCCACCATCTGGAGGTAATGACCTCGATCGATCAGAAACTCGACCGAGATACCCCGGCGTTGGCAGACAGGATCCCCGATCCTGGGCCTAATCCAGAGGAGATATACGCGCGGCAGGAGCGGCTTCAAATGCTTGAAGAGACGTTGCAGAGCTTGCCTGCGGCATACCGTCAAGCTCTGTGGCTCTGCGATCTTCAAGGGATGAGCATCAGAGAAGCGGCTGAAGCTTTAGAACTGCCGGTGGGGACTCTGAAATCGCAACTCCACCGCGCACGGCTGAGGCTTAGCGAGAAGCTCGCTGAGGCCCGGCCCGCGCGCCGATTTCTTCAAAGCAGTCGGGGTGACTCTGTAAGAACTCGGCATCGACCGACCATGAAATTGACCGAGGAAATCACGGAGCCGGCGACGTGATGGAGATTTTCAGGTACTGCTCGGAATGGGCTGAGGTGGGTTGTGACTAAAGAGCGGGTTTCAATGACATTTCTCCTGTCCGTCACCGCACTTGCCCTCGGTTTCGGCTTGGTCATCATGAAACCATTTCTGAAGCCGATGCTATTTGCGCTGGTTATTGCCGTTGTTTTCTACCCGCTTCACGCCCGTGTGAAACGTTGGGTCAGGAAATCCTAGCCATTGGTGCACTCCAAGGGCTCTTGATGGGAGTCGCCTTCTGCCTGCTGGGCCTGCCATCACCCGTGCTCTGGGGTTTGACGACCGTTTTCCTCTCGGTGATCCCCGTAGTCGGAACCGCAGGAGTACTGGTGCCGGCCGCCATTATCCTTTGGACCGGCGGGCACTGGGCGAAAGCCCTGATCCTCACCGCGTTGGGTGTCGCTATCATTCACCCGGTTGATAATGTCCTCCGCCTCTGTTTTGTCGGCCAGCGGGCCAGGCTGAGTGCGATTTATCTCTTCTTTGCCATCCTCGGTGGCGTTCAGGCGTTCGGCCTCATCGGGCTGTTGGTGGGCCCGGTCGTTCTGTCCATCGCGCTCGTTCTGTTCGACATTCTCAAAGAGGAGCTGTACGGATGGAAGGCAAGGTGGAGTACCGAAAGCACGGCGCCGGCGCGCGAGAACCCACCTTCAGTTGCCGCGCCCGTAAAGGCACAGTATGCTGCTGCAGGCGCGACTCGTCACGTTTCCGGAGTCTCCCAGCGGTTCTAATGAGTCTGCCGGCTGATGTGGTGATCCCGTTGGCAAAGGCCGATCGCTGCAGAGCGAGGGCTTCCCCGTTTCTGTTCGATGGGAAGCTTGGTTTGCAGGTCCGCCGCACGGCGGGAATTGCCGACGGAAGGTCAGCGCGGACATTTCGAACAAGAGCAACCCTGCCTCCGTCCTCCCGGCATCCGATTTCTGCTCGTTAAGCAAAAGGAGTCTGTCGCCTCTGCGGCCCAACCGAGTCGGATACCGGTACACCGTGCGCTCAGCCTGCGTCAAAAACCTTAGACATCCGGCGCCCCGGCGTCCAAATAGTCGCACATCTTTCCTCGCGACGGCCGTATTCCCCGCACTTAATTCATCTGTATTCAGATGTATTCAGACTCGTGCGACTACGGTCGCACGATTGCGATTAGGTGTGCCGGAGGCAAAACAGAAACGGGGACGGCAGGATTCAAGGCTGGCCCGTTCGAAGCGAAAGCCTCCCAGGAGGATACTCTGTATGCGTAAGCTATCTCTGTTCGTTCTTCCCTTCGTTTTCGCATTAGCTGGCGGCCAAGCGCTAGTGGCCGACGAGCGCGCAACTGACGCTCAGATCGTGGCCGAAATTCAGAACAAGCTTTATCACGCCAAGGTTCCGCAACACGGCAACGTACGGGTAGCGTTTAGCAATGGCATTGCGATGCTCACCGGGACCGTCGATAGTGTGGGTGTGAAGCAGGCGGCCGAGCGGGCCGCGCAGAAAGTTGACGATGTCGTTCAAGTCATCGGGCAGATCACGGTGCAGGCCGAGGATGTGACCGACCAACAGATCGTCGAAAAGGCACGCAAGGAGATCGTCACCTATCCGTTTTACAGCATCTTCGATAATCTCGAACTGCGGGCCGAAAACGGCGTGCTGACAGTTGGGGGCCAGGTAACGGATCCCTTCAAGAAATCTGACATCGGCAACTTCCTGGCTAACGTCAAGGGTGTGACCCAAGTCCAGAACGACCTTGAGGTTCTTCCCGTCTCGACTTATGACGACCAGTTGCGGCTGGCCATCGCTCGTGCGATCTACAACGACCCGTTCTTCATCCACTACGCCACCACCGCGCTGCCGTCGATCCACATTGTGATCAAGAACGGTAACGTGACCCTGGAGGGCGTAGTGAACTCCGCACTTGACAAGGCAAAGGCGGAAAGCGATGCGAGGTTTGCGGCCACGTATTTCTCTCTGGCGAATAACCTGCGCGTGGAAAACTGATGTGGGTTCTTTTTTCCCCGCCGTGGCGGGGGGTATCCCCCCCGCCGCACCGTTTCGGTGCCCAATCCGACAAGACAGTGGCGGAGCCCTCCCGTTGGGGCTCGCGCTTCGCCGCCTCGATGAGATCCCTGACCAACCAAAAGGCACGGACGGGAGAGTCCATCTGCGGACTACCTTCCGCCCACGTCTCCGCCGGCCCAGCCCGAGGTACTCAGCCGCCCTTCCAAACTGCAAGGGAATAGTCCCTTTGAAATCAGTGGCGCTTGTCTGGTGCTAGAAAGAAGCTGTCCGAGTCTTTGGACAATTCAGAGCCTTTTTGTTCAAAGCCTTTGACGCCCTGACGGAGTGCCAGCCGGTGCATTTCACGCAACTGGAAGCTCTCTGAGTCAGTTGCGCGGAATCCGGAGAATGGAACGGAGGATGCTTTAGGGTGGGCGTGGGAAGCGAGACGCAACAGCCAGCGCGCCCACTTCGCGAGCGACGTCTGCTGCGCGATCACACAAAGCGAATAGGAGGTTTTGAGAGGCCCATGAACAATCAGAAAGAAACACCTTATCTCTTGATTCTGGCGCTTCTGGTCGCGGGCTACCTTACGATGTCGCCCGCCGCCAAAGCTGCCGATACGTCAGGCGGGGACTCCGAGCAAGTCTCCAAACTCTTCTCAGAAGCGAAGACTGAGGCGCATGAACTGGAACGGGACGCTGAACAACTCGAGACTTTCACGAGATCAGACCTGAGTTGGGAAACCCACACTAGGCAGATCTCGCTCATCAGGGAGCACGTGAACAAGTCTGGCGAAATCCTCGCCGACCTTCACGAGGCACGGGATACAGCAGCGCCGTGGCAGCAACAGGCGATTGACCAGATCACGCCCTTGCTGAAGGAGTTGGCCTCGAATACGCAATCGGCCATCGAACAGCTCAAAGAGAAGAAGCACCTCATCCGCTTCAGCGCTGAGTACAAGGATTATGCGGTGGAGAATTACGATCTGGCCAAGGAACTGGCAGCGCTGATTTCCGACTACGTGGATTACGAAAGACACAAGGCGGCATTCGATCGCCTGGGGGAGAAGTTGCAGGTTGCTGAGAACTGAGATCCCTTCCCGTTCCTCCCGGCGGAGAGCTGTGAGGCGGCCGGATTCACATTGAAGTCGCCTCACAGTCTCTCTTCGCTTGGACCTTCGGTGTCAGATCGGCCCTGGAAGCCAAGGAGAAGAACCATGCAACCCAAAACGACGAACGACCGGAAGCCCGAACGAATTCCTAGTTTGTTCGAAGGTAAGATCCTCTTAGTGGATGATGCCGTCCGGGACCTGCAATTTCATTCCATGATTCTTCAACAGCAAGGCTATCAGGTTGTGACTTGTGACTCGTACGCGGCGGCCGCCCGCCTGCTGGATCACGACGATTTTGATCTTGTGGTGCTGAATCAGGGCGGGCCCATGTTCGAGGGGCAGTGTGTCCTGGAAAGCGCGAGGCGGGGCGGGCGGGACACTCCCGTCTTGGTTCTCGCGAATTACGCCGACATGGGTGTATACCTCAAGGCTATGGAATTGGGCGCGACCGACTATTTCGAGAAGGGGGCCAATCCGTCGGATTGGATACGCGTCATCAAGGGGTATCTATGGCCGATGGAGCGCCCGCCGCGGGTAACCGAGCGTAGCCAGGCAAAGGGAGTTTCCATAGCAGAATCGCGATTCTTCGAATGCACAGGACTCGGTGAGGCTTAACCGGAGTCAGCAGAAATGAGAAGCCGCCATGATGCATTCTCTTTCAATCTCAAGCTGGAATGCATTGCATCCACTGATCATCCATTTCCCGATCGCGTTGCTACTCATTGCCCCTTTGTTCGTGGTCGTGGGGGCCGTGATCTCGCCGCCGAAAGGAAGGGCTTTCCTTGTTTCGGCCTTGATCCTCATGGTCCTCGGCACAGCATCGATGTTCTTGGCCGTGGGGACGGGCGAGGCAGCCGGCCACCAAATCGCTGGCTCGACCCCCGCGATCAAGTCAACCCTGGCGGAGCACCAAGACCTGGCAGGGACCACCCTAGTGTTGTTCTCCCTACTCACTGTGGCTTTTGCGGCCCTGCTCTCCGTCTCCGGGTCGCTCCAACTGGATCGCCGGGTGAACACAGCTCTGCTGGCCGCCTTCCTGGTCTTTTACGCCACTGGGGCGCTCTTCCTCGTCAACACCGCCCGGCGCGGTGGGCGTCTGGTCCACGAGTTTGGCGTGAGAGCGCCCGTGGCTTCGAGCACCATGGCCCTCGACCACAGCGGCTCAACCCAGGCCGGACCCGCCCTCCAAGTTGGGCGACTGGCCCAAGCGAGCGCGCGGCCGGCGTGCGTCCATTCAACAGCACGAATCACTTCACCGAAAGGAGCAAACCAATGCCAGAGCAAACAGCGGTAACGATAAAGCGTTTGAAAGAAACCGGGCCAGTGGGCGCCCTAGCGGACATCCCGGAGCGTATTCGAGAGATCTACGACTCGGTCGAGCACCGCGCTTACGCGATTTTCGAGAGCAACGGACGATTGCCTGGGCGGGACCTCGAGGACTGGCTCCAAGCCGAGTCCGAACTTGTGCACCGCATTCATCTTGACATCGCAGAGTCTGACAACGAGATGAGCGTGCGCGCTGAAGTGCCGGGTTTCAAGGCCAGTGAAATCGAGGTGAGCGTCGAGCCTCGGCGTCTCATCATTGTCGGAACCCCTGGGGGTAAGGAAGAGAACAAGACGGAAACGCTGCTCTACTCCGACCGATGCACGGACCGCATGCTGCGTGCCGTCGAGCTGCCGGGCGCCGTGGATCCCGAGCGAGCGACCGCAAGCCTCAAGGACGGCGTATTAGAGGTGGCGCTACCCAAGGCGATTCCCGCCGGGGAGATAGGAGTGGCTTCTGCGGCGGCTGCGTGAGATTCCTTCGGTCCTGATAGGCTCGGGCGAATCGGCAAGAGCCAGTCTACTGCCGCATCGGCCGTACTGAACCACCTGAGCGCGGCGCGAGCAGGGTTGTTGATCAAGCGCTGTGCGTTCGCAGCCCGGGGGCAGGGTTAGGTCGTAGCAAAAGCAAGATGACGAACGAGCGATCCGCTCCGGATGTCAAGGCCGCCACCTTGCCCCCGCGAACGGGTCACGTTCGTGAAGTCAATTCTGGTAAGTCAAAGGAGAACACAATGACACCGAAAACCGGTAGTACCGGCCGCGACGTAATTCTTGAAAAGGCGTTCTACATGAGCGCAACCTGCACGATCGATGAAGGTGGAAGCATCACCTTTGAAACGCACACCTTTAACCACATGAAGGCCATAGGCTTTCACGGCACCGCGTTCGCGAACTTCAAGGACATCAAGGGAAACTCGATCTATAGCGCCGTCGCAGGACCGTATGGCGTCGACGGCACCTGGATCGGGAAATCGGACCGCTGGGACACGGTCCATTATCAGGCCGATCCCAACATTTATTTGAAGACCGACACAATCGACGTCTGGGTTGGAGAAACACCTGTCAATACGTTCTTGCCGTGGGTCTACAGCCATTTGGGAGACATCATCAGCATCCTGGTGGCGATCTTTGGAAGCTCCTCCAGCGGTGCTGAGGGCAGCGGAGCTCCGGTTGAGACTGCCACCACGGGCCTGACGGCGTTAAACCCCGCCCTGCCATCGCCAACGCTGGTGTCGCCGCCGAATGGACAGCACCTTTCGGATCCCAACAACAAAATCACGCTAGAGTGGAAGCCGGTAGCGGGGGCGACCAGCTACCTCGTCGAGGCTCAATACACAAACCCCGGACCCATCGGGCCAACGACCACCTGGGGTTGGGCCGAGCGGACGAACGTAGCAAGCACCAAGCTCACCTTCGTCTTTGTCGGTTCGCAGCCAGGCCGCTGGCGTGTGACGGCTTTCGATCAGTCCGGCGCCCATCAACCATCGCCACCCAGCCCTTGGTGGATATTTGACCTGACGGTTTCTGCCAAGCCTGCCCTTGCGACACCAGCGCTGCTGACGCCGCAAGAAGGCCAAACTTTTTCAAACTTCCCTCGATCAACTACTGTGACCTGGCGGCCGGTCACCAGCGCCACCCAGTACCGAGTCGAGGTGCAGTACGCCTACCTGACTCAGCAGGGCACGGTCTGGTCAGGGGAATACAACGAGGTGATCGCCGGCACGGCCTACAAGTTCAACTTTGTCGGCGCACAGCCGGGCCGTTGCCGCGTGACTGCGCTCGACAGCTCGGGCGGTCATTTGCCCTCGCAACCGAGCGCGTGGCGCGATTTCGTGTATACGGTTTAGGGGGTAAAGCAGCAAGCGAGCGGCGAGGCTGGCAGGTTGAGGCTCAAGACAGAGATCAATAGAGCTACCCGGTAACGCTCGGGAGCGGACAACCAACAGCCAACTCCAGCCTGGCCAAGCCTCGCGCTTGCTCGCCGACGGGACCACGGGCGTTCGGCGTGACGCCCCGCCCTGTCACCGTGGGAAGAGAGGATACTTGCAAAAGGCCGGCAGCCACCGCTCTTCGTTTCATCGTGCCAGCACGCTCTCGAATAGAGAACGAACGCAAAGCAGCCTCGTCGAGGGTCTGAACGATGAGATCCGCGAGCAAACTTGGGCCGGAGCCGCCGGCGTCAGCGCAAGGCTCCACTGTCAGCGGATTCAGGCGTCTATGCTGCGGCTCTTCTCGGCGCTGTAGACAAGACCGCTGGGTTTAAGGAGTTAACGAGAAAACTCGTTTGGAGCCTGACGTGCTACCCAACCAGCCGAATCGCGTTCGTCCCGAAATGCTCGCCAATGTGAGGTAGCCATGAAGAGAGCGAGTGTAGCCCCGTTGCTGCTGCTTTTGGTTTCTGGATTCGGCGTGGCCCAATCTCCACAGATGTCGAGCAGCTATGTGTACGTGTTTAGCGGACCGGTAGTTGTGCCCAAGAGCGCCTACACACGCTGGAACGGGGACTTCGTGCATGTGGGAGGAGGGGGTGAGACCCGTCTCACCGAGCGGCTCGCCTTGGGCGGCGAAATCGGCGTTCTCAAGCCCACCACAAACCAGTACGCCATAACCAGTGGATTGGCGTCGGTGACGCCCGCCTTTCATTTCCTGTCCAAGAGCTCTCGGAGCAGATTTGATCCTTTCGTGGACGGCGGAGCCTCTCTACTCTTCGCGAGAGGCGGGGGAATAGCAATTCACTACGGTGGCGGAATGAACTATTGGGTGCGACGCCGATTCGGCCTGCGACTTGAGTTCCGCGACCACATCTGGTCGCCGGAGTCGGGAGAAGCCGTGCACCTGGTGGGCTTTCGGGCCGGCATTGTCTTCGGTACGCGTTGATCGCGCGCACGGGTGAACCAGACATCGCTGGTTGATGTCTGCGAGCGTTGGTACGCGCAAGAGGGGCGGATTTGATGGCGACAATAGGGGGTAGTCATGAAGAGAGTGAGTGTGACGCTGTCGCTGTTGCTCTTGGTCGCTGGATTCGGTTTCGCCCAATCTCCTCAGGATAACTGGGACAATCTCAAGCAATTGCGCCAAGGGCAGAGGATCGAGGTAGTGGACTCGAGCATGAAGACGGTCAAAGGCACCTTCGTTTCCGTTACTGATGAAGCGATCTCGCTCGCGGCCGGCAAGCGCGAGGAATCCGTCGCGCGCGCCAACGTGGTGCGGGTCAGCGTCCGGGACACTTCCCATCGCACGCGCAACGTGGCGTTGGGAGCGGGCATTCTTGGCGGGGTCGGCTTGGCAGTAGGCGCGGTAGGCCTCGCGGCCAACAGCAACGAAGGTAACGGCTGCGGCGCCTGTGTGGCGGTGATTGCGGCCGGGTTCGGCGGCGGGGTTGCCTTGGGCGCGATCCCCGGGAGTCGGACGATCTACCGTGCCCAGAAGGTCGAGCGTAGTGGATCTCATTAGCCGCCGCGCCGTGGGGGATCGCCACAGCAGCGGCCTTGGGCCGCAGGGTGACGCAAGGCTCGCTTCCCTGATGTCATTGAGAAGTAATTGTGCAAGAGCGGGACGGCGGCGGGTTCCTGCAATGAGGAGTCCGCTGCCGACATATTAAAAGCCAGGTGTCTGTCCCGCCAAACAAGATGCTCGCGTAAGAAGCATGAGCTTAAGACGTGGAGGTGGTGCCATGAGAGACCTATTTTAATTGCGTTGATGCTAGTGTGGGCTCTGTTCGGCAGCTCCGTCTTAGAGGCCAGAGTCCGCGCCGAACAGGAAACAACTAAGAAACCAACTTTGCAGGAGCGCATTCTGGAAGTTTCACCCGGAACGATGATTGAAGTACGCCTCATGAACAAGCACAAGCTCAGAGGGAGGCTTGGGGAGGTTACCAACGAGGGCTTCGCTCTGCAGACGGCGCAGGGCACCAAGGTCGAGACCCAGAAACTCGCCTTCACGGAAGTGAAGTCCTTCAAACAGGTCGAGGGGACGACCGGGAAAAAAATCGGGAGGGGCGTGGCTTACGGGCTGGCCGGCATCGGAGCGTTCTTCGTGATCATGATCGCTGTCTGCCTCAGCGGTGGGTGCGGTGGCTAGCCGCGAGTGAGCGCGCTGGCGCTTCCCCTGGGCAGATTTCGGGGTGGGCGGGGGAAGTGGAATCGTTGTTAGGGTTGGCGGCCGTGCTTTGAGCACTGTTGCGGGGAACTGTTGCTTAAGTTGGCCGGGGTCCGGAGTTGGGAAGGTACACGCGCAGGGGGAGATGGGAGGCTACATGGCGGCCACGGGGTTTGCGTTCACGCCCTTGGCTCCCCTGGCGCCGACGGCAAAGGGGCACGACGGAGATGAATAGAGCAGGTAAGACTCGACTTTGGACAGCCGACCGGAGTCCGGCTAAGGCTTCGGTTGTCGGTTTAGTGGGACTATGGGCGTCAAGTTTTGGCCTACCACGCCCTACCCTCTACGGAGGGAGAAAGAGGATGCCATGTTTGAAACGATCGACGGGGAAATCAAGAAGGAAGCCAACGCGAAAACTACTTACATCAAGGTGGTCATTTTCGCCGTGGCCATTTGTGCGCTCGGCGCAATCGTCTACTTCTTCGCCTTCATGGGAATGCATAAGTGACGGCGGAAAGCAGATGAGTAACGTGCCATAGACGACGCCCCGGGGAGTGTCCGCCCCGGGGCGGGTGCGACTTTTACTGCCTATGGAGATAAAGTCCCGTTTGGCGCGCTCAAATCCGCGCCCGAGGCTCAGAAGGCACTATCGGCGTGAATCAAGGGGAAGGTGTGTTTCTTCCTGTTTCAAGTTAACCGACAAAAACCGGAATTGCTGGAGAAGAGTCACCAAGGAGGGTGATACCGATGAACCACAGAATGATATACCGCATGTTACTAGCTGCCGTCGTTTTTGTGCTTTTCGCTGCCAGCCTGGGCTTGGCTCACACAGTAACAATTGGCAAAGGTGCAAGGCTCGGAAACGGTCCCGAGGTGCAGCCGGGCACCTATCGCCTCGAGGTGATCAAGAACCAGAGCACCACGGAGGCGGCCTTTTACAAAGGGAGGGATCTGGTGGTGCGGGTTCCGATAACGCTGGTTGCGGAATCCGACGAGTCGCCCCAGACCGAGGTGCACTACGAGGTTCTTGATAGTGGACGTGTCATCAACCAGATTCGGCTTGAGGGCGCGAAGGAAAGGCTGGTTTTTCGAGAGCCCACGCCGACACCGGTGACGGCCGAGTGATGAGCGGTCGCGCTTCCCCGGGGGGCAGTCCCGAAATGGCTGCCCTCTCCTCCCTCAGACCTTGGGTTCACCTCGGGAAACCCCCAATATGGGAACCTTACGGGATTCGAGGTTCCGTGATCGGCAGCACAAGTCCACCTGAGCCATGGGAGTTACCCTGAAGGTGGATTCTCGAGTGAGGATCCGGTGTGCCGGATGGAGGCCCCCTGCCGGGCTCGCGGCTCTTAATGGCCTTCTATGATCGGCCAATCGCTTGGTCACTACCGGATACGGGAAAAGATCGGGGAAGGAGGAATGGGTGTCGTCTATCGCGCGCACGATTCCCGCCTGACCAGGGACGTCGCGCTCAAGGTGCTGCCGGATGCGGTAGCAAGCGACGCGAAGAGCATGGCGCGTTTCGAGCGTGAGGCGTGTACAGCTCCAACCGGGATGGAGACCTCGACCTCTACTCCCAACCGGCCGGCGGCACGTCGATCGCGCGACGCCTGCTGAAGAGGCCATCCACGCAGGTCGCCTTCTCAGCGGCGCCCGACGGAACCGTGGGGTTCGTGGACGTCCAACCGGCCACGGGCAGTGACCTCTGGACACTTACGCCGGATGGCAGAGCGTCTCCTTTCCTGGTCACGCGGTTTAGTGAATCGTCCTGCCGGTTCTCGCCTGACGGCCGGTTCATCGCCTATACGTCCGACGAATCGGGGCGGCGCGAGGTCTACGTACAGCCCTATCCGGGCCCTGGAGACAAAGTTCCGATTTCGACCGAAGGTGGAACGAATCCAGTTTGGTCTGTAGATGGGAAGGAGCTTTTCTTCCGCCAGGGAGAGGCCATGATGGCGGTCGAGGTGAGAACAGCGCCAGCCTTCACAGTAAGCCGCGAGCGTCGCCTTTTCACCAGCAACGATCTTGGCTTCCGTTCCGAGTTTGACATTTCACCCGACGGTAAGCACTTCCTCATGGTGCACCGCGACCCTGGCTCCTGGCCCACGCAAATCAACGTCATTCTCAACTGGTTCGATGAACTGCGTCGCACTGGGCAGGCTTCGAGCGATTAGATCTCGGGCCCACAGGTGCGAAAATGGAAATACTGAATCCGATTTCAAGACGGGGCCTGACGGGACTTCATGAAATGGTCCATCGTCGCTAGTGGCTGAACTGCCCCTGGGCCATTGCTCGTCCCATCTCCGGGCCTCAGCCTTCCGGATTCTTGATCCCATACTTCGCTACCTTGTAGCCGAGATCGCTACGTGAGAGCCCCAGCCGCCTGGCAGCTTCGGCCTGCGCACCGTCGGTGGCCTTCAAGGTCCGGATGATAAGCTCCCGCTCCACCTCCGCCATGAAGCTGCGGAGGTCGTCGACCTCCGGCAGGACGTCGGCAAGGGATTTCTGGTAGTCCGCCAGCCCCGGCGAACCGGGCATCGGGGGTCGGCCTGGTAGCAAGGACACCGGGAAGCTCTCCGCTCCGAGGTCGCCGGCGCCGGAGAGAATCGATGCCCGCTCGATCAGATTCCGCAACTCGCGCACGTTCCCCGGGAAATCGTAGCGTTTCAGTTTCTCGAGCGCTTCGGCGCTAAGGACCCGCCTCGGGAGCTTGAGTTCGAGCGCCACTTGCCGCAGAAGGAGTTCGCAGAGCACGGGGACATCCTCCCGCCTCTCGCGCAACGGCGGAATTGCTATGGGCACTACCGCCAGCCGGTAATAGAGGTCCTCGCGGAACAGCCCTTCGCGCACGCGCTGCTGCAAGTCACGGTGGGTCGCCGCCAACAGGCGGACGTCCACCTTCCTCGGCTGGGTGGTCCCGATTCGCAGCACTTGGCCGTCCGTCAGAACGCGCAGCAGCTTCGCCTGCGCCGCCGCCGACATCTCCGCCACTTCGTCGAGAAAGAGGGTTCCTTCGTGGGCGGCTTCGAAAAGCCCTTGGCGGCTGCGGTCGGCGCCGGTGAAGGCTCCTTTCTCGTGGCCAAAGAGCTCGCTTTCGAGCAGCGTCTCCGTAAAGGCCGCGCAGTTTACCGCCACGAAGGGCTTGGAGGCCCGCAGGCTGCTCCTGTGGACGGCACGCGCCACCAGTTCTTTTCCCGTACCCGTCTCCCCGGTAATCAGGACGGTAGCGCCGGTCGGTCCCACTCGCCCGATTAACTCGCGCACGGTCTGCATGGCCGCGCTTGTGCCAAAGATTTCCGAGGAACCCTCCAGGCGCCCGACCGTATTCTTGAGGAGGTCATTTTCGCGCCGGAGCTTGGTGCGCTCGCAGGCGCGGCGCACGGCGGCGCGTGCCACCTCGGGCTGGAAGGGCTTGGTAATGAAATCAAAAGCCCCTTGCCGCATACTCTCCACCGCCAGCTCCACCGTGGCAAAGGCGGTGATGACCACCACTGAGACAGTCGGGTCTGCCTCGATCGCCGCCGCCAACACTTGCAGGCCATCCCCGTCGGGCATCTTCTGGTCGGTAAGAATCACATCAAACTCTTCCCCCAAAATGCTCTTTCGCGCCGCCTGCACTCCTGCGCACTCCGAGACTTCGTGGCCGTCTCCCCGGAGGTTGAGCGCCAGCACGCGGCGCGTATGCGGCTCATCGTCCACAATCAGAACTCTACCCATTGGACCTCTTGCAAGTGAGAAAGCAGGACCTCGATTTCGGCACCGCCCAAATCTTCATCCAGACTTCGGAAATGTCATCGAGAAGCACACTCGCCCCGGCTCATTCACCGAAAGGACCAGGTCGCCCCCATGCGCGCGGGCGATGTTGCGGGCGATGGCGAGACCGAGCCCCGTTCCCTGCGGCTTGGTAGAGAAGAAAGGCTCGAAGATCCGCGCCACCGCCTCGGGTGGGATAGCATCGGCGGCGTCCTCTACGTCGATACGGATCGAACCGTTGCCGTCCGTCCCCGCCCGCATCCCCACGCTGCCGCCGGGTGATGAGGCCTCCACAGCGTTCATCACCAAGTTCACCAACGCCTGCTGCACCTGACCGGCATCCATCTCCGTGACGAGCTCGCCGGGCGCCTCGGATCGGATCGTCACGCTACGCTCACTCGCGCGGGGGCGGCAGACATCAGCCACGTAACCGAGCGCGTCATCGACGGAGCACGGTGCCTTCTGGGGCCCGCGGGGCCGCGCGTAGGCAAGGAAGTCGGTAGTCAACTTCTCGAGCCGTTCCGCCTCTTTGGCGGCGATGTCAAACATCTCCTCCCGTTCCGCCTTCTCCAGATTACCGCGGCTCGCTGTTGACAGTGCGCTCACAATGGCAGATACAGGATTTCGGATCTCGTGGGCAATGGCGCTCGCGAGACGCCCGACGGCCGCGAGCCTCTCCTCTCGCAGCAGCAACTCCTTGGTACGGTTCAGATCCGACAGGCTCTGCGATAGCCGGAGTTCCTTCTGATGGAGGTGATTCACCAGCAGCCATACCAGCACTCCGACCACGGTGTAGATCAGCGAGACGGTTCCAGTCTCGAAGTACTCACTCACCGGCGCCCCGGGATGGTGCTGCCCGTATTGCCAGATCCAGAAGAAGTTGATGAAATCCACGGTCCCGACGACCGCCAGCGTCGGCAGCAAGCTCAGCCGGAATGCGGCCACAAGGATGGGCACCACCATTAGGATGAAATACTGGGTGTCCTCTCGACTGGTGACTTCGCCCAGCACCAGCGCCAGGAGGATGTTAAAGCAGATCGAGGACCACGTTAGCAGCGCAATGCCCCCTGCGCCCAGGGGCCGCTTCCGCCCAAACAGCCAGAACAACTCGCCGCCCTGCGCCAGGAACGCCCCTGCCAGGATGGTAATCAGGGCTGCCGACGGGTTCCCCCAGTGTGACGAGAACACGGTGTGAATAAGAAGGAGGGTAGCCAGTACGAACAGGTTTAAGATGACGAACGTCGACTCTTGCTGCCTGAAGGAATCAAAGTCGGAGGCAAGCAACACCGATGCAGAATAGAGTCGTGGGGATAGGTCCAAGCCAATCCTTGGTGCGGCCGAATTGCTCGCCCGGGGTGAACTTCTAAAAGGTGACATTCTGCGCCGAACTGAAACACTGCCTGCTGATGGCTCTTGAACCGCGCTTGGTCGTCGGTCGGAAACCAACATCCTGTGGAGGCCTAGCACAACGCGAGCCGGCTTGTCCGAACGAGCTTGCCGACTATAGGGTCTTTCATCGTCTTTGTTATTATACTATCAGCAAGCGTAGCGTGGACCTGACCCGCAGGTCCGCGGCTTTTCGCGCCCGCCAATGCTCGCCGGCTCGGCTGGTTTCGTTGCCGGACGCGACGATTTTTCTTGCTCATCACTGGCCACTTCGTTCGTCCAATCTGGCGCATTCAAAGTGAGCCTGACTGGTGTATGCTCACCGCCTTGGGAGCGTACTATGGAATCGGGACACAGGTCGATCCAGTAGAGGGAGCTGTGCAACGCCATTCGCAGATAATTGCGCCGATGTGGGAAGCGGTCCTGAGAGCTACCGGCGGTAAAGCCCTATGCGTTCATGGCTATGCCGTTTAGTTCGAGATTCGATGTTTTTCAGGTCGTACAGGAAACGGTCGGGCAGTCGGTCCAGCTCTCATGCATCCGAGCCGACGATATGAAAGGATCCGGGTACGACTTTTGGGGGAAGGTTCAGGTAGCGATCCAGCGCTCGGAACTAAATTCAGTGATAGTGGACATCAGTGAACCGAACCAGAACGTCCTGTATGAGCTGATGTAGAACTGGTGTCCGCGCAGTATTACGCTCCGGATTTGCCGGAGCGGGACGTGAACCTTTACTTGATTGGTTCCGGGAAAGTCAATCCCTCGCCACTCGTCACTCCTCACTGGCCACTTCGTCCCTCGGTCCTTCCCGACTCCGTGAAGCCCGCCTGTTGGAAGTGATGGTCGCCGGTAAGAGCTTAGGTGATGCCTTGCTGTCGCATGACGACGAACGAGATACAGTCGGTCAGCGACCAAGCCCCTTGTCCGGGACTTGTCCGGGCGCTCGGCTTAGCGAGACTTTCCCCCAGTCACGCATGGCCATCTCCCGCCTTGGGTCGGTCGCAGCCGTGGGTGAGGGGGAAATGGGTTCGGCTGCTGCAGGCGGACGTGGGGATATTGAGGATTCAAGATTCGAGATTCAAGATGGGCGATCGCTAAGCCGTTCCGGTCTCCGGACTGCGGAGGCGGGAGCCCAGCGGCCTCTTTTGCAATTGGCGATAAACGATGCGCAGCGTCGCCAAGATCGGTACCGACAAGAAACTGCCGGCGATACCTGCGATATAGCCGCCGGCGAGGACTCCGAAGATGATGACCAAGGGGTGGAGTTCCATGCCGGAACTGAGCAACCGCGGCGCCAAGACATAATCCTGGAAAACGCGGAACGCGGCCAGGAAGGCGAGAAGCAAAAGCAGATGATGAAAGCCGCTCAAGCCTGCGACCAACAAGATGATGACCGATCCTGCCAGGGGCCCCACCATGGGAAGGAACTCGAGAGGAAAGGCGATGGCCGCCAACAGGATTCCGTAAGGAACGCCGAGCAGAGGGAAGAACACACCGTAGGCCAAAAACACCGCCGCTGCCAGCAGCACCAGAGCTCGCATGTATTGAGCAAGCAACAGATGCAGGTCGGCCGCGATTTCATTGATCATGTCGCGCCGGGATCCCTCGGCAAGGGCGCCCAACACGGAGCTACGGATCACCCGGCCGTCTTTCAAGAAGAAAAAGCTGAGGATCGGCACCAGGACAACAAAAATAAGACTTCCGGCATGCGACAGAACACTCAAGGCCGCATTGGGCAAGAGTGAAAGAAGGTCCCGCGAATGCTCAACGAGTTGCTTCCGCAGAGCTGAGACGACAGTAGCCTTCACCGTCGGAATGGACGGCGGGGCGGTGGCTGCGGCCGGTTGTTCGAGTTTGGAAAGCAGTTCGGGAACTCTTGCTGCCAGGGCGTTGGCCTGGAGCACGACTCGAGAGCCAACGGCAATTCCAACGACAATGAGCAATCCGATCAGCGACAAGTAGACGATACCGAGAGCGAGCGCCTTGGACCGTCCCGGAAGCCAGCGATCGAGAAACTTCACCAGCGGCCATAGGAGGTAGGCGAACAACAGCGCCACGACAAAGATGAACAGGGTCTCTCGAATGAGATAAACCACTCTCAGCAGGAGGAGAATAAAGACCACTGTCCAGGTGTAACTCGCGGTGCGACGATCCAGTCCGAGCATGACTCCACTCCCGCCAACCGATTAGTTATGCCGCCGAAACCGATCTTGGGTTTCCCATAAGCCGTCCATGCTAGCCGCCGACCACCAAGTCGACAACAGTTATCTTCTGGCGCCAAGGAATTCGGTGCTCGGGTTGCGACGCGAACCACCGAGTTTGTGAAAACAGCGGACGAATTCAAGGCAAGAAGAAAGATGAGGGATCACCGGAAAGGGCCACCTCGGTGTCTACCGGGTTTCCGTTGCGCTGCCGCGGCGAAAGAAGACGCTCAGGGCGGCACGCGGGGCGGCCGAGATGGCTTGAGCTTCGCGGAGCGGCCGAACGACGCCATGCTCGACACACTCGCTTATTCGCTCAACCCGTGCGGCGACCTGCATCGCCACCGATAGCGTGGTGACCACCACCAGAACCATGAACCAGATTTGGAGATTACGGTCCATTACAGTTCGACCTTGGTGAAGTGAAGAGAAAGCTCCAACTCCTCTCGACCTGGCGTTCCTCGGCTAGAGACAGGCTCGACTCGCGAGCCGCGTTGGTTGGCGTAAACGTGCGTCACTTCCGCGCCTAAAAGGAGAATCTGCGCCGAGTAATAAACCCATATGAGCAGAATAACGAGCGATGCTGCCGCTCCGTACGCGGACGCCACGGTGGACCTGACGAGATACACCGCAATCAACGCCTTGCCGATCGTAAAGAGCAATGACGCCACGATCGCACCGAGCCACACATCGCTCCAGGCAATTTCCGTGTCGGGCAGAAACTTGAAGATCATCGCCAGAAGCAGCGTAATCACGCCAAACGACAGAAGGGCAGTGCCGGATTGCAGCAAAGCCACGGGACCAGGAAGCAGATGCCCCATGAACCTTCCTACAGCTCCCAGCGCGGCGCTTAAAACGAGCGACACCATGAGCAGGAAGCCCGTACCCAGAACCAGGCCAAAAGAGAAGAACCGCTGGCGAATCACGCCCACCCACACACTTTCCGATCTCCGCTTAATCTTCCATATCTTATCGAGCGCGCTTTGGAGCTCAACAAAGGCGCCGGACGCTCCGATCAATACGGTCCCGATGCCAATGACACTCGCGATGACCCCGAGCGTGGGCCGATTGACGCTTAGGATCAGAGCTTGAACGGCCCTGGCGCCCGTCTCACCCACTATGGATTGGAGTTGCTGGAGGATTTCACCCTCCGCCGCTATCTGCCCGAACGCCAGGCCCGCCACGGCTATGGTTACAATCAGGACGGGGGCAAGCGAAAAGATCGTGTAAAACGCCAGCGCTGCCCCTAAGGTTGAGGCGTCGTCTTCCACCCACGCCGAGCATGCCTCTTTGAGCAGAGCGCAACCGAGTTTTATACTCTCCGGCGCCGTCGATGCTCCCATGAGGTCAACCTTCAGTGCCCGTCCAGCTCATAGATGAAACCCGAAAGAGGCTCGGGTGCCGGCAGATCGGGATCCCCGGCGACAATGACATCATTTCCAAACTTCAGTAATTGACTCGGCGCTAGTATCGCCGGAATTGAGTGGGAGCAATCCGAAGTTCTCTTCAATCGTCTTCAGGACGCTGTAATGAGTATATGCTTTTGTGATCTCCCCCGGCTTCACCATGTCCCCTAAGAAAACGGTATAGATCCGGTTAGTCCTTTCGAGAGTTTCTGACTCGTCAAATGTGACAACGATGAGAGTTCCCTTCATCTTCTCGTCTAGAGGAAGCGAATTCTTTAAGAACCTGTTCAACCAACTTGAAGCTTTCTTTAATCCCACGTGAGGTCGCAACACTGGGTCGTGCCCGTCATCATCCACGTTTGGGCTGTAGAACATATATCGAGGGAGAGGGTGCTTTTTCGGGTCGCTTCTGAAGCCTTCGACGTCAGCCACAAATCTGTTGTGCGGGTCCTGGGTATCGACGGATACTACGTTGCCGAAGCTTTCTTGTTGAACTTTCGCAAAACTCAAAAATGGGACGTGCTTTCTAGCGTATTTCCCACGGTCACCAAGAAAAGGTTCGGGTTCTGATGGATAATCCTCAGCGTAGTTCTTCCAATCCAGGAAATCAGCGATAGTCCGATGGCTGCTGTCGTCGGGGAGGGTGATCTGCTGATTGCTATGAACGCCAAACGAGCTGCCGGCAACCATTGCCAGATAATTGGGATAAGACGGGTGACTCAAGGCCTTAAAGTTGCTGAAGCTAGCTCCCGTCTGCGCTAACTGAGCCAAAAACGGATCTTTCATTGCAGAAACGTAGTTCTGGTTTTCCAGCACGATAATCAATACGCGATCGAAATGTTTCCCAGCACTCGCAACGGGGACTAGCGGTAGGGCTGGCCCTTGGGCTGGTGGAGGGCTCGCCGCGGGAGCCGGAACCAGAGTCACTGCCTTCAACTGATCGAGCGAAGTCAGCACGGCCTGCCAGCGAGCGGGGTCCTTCTTCGTCTGGATCGGTGCGGAGAGGTCCGAATAGAAGTTTAGGATGTTCTCGCGCAACTCCGGTGACGTCCGATCGAACTGTCGCTCTGAAAGCTTGACCAGCAACTTCGCATACGCGTCATCGGTCAGTGTGTATTCCGCCGCCTGGGTCTTCTTGCCTGTATCGAAATCAATATCGGCGAGTTGGGGGAAGTGCGTTCGCCCTTCTTCCAGAAAGGCCCGGTATTGATCGACGGAGGTGTTGATGCTTTTGAAATACTGGTCCTCCGTCTGCGCCGTAGGGTTATTGAACGCCAGCGCTTTGAAAGGCCCAATTTTCGGCATGTATCGCAAGAACACTGATAATACGCGCGTCAGGAATCCCGGCTTGGTGTAGTCTTTTCCCCAATTTTTTTCATAATCGGAGCGCGAAAGACGGTAAAGGAACTTCCGTTTTGAGAAACTGGGCTCTTCGCGCATCATGTCTTTCTTATGGGTCCGCAGCGCGACCCGCGTCATCT
The DNA here is from genome assembly GCA_035315065.1 of Terriglobia bacterium. Lineage (GTDB taxonomy): Bacteria > Acidobacteriota > Terriglobia > UBA7540 > UBA7540 > DATFYM01. The sequence goes on from DATFYM010000162.1 coordinate 25,360, forward strand.
CCGGGATCAGCCGGCTGACAGAGTAACGGTACGAGCCGATCGCGAGATCCTCGCGGGGAAGCACATCTTTCAATTCCACTCCGTAGACAACCGGAAAGACCCGCTCCAGCAGGGGCTTGGACACCTGAAACCCGATGAAATCGTGATATTGCTGCGACGCATAACGGTTCTTCGCAACCTGCACCATGTCGAACCCGAATTCCGTTCTGATATGCGCCGTCTTGTCGTCCGCGTACTTGACAGAGTTGCCGAACTTCGCTCGCAGCTTCGGATATTGGACCGCGACGGCCCAGTTGACGGTCGGATGGCCGGCAATGTCTGACGCATAGTGTGCTAAAGCACCCATGGCGAACGCGTACTCGTTAGCATCCTGACTCTCAAGCAGCAGCTCACGAACGAAGTCCCCGCTACGAACGTAATGTACCAGATCGCTGAATTGCTTGCTGCCGAATGGATAGTAGCCGAGGTCCTGAATGACGGCGCCGCCGTAAGCATAGGCGTGCGCCTCCGTGATTTGGTCCTCCGTTAGCCCCGGAAATCGCTGGAGCAGGAGGGGCCGGATCTCATCTTTCCAGAGCAGGTCCACGATCTCCTCGTGGGTGAGGACGGAGTATGAGAACGAGCTACCGCTGGACATCAGCAGAACCAGGAAGAGCGCTAACGCACGCAGACGCAGGAGGCGCCAACCCCTGGCGTTGGCGCCCAGACATGATCCTGCGTATTTTGGCCTCGTTGAACAATACTCTGATTGTTTTCCCATGGATCAAATGACCTTCTGCCAGCGGTCAACCCTTCAAGTGGAACCGGGAGAGGTTGCTCAAGAGTCCAAAAACATTCAGGAGCCATAAAACCACACCGATCACCACGACGGCATTCAAGATGGATTTAATGGACGATGCCATCGGGATGTAGTTGTTGACGAGCCAGAGAAGAACACCAATCACGATCAGAACCAACAAGACTTGAACTAACATGATTCAATCCTCCTTGTTCTGCTTTCGACGGCTGGCCTGGAGGCCCGCCCCCGGTTAGACGCTGTTGCGCCAGTTGCGTATTGTGGGCCGCTGGGATCGTCCCAGCCCCCGCAAGTTGGGAGTAGCTGTATGCCAAGTCGTGAGCGAGCATGGTCGACACCCCGAACAGGCGCACCTTGGCGGTGAATTCGGAGGAAGTCGGCAGCCACATTTCACCGACCTGAGCGTAAACGAACGCAATGTGCAGGTCACGCAGCCACCACGAGGGGCTCTTCTGCGGTTCTCCCTCGGTGCGGCGGATCAAATAGGTTTCCGCATCGACCCAGATAGTCCCGTGTAACAGATTTTTGTCCTTTCGTTTAGGAAGGAGCTGAAGGACGTAACAGCGCCGGCCACTTGCAGCTTCTTCACGCACGAATTGAAAATCGTAATTATCCCGGGAGATATCGCTCGCGCCACCATTCTTTGCCAAGGCGGCCTCTCGTTCCAGCACGAGTCGAACAATCTTTTCTCCGATGACACTACCCTCGGTCGCTTGGATACGATAGTTTTTGGAGTCAGGGGGACGGAAGGTTACGTCGGCAATCACTCGTGATCTGGCCTTATCCCGTTTCTGGCCAAAAAGCTCGTATTCCCGCGTAACCGTGTAAGAACGAACGTGAGTCTGATTTTGAACGGCGGCCTGCGACATGCACGCCACGGTAGTTTCCATCGCCAGAGCGGTCGGCGCCGCATGGGCGCCGGGAGCACACATCCCGTTCGAATTCTGTTTTGGCTCCCCAGCCGACCCCGACGCCGCGTCTGACGCTCTGTAACTTTCGGCGCTCTGCTTCTGTCCAGAGTTCAGCGCACCCGTCATCAGCGGCAGCGCCAACGAGAACAGAGCAAGGTTCACGCAATAACTGCTGCACTTCATCGTCGGCCGACTTTCTTAAAGCCCGGCCAGGCGTTCTTTCTGCCAGGCATCTACGGCACTTTTCGCCGAGCAAACCGCGTCTGCTAACGAACAGGCTCCAAGAGCCATACTCTTTATACCCCCTTGGGCAATTTGCCGTCAGCCCAGTGTTGCTCACACCTCTGGTCAAAATTGCTCATCCGAGTCAAGACCGGGGACTACGAGAAGATCAGCGAGGGTTTGGCACACTAGGCCAGATAACTAGCGTTTTTCAAGATCGTGGCCGGAAGCTGCCAGTCATGATTCTTTACACCTCGGTGCCCACCCAATCTGGGTCGGGCGCGAACGGTGACTACCTGGGGGGCGTTGGTCATTCACATACCATCGACACGTAGGCGTGAAACGAAACGAAGCAGATCTATGGACTACAGTTTATAATAGCAAGATAAGCTGTTTATTTTCATCAATATCGTGGGATTAGAGAAATAAGCCCTGTGTTTTCATCAATATCGTGGGATGTTCCAACATCCCATTTTCCATATGCTTTGTTTTCATCAACATCGTGGGATGTTCCTTCATATTTCAGTATACGTCCGCCGCTCTCGCCTGCGGGTAGCGGACTTCGGCTCCCCTTCAGGGGACCACCTGGGGACGGTCGCCGACCACTACCACAACGAGACTCGGCCCTTCGCCTTGGCAAGACATCCTTCATTACTTTCCAGTCCGGGCAGCCTCTCCCTCGCCCAAACCGATTCCGCGGCCCTTCCCTTCCCGCGCCAGCGGAACAGACATTCCTCGCCACTGCCGCGGCCGCAAGAGCGGAAACACTCCCGCTTCTAAATAACTATAGCATAGATGATCGAGCTGTCAACATCATTATTTGAGACCGTGGGACCCAATTCATACTTGAACTTCCTCCCTGGGTCGTTCTTTTCTGCCCCGTAAACGAAATCGAATTTACCTTGCCCATCGTCCGTCCGATGGTGTCGGATGTGGAGTTCGGGACCTTCTGGACTTGAACCATCGGAATTCCCATGACCACTCTCGCCATGCCATCAGTGCTCTTGACCTTGCTAGGTCATCCGCTTCCGCACTCGCCTTTTGATCCCAGAGGCTGAATGACAGAGCTCCCTTTCCCGCCGGCAGAACAAAAGCCGCAAAGCCCCGGAAACCCTTTTGCTTTCGAAACAGCGGGACAACTTCCTCCTCAAGAGCCCTGGCAAGGTTCACCGTGGACCCGGGTTTCACCTTCATGAGAGCCGCTCGTGCGACCATGGTGTTCCTCTCCTGAACTCCCCTCGCGCCAGATCCCAGTTAGGAGATCGAGGCGAGAGTTTCGCGTTCTTCGGACGCCCGTTGTTACGCGAATCCGCCTCCGCCAAGGGTAAAACTCGCAATGCCCTCCGGGAGGCTGGGTTCAGAGCGCACACCCGAGACCGTTTCCAGCTTAGTTGTCCCGCATCAATGGATAACTTCGCGCGCCAACGATCCCGCTGGCTTCTTTGGCAGCTTGGCAGTAACCACTGACATCTCGCGCCGCTTTGATCGAATGAATGCCTGGGAGGCCGGCCCCACGAGCCAGAATGTCGGCGCTGATCGAATCCGTGTGCAGGTAGATCCACAGGTTGGCTTCACTCACCGACATGTTGGACAAATCGTAGTCGAAGGTCATTCTCCCTCCACGCAGCTTCCTTCCGAGGTTTGCTATCACTCGACAACCGGTGCGATCAGCCAACCAGGATGAACGCACCGGTCACGGCCAAACTAGATTGCAGTCTGTTGGCGATGGGGCATTCTCATCCAACCCCTAGATGTTCAGACGCAATCCGCCGAGCAGGTACAAGAGCACCACAACGACCAGGACCACGCCGACGATCCCGATGCCTCCGTTCGTCCCCCATCTGCGATATCCGTAATAGCCTCCGCCTCCGCCAAACACGAGCAACAAAACCACAATCAGCAGAATCAGTAACATGGGAATCTCCTTTCAGCTCCGGATTGCTTTCGCTCCGGGTCCGATTTTTAGGGGGAAGCCCCGGCTGGCTCTCCCCCGAACACGAGGAACAAACTCGATTGCCAGTCCCTCTCTTGGTTTCTTGCGTCTCCGCTTCGCCGGGCGGACCAGGACTACTGCAACATAACTACTGCGGGTTGTCCGGCTTCTCAGTCTTCTGCTTCTTTTCGCGGTCTCCGCGGTCGCTTTCAGGGCTGACTGCTTTTTTGACTCCCTTGCCGAAGTCTTTGCCCCCACGGCCCAGACCCTTACCCATTTCCTTGCCCGCCGCGACGGGCTTACCTTGCTTCATCTCGTGGCCGGCTTCTTCGCCGCCCTTTCCAACCTCTTGGCCGGCGCCTTTGAAACTGCCTCCGATCGACTCCGGTCCCACGCCGAGCTTGCCTGCTGTCTGGGCATCAAGCCGTCCGGTGACCTCTAGATTCTCAGATTTCTGATATTGCTGAATCCCGTCGCGGGTTTGGGGACCTAAGATGCCATCGATCTGCCCCGTGTAGTAGCCTTTATCACGCAGAGTCTCCTGCACCTTCTTGATGTCGCCACGGTCGAGCGCGGAAGCGAGCGGGATCAGGAATAGTCCTAACATCCCAGTCATCAGAAGGGTGAAGATAACCCTGGTCCACACCACTTTCCTGTTTGTAGACATATTGTTCCTCCCTTTCGAGGGTGCTAGTTGCAGGCCGCTTATAAAAGCCCGCCCGATGTCGCAAAATGGCAGTTTCTGCCATGTCTATGAGACCTGCCTGTCCCTCTCCTTGGCCCATCGAGTCACTTGACTTCGCTGGGAGGAAGAGACACGAGAGACCCCGGCCATTCCCTACGTTTTCCGTCTCGATCCAACCGCGACCAGGGCTACACCTCCCACCAGGGCAAGTCCACCGAGAATCGGAGGCAACGGAATCCGCTCTTTCACTGTCTCAGTTGCGTGAATCGGACCCAGGTCCACCACCTTCTTTTGGTGCGTGTACGAGATGCCCCGGTAAGCCAGGGACACAACCCCCAGGACAATCAGCAAGATCCCGATCACGATTGGCGTCTTCATATCGAGGCCTACCTCGCTCAGGCGCTACCTTTCAGCAGTCGGACCGTTGAACGATTGGCCGCCGTTGGGAGAGTACTTCGCCAGCGTGCCGTCCAGCCGCCGAGCATCTACGGGAGTGCGCACCGTGCCGTCGATAAGAATCTCTTTGGCGCTGACCCTGCGCCCGTAGAGTTTCTCGTTATCGTCCGCATCTTGCTTGACTACGGACCCGTCCAGAGACAGGCCGGCAAACAAGCCCTGTGACCGCGAGTAGCTGAGGATCTCGGCGTGGAGTTGCGCGTCCGTCGCGCCTTCCGCCGAACGACCCACCGGTCCCGCCGCTACGGAGGCTTCCGCCCCCAACTTGACGCTGTCCTGAACCAGCTTTCTTGCCCCATCGGGGTTCATCACGATAAAGACGACGTCAGTGGCCTTGCCGCCGATCTGAAATCCGACGCTTCCGCCACCCAGAGTAAACATGGAAGGCGCGCCCCACTCGCCGTTCCCGCCCCGGCGGCACACCAGCATGCCGCGTCCATAAGTGCCACCGACTCCCAGAGCGAACTTCAGCTCCGAGGGAACGATGCCCACACAGACCGCTTTCTCCATCAACTCATCAGGAATGCCCTTGTCGGGAGTCCCCATGATCTCGTTGAGAACGTTGGTGGCCTTTTGCAGTTGGCTGTCGTTGCCCTTGTTCTTGTCGCCGGCGAATGCCGACGCACAAAACGTCAGAACCAGAAAAACCAGAGTAAGTCTTTTCATTTCGAGCTCCTTTTTGTCGTTACATCCTCGACCGGCGTGTCCGATGTTCCCGTTCAGAACTGTCGGACTAGGGGCCGGCACTACCATTTCCCGAGGCTTCTCTCCAACCATCCCACTGACGGCGGAGTTTCGGCCGCTCGTTTGCGCGAAGCGAGTTCAGGCCGCAGTCGTCGCCGCACGGGCCATCTCCGGCTCGCCGACCAGCTCTTCAAAGAGTGTCCGGTAATGAATCATGGCTTGACGCAGCTCTTCTGTGCTGGCTTGCCCCCGCGTCTGCCGAAGCGCGATGGCGTGAGCGGTTCGGTAATTCTCCATGACTTTCGGATGATCCACGGAGATATCTGCCGCCCGTTGTTCGAAGTCACTTACCGGATAGCCGCGCGTGGACATCACATCGGCCAGCAGTTGGTCGGCCTCGGATACCGCGCCTCCGGGGCTGTCAACAAACCGCGCCTGGACCCTGCGCCAGGACTCCACGAAGCGCGCACGATCACCCATCCCGAGCGGCCGGATGTGGAGAGCCTCGACTCGCTCTTTGCGCTCGTCGAGCCCGGTTTCCGCATGCCGCCGGCTCCCCCCTTCCTTCACGGCGCGGGCGTACTCAACGCCACCGAACTGCGCGCGCAGTCTTGCCGTGCGGCGCTTTCGGAGAACAACCCACCCGACGATTCCAGCAACCACAATCACGGCAAGACCGATGATTAAGGCTAATTCTGTAGTGCTCAATGCTGTTATGTCCATGATCAACCTCCAGTTTGTGTACCACTCCCTGACTTTCGTCTAGGAGCCGTCAATGCCGGTTGAGTGAGCGCAATCCCTCTTACTATTGTTCCAGCGCTCTCCCCACCTGGCCGATTTTCCTTTGAATCTTCCCAGCCGCCCTTTCGACTTTTGCCTTCCGTTTCCAGAAAGGGATCATCTGCCTCTGGCTAAACCTTCGACCCGCTTTCTGTTATAGCCTTGAGCCTTATTCCGCGTCAGTTCAGTACGGCTCACGTGTTTGGTCACAATTGCTCATTCCGTTTATGATAAGTGCCTAGCCTGGACTTGGGCACCAGGGAAACCAGAACTGCGATGTCTGTAACTCTGGCGAGATGGTTCATAAGAGTTGCCTCGAACTCAACTTGCATGGCGCCTCTCACCTGGCGACAGGTCGGTTGCAGACATTCTGGTTATACCGTTCCATGGAAGGAGTATCAGTTCAGTACGGCTCAGAACATTGGTCAAAACGGCTCAGCCCCGCAACCCGACGCGGTAGAGTCCGAATAAGCAAGCGTAAGAGGCTACAATACAGGACGTGGCGGGTTGTTTCTGGTCGCTGGTGGCCCGACGCATTGTGGTTTCGGTAGCGGGAGGTTCGCGAACCGGCTGATGTGAGGGTACTCTCGGATGAACGGCTGTTCTACGGCTGCTTCTCGGGGGGAATCTCGGTGCCGGTTGGGTAAACCACGATCTCGATGGCGCCCCAGCCAGCTTCAGGACTCGTCCCACTCTTTTTCCCCAACCCCAGGGTCTTGATCTGTCGATCATCGAAACCGAAGTTTTCGACGAGGTACTCGCGGACCACCAGGGCGCGGCCCTGTGTCAGCACCAAGTTCTTTCCGGTGTCTCCTTCCATGCTGCTATACGCCACCACCACGGCAAGCCCAAAGTCGTTGTCAGCCAGGAAGTCGCCGGCAGCGCCTAAAGACTTCTGGTTTTTCAGCCTGGCGTTGTCCACCTTGCCGAAAAGGTCCCTGGCTTGGAACGTGAACGTCTTCAGGGGTGTGCTTTGGGGCAGGCGTGCGACTGCGTCTTTCGTCAGCTCAGCGGAGTCTTCATAACCACGATTGTTGTAATAACCGCGCAGGAAGAAATTGTGCTTCATTGCTTCCATATTCTCCTGAAAGTCAGTGACCCCGGCTTGGGCCTGGGCTACCGTGTCACGCATTCCGGTCATCGTTTGGTCAAGGTCGTTGTAGAGTTTCTTGTCGTTGATCAACGCCCCCACAGTCCCCTGACCTTGGTCGATTTTGGCGCTGATCGAGCTTATGCTCGCCGTGGCCTGAGTGACATTCTTGAGGGCTTCCTGGCTGCTATCCAGAAGACCGTCGGTCTTCTTCATCAGGTCTGACATTGCAAGTGGAGGGATGCTCGCGATGGTATCACCGTCCTGCACGTTGGCCGCCCCGGCCGATCCAAACGAGATCGCCATGTACTCGTCGCCCAGCAGACCCTCGGTTTCTATGGAGGCCACGGAGTCCTGCTTGAGGATCTCGTGGGTCGAGCTGTCGAGGTCCATCACCACCGTGACTTTGTCGCCCGGCTTGCGAGGCAAGTCGATTCTCTGCACGGTCCCGCGGTGAACGCCGCCCACCCGCACGTCGCCGCCCACATCCAACCCCACCACGTTAGCGAACTGCGCCTTGAGCCGATACGTGGAGGTGAAGAGGTATTGCTTGTTACCGATGAGGAAGATTCCCACTGCCAAAACCGCCAACGTCGCAACGATGAAAGCTCCCAGCCGTGCCGCTCTCGACATATGTCCTCCTACGCGTCCCGCCTCATAAAATCTTCCACAAACTCGAGGCGACTCTTTTCAAGGTCCTCGAAGCTGCCTTCGATCACTATGTCGCCTCCGTTGAGCAGTGCCAGCCGATCGGCAATGGTCTTGGCGCTTTGCAGATCGTGAGTGACCACGATGGATGCCATGTGGTGTTCTCTTTGCAGCTTGAGAATCAGCTCATCAATCTCGGCGGAGGTAATGGGATCCAATCCTGCGGTGGGTTCATCCAGCAGCAGGATGTCGGGATCGAGAGCTAGAGCGCGCGCCAGCCCCACGCGCTTCTGCATGCCGCCGGAAATATCGGAAGGCATTTTCCCGAGATCGCCTTCCATTCCCACACTCTTCAGCAATTCCTTGACTCGATCCCGCCGCTCGGACTCCGGCATTTTTGTATTGTGCTTCAGTGGGAAGGCCACATTCTCCTCCACTGTTAGCGAGTCGTAGAGGGCGGCCTGCTGGAACAAGAACCCCATCTTTCTCCTGATTTCGTTGAGCTGGTCGAGATTGAGACGGGTAATCTCCTGCCCGTGAATGCTCACCGAACCCGAGTCCGGTTTCTGCAGCCCGATGATGATCTTCAATAAGACGCTCTTGCCGGTGCCGCTGCGGCCGAGCACTGCCAGGGTTTCACCGCGGGCGACAGCCAAGTCAATCCCGTTCAAGACCCTATGAGTGCCGAAGGCCTTGCGCAGACCTCGGAGGACCACGGGCGGTTCGCTATTCGGTTCCTTAACGTTTTCAATCACGATGCTGCGGTCCCTTTCGGTATCCCCGTACGAGCGCCTAATGCTATACATTTCACAAATAGAGCAGAATTGGAATTATTGAAGCTTGCCTGTTCGGCAAGGGGCGGGGTTTCCGTCACCCGCTCCGATGATGGACCCAATTCGGGCTCGATTCGGAGCCGATCTTTGATTGCCTGCGCAGTTAGCGCATACACATACGGAATACCCCGCCATTGTCCAGACTCTAGGTCCAATAGGGCTTGGCGCCGTAATAGGCGGAGACCTCGGCCCCCCAGGCGTGGTCAGCCATGTCCGGCCAGTGAGCTTTGTCGAAACCGGGAGCGTGCTCGAGCAATTGTTTATCGACGTCCAGGACGAACTGCTTTTCGCCGGTGTCTACCGTAAGGGCAGTCCAGGGGATGGCAAACAATTTATCACCCATACCCAGGAACCCCCCGAACGAAAGAACCGCGTAAGCGACTCGGCCCTTCTCCACGTCGATCATCAAATGTTCGACTGTTCCGAGATCCTCTTTTTGACGGTTCACGACCTTATCGCCGGTAAGCGTGTCTGCCGCCATAACACTCTGCATAAACCTTCCTTTGGCGTCTCGCGTTTGTGGCATGATGTCTCCTTCTTTCAGATTGGGAATTCGGTTAGTGGTATGAGCTTCGCGCCGGGAAGGTAAGAGCGGGAATCGCCGATTGCTACGTGGGTTGCCTCAGCCGCGCCAAAATTCCCCTACCCGCTCGAAACTCGTTGCCTTTCTTGCTGGTGGCCGGTGCGTCGTCTCTTGCTGCGGGCGCAGCCGCGCCGAACTTCACACTCCATGAGATCGGCCCTGACGTCCGGGCTGCAATCGCCAGCGGAGGCAAGGCCGGAGCCGACGAAGCGTGGCCGTCCTCGTCGGTACCTTCGAAGATCCGAGCGCCGCCGAAGAGCTGCTGGCGGCGATGCGCAACCATGCACCATTCCCTTATACGGTCAGGCTGACGCAATGTCTGTATAGACTTGAACACCTGTTTGGTCAATTGTGCTCATCTCAGCTTGTGGAACAAGTGGGGCGCCCGCGACCTCCGCGATGGTTCGGCGTTGCGCAGGCGGAAAGTTCTCAAAAGGAATAAATCTCCACTCGCCCCGTTGGGGGAGAGGTGCTGGGGTGAGGGGGTCAACCGCAAGAGATCGCGGAATGGCTCATCGTAATTATGAAGAACCACGACTAAAAAGAACCCTTCATGGGAAAAACACCACGATCAGTTTCACCAGGATCACGTCGGCCAGAATCACAAACAGCGACGACAACACCACCGAACTCGTCGCCGAGCGCCCGACGCCTTCGGTACCGCCTTCGGTCCGCATGCCCTGAAAGCACGCGACCATCCCGATAATCAAGCCGAACACGGCGGTCTTGAAGGTTGGCGGCAGAAAATCGTTGAAGCTGAAATAGCTGAAGCCGCTATGGATGAACTGCTGGAAGGAGATTGGCTCAGCCAAGGCGGCAGCGACCCAACCCATGATCACACCGCAGAAATCGGCGGCGAGGGTCAGGAGTGGCAGTACCAGGATGCAAGCCAGAACGCGGGTTGCGGCCAGCAGCTTGTAGGGATTTACCGCTGACGCCTCCATGGCATCGATCTGCTCTGTGACCTTCATCGATCCCAACTCAGCGCCGATTCCAGCTCCCGCTCGGCCGCACACGACTAAGCCGGTGATGACGGGACCCATCTCGTGAATGATCGAGAACACGACGGCGGCGGGAAGCAATGACTTGGCTCCGAATCGAACCAGGCTATCGCGGGTTTCCAGGGAGAGGACAGTGCCGATGGCGGCCCCGGCCAAAGCAACCAGCGGAAGCGATTTCGATCCGATCTCGTCGACTTGCCGGACAAGCTCGCGGAATTCAAACGGCGGTGTCACTGCGGCCCGCATCACTTGCCAGGAGAAAAGGCCCAGTTCGCCGAACCATTCGAAAAACCCATTGATCAGAGCCTTGGCGGAACTCAGCGTGGAGGACCGAGGCAGAGCCTGCGGCCTTAGAACCAAGCCCAGTTCCCGACCTTTCTCCCCGTCGGCAGCAACTTTCATAAAATTCCGTGTCGCGCTGATCTGGCCGCAAAGCGCGAATCTTTACTTTAGGCTCGGCGGTGAATTGTCTGCATAGCAGCCGTAATACACGGTCACTGAGTCGTGCCGCCTCGCCTCGCCGGCCGCTCCTTGGTTCGCCGCTGCAGCCTGATGTAGGCGGCGGCGGCGCGTAAGCGAACTGAATCCTTCTTGTCGTCCAGCAGGGTCACCAAGTCCTGCCGGAATTGCGGGTAGGGATGCGTCGCGACCAGGTGAACGGCCGCAGCGCGCACTGACCACTCCTTGTCCGACAATGCTGATCCAACCGCATCCGTCAGAGCCGGATCATGCGTGTTTCCGATCAGCAGCAGAGAGGCGGCGCGGGCCGAAGAATCAGGGTCCGACAAGATGCCTTGCGCCGAAGATAGTCCGAACCCGAGACCGGGCACGGGAGCAAAACCTGCGGCCCCGATGGCGACGGTGGTGAAAAGCTTGGTGGGAGTGTGCAACAAGCGCAAGGCGCTGCGTTTCTCTTTGCTGAGATAGCTTGAAGATGCCTTAGACTCTCCGGCAACTACCGCGAGAAGAAACTGCACTCCATCCGGGTCGTGGAGCTGGTAAAGCACCTTGGCGGCGGCGAAGTCAACTTCGGGAACGGGATCCTTCAAGGCTTTCTTCAAGAGAGGAATGGTACTGTTGTCCTTGAAGTCGCCCAGGGTGGTAACCACCGCAATCCGGACGGAAACGTCGTGGTCATCGAGCATCGGGGCGAGAGATTGAAGCGGTTTGTCTTTCAGCCCCACCAGGCTCAGGGCCTCTGCCGCGCCTTTGCGAACGTCCGGATTCCTGTCTTGCGCGGCCTCGTCCAGCATGCGCCGGCACTTTGGGACGGTATCGGAGGGTTTGGTCTGCCCCAGCGCGAGCGTCGTGGTCAGCACCATCAGTGCCCACATCCGCATGGCTATGAACTCCTTTTCGGCCGCCGCCCCCGGCGGCAAACGGTAGTGTGGTTGACGTTCAGCCCCGGCTCGGCCATGAGTTCTCGAGGCCGCGATAGCTGGGGGAAAACCGCGGGTACCGAGTCATCCAAGGGACGCCGGCCCGACCTCACATGGAGGTTGTCTACCCGCGGAGGGGGGGTGGGGTAGCCAAGTCGGGCCAGCGCCGTTTGGAATTTTCTCCGTGCTTCCTTTCACCGTCTGTTCCATTTTGCTCACTACCGTGTTCAAAATGGCACATTGCCTGCGACCGTGGGCAAAGCGTCCCGAGGGTTCGGCATCAAGGCTAGTCGCGCAGGAGCACGGTGAGGAGGCCACTATTCACCGTCAATCCGCTGCCGTTGCGGTAGTCGACAAAGCCAAGGTCCTTGAACTTATTCATGAAATGGCTCACCCGCGCCCGGGTTACGCCGACCATCCGTGCCAGGCTTTCCTGATTGATGCCTGGCGTTACCGTCTCAGCTCGACCTTCCTTGCCGAAATGCGCCAGGAGTAAGAGAATCCGGGCCAGGCGCTTCTCGCTGGAGTTGAAAAGCTGGTCCACGAGGTCCGCTTCGTACCGGATGTTTCGCGAAAGCAGATGGGTGACGAACAATTCCGAGATGTCCTGCCGCTCGTGGAGCATGCGCGTCATCAACGGCTTCTCAATCCGGGCCAGGCTGCAATCAGTGGTCGTGGTAGCCGAAGCGATGCGCAACGGCTGACCGGCGAGGCACCCCTCGCCCAAGAACTCACCGGCGCCCAGGTTGGCGACGATCGCTTCCTTGCCTTGCTGGGATGTAACCGTCAGCCTGACCTTGCCTCGGCGAAGGAAAAACACGGCGTCCGACGGTTCTCCTTGCCGGAAGACGCTGCGGTTCGCGCCGTATTCCACCACGGTCTTTGCGCCGGCAAAGCCAACCAGGAGGGCTTCCCAATCGACAGGCTGCGTTTTCTTATTGGCCGTAATAACTTGCGGTTGGACTTTCTTATTCACCATAGCAGGCGTACGCTCCCCACTGTTATGATTACCAAAGACTTGAACCGCGTGTCAGTCCAATACGGCTCACCCGTATGGTCAAAACTGCTCATCTAGACAATGGGGGAACTACGGTGCGGGACCGGGGTGGAAATTGCCGATTGCCGATTGCCGATTGTGAAAAGAAGACGAAAGGCAAATCCGGCTTTCTAATCGGCAATCGTCATTCTTTATCGGTGGCGGTAGCGGACCCAGATTGCGTAGGCACCGACTTGGAGGTAAACCAAGGGGGACAGGGCACTAGTCGCGCAGGATCACGCTGAGAAGGCCGCTATTCACCGTCAACGCGCCGACCCCGCCTATGTGTTAAACAACACTAGTGGTAACCGAGCAGGTGCAGGAACAGGGTGAGATAGCGCCGAAGGTTGCGGGTGATCAGGAAGTGTTCGCGGACGTGCTGGTGGCCCTGAGCGCCCAGCCTGGCGGCAAGATCAGGATGGGAGAGAAGGAAACGAACCTGGTATGCTGTGCCTTCCACGGAGTGCGCCAGCATGCCGGTGTGCTTGTGGATCACCTGAGTGGGGATGCCCCCCACGGCGGAAGCGACCACGGGCTTGCTTTTCCATAAGGCCTCCGCCACGGTCAATCCAAAGCCCTCGCGCAAGCTCTTTTGGATCACAATCGTGGAGCCGCGCTGCAAGGCGTTAATTTCGAGGGGGCTCCAGGGCGGAAGCTCCAAGACATGAATGTCCGGATCCGGGCCGGCGACATCGCGGACCTCCTCCAACACTTGCGCTCCCTCTGGGTCGTCCGTTGCGCCACCTCCCGCCAGCACAAGCTGACAATCGAAATAGCGTTTGGCGATTTGATATGCGCGAATCACTCCGATCGGATCCTTCTGATACACTACTCCATCCTCGTTAACGATGAACATAACGGCCTTGATTAATGATGCCCGCCACCGCCGCCATGGGATGCTCCGGCGCCACCGCGCGCCCCTCCCCCACCGCCGCCACGCGCTGCTCCGCCACCGACGCTGGCCTTTCCCCGTGACGAATAGCTCTTTGCCTGTCCGCCCTTCTCGATGCCGCTGAAGGCGCCACGGTCCAAGCCACCCGATATCCCTTGTACTCCCGCTGCTCTTTCCATGGCAGCGCAGAATTGCTCACCTGTCTGGTCAAAGTGATCATCCGGTTTATGACGGGGAACTAGAGTCTGGACCGGGGTGATTACCGGGGGCTTCGGTATCGAGGCTAGTCGCGCAGGATCACGCTGAGAAGGCCGCTATTCACCGTCAACGCGCCGCCGCCGTCGTAGTCGACAAAGCCCAGCTCCCTGAACTTATTCATGAAATGACTCACCCGCGAACGGGTGGTGCCGACCATTTGGGCCAGACTCTCCTGATTAATGCTGGGAAGGATAGTTTCGGCTCTACTTTCCTTGCCAAAATGAGCCAGGAGTAAGAGAATCCGCGCCAGACGTTTCTCGCTCGAGTTGAAAAGCTGGTCGACGAGGTCCTCCTCGTATCGGATGTTGCGCGAAAGCAGATGGGTAACGAACAATTCCGAGACGCCGTGCTGTTCGTGGAGCATGCACGCCATCTGCGGCTTCTCAATCCTGGCCAGGCTGCAATCGGTGATCGCCACCGCCGCCGACACTCGCAACGGCTGACCGGCGAGGCACCCGTCCCCGAAGAACTCGTTGGCGCCCAGAATGGCGACGATTGCTTCCTTGCCCTGCTTGGAGGTGACGGCGAGCTTCACCTTGCCGCGGCGGAGGTAGAACACCGCGTCCGCAGGCTCTCCTTGGCTGTAGATGGTACGGTTCGCGCCATATTCGATAATCGTCTTCCCCCTCGGAATGACGGCCAGCAACGATTCCCAATCGACGGGCGGGCTTTTCTGATTCGCCGTAACCACTGTAGCCTGGCCTTTCCCCTCGGTCCTGACGACTTTAGGCTGACTCTTCTCCACCACCATATCGGCCTCTCTGCAATGAATCCTCCGGAGGGTTCAGTAAGAGAAAACGGCTTCACTTCATTTCATGCTGAATCATGATCCAGATGATAGCCTTCGGGGAAGGTTCTGTCTGTAGGCCATCGAACACTGACTGGAGTACGCCCGAGGATCTGCCTCGACAGTTTTCCCATCTCCTGTGGCGACCGCAAGAGGCACCAAACCTGCATTCAGAGAACAGGCAAACTCGAGCTGTTTACTCAGGATCGTGAAGGGTGGATTCGTGTGGCGAGGCTAGGAAATTCCGGCGGGGGACGGATTGCGCGGTATTCGCTGTCGGAAATCGACAGAAGGACCTTCTTGCTTACAGGCCTCGCGGCAGCATTCACCTTTCCGCCCGGCGAGTGCGCGGCTTGAAAGTCTTTCCTTGACGCAAGGGCCCCTCGCCATATCTGTCCAGTTGGATAGCTCCGTAACACTCGCAGGCGCAGTTTTCCAGCTTCGCGCGGCTCACAATCTGTACTGCACCACGGGTGTACACAATGACATGCTTCCTATGTAAAATACCGGCTGCCAAGCTTACGGTGGGTCGGTCCGTACCTAACATCGTCGCCAGGAAATCGTGGGTGATGGCGAACGTCGCGGAATCCACCCTGTCCTGAGTGACGAGCAGCCAGCGCGCGAAGCGTTGTTCAATATTGTGAAGCCGATTACACGCCGCTGTTTGTGCGATTTGCAGCCCCTGGACTATTGCGTAGCGAGTCAGAATCAGTTGAAACTCTGGGGTTGACTGCAAGAGGCTTTGCAATGCGCTAGCTCTCATTCTGAACCCATTTCCGGCGATTTGTACGACCTCGCGCACTTGGCTCCTTTTCATGCCAACCGCCGCCGGCATCCCCGCAAACCCTTCCTTCCCCACCTCAGCTACTTCAACAGTCCTTCCATCTTTCATCGCAATTACCAGCGACACCATACCTCCGTTCGGGAAATACGCAAACTCGAGTGGATCGTTCGGTTCGTAAAGAGTAAGATAGTGAGGCATGTTGAGAAATTCCAGGTGAGGACGGATGGCGAAGTACTCGCTGTCGGGAATCGACAGAAGGACCTTGTTGCTTACCGGCTTCCCGGCAGCATTGGTCCGTTCGCCCGACCGCGCGATTTGAAAGTCTTCCTTTGCCATAAGAGTTCTCCTTGCCCGGAGATTTTGCGGTTCGCACCTTTTCCTGCGGCGAAGCCAACCGGGAGGGCTTCTCAATCGACAGGCTGCCTTTTCCTAGTGGCTGCAATGTCCTCAGTCTGTATCTTTCTTATGCGCCATCACAGGTCTACAGTCCCCAACCAAATCTTGTACCATGACTTTATAAATGAGGGTAAATCGCGCGTCAGTCTAATACGGCTCACCCGTGCGGTCAGAATTGCTCATCAAGTCATGGGGGGAACCAAGGTGCGGGACCGGGGAAATTGCCGATTGCAGATTGCCGATTGGAAGAGAAGACGGAAGCCAAATCCTGGTTTCCAATCGTCAATTCCTCGTCGATGGTCGTAGTGGACCCAGATTGGGCGGGGCACAGACTTAAACCAAGTGGGACTGACACTAGTCGCGCAGGATCACGCTGAGAAGGCCGCTATTCACCGTCAACGCGCCACCGCCGTCGTAATCGACAAAGCCCAGCTCCCTGAACTTATTCATGAAATGACTCACCCGCGAACGGGTGGTGCCCACCATTTGGGCCAAACTCTCCTGATTAATGCTGGGAAGGATAGTTTCGACCCTGCTTTCCTTGCCAAAATGAGCCAGGAGTAAGAGGATGCGAGCCAGGCGTTTCTCGCTCGAGTTGAAAAGTTGGTCCACGAGGTCCTCTTCGTAGCGGATGTTGCGTGAAAGCAGATGGGTGACGAACAATTCCGAGACGTCGTGCTGTTCGTGGAGCATGCGCGCCATCTGCGGCTTCTCAATCCTGGCCAGGCTGCAATCGGTGGTTGCCACCGCCGCCGACACACGCAACGGCTGACCGGCGAGGCACCCGTCCCCGAAGAACTCGCCGGGGCCCAGAATGGCGACGATCGCTTCCTTGCCCTGCTTGGAAGTTACGGTGAGCTTCACCTTGCCGCGGCGGAGGAAGAACACCGCGTCCGCAGGATCTCCCTGGTTGTAGATGGTGCGGTTCGCGCCATATTCGATAATCGTCTTCCCCCGCGGAATTACCGCCAGCAAGGCTTCCCAATCGACGGGCGGGCCCTTCTGATTCGCCGTAACAACCTTAGGCTGGCTCTTCTCAAGCGCCATCACAACCTCCTTCTTGTGCTGCAACAGCCCCTTCACCACGGCTGACCCGAAGAGGGGGAACACGGCTCGCTTCATTTTGCCGGAGTCTCAACCGTCGCTTCGTTTCCGTCCGCTTCGGCGTCCGCGATTTCTTCCGCAGCAATAATGTCCTTGAGTGTCGCCAACGGAACCTGCTCGAAGTGTGTTTTCGGCTTTTTCGATTTGGGCATGGCCATTCCTCTTTCTCTTTCCGTAAAGATCGTAGCAGGCCACAATGGATACGGGTTAGATCTTTTGGAAATCTTTTACTTGCGCTTTAGTGCGGCTACCCTGCTGACTCAACGGTACTTGTAGCCCACTCCGAGGGGCGGTTAGTCGGCGGCGCCGACCCGGCCTTTTAACGGTTCGAAGTTTTTACTTGCAGTTGTCGCTAGGTTGAGATATGCTTGCGTCACGATAGTTTAAGGTTTAGGAGGCGCAAAGATGCCTATGAATCTTCGGACCGACAAAGCCTCAGCCCATTTCAAGACGATGCTGCAAGTGGACGTCCCGCAAGGGAGAAACGGGAAGCACAAGCAGATTGTTTCCGCAATCCTCAGGGATCTCGACGAATTGAAGCAGGGTTCGGCCCTCAAAGTACCCTTGGCAGAATTGGCGGAAAGCAAGGAGAAGGTACGTTCAGCCCTGAATCGTGCCACTCGGAAAGCCGGGCGCAATGTTGCGACCGCCAGCGACGGCAGCTTTTTGTACGTATGGAACGCCAATAAGTAATGTGATCGCTTCCCTCGTCTCGCCCTCAAGATGGCGTCTGACCCGCGATATGACGCATCCATCCTCCGTCCCCTGCCCCCAGTCCCCTGTACCGGTTCGGCTTTCGCTTACCGTCCTGAGCGACAGTTGGAGGAATGCTGTCCGAAGTCAGTAGACGGTGGACCCGCGACTCGCCCTGAGAACAGCCCGACCAGGTACCCCACGGGCAGAAAAATCACGGACCGCGGCTCTCGTCGGCCAAGATGGTCGTTGACGTCGCTGTAATTGGAACCGTTGTAATCTTCATGCCATCGACGGGGCCCCTTTTCCCGAATTGTTGAACGGCACAGAGGCTGCGTGCGGGCAGTTTTGGAGAGTGGACCGGGGTCGCCGGGGCGGAAGGCTCAACGACAAGTGTCAGGAATAAAGTCGTCCGTGTGTCGTTTATCGAACAGACATGTCAAGTCTCGACCTGTTAGCTTTTCCAAGAACAAGGATTTGAAAATGGAAATTCCTGCCAGACTGACGAGGACCATCATGAAAATGACTTTGAGGCCGTGCTATTGCACTGCCCGCGGCTCTCAACGGAAAGCTGGTAGTTGGCTGCACCGTAACTGGCACCTTTGTGCTATTCTCGGATGGCACCTTCGTGCCATTGACCGGACCTTTCAACGTCTGTTATAAAGTTCTCGTTACGCTAAAGCGCTCTCGATGGTAGAGAACCAAGGTGGGGAGGAGCATCATGAAAACGATTAGAAGGTCCGCGCTGCTGCTTTGCTTCCTGACGGTCAGCGGCCTATCGTATGCCGACAGCATTGCTTTAGGAACCTCGGCCAGTTTTGCGGTCCTGGGCGCCTCGACGGTGACCAACACCGGACCGAGCGTCATCAACGGGGACTTGGGCCTTTATCCCGGCACTTCGATTACGGGGTTTCCTCCGGGGATTGTGAACGGCACGATACACAACACGGATGCGGTCGCGCAGCAAGCGCAGATTGATGCCCTGACTGCCTACGGCGTTTTGGCGGGCTTGGCGCCCAATGCCAACCTGACTAACCAGGATCTGGGCGGACAAACGCTCTTGCCGGGAGTGTATAAATTCAACTCCTCGGCGCAGTTGACAGGAGCGCTTACTCTCAACTTCCAGGGCCTTTCCAATCAGGACGTGGTTTTCCAGATCGGGAGCACCCTCACCACCGGGAGCGCCTCGTCTGTCGACATTATAAATGCCGGCCAAAATGACACCGTGTTTTGGCAGGTCGGCAGCTCCGCCACTCTCGGTACAACCACTGACTTTTATGGGAGTATTCTCGCCGACGCGAGCATAACGATGAATACAGGCGCGACCATCGGTTGCGGAAGGGCCTTCGCCCTAAATGGCGCCGTGACGCTGGATACGAACACCATCGACGTCGACAGTTGCGTAGCCGGAACCGGATCCGGTGGCGGTGGTGGCGGCGGCGGCACTACCACTCCCGAGCCATCGAGCGTCCTTCTCCTTGCCTCAGGCCTGATCGTCGGCGCGGCACTGATCAAGCGGGCGGGAGCTTCAGTTTGAATAAGAAACAGAGTCGGTAGCAAGGTAGCGCAGACCCCGATTCGGGGTCTGCGGCTTTTCCCTTCAAATTGTCGCGACTCCATCGGCGGGCAACCGCGCCTTATTCAAGCGTTAATATTTGCGGTGCAGCTCGGGATCATACTGCACCGCACTCTGCGCTGCTTCCACCAGCAGCCAACGCATCATTTCATTGCCTTGTTTGCTGATGTGCCCCAGCCGCTGGTGCCCGCCGCTGGAGTACTCGCGCGGGTTCAGCCCCAGGTAACTCACCACCTGCCGGCTGTGCTTAAAGCGTTCCACCGGGCCGATGGTCAGGACAAAGGCCGGTCCCACCATTGGCCCCACCCCCTGGTGTTGCTTCCTCAGTTCCACCACTTCGGGCCGGCTCTGGGCTTCTTTCTCCACCACCTGGTCGAGCTATGGAATCATGGAAAGGTAGAGTAGGGGAGGAAGCGATCCCGCAGAGCGGCACGACTACCTCCCCCCTCGTCGAACCGGACGTGCAGATTTCCCGCATCCGGCTCTCACGCAAACTCTCGCCCCAAGGCAGTACGCTGGAGGAATGCCAGCTTAG
>DATFYM010000163.1:0-6048 GCA_035315065.1 Terriglobia bacterium
CCGGCATCTTCACCGGTACTACAAGTTCGCTGAGTCACTCGCCACGACAGTCGCTCTATCGTTACGCCATTCGTGCAGGTCGGAACTTACCCGACAAGGAATTTCGCTACCTTAGGACCGTTATAGTTACGGCCGCCGTTCACCGGGGCTTCAGTTCGAAGCTTCTCAGGATCGCTCCCAATGACCTCTCCCTTTAACCTTCCGGCACCGGGCAGGCGTCAGCCCCTATACGTCGTTTTCGACTTAGCAGAGACCTGTGTTTTTGTTAAACAGTCGCAGAGCGCGTTTCACTGCGGCCCCCTCGGGCTTTGACACCCTAGCGGGGCACTCCTTCTTCCGAAGTTACGGAGTTAATTTGCCTAGTTCCTTAGCGAGTGTTCTCTCAAGCGCCTTTGGATATTCACCTCGTCTACCTGTGTCGGTTTGGGGTACGGTTGCCCCGGGAACTGCTTAGCGGTTTTTCTTGACAGCATGGTATCACGAACTTTACGGGGCCGAAGCCCCTCGGCTCACACCTCAGAGCGGCTTTAAACCGACCCGGCGGATTTGCCTGCCGGATCCTCCTCGGTGCGCGCATCGGCTAAGCCATCAGCCGACTCCGCTAACCTTCTGCGTCCCCGCCTCGTCGTAACGTTCCCGCTGCAGTGCCGGAATGTTAACCGGCTGTCCATCGGCTACGCCTTTCGGCCTCGCCTTAGGGACCGACTGACCCTGAGCGGATTAACCTTTCTCAGGAAACCTTAGACTTTCGGCGCGGAGGGTTCTCACCTCCGTTATCGCTACTTATGCCGGCAGGGTCACTTGAGTACCGTCGACGAGCCCTCGCGGTCTCGCTTCAAACTGTACTCAACGCTCCTCTACCACTCCCCGACCCGCCGTAGCAGATCGGGAAATCCGCAGCTTCGGTTGATGGCTTGAGCCCCGTTGAATTATCGGCGCAAAGCCACTCGACCAGTGAGCTGTTACGCTTTCTTTAAAGGATGGCTGCTTCTAAGCCAACCTCCTGGCTGTCTGAGCGACTTCACTTCCTTTCCCACTTAGCCATCGATTCGGGACCTTAGCTGGCGGTCTGGGCTATTTCCCTCTCGACAACGAAGCTTAGCCCCCGCTGTCTGACTCCCGGATTGCACGTCACGGCATTCGTAGTTTAGTTGAATTTGGTATCCGTTAACGGACCCTAGTCCATCTAGTTCTCTACCACCGTGGGTGACCGTCCGAGGCTAGCCCTAAAGCTATTTCGAGGAGAACGAGCTATCACGGAATTTGATTAGCCTTTCACCCCTACCCTCAGTTCATCCGAGCTGTTTTCAACCAACACCGGTTCGGGCCTCCGGCCACTGTTAAGTGGCTTTCACCCTGACCAAGGGTAGATCATCCCGCTTCGCGTCTATTGCCCGCCACTTCTCGCCCTATTCAGACTCGCTTTCGCTACGGCTCGCTCCCCCTTGCGGGATCATCGCTTAACCTGGCGACGGACAATAACTAGCCGGCTCATTATGCAATAGGCACGCCGTCAGGCTTGCCCAAGTATTGCTACTCGAGCGTTGCCCTTCGACTGCTTGTAGGCATACGGTTTCAGGTACTTTTAACTCCCCTCGCAGGGGTGCTTTTCACCTTTCCCTCACGGTACTAGTTCACTATCGGTCGCCAGCACGTATTTAGCCTTACGGGATGGTCCCCGTGGATTCCCGCAGGGTTTCTCGTGCCCCGCGGTACTCAGGAACGCGCGTTAGAGTCCGGTTGGCTTTCACCTACGTGGCTATCACACCCTATGGCCGACTTTTCCAAGTCGTTCGATTAGCCGCCGGATTGGTAACTCTATGGCTCTTCACCCACGCGCGCCCTACAACCCCCAACCCTCCTCTGAGATTTCAAATTTGAGATTTGAGATTTCAGAGGAAGGCTGGGTTTGGGCTGTTCCGCGTTCGCTCGCCGCTACTAGCGGAATCGCTGTTGCTTTCTTTTCCTCCAGGTACTGAGATGGTTCACTTCCCTGGGTTGGCTCGCGCCCGCCTATGGATTCAGCGGACCGTTCCCGATGTTGACATCGGGAGGGTTTCCCCATTCGGACATCCCCGGATCAAAAGGTGTTTCCCCTTCCCCGAGGCTTTTCGCAGGTAACCACGTCCTTCATCGCCGTCTGGCGCCAAGGCATCCACCGTACGCCCTTAGTAGCTTGACCATAAAATCTGCTCAACACACCGCCTGAGCCGTCAGCTCTCAGCATTCAGCCCTCAGCGAAAAAGCCTCCTTTCGAGGCTCTTGCTGACTGCTGATAGCTGATGGCTGATAGCTCCGGTCTTGTGCAGATTCGCCTTCGTTGAATCCCGTCCGGATATCCGCCGGACGGAATGAGCACTTGTAGACGCCGCACTATCAGTTGTCAAAGAACGTTGAGTACTGAAGACAGCCAACGCTGCTTTCAGCTTCCCCAACCCGAATGGCTAGTTCTCTTGGCCTTTCACGCTGGGTTTGATTCTCGCTCTACCTTCTACCATCCTCAGGTCGAAGGAGAGCGAACATCAAAACCAGCATTCGAACCACTGCCACTCGCGACGCAACCTGGCCGCAGAGACAAAAGCCCTCGCACTTGGGATTGCGCGGATTGTTTTGCTCTGAATCTCGAGAACTGAAACAGGCGGGAATTTCTCTTGCGGAGGACCCCCTTTGCTTCAATCCTCTAGTCGGAAGCCTTTATCGTATTGCCTCCTCTCCACCTTGCGCGGACGATGTGGACGCGCTGTTTTCGGCCACCGTTCAACCCAGCTTTGCCGGGGCCGAGCCCCCTGTGCGTCCCACCTTCGTGCCTGCAATCAAAGATATTATTACAGCCAGATTACAAATGCAAGGGTTTTTTTTGGGGGTCGCAAAAATATTTTTGGCCGCCTCGGAGCCATTGACTGCAGGGCACTTATCCTCGCCCGCGCTCCACATTCTCGACCCTTGCGGCAAACAGCTCGTCCAATGATAGTAGAATCTATGCCCGTTGGAGCCACGAAACACAACTCGGTTGTTGCTTACCACCCGCAATTCGCTTCGCTTGCCTTTTTGTCATGAGTCTGTGAAATCTGCGTAATCTGTGGATCCATTTCTTGTCTTCCAATCGCGGACACACTATTCCCTCGAACTGGGTCGAAGCCGCAGAAACACAACAACCCCAGCCGGGCGCGCGCCGTAAATCGGCCGCAACGAGGCGGGCACCCCATACCAGGTCACCTGCCCGCCCGGCGCGACCGAGAGGTGCGGGATCACGTGAATGTCGCGATCGTAGCCCAGCGTGTAAGCCTGAACGCGGGCCAGGAAACGTTCCTCGAAACCGGGCGGTTCGGGGTTTCCGTCCAGCAGCAACTCGGTGGTCCTGTCCACATTCTCCACCCGCCCCCATACCGAATTCCGCTGGCGAAAGCGCAAGGTCGACTCGGCCAGGTAGCTGTTGTAGACCTCATGTTGAGGCAGGGTGAGGTTTCTGCCCCAGATCAAGCTCGAAGCCCAGTTGCCGTCGGCGAACGGCCGGTTATACATCAACGATGCGGTCATCCGCAGCACGTCTTCGCTGGGGTTCAGTTGCTCGGGACTCTTCAGCCGTCCGATGGAGTATTGGCCGCTCCAGTCGGGCCTGGGATTCACGGTGAGCCGCGTGGACCAGGAATCGATGCTGCCCGCGTCGATGTCCCAACGATTCTCGCCCGGCTCGCGGCCGTGAAACCCGGAGAACTCGATTCGCGCCGCCTTGTAGGTTAGCCCGGCGGTGAGCACGTCGTAGGAAATGTGGGTTGAGTCCTGAAGATGATGGCCGAGCGTAGCCAAAGGATCCTCAATGGCCGAGGCGCGATGTGGGTACGCCGTCGGGCCCATCGCCGGGTCGCCCACCGGCGCGGCGTAGAATGAAACCAGTGTATTCTCGCCCAGCCGCGCGTCGTATAGTGCCGCCACTTCCATGAAAAAATTGTGTGGATGCTGGCCGTCGACCAGCGGCCTTCCGTAGGCCGTCTCGCCTTGCTGGAAAAGCAAAGGGAAGTAACGGCCGGTGACGGTGGCAGGCTCCAGGCTGAGCATCGTCCGCAAGGTGAGGGTGCCGCGACCCAGGCGCCGCTGGGCCATGGGCATGAACCAGTTCACCGAAAAAAGCTTGTCGTGACCGCGCGGGCCGGTTTGCTGGATGTCACTGAGAAACGCCACGCCGTGAAACATCAACGTCCACGCGCCCTTGGTCGTCATCAACATTGGCGTTGGCGTCGAGTCGGGCTCGACCGATGTCCCCGAGGTGTCGTGGTTCTGGACTTGCTCCGCAAGCGAGGCGCCCGTCATTTGCATCGACATCGCGTGATGATCCATTCCCGCCATGTCTTGCATGTCGTGCTGCCCATCTGGGAGCGCGGGCGTCCCGCCCGCACTTTCGCGACTTTGGCTCCAACAAGGCCAATCCGACCGTGGACAGGCTCGGGTGGCGGAACAGAAGGGCGGGCGGGACGCCCGCGCTCCCAGCGTTTCCGGATGGGTTCCGAGGCAGGCCGATGCGAGGAGCGATCCGACAAATACCCCGATGAATTGATGCGCCCGCCCGCGCATGGTTCGTTTCCTCCTCTTCATACGGTATGGCGAGATCAGCCGACGTTCCAGAAATTACGGGATATCAGATGCGGAGAAAGGGATTAGAGATGATAGAGCGTTCGCCACCGGCGTGAAGGGGCCGGGGGATGAAGTGCATCGGAGCGCTGAAGAAGCGGCCGGGGAAGCGGTTCACTCCCGGCAAGCGGGGTTCGGAATTCGAGCTTAGGGGTTCGCAAAACAAATCCCCGGACCCCAATTTCCTTCTGCGAATCCCGGGCCCCGAATCCCGAACCCGTATGAAATGCAGCACTCAGGCTTTGACGACGACCTTACCGGGTTTCACAACTTTGCCTGAGCGGATGCATGACGTGCACACCCGGATTGTCTTGTGAACGCCCTCCACCACCGCTTTCACCACGCGCAGGTTGGGGTTCCAACGGCGCCGGGTCACGTTGTGCGCGTGGCTGATCCGATTTCCGTACCGCGGGCCTTTGCCGCAGATTTCACAGGCCTGAGCCATAACCACACCTCATTCCAATTCAAAATAGGCGATTGCTTATAATACCAGAACCTTCCGTTCTTACCCACAATCATTTGCTCATCGGTTGCTCATCGCCCACACAGCCGCGCGCATTAAATCGCAGTGATGATCGTAGCGACTCATCGTCTCGCCAGGTAACGATCGTGAAGCCTGGCTCACGTCGCGGTGGCCGCTTCCGTGCACCACCGGTCGGATGCGTAGCGCTCGGCGCTTAGTGAGATAGGGCCCGGTTGACCAGGTAGGGGCGTAAAGCCGCTTGAACCACTGCAGTTAGCGGAGGCGGTGCCTCCTGAGCCTTCACGTAGCCGTCCATGGCCTTCGCAATGTCATCAGGAATGTTTCCTGTGGCTCGCTTCATAACGACAGTGTAGCACCATTTGGTGAACTTGGTGAAGTGAACCGAGCAGCCGAATGCCCCCTCCCGGCATGGCGCGCCAAGCGCCTGAACGCCAGGATCGTCAGCCCCGTGAAGCGCACTTGACCGAAGTCAAGTGCCGCGGACGCGGCAAGGGGGAGAAAGCAAGGGGCTGAGAGTTCGTTACCGTAAGAAACCGTAACATACTTGACCTAGGCCCCTCGAAATCTGATATCTGTACCAATGGCCGGATCGAGTTTGGCGGCGCAGGAGGGTTCTGATGCGTAGTTTCTTGACAATATTATTGACCGCGGTGCTTTCGCACGGCGCAACCGCTCATGCCGAGGAGCCGCGAGCGTCTTGGAGTGCGGCAGCTTGCTGCCGCTTTCTCGCCGAGGCACCAACAAACGGCGCGGGGCCTAAAGCAGACTTCTGGACTGGAAAGCGGCAGCAAGCTGCCACACTCCAAGACGGGCTGGTTTTGAGCCGCGATGGCAGCACGGTCGTTCTCGAGCCGTACGCTCCCAACATCATCCGCGTCAGCCTCAGCTTGTCCAAGGAGCAGGCCACCGCGCCTCCGGGTTATGGCTTCATCGCCGCT
>DATFYM010000164.1:0-5017 GCA_035315065.1 Terriglobia bacterium
CCCCCTCTCCATCGCAGCTTGGCTAACAAGCCTTGTTGAATCATCAGATCGGCGTCGCCGCGTTTCCGTCGCCCGCCAAAACCCGAAAAGGTGGTCCAACGCTCGTAAAGATGTGGTTAGTAAGTCCTTTTGATTGAGCAATCGCTCTCCCGCTTTCCACTGCGACTTGGCTAACAAAGCCTTGTTGAATCAACAGATCGGCGTCGCCGCGTTTCCGTCGCCCCGACAAAACCGAAAAGGTGGTCCAACGCTCGCTGAAGACGTGGTCAGTAAGTCCTTTCAATTCAGCGTGCCGCGGATTCTGGGGGCGAGCCACTTGGCTAGTAACCATCGTAGAATCAATGGATTGCCCTCGCAGATTTACGGTCACGCCCCGCGAACTCCGAAACCTGAATCCCGAAACCCGTTGCTCCCGATCGTTCATCTCTCACGCGCAATCCCTGGTTTTCTCGCTCCCATCGTGCCCTTTTTCGGGACGGCTCCGCTTTTGACCGGACCGTCCCTCCGCGTAGTGTTCCTTCTCGGAGCCCCGAGGCCCTGACTCCGACTCTTGCCTGGGATCACGACTCTCGAATCCCGGCGCGCCGAATCCGGCCCGGAGCCTCGCCTTTTCTTCCGCGAACCCCGAACCCCGGCTACCGGTCCAACGCGAGCCTAGATAATTATACGGTACCAAAGGATGATTATCAACAGAAATATTTAGCGGAGCGATATCAAGTGCCCATGCCAGAACTGCGATCGTGCTGGGCTCGCGGAATGAGTGGTAGCTTTTCGCCGGGGTTTTGGAGTTCGGGGCTCGGAGTTCGCGGAAGAAGAGATCCAGAACTGCGGACATTGAGGAACAAATCCGCGCTGCGCTTGCTTAGCCTGCCGGCACCGCGACGACCTTCGCCAAGCCGATCAGGTCCACATCTTCGTCCCAGTCCCACAACCGGACCTTGCTCTCGAGCGCTGCGCGGGCGAGGCCGTAGGCGCGTTCCACATCCAGACTTTCCAGGTTGGATAGCAGTTCGTCAGCATAACGCGGGACGGCGCCCTCGCGACTGTAACTGGAAGCCGCCCAGCCCGACAGCGTCTCGTCAGCGGAGCCGTCGGCATCGATCACTATGGTGTGCGAGTCGAACAGGTATTCCTCGCCGTCTTCCCTCTGGACCCGCGAGCGAACCATGAAGTTGAACTGGTAGCCTGCCTTCGCTTCGCCGGGCTTCAAACCCGCGCCTTCGATCACGCGGACGGTGGTGTGACCCCCAAAGCTGTAGTCCCCAACCTGTCGCAGCATGGCATCAACAAAGGGGTGGCCCAAGGCAAAGAACTCCGCCTGTGAGTTCTTAATGGCCGTCGCGCGGTCGAAAGTGACAGCCTTGAACCGCTCCGGCAGCCTCATCTCCCGCATGCTCTCCGGCGTCAGGAACTCCAGGAACCCGTCCTTGCGCAGCACTTGCCGCCGCTCCCGCGCCAGATACTTCAGCGTGAAGCCCTCCAGGTCCTTCAGGCTTACCGGGCTGGCCAATTCTCTCTGGTACTTGTCGAAGCTATAGCTGGAAACGTCCCGGAACAGGCTCTGGGTGGCGATCTCGTACGCCTTCTGCGACCGGCGCACGGCTTCCTGAATCTCCTCTTTGGTTTGCTTGTTGAGGGTGCCTTCCACCAGGGCGCGTTTATAGATTTCGTCCGGTTCGATCTCGGTTTCCAGTTGCCAGTTAAGGCTGGCGATCAATTCCTCAGGGTCTTCGCCGGTCACTTGCTGGAGCGCCTGCGCGGCGACTCTCAAACGCTGTTCAAAGTAGGAGCGGACCGTTTCTTCAACCGTGTCTTTGGCTCGCAGGTTGTAAATCTGGACCACCTTCTCCTGGCCGTAGCGGTAAACCCGACCCACGCGCTGTTCGTAGCGCATGGGATTCCAGGGAAGGTCGTAATTCACCACGATGTAACAGAACTGCAGGTTGATACCTTCCCCGCCCGCCTCGGTTGAAACCAGAAAGCGCACCGAAGGCTCTTCCCGAAAGACGCGCTGGCTGCGCCGCTTGCTCTCGGCGTCGAGAGTCTTGCCCTCCAGTTCCATGTCGCCGTTAATGAGAACGACGGTGTCTGCCCCGTACCATTTTTCCAACCGCTCTCGCAGGAATTCCTGCGTGCGCCGGTACTCAGTGAAGATCAAAACCTTGGCTCCCGGCGTCTCCGCGTCGATCTTTTTCAGCAGATCACGCAGGCTGTCGATTTTCTTTTCGCGCGTCACCGGGATGGTCAGGAGCTTTTTCAGCACCTTGATTTCATCCCGGAGGATCTGCTGGTCGCTCCTCAACACCGCCTTTTCGTCGAGTTCGCCCTGGTAGCGCTCGTCGCGGTCCTCTTCTTCCTCTTCCTCCGGGAGTTTCTCCAGTTTCTCTTCCAGGCGCGTCAGCCGTCCTTCCAGCGCCGCTTTGATGGCCCGGAACGAGCTGGCGTTCAACTTCTGGAAAGTGGTCAGAATGAATCCCACGGCGCGCTTGTGCATCGGGTCTTCAATTTGCTCAATCGAGTTGTACCCGGTGCGGATGTAGTCTTCGACGGCGCTATAGAATTCCTTCTCGTCGGGATACATCGCGAAGGGCAAGGGGTGAGTCATTCGTCCTTTGAATACCACTTTCCCTTCGGCGTCGGTTACCCGCAGCTTTGGCGTTCGCAGAATCAGCTTGGAATAGGGCACCGCGTCTGCCTCGCGGAAGAGCGGTTGGTCGGTAAGCGCCGAGAAATCCACCTTGGTTTCCAGCAGCCGCACGAGGTTCATAAAGCGGCTGTGGTCGGGATCGCCCGAGTGAGGCGTGCCGGTCAGCAACAGCAGGGCGTCCGTGTAGTTCCGCAGGACTTCGGCAAGCTGGTAATTCTGCGTCTTGTCCGTTTTTCTGCCGTATTCCTTGGCGCTCAGGCGGTGGGCTTCGTCGAAGATAATCAGGTCCCATTTGCGGTTTTCCAGCAGCACTCGCTTGTGCTCTTTCCGCTTCAGGCGATCGAGAGAAGCGATAGCGCGGGCGCGGAGGTCCCAGGTGCGCGGGTTAGTGGCCGTGAAGTCGCGCCCGAAAATCTCAAAGTCGGCGGCCTGAAACTTGTCCCTGAATTCTTCCTGCCACTGGCGGGTGAGGCCTGCTGGGGTGATGATCAGCGTCCGGTCCGCGTTGCCGCGCTGCAAGAGCGCCTGCCACACCATGCCCGCCTCAATGGTCTTGCCCAGGCCCACTTCGTCCGCCAACATGAAGCGGCGACGGGGACTGGAAACCACGGTAAAGGCGGTGAAAATCTGGTGCGGCAGGATTTCGGTGCGGGCATTCGAGAGCTGACCGCCCTTGTTCATCGTCAGGAAGCGGGCCGCCATTTGCCGCAAGTCAAATCTCCAGGCGTAGTCCCAATGGCCCGCCTTCGCCAGTTCCAGCGCCGGCGGGCAGAACTCCAACTCCGGGGCTCTCAGCAGATAATTGATGGACCGGTGGCGCGGCCGAGAGAACACGCTAGGGTTGAATTTGACCCTACAAATCTCGCCCCGCACCTCCAGGACCCTGCCCACGCCTTCGTAGCGATAGTTCGAGTTAAGGCTGCGGACGTGAACGCCAGGCTCAAACGCGGTGGGTTTCGAATTAAGAGCGATAGGGCTTGCCATTAATGCCCACCCGATGCGCGTTTACGACTCCCCTCGGCCTATTCAACTGATGGCAAACTATAGACTTGGCGGCACTTCGCGCCGGTGAGAGTACCGCTGAGTCGACAACGGCTGCGGAGGACCAATAATACGGCGGCCGACCCTAAGGAAAACCAGCAATGGGCTCAAATTGCGAGGGGTACGATCGTCACGTCGATCACGTCAACGCAATTTTGTTGGCGGGGAGGTTCGGCTGCTGTATACCAGGGACCCGGACGAACTGACACTTCCGTAAGCTTCTCAACCAGGACGCAACGCCAGTTATCCGGTGACCCGATCGGAGAGAGGCCGCTGTTGCTGGTCCCTCCAAATTGGTAAAACAGCGCATGTGCTCTACCGTTCTTCATTCCAACGATATGGGGACACACCTCTCGCAAGTGCCCGCCATAAACGGCAACGATCTGGTTCCTGTCGAGAATGGCCTGACGGATTAGCGAGTATGCGCTGGTACCGGTCTCCGACTGACCTCCCTGCGAAACTCCCCTTCTTGCGGGCTGCATCGCTGCTCCGAATAGTTCCGGGGCGTACGTTCCCCCATAGCTAGCCTCGGTGGCCGGTGTTATTTGCGTAGGCGACGAACCAACAGTTGCATCACGTGCTCATCGCTAACGGCGGTCGGAAATGTGGCCGTTAAAAGGCCGTAGGACTCGGAAGTGATCACGAGGACCTTGGCCTCCTCATGACCAGGAGTCTGGGCGGCATCCACGTCCGCCGACGCAGATGCGGCGTTGGCGATGACCAACTCTAGGTTTTGAGGAGTGAGGTTACCGACGATAGTCTCAAGTTCTCGCGCCGTCGCGGCCGAGACCCAAATGCGAACTAAGCCGGGCCCGATCTCTTCTCCCTGTACTCTGAAATTATACAGGTTGGAGTCGTTCGGCGGCGGCACGTCGAAATAAGGCTGAATCTTCGCCCCAGCCGACGTCGTTATTGAATACCTCTTGTCACCTGTCACCTTCTCATACACCCAAAGATTCTTACTTGCCTTCCTGGTGCCACCTCCGCTCTCGTGCCACTCAGCGAAGTAGTCTGAAGGGTTGGGAGGGATGGTCTCCTCCTCAAAGTAGAGAAAGTCCCGAAGCGCGCTCTCCCATATCAACCAGCCGGTTCTTAGGTCTGGCTCTTTATCCGGGGCATCTTCCTTCAACTTATCCCTGCGGGTGTTGAGCAGGTCTGCATATTGCGTCAAAACCTCCCCCATTGCCTCGTTAAACGCGGCGTCATAAGTAATGCCGCATAATAAAATTGAATTCCCGACCCTCTCGGGCCTAGAATGGTCCGGGAGGTGAACCGATGCAGAGGTTGGAGATTGCCGATGTTGAAATCATGCGATTGGCGGTCCAACAG
>DATFYM010000165.1:0-2199 GCA_035315065.1 Terriglobia bacterium
CTGGGTGAGTTCATCGTAAGCCTCCAAAGAGGGGTTTGAAACGGTCAAGTTTTCCAGATCGGGGCGGCGCGAGAGATTGACGGGC
Organism: Terriglobia bacterium; assembly: GCA_035315065.1. Taxonomy (GTDB): domain Bacteria; phylum Acidobacteriota; class Terriglobia; order UBA7540; family UBA7540; genus DATFYM01. Next base: position 86 of record DATFYM010000165.1, read on the forward strand.
AAGGGAGCGCGTTGCCGGCGTTGGCGATGGCGGCGCGCCAGGATAAAGGCCACGGAAGAAAGGCGTGGGGTGTGACGGTCGAGGGCTTCCCGGAGGGTAGCGCTCAGTTCCGCCGGCCCATAGTCATCGAGCAGGCGGAGAAGTTGCACGGTCAGCCGAGCGGTGGATTCACCGCGCTCAAAGGCGGCTTGAAGGAAGGCCGGGCTTTCCGGGACCAGGATGGCGAGGCGACCTCCCGCGGTGGAACCCAAAGCCTTGCGTTTTTGTTCCAGCAAGGCCTGATGATGTGCGGGTTCGTCGACGAGTTCATGCCGGTCATAAGAGCGGGGGTGGGAAGCGATTTCGGTGGCGCCATCGAGCAGGCGCACGCGGGTAGGGGAAGCCACCAAGGTCAGCGTGCGGCCCAAGGCCTGGGGCGGGACGGAATAGTCGTTGAGGTCGAAGCGGACATAGAGGGTTTTATCGGCGCGCACGGTGGTGGTCAAGTCGCAGGAGAAAGGATGCGCAGGAAGTGGCAGCAGGCGCGGTTTCTCTTCCTCGAAAACCTGAGCGACCGTGCGGGAGTCATCACCGGGCCAGGGGCGCTGATGAGCGACCTGGTTGCGCCAGTCGAGAGCCTGACGGTTGAAATCGGCCAGGGTGGTGAAGGGTCGGGCGGCGAAAAAGTTGTGACGGACATATTGAATGGCGCGCTCCACGCGGCCTTTTTCATTGCCCCGGGCAGGACGGCAGGGCCGAGTGGCGAAATGGTAGTGGGCCGAGAGTTCGAGAAAACGGGGGTGGAAATGGATGGCCTCTCCACGGCGTTCCAAGACCACGCTGCGGAGATTGTCGGTCAAAACGGTGCGCGCCGCCCCACCCCAATCGGCGAAGGCATGGACGTGGCCGAGGAGAAAATTCTCCAGGCTCTGGTCGAGGAAGAACTCCAGCCACAAAGCGCGGCTGTAGGAGAGGGTGAGGACGAAGCCGGACAAACGACGGCGGGCGCGACCGATGGTCACTTCCCCGAAGTGGGCCCAGTCGGCCTGTGCTTGCTCGCCGGGGAACGTGCGCAGACGAAGAAAAGCTTCACCCTGGGGCGGGCGTAGTTCGGCCACAACACGGCGGAGTTGGTTGATGCTGCCCGGGTAACCGCGCGAGTGAATCATCTGGAAGAGGCGGGTAGCGCGCAGGCGAGGATATTGCTGCAAGGTCTGGCGCAGAAAATCAAGGTACGGATCAGTGAGGCGAACGCGCGGCCGGGGCTGGCTACGGAAGCGATCGGTTGCGAGCGCGGCGCGCACGGTATCGGGATGCAGGTGCAGTTCCGCCGCAATCGTGCCGATTTTCCAATGCTCGGCGTGAAACAGGTGACGGATTTGAGCGACTTGTTCATCGGCAATCATGCTTCACCTCGGGAAAAGGATTCACCCAGCGTCCCCGGCGCCCGCAGATCTGACAGACGACCCCGCTCGCCGCGTACTCAGCGTCCGACCCAGGGAAAAAAACTGCCGCCAAAGGGGCTGCGGCCAGCTGCGGAACCGGAGGCGCCGTCAGATTCACATAGGGAGAAGCACCAAGGGAAGATTGATCTGTCACGCGAGCTTTTAAGCGCTGACGATACTCGCGTTGGCGCTGGCGATGGTCGAGGCGCCCATCCAGTCCGAGACTTTGTTGATAGCGGCGGTTAGCCTCGCGGCGCTGGAGACGGCGGGATTTTTCCCGGCAATGGGGACGGCAATAACGCTGGCCGCGGTCACAGCGCTGGCAGAGATAAAACACCGCGCCACAGGGAGGAAAGTGACACACGCGCTGGCGAAAAACAGCGGAACAAGCAACCGGCACCGGTTTCGAGAGAGGGCACTGGACAACCGGCGACGATCATGGCAGGATGACTCTCGCTGACGAACTTGGAGGTCCTTTGACCGGGGCCACCAATGAAAAACCCCGGTTGGGCAAACAACCGGGGTTCTCCTCCTTACATCTCCAGGAACTCATCCTACCAAATCCCACTGTCCGCGCACGCGCCTGCGGCGATGACATTCAGAGCCAAAGCCGCCTGCGGCGATGAGGATGGCTCGATCTCATCCCTCGGCCTGCGTTCAGATTTCTACGTTTCTTAGCGGGTGCCTACA
>DATFYM010000166.1:0-80487 GCA_035315065.1 Terriglobia bacterium
TCTCGCTCTGGAGAGATTCTCCGGGGTTCATTTCGGCGCGCCCGCGGGGCGGCAGTAGTCGCGGTGGCCAAGCAAGCCGGCTTTCCGCTGCTCAAATCAAGGTCTACCTCGCGCCGGATACCGTTATCGGCGGATTGGGGCAGGCGTGCTGGCAATCATCTCTCAGGTTTTTGAGAACTGAAAGCTTGACAACTGAAAACTTATGCTCAAGCGAATGGACTCCACTCGACGAGAATTGCTAACCCTCGCCGGCCGGGCAGGAATTGCTCTGGCCGCCGGAGGGTCGGCAGGGGATGCCCTCGGCACACTTCAGGCCGATGGACTGTCAACCCCGACACCCACGGGCCGGAAGCTGAAGGTGATCATCACCGGTGGACATCCCGGCGATCCCGAATACGGCTGCGGCGGAACAATCGCCCACTACAGCAGACAGGGTCACGAGGTGGTGCTGCTTTACCTCAACAATGGCGAGTGGCCCGCAGAGAAGGGCGGAGCGCCGGCTAACGTCCGGATGGCCGAAGCCAGCAAGGCGTGCGAGATTCTGAAGGCGCGCCCTGCGTACGCGGGGCAACTGAACGGCAGGGCGGTGCTCGACCCTTCTCACTTCGACGACTACCGGAGAATCCTGGAGGCCGAGCGGCCCGACGTGGTCTTTACGCAGTGGCCTCTCGATAATCATCGCGATCACCGCGCGATTTCGGCCCTCACGTTCGACGCCTGGCTGCAGATGGGAAAGCAATTTGCGCTCTACTATTACGAAGTCTCGAATGGCGAGGACACGCTGCAGTTCTCTCCCACCCACTATGTTGACATTACCGGCACCGAGCCAGCCAAGCGTTCCGCTTGCTATGCCCACGCCTCCCAGTCCCCCGATAGGTTTTATGAGTTGCAGGACCAAGTGGCGAAGTTTCGGGGTATTGAGACTGGTTGCAAGCGGGCAGAAGCCTTTATTCTTCAGGTGCAAAGCCCTTATGAAGGGCTCCCGGCGGCGTCGCAAATGACTTGATGACGGTCCGAACCGTTTGTTATCATAAGTGAAGTTCTCAGTTTTCAGTCATCAGTTGTCAGTAATCAGCTTTCAGCTATCCGCAATCGGCTGTCAGCAAGACAACCGGACTCTAGGCTGAGCGCTAAAGGCCAAGAGCTGATGGCTGAAGGCTGAGAACTGAGAGCTGAATACTGAGAACGAACTGTGGAACCTAACTACGACCCGCAACAAATCGAGGCCAAGTGGCAGCAGCGGTGGGCCGAGCAGAAGCTCTTCGAGACGGAGGCTGATGCGGCGCGGAAGAAGTACTATGTCCTGGAGATGCTGCCTTACCCGTCCGGCGACATCCACATGGGCCACGTGCGCAACTACTCCATCGGCGACGCGCTGGCCCGCTACATGCGCATGAAGGGTTTCAACGTCCTGCACCCGATCGGCTGGGACGCCTTCGGCCTGCCGGCCGAGAACGCCGCCATCAAGAGCCAGCGGCACCCGGCGGAGTTCACCTTTGCCCACATCGATCGCATGCGGGCGCAACTGAAGCGGCTGGGCTTCAGTTACGACTGGCGGCGAGAGTTTGCCACCTGCGTCCCGGAATACTACCGCTGGAACCAGTGGTTCTTCCTCCAGATGTATCAGCGCGGCCTCGCCTATCGCAAGCACAGCCGCGTCAACTGGTGTCCCAAGTGCTGCACGGTGCTGGCCAACGAGCAGGTGGTGGACGGCTGCTGCTGGCGGCACGAGGATACTCCGGTAGTGGAAAAGGAACTGGAGCAGTGGTTCCTGAAGATCACCGCCTACGCCGACCAACTTCTCGACCACATGAAGCTCCTGCTCCGCTGGCCGGAGCGCGTCCTGGCGATGCAGCAGAACTGGATCGGGAAATCGTTCGGCACGGAAGTGGAATTCACCGTCGAGGCGCTCGGCCGTCCGCTGCGGGTGTTCACCACACGCGTCGACACCATCTTTGGCTGTACGGCGGTGTTTATCGCGCCCGAGCACCCGTTGGTGGAGGAGATCATCGCGCGCTCGCCTTCCGTCGAGCATCTGTTGCACCTGCGGAGCGAGGTGGAGCGAGTGAAGGCTTCCGCCGTGCGCGCACGCGTGGAAGTGAACCTGGAAAAGCAGGGCATTTCTACCGGTTTTACCGCCCGCAATCCCTATAATGGGGAAAGCGTTCCGCTCTGGGTGGCGAACTTTGTCCTGATGGAGTATGGCACCGGCGCTGTGATGGCCGTGCCGGCGCACGACCAGCGCGACTTCGAGTTCTGCACTGCTTACGGCCTGCCGATTCGGACCGTGATTGTGCCCGCTCGCAAGTCTGTGAGGATCGGAGAAATGGTGATTGTCAGGCGTGGGACCTCTCGAACACCTACGTGCGATCTTGGCGAACGGCGAGCAATCATACGCGAAGTTGACGATAACAGTTACCTGCTTGACTTTGGTGAAGATATCGGTGGGTTCGGTCCCGACGGTCGTACGTGGAGGGTCAATGAAGGGGACTTTGATCCAATTGAAAGTGATGAGCCGACGGCGCCTGACACGCCGACATCTGCTTATGTGGAGTACGGCCGGCTGATCGACTCCGGCCCTTACACCGGACTCACTTCCCAACAGGCCATCGAGCGCATGACCCGTGACGCGGAGGCGCAGGGGTTCGGCAAGGGAACGGTGCAGTATCGCATCAAGGATTGGGGAATTTCCCGCCAGCGTTACTGGGGCACGCCGATTCCCATGATTTACTGCGGCGCCTGCGGCGTGGTGCCGGTGCCGGAAAAGGATCTGCCGGTCATTCTGCCGCCGCACGTCACGTTTACGGGCACCGGCGAATCGCCGCTTGCCCAAGTTCCGGAGTTTGTGCGGACCACGTGCCCTCAGTGCGGAGGCCCGGCGCGCCGCGAGACGGACACCATGGACACGTTCGTCGACTCCTCGTGGTATTTCTACCGCTACACCGATCCGAAGATCGATACCGCGCCCATCAACCGGGAGAAGGTGCGCTATTGGTTCCCGGTGGACCAGTATATTGGCGGGATTGAGCACGCCATCCTGCACCTGATCTACATGCGGTTTTTCACCAAGGTCATGAAGGATATCGGGCTGGTCGATTCACCGGAGCCGGTGGCGCGACTTTTCACCCAGGGCATGGTGATCAAGGACGGCGCCAAGATGTCGAAGTCCAAGGGCAACGTCGTCGATCCTACCGAGATGTGCGCGAAGTATGGCGCGGACACGGTGCGGCTCTACATGCTCTTTGCCGCCCCGCCGGAAAAGGACCTGGAGTGGAGTGACGCGGGGATCGAGGGGGCGTCACGATTCTTGCAGCGCGTTTACCGGCTGGTGGGCCGGCATGCCGGCTCAGTGCGAACGGTGACGGCGGCAACAACTTCGGAAATTTCGGACGCTGGCGGCGGGCCGGCCGGGCTCAGCGCGGAAGAACGCCGCTTGCTGCGCAAGGCCCACCAGTCGCTGCGGCACGTCACCGACGACATGGAAGGGCGCTGGCACTTCAACACCGACATCGCCATCCTGATGGAATTCGTCAACGAGCTGGTCGAGATGGAGCCAGGGCTGGCGGCGGGGAGTATCCACCCGTCAGTGCTAAAGAATGCGCTCGAGATCCTCGTTCTGCTTCTGGCGCTCTTCAGCCCACATGTTGCCGACGAGCTTTGGGAGGCGTTGGGGCATTCCGAGGCGCTACTGGAAGTCGCCTGGCCGCAGTACGATGCCGCGCTGGCGGCGGAGGAGGAACTCGAGATTCCCGTACAGTGGAACGGCAAGCTGCGCGCCAGGATTCGTGTGCCCGCCGGCGCCTCGGAGGATGAGATCCGACGGCGCGCCCTCGCCGAACCCAAGATCGCGCAGGCGCTCGACGGGCGGCAACCGGCCAAGGTGATCGTCGTGGCGCAGAAGCTGGTCAACATCGTGGTGAAGTGAATTCTGCATGGAAGGGGGAGTGGGTAGTTAGCGGGCGACCGATAAGCTAGATAACTAGGCTACAATATCGGCCTTTTGACCACGAATGCGCCTGCAACGACCAAGCCACAAGGAAGAATTGACGATTGCAGATTGACGATTGACGATTGGAAGAAAGCCATTCACGATTGTCGATGGCGTATTGAAAGGGCGGCCTTTTTTCTTTTCTTGCAATCGTCAATCTACACTCGTCAATTCTTAGTCACTCGTCACTGCTCACTGTCTCATGGATCTGCCCCGCCCCATTGTCGTTCTCGACTTCGGTTCCCAGTACACCCAACTCATCGCGCGGCGCGTCCGCGAGATGCAGGTGTACGCGGTCATCGTCCCCTGCCACCTGCCTTTCGATGACCTGGCGCGGATGAACCCGCAGGCGTTGATTCTCTCGGGCGGACCCGCATCGGTTTACGATCCTGCCGCGCCCGTGTGCGACGATCGCGTCCTGAAACTCGGCGTCCCGGTACTCGGCATTTGTTATGGCCTGCAATGGATGACCTATCATCTCGGCGGCAAGGTGGAGCCGGCGGGGCGACGGGAGTACGGGTTCGCTCAACTCGACACTCTACCGCCCAGCCAACTTCTGGAGGGGATCAAGTCACCGCTGCGAGTCTGGAACAGCCACGGCGATCATGTGGTGGCGGTCCCGCCGGGCTTTTGCGTCACCGGGAAAACCGAGAACGCTATCTCGGTGATTGAGAACCCGCAAGCGAAGATGTATGCCGTGGAGTTCCACCCGGAGGTGCGGCACACGGAGCAGGGCAAAGACATCCTGCGGCGCTTTGTCGTCGAACTTTGCAGGATCCGCCCGAACTGGTTCCCTCGCGCCTTCATCGAGGAGACAGTGGAGACGATTCGAGCTCGAGTCGGAGACGGGCGTGCCCTGTGCGCGCTTTCGGGAGGAGTGGACTCCGCGGTAGCGGCGACCCTGGTCGGTCGCGCCATCGGCGATCGCCTCACCTGCGTCTTCGTCGACAATGGCCTGCTGCGCCAGAACGAGTTTCAGAAGGTCACCTCGATGCTCCGGGACAAGATGCGCCTCAATATTCGGGCGGTGGATCGGTCGTCGCGGTTCCTCGATCGGCTCGCCGGCGTCACCGACCCGGAGCAGAAGCGCAAGATCATTGGGGAGGAGTTCATCCGCGTCTTCGAAGAGGAAGCGAGGAACCTCGGCGGCATCCATTATCTGGTACAGGGTACTCTTTATCCCGACGTCATCGAGTCGGTCTCGGTGAAGGGTCCAGCCGCGACCATCAAGAGTCATCACAACGTCGGCGGGCTCCCCGACAAACTTTCCTTCGAGTTGGTCGAACCCTTGCGCGAACTGTTCAAGGACGAAGTGCGCGCGGTGGGCAGAGAACTAGGCTTGGATGAAGACCTGGTGGGTCGGCAGCCATTCCCCGGACCTGGTCTCGCGGTGCGGATTGTCGGCGAAGTGACTCCGGATCGGTTGCGAATGGTCCGTGAGGCGGACGCGATCGTGGTGGAGGAAGTGCGAGTGGCGGGGCTTTACAAGCGGCTGTGGCAGTCCTTTGCCGTCTTGTTGCCGGTGTCGAGCGTGGGGGTCATGGGTGACGCACGGACGTACGCTTCCACCGTCGCCGTGCGGGCCGTTGAGTCCGAGGACGGAATGACCGCGGACTGGGCGAAGCTTCCGGCGCCGCTGCTGGAGCGGATGGCAACCCGCATCGTCAACGAAGTGAAGGGAGTGAACCGGGTGGTCCTCGACATTACGTCAAAGCCACCCGGCACGATTGAGTGGGAATGAGCGCCAACAATACACACGTCGACACCCATTCCGGTCCCTCCCAGACCATTGACGAACTACCGGCTCGCGAGCTTCTGAGCCATGTAGAGCAGGAGTTGACGGTCCTTGTCGCTGATGTTGACAGTGAGCCGTCGGACTTTCTCAAAGAATCGAGATTCCTTGTCCGACACACCGTCTTGCACCAACTCTTCGGTGGTCTCGCGCCTGCTCAAGTTCGTCAAAGGAGGTGGATCGTCTCCTTCGTAGAAGAGCTGAAACAGTGGAATCTCGAGCGCCGAAGCCAGCCTCTCGAGAGTTTCGAGTGACGGCACTGTGTGACCGTTCTCGACTCGCGAGATGTAGCAGCGAAGCAACCCCGTACGCTTTTCGATGTCCCCCTGGGACAGCCTTCGTTCTTCTCGTAACTTGCGAAGTCTTGTTCCTATAATCATGGTACTAGTATTTCATAAGCGTGTTCAGTTAGTCAACTAAAAAATTTTGACCGAAATTCCGGGGTAGGCCCAGAGGCCGGTCGCCTGTAACCTAAGAGATGCCTCCTTCGTCGTTTACCATAGGAGGAGGTTGCGCGATGGAACCTGAATGGACAGCCCTGAAACGGAGATCCCGGAGAGTGAATGGATCCGGCGCGTTCAGCGGGGCGAGCGCGAAGCGTTCGAGCCCCTTCTGGAGCGACATCAGAAGAGAGTCTTTTCGCTGGTGTACCACCTCGTGCGGCGAAGGGACGAGGTAGAGGATATTGCCCAAGAAATCTTTATCAAGGCGTTTCGCGGCATCCGCAGCTACAACTTCCAGGCCTCGTTCGGCACCTGGCTGTCCCGCATTGCGGTCAACCATTGCTACGATTATCTTCGCCGCGAACAGAAGGCCAAGCTGGCCTACTACTGGCAGATCGGAGAGGAAGGCAGCCGGGCCATCGAGGGGCAGGCTCAAAGCACACCAGAGGGAGCGCTCAACGTGGAGCAGGAATCCGAGGCGCGAGACTTGGCGGAAAAGCTGCTGGCGCGTGCGCCCGCCGAGGATCGGACGATCCTGGTGTTGAAGGAACTGGAAGACCATTCTGTGGAGGAGATCGCGGCGATTCTGCAATTGCGGCCTAACACGGTGAAGGTACGCTTGCACCGGGCTCGCAAACGAATGCTGGAAGATTGGAAGCGGTGGCGACAGAGAAGGTGAGCCATGAGATGTGAAGAGTTTCGCGAGACGATCGAGGAGACCCGGAATCGAGAGGCGTCGGCAGCGCTGCGGGAACACCTCGGGCAATGCGATGCATGCGCGGAGTATGCGCGGGACTGGCAAACGGTTCGGGCCGGACTCGACATGCTCTCGCTGGAGCCGGCGCCGGAGCCGATGCTGGGATTTGCCGCTCGGGTTTTGAGACGATTGGAGAAGTCGACCGCTGCCCTCCCCAGCCGCGAGGAACTGCTGGAGCGCGCCGGAAGGCGCATGGTGTATGCCACATTGTTTTTGGTTCTCGCCCTGATGCTGGTGCTGGTGGTGCCGACCTCCGGACCCGTACGCGCCCAGGCATCTACGGAGTTGTTCCCCACGGAGCCGGCCATGGTGGTGGAGAACAACCCGATTCTGGTTGACGATTCGGCGTTCAATCTGCCGCTGGCTCCCTCCGTGCCCGCGGAAAACGCTGGTAAGGCAACACAATGACAAGACGTGCTTATCTCTACTTTGCGCTCATCTTCGTGCTCGGGGTAGTCGTGGGCGCCGCTGGCACGTATTATTACGTTTGGCATGCAGGCCTGTTGCATCGAACCTTCAATCGCGAGCGTGCCGTTGCGCATCTCAAGAGCGATTTACACCTCACAGACGCCCAGATCAGCCAACTGCGGCAGATTCTAGGTGACTACGACAGGAAGTCCAGCGATTTGCAGAAGCAGGTCGAGCCTCAGTTCAACACCCTGCACGAACAGACGCGCGATCGCATCCGGCAGATCCTTTCGCCCGAGCAGTTGCGGAAATTCAACGAGATCGCTCGCCGCAACGATGAGGCGCGCAAGCGCCGAGGTTCGTGACGCCCGTGGGCACATCCGACGCATCCCAACCATCCGGCAACCCAATTTGAGTTGTGAAGACCCAACTGAAGGAGAAAGCCATCCCCTCAAGGGGCAGGACGTGCGATCCCATTGGACTATTGTACTGGGAGTAAATCATAGACTAGATATCTAGTGTAGTAACGAGTCTTCGGACAGAAGGCGGCGGAACCGACGAGGTTGATCCTCTGGCAGGGGAGCAGAAAGACATGCGATGGACAACTTTGGCGGCGACAATACTTTTGGGCCTGCCGGCGCGGCCAGCCGCATGCCCAGGGCGATGGGGGTCGACTAGGAGCTGTTGCGCTGAATCGGACTGCGTCGGCGCAGCGACTCGCTGGGCGCCGGGAACGGCGGAAGAACTGCGCTGCCGGTACCTGAAGAGTGGTGGGCGGTGACGGGTGCCTCGAAGCAGCGGCGCATGATCAGTACCAAACGAACAAAGCCTTTCCGGCTTCGCCTTTTCTCACTCGTCAGTCACCGATCACTGCTCTTCCCTGGGCAGTGCCTTCAGAAGGGAACATCTTCGTCCGTGATCCCAGTGTCCGGAGGTTCCGGGGCGGGCTCGGGCGGAGGCGCAGGATCCCTCACGGGGGGACTGGCCGGTTCACTCGCCGGCGGCCGCGCGAAGTCGCCTTTGGCGCCGAGCATCTTCATCTGATTGGCGACAATGTCATAGCTGGTGCGCTTGTTGCCGCTTTGATCTTCCCACTGGCGGCTTTGGATCCGGCCCTCAATGTAGACCTGCTTGCCCTTGGTGAGATACTCGCCGCAGATCTCGGCCAGCTTGCTCCAGGCCACGATGTTGTGCCACTCGGTGCGCTGCTGCTGCTCGCCGGTCGTCTTATCCTTATAGACTTCGTCGGTAGCGAGCGAAAACTTGGCCACCGGGGTTCCGTTCGCTGTGTACTTCAGCTCCGGATCCTTCCCCAGGCGCCCGATCAAAATCACCTTGTTGACTGAGCCAGACATGGCACCTCCCGCGTCATACTGCTTCCTGTGTTTTATTCTGCGAAGAACCCAAGTCCTTTTCGCCGACGGTCGATTGCCTGAGCCTCATTATCACTGCCCTCGGGTCGAATCGGCGATCGCCAAGGCAGACGTTCATCGGTGCCGTGGCGCCGGAGTTCCGAGCTTCTGCAGCTTCTGTCGCGCAGTCTTCGCCTCGGGTGAATTCGGGTAGCGCTGGATCAACGAGCGCAGTTCCTTGGCGCCATTGGTGGTCTGCCCCAGCGCGACGTAAGCCAACCCCTTCTTGAGCTGGGCGGCCGCCACTTTGTTCCCGTCCGGATACTGTTCGATGCAGCGGTTATAGGCCTGGATGGCCTGCGCGTAGTCGCCCTGGAGGTAGTAGCACTCGCCCACGTAGAACTGAGCGTTTGACGCGCGGTCGCTGGTGGAGTAGTACTGCAAGTACTGCTGGAAAGCCTGCATAGCGATCTGGTATTGGCCACCCATGTAGGCGCCGTACGCCGATTGATACAGCGTGTCCGGATCCGGTGCGGGCGTATTTGCCGGCTGAGCTTCCGTGCCCTCAGTACCGGGCTGCGCAACGGGACTCGGAGCACGTAGCGTCTGGATGATGTTCTGGGTCTGGGCGATCTGGTCGCTCAGCTTGGCGATGCGGGCTTTCGCTTCCTCCAGACTTTCTCCCAGCGCTTGGATCTGGCTGGTCATGCCATCGATCTTGTTGCTGTTGGTGGCCAGGTTCTGCTGGTTCGCCCTTTGAATCTCCGCGATGGCCGCACTCATCCGCTCAATCTGCTGGTTCTGCAACTCGAGGAGCGTCTTCAAACTGGCAGTCTGGGTGTCGAGGGTCTTCTGCATCGCCTCGACCGACTGCTGAAGATTATCGAGTTGCTGCTCGATCCGCAGAAGATCTTTGCTGACACCGAAGGCCGGGATTGCTCCGGCTCCTGCGGCGAGAACCAGGAGCGAAAGAAAAATGGATTGCTTTCTCAAAGTCAGTCGCCCCCGCACTTGAAATAGTCAGGACCCTTGCACTCTAACCCCACGCCTCGCCGCAATCAACCAACCGGAGTCCCAAAGGTCGAGAAAGGTTCGACATGCGTTTTGATTCGGTACGAACCGACTGATTCAGTAGACACCATTTCCCCAGCGCCTCGGGGCGCATCATCGGGCGGCAGACTCTTCCGGGGAAAGGCAGAAGCCGGAGGCCCAGGTGGGCCTCCGGCGTGCGACTTGATGCCTACTTAGCCCCACTTACGGTTCCGAACACCGGAGTAGCGTTCCGGTTCCTTTGCCAGCACGTCTCCTCGTGGTCGGTGCAGACGGGACGGTCCTTGCCATAGGAAATGGTTGAGATCCGGTCCGCCGTAATACCGAGATTGACGAGGTAATCCTTGGCCGCAGTGGCGCGCTTGTCGCCCAGACCAAGGTTGTACTCTTCACTGCCGCGCTCGTCGCAGTTCCCCGCCAACGTGAACTTGATGTCGGGATGAGCCTTCAGGAAGTCGCCATCCACCTTCAGATTCTCTTCTGCATCGGGGCGGATATTCGACTTATCGAAGTCAAAGTAGGCAGCCTTGATCTTCTCGCTAAACAACTGATCTTCAGTTGGACCCTGCGGTGCCGGCGGCGGCGGTGGTGGCGGTGGCGGTGGTGGAACCGTCACGGTCACGCGTGCCTGACTGGTGGTGTTGCCACCCGGACCCGTTGCGGATATCGTGTACGTTGTCGATTCCGAAGGACTGACCGAGGTGGAACCCGTAGCCTGTTGCTTGCCGAGACCCGGCTGCAGGTCAAGATCAGTCGCATTCGAACACGTCCAACTGAGTGTCGAGGACTGACCCTTGTCGATCGTGCTGGGTTCTGCCGTCATTGTGCAAACAGGCGCGGCGGCCGGCGGCGGTGGCGGCGGTGGCGGCGGTGGCGGCGCTACTACTTTCTTGTGGCAGCCGGCCAACACCAGAACCCCCAGAACGGCAACGAGAACCGCAAGACTGCGTTTTCTAGTGTGCATCTCAGAGCCTCCTTAGTCGCGAGCAGGAATCTTAATGAGCTTGTGGTTTGCTTCGGTTCAATATGAACCCGTTGCGAGAGACAGCTAGAAGCTGCCTCCCGTCCCTCAGCACGAAATCTTTAAGATCGAACGTCCCCATGCTAGCATTAAAGAAATTCAAAATGCAAACATTTCTGTAGCGTACAGGAAAAGTTACGAGTTGCCGGAAGAAATCAGGCCAGAAGAGATTATAAACGTGATGCTCGATGGGTTACCTCGACCACTCGCGGTCTCGGAATGCGCAGAAAAAGGTCTCTGGTTCCCGCTCTAGTTTACGCTTCGTCACGCAAGCTTCACCATTCTCCCTAGAAAGACCACGTCGGGTTCCAATTCTCTCCTTCGTGGGTCAATTGCTGGGGACTGGTGCCGTCGGCGATCATCATCCACACTTGGCGGGACCCGGTCCGATTAGACTCAAACACCAGGTGGCGTCCGTCCGGCGCCCAGGAAGGATGCTCATTGCGACCCGCATCGTGGGTCAACTGGACGATGCGTCCGGAGGCGATCTCTGCCAGATAGACGTCGAAGGTCCCGGTGTCGGACACCCGCCAGGAGAAGGCGATGGCCAAACCGTTGGGCGACCACGAGGGCGAGCTCGCGTCGCCGCCGCCGGTGATCAGCCGCCGCACGTTGGTGCCGTCCGCATTCATCAGGTAAATCTGCGGCGTGCCGCTGCGATCGGAAACAAAAGCGATTTCGTCGCCGGTTTTCGGGTTCCACACCGGCGAGATGTCTACCCCCGGTGAGAACGTCAGCCGCTGCAGGTTCGAGCCGTCCACACTCGACACGTAAAGCTCCGGATCGCCGCTCATGCTTGAACAGAATGCGATCCTCTTTCCGTCGGGCGCGAAAGCCGGCGTCGTGTTGAGACCCTTGTAGCTGGGAAAAGGAACGCGATGGTTTGTCAACAAAGAGAACATGAAGATCTCGGGATTACCCTCCGCGTAGGTGGTGAAAGCCAGCCGTGTATCGTCCTGCGACCAGCGCGGCGTCAGGCTCATGGACCGGTAGCTGGTAATGGGCCGCTGGTTGAAACCGTCGTAGTCCATCACCCAGATCTCCTCGTGACCCGTGCGTTTGCTCACAAAAGCGATGCGCGTGAGGTTGATGCCCGGCACGCCGCCGCCCAGCGCCTGGATGATTTCGTTGGCAAACTGGTGAGCCGTCTGGCGCGTGGAAACCTCGTTCAGGGTGGCCACAAAGCGCTTGCCGATTACTTGGGGGCTGGCCGGATTCTTGACGTCGTAAAGGTAACCGTAGACTACCAGGCTGCCGTTGATCACCTCGCTGTGGCCGAAAACCAGCATCTGGGCGGAGGCAGGCGCATCCGTCCAGGACGGAAAATCCACCTCCTGGGGCTGATGCGGAACCCTTGTTGGAAAATCGCTCTTGCTAACGAGCTGAAAAATCCCCGCACCATCGAGGTCGTTGGCGAGGACCTGGTTGAATTCCTGGGTCAGGCTCACCAGCCGCTCGTCCACCGCCTGCGGCGGGAAATCCGCCAACGCCAGGCGGACTAGCGGCATGCCTCGATTGATGATCACCTTGAACTGGTCCTGGCTCCGCACGGAGCGATCGAGGGCAAGAACCACCGCCAGGACAGTAAAACCCACCGCCGCGAACCACGCTGGAGAAGGGCTGACGAATCGTTTCATACTTGGAACTAGTCCTCTCTTATGGGATGCCTAGTCAGTGGCTCTCGTTGCGATATAATCGAAGAAAGGAGACAGAAGTCAGAAGCAGGAGTCAGGAGACGTCGGTCGTCCTCGGTGAGTTCTCGGTAGCCGCAAGCGCGCGAGCCAACAGCCAGTGGTTAGGCCAAAACACAACGGACAACGGACCACCGACGGCGTAGATCTTCACCCGTTTCCTGACTCCTGTCTCCTGACTTCTCTTTCAGTGCCGATTAAAGTCAAAGTATACCTCTACCGTCACCCTATCGTTGGCATAGTCGGCCGGTAGCGGACCCAGCGGGTTGGAGGCCAGCACGGCCCTCATGGCGGAGCGATCGACTTCCGGGATGCCGCTGGACTTGGTCACCACCGGATTGCTGATGCTCCCGTCGCGGCGAATGTCAAAGGTAACATAGACGCGCGGCGCCGTCACAATGGACGGGCTCACCGTGGAGAGCAGCCAGTTGGAGCTGATTCGGTTCTGAACCGCGGTGACGTACCAGCCGTAGCGCTCGCCGAAGTCGCCGCCGTTGCCGATGGTGATCCCGCCAGACCCGGCCGCGCCGTTGAAATTGCCGTAGCTCAGCGAGGGTCGCCCTCCGACGCCGAAAGGGATAGCGTTGGGTGGCGGCTCGATGACCGCCTTCTGGATGCGCTTGTTGACCGCAATCGGCTTCTCTACCTTCACCGCATCCTTGAATTTCGGGATCGCTTCGGCCTCGGGAGGCGGCTCCTCGTTCGGTTGCGGCTCCGGCTTGTAAAGGCCGGGGTTCTCGGTTGCCAATGTGCTTGGAGTAGCCAGCATTGGCGCGGGTAGTGGGACGCCGGGCAACGAGGGCACTGCGTCCACGTGCGCGGCGCTGCCCAAGGCTCCGGCCGAGCCCGAGGCCGATCCCGTTCCCCAGCCGAACCCAAAACCTTTCCCGATGTAAGGTGCCACCAGCACCACGGCAAACAACAACCCGTGCAAGGCCACCGAAACCGGCAGCGCCCGGCGCAAGCTGTCGCCGTGATCCGGCATTGATGTAAAGGTAGCGGCAGTCATAAGCTGAGGAGTTCTTAGTCTTCAGTTCTCAGCCGCCGTCAGCCCTCAGCCACCAGCTCTCAGCAAGGAGGTCCGGCTCTTGCTGAAAGCTGATGGCTGATGGCTGAGAGCTGTCAGAGTTCTCCCTTTGTTGAAAGCGGCTCCGTCACGATGTTGATGTTCTTCAGGTTCGATCGTTTCAGCGCGTCAATGACCTCCGCGAAGGCCCCGAAAGGCACGTTCTTGTCGCAGCGAAGATAGACAGGTGTGTTGTTTGCGCCCTTCAGTTGTCCCAGGATGTCTTCGCCCAGCCGGTGGATGTTGACGGGTTCGTTGCCAAGATAAATAGTTTGCTTCCTATCGATCGTCACCACCACTTTCTGGTCCGACACCACCTTCACCGTCCTGGTCTTGGGTAACTCGACCTCGATGCCTGACTGCAAGATCGGTGCGGTCAGCATGAAGATAACCAGCAGGACCAATACCACGTCCACCAACGGCGTGATGTTGATGTCGGAAAGCGATGTTTTTGTGCGCCCGTTATTTGTGGTGAAAGCCATTTTTCAGTTCCCAGTTCTCAGAAGAAGTCGAGAGTCGAAAGTTGAAAGTCGAAAAGCCGCGAATCGCGGGCACTTACTCTTAACCTTCGACTTTCGACTCTCGACTTCTTCTGAAACTCTCTTAAGCAAAATGCCTCTCCACAATGTTCAGGAACTCCAGGGAGAAATCATCAGCTTGCGCCCCGAATTCCTTCACGCGCTGGAGATAGTAGTTGTAAGCTATCACAGCGGGAATGGCCGCAGCCAGCCCGGCGGCGGTGGTGATGAGGGCCTCGGCGATGCCGGGCGCGACGCTGCGCAACGTGGCCGTTTCCGCGTTCCCCAAGCCCTGGAACGCGTCGATGATACCCCATACGGTTCCGAACAGCCCCACAAACGGGGTGACGGCGCCTGTGGTTGCCAGCCAGCCCATCCATTTTTCCAGCCGCGTGACTTCGCTCGAACAGGCGATCTGCAACGCCCGCCGCACACCTTCCAAGCTGCGCAGGCGCATCTTGCCCGGATTCTCACTTACCTCCATCTGGTTCTCCAATTCGCGGTAGCCGCCCAGGAACACTCCCGTCAGTGGGCTGGCTTTGAGGCTGTTGCAGGAAGCGCGAATTTCCGAGAACTTGCTGCTGGTCCGGAAGACTTCCAGGAACCGATCCGAGTTACGGCGCGCGGCCCTGAAGGTCCAGTACTTCTGGAGAATGATGGCCCAGGAAACCACGGAGAATGCCAGCAGGATGGCCAGCACGACGCGCGCCACCATGCCGGTGTTGGCGAATAACGGCCAGACTTCAGTTTGAACGTACAATATCAGCGTTGCTTCCAACTCACCCCCTCAGGTCATTGCCGATTCAAACGGCAGGCGCACTCGCCCCCGTGTGATCGTCGTCTGAATCGACCCATCCACTGTTGTGACCATCTTCGACGCCTGACGATTGAAAGAAACAAATTTGCCGGTCTCCTCGGCCAGCTTTTATCATCAATCGTGAAGTGTCCCATCGTCAACCCAATATTCAGCGACTCCCCCGCTTTGCTGAAGCGGTTAGTGGTCAGTGGCTAGTGGCTAGCCAAGAAGTGGTTAGTGGTTAGTGGCGAGTGAAGGAAAAAAGACAGGCCGCGCCTTTGCCTTTTCTTTCTTCACTAGCCACTAGTCACTAGCCACCAGCCACTGCTTCAGTCACTAGCCACCAGCCACTCTGCCCTTGGGCGGGAGGCAGCAGTCGGGCGGGCAGAAGTCGGCGCCGGGTCCTAAGGCGCCCAAGGTTCGCCGCTCACCCGTTCCCTCAACGCGTTCGAGAATCAGATCGCGAATCATGCGGATGAACAGCGGATGGGTGCCCACCGTCGCGGCGCGGACCATCAGGATACCGCGCTTGCTGCAGAGGCCGCGAGCTTCGGTGTCGAGGTCGTAGAGCACCTCCATGTGGTCAGAGATGAAGCCGACGGGCACGATCACCAGACTCGCGCCGCCCGGTGCCGGTTGCATGGCTCGCAGGTAGTCGAGGATATCCGGCGCAAGCCACGCCTGGCCGGGCGGACCGCTGCGGCTCTGGTAGACCAGTGGATCGCCGCTTCGGCCCAGTCCCTTGGAAACCAGCCGCACCGTTTCTTCGAGCTGCGAGACGTACTGAGACGTTTGCGCGGACGCCACCGGGACGCTATGCGCCGTGTAGAGCATGGGGACCCTCGCCCTGATCTCCGACGGAACCTGCATCAGCGCCTCCTGGGCCCGCTCGACCAGCGCCGCGATGAAGCCGGGATGGTTGAAAAAGACGCGCAGCTTTTCCACCATCGGGGCGCCGGGTCCCGCCAGCGCGCGAGCACGGGCGATGTCCTCCAGATACTGCCGGCAACCGGAGTACGAGCTATAAGCGGAAGTCACAAAGGCCAGCGCCCTCCGCACGCCGTCCTGCTCCATTTTTCGCACGGTATCGGCCAGAAGCGGGTGCCAGTTGCGATTGCCCCAGTAGACGGGCAACCGCGGACCGTGCTTGCCCATCTCGGACTCGAGCGCGGCGATCAGCGCCCGTGTCTGATCGTTGATGGGACTTCTTCCTTCGAAGCGATAGTAGTGATCGGCTACCTCCAGCATCCGCGGCCGAGGCACCGGCTTCCCACGCAGAACGTTTTCCAGAAAGGGCATTACGTCCGCCCGCGATTCAGGGCCTCCAAACGAGAGAACGAGAACGGCATCGTAACTCATATCGACTGCCCTTGGTCCGTTGTCCGTTGCCACCACTCCTCGGCTTTCTGCTATCAGCCCTCAGCAAGACGCAGAGCATCTTGCTGAGAGCTCACGGCTGATTACGTTTGCCGCGGACAACGAACCACGGACAAGCCCCTCAGTAAACTGCTCGCTTCCGCCGATAAATCCTGTGACGCGACGGCGCCGGAGTTTGGCGCCGCGCGGTCGCAGGAGGAACCATGCTACCATCAGCCAAGGAAGATATCGAGACTGCGCTAGCCCAACTCAAGAACGAAGTTCGGGAAATGGACGGTAAACTCTCGGGCCGCTACAACGGGCTCGGAAACCTCCGCAGCGTGGCCAAGCGCATCATGCTTTCCGCGGAACGGATCGAGCAGCTCGTGGTCGAAGCCGAATCTAAACCCAAAGAGGCCTTGAATCCCCGCACGCAAATGGTGTACTGAGTCAGCTCTCAGCCCTGAGAAAGAGAGTACGGCTCTCTTGCTAATGGCTCCTGATAGCTGAGGGCTGACAGACCCACCAACCCTCTCGGTCTCTCAACCGTCTTCAGTTTTGCTATTTGCTTTCGCTGAGCTGCCAGGCCGAATCAGGCTAAAGGAGACGGATAAGCTTGCCGATAGCATACATGGGATCAGAGTGTTCGAAGACCCGACCGAAGGGCGCCCGGTGCGCAACGGCGGGGAATGTAAGGAGTGACCTATCGAATGTCGCCCCATGTTGCGCATGTCGTCGTCGTTGCCGTGATGACCATTCTGGTGGCGCTCTTCGCCTGGATCTATCTGCGAGACCGCGAACAAGACCGCGAACAGCGAATGCGTTTGTGGCTGATCGGCTGGATCGCCATTCTCGTCCACTTTGCTGCCTCCCTGCTGACAACCTTCTCGCTCATTTCAGACCGGCTGGGAGATTGGGTGGCGGTTACCACTCTGGTGGTTTCGGGAACCAGTTTCCTTCTTTCGGTCTCCCGACCGGGTGCGACGCGCCGAGGGCGTGTGTTCTTCATTTCGATGGTCGCGATCCCCGCGGTCGTCTACTGGACGGGGCTGGTCTTTGGGGTGAACCTACCTTGGGCTTATTCCGGCATTCTGGTGGTGGCCGTGGGCGCGGGTGTGGTGCTGGCCACGCGCGACCACCCGAACCTACTCCGGTCTTATGGACCATGTCTTGCCTGGGTGGTTCCCGGCCTCTGGGTTGCGTCGAGAACCGCCACCCATCCGGAGTACGGCATCGACTTTTTCCTCTTTGAGCTTTTTGCTATCACGGGCGTCTTCTACTGGCGCTATTTCCGGAGGTGGACCCCAGGCGTGGTTTTCGCCGCCGCGGCCTTTGTCGCTTGGGGAGCGGTGTTTCCGGTAGGAGAGGTTGTGGCCGCTCTGAACTTTCACATCCCCAACGACAGCGTTCTGTGGGACCTCCCCAAATACTGCGTCGCCTTCGGCATGATTCTGACCCTGTTTGAGAATCAGGCAGAGATTGCCAGCCGCGTCGCCGGTCAGTATCAGAACTTGTTTGAAGGCAATCTGGCTGGCGTCTACCTCGCCAAGCCTGAAGGCGAACTGGTCGATTGCAACCGGACCTTCGTGCAGATGTACGGCTTCGACTCCAAACAGGAAGCCATCGCTCAGCTCACCATCTCGCCTTATCTGGACCCGGCCCGACGGAAAGAGTTCCGGGAAAAGCTGAAGAGCGAAGGAAAGGTGCTCGACTACGAGTACCAGCAGCACAAGAAGGACGGGACGCCGTTCTGGATACTGGAGCGGGCCATGATGGTGGCGGGGCCGTCAGGCGAGAGCTTGATCGAAGGTACCGCCATCGACATCACCGAACGAAAGCTGGCCGAAGAGAAGTTGCAGGTCGAGATCGTCGAGCGGAAGCGCGCCGAAGAGGCCGCCGACGCCGCCAATCGGGCCAAAAGCGAGTTCCTTGCCAACATGAGCCACGAGATCCGCACGCCCATGAACGGCGTTCTGGGCATGACCGACCTTTTGCTGGATACGGCGCTCGATACCGAACAGCGAGACTACGCCGCCATGGCGAAAGCCTCGGCCGAGTCGCTGTTGACGATTATCAACGACATCCTCGATTTCTCCAAGATCGAAGCTGGCAGGCTGGAACTGGAATCTGTCGATTTCAGCCTGCGCGGTACCGTGGAACCCACCGTCAAAACGCTGGCCCTGCGCGCCCACGAGAAGGGACTGGAGCTGAATTGCGTCTTCGACCCCGACGTCCCCGACGCTCTGGTGGGCGATTCGAGCCGCGTTCGCCAGGTATTAGTCAACCTGCTCGGCAACGCCGTGAAGTTCACCCAAAAGGGTGAAGTCAACCTGCGGGTCCAAGCGGAGCCGGCGATTCCTGGTTTCACCTGCCTGCACTTCAGCGTGCGCGACACCGGGATCGGCATCGCGCCGGAGAAACAGCCCGGCATCTTCGAGGCCTTCATCCAGGTTGATGGTTCCACCACCCGTCGTTTTGGCGGCACCGGTCTGGGGCTGACCATTTCCCGCCAACTCGTGCAAATGATGGGAGGCCGCATCTGGGTGGAAAGCGTGCCCGGCCAAGGCAGCACGTTCCACTTCACTGCCAGTTTTGGTACGGGCGAGGTCAGGGAAACCCGGCACCCGCTGGAGAAGGCTCAGTTGAAAGACGTGCCGGTTCTGGTGGTGGACGACAACCTGACCAACCTTCGCATTCTTGGCGGTCTGCTCTCCGGATGGGGCATGAAGCCGACCCTGGCGGCCGATGGCACGCAAGCCCTGGAGACCCTGACGCGCGAACTCGAAAACAATCAACCGTTCCCTCTGGTGCTGACCGACGCCAACATGCCGGTCATGGACGGATTCCAACTGGCCGAGGAGATCCGCAAGAATCCGGAGCTTTCCAGCGCCACTATCATGATGCTGACCTCGGCGGGGCAGCGCGGCGATGCGGCACGCTGCCGCCAACTGGGGCTGGCCGGCTACCTCACCAAACCCATCGGCCAGGCCGAACTGCTGGACGCCATTCTGCGGGCGACGGCCGCGACACCTGACGGCAAAACACGCACGTTGGTAACCCGTCCTTCAAAGCAAGAGGGAGCAAGGCGCTTGCAAATCCTGCTGGCCGAGGACAACTCGGTGAACCAGAAGCTCGCCTCACGCCTGCTGGAGAAACAGGGACACAACGTGGTCTCCGTCGCCAATGGACGTGAAGCGCTGGAGCAGATCGAAAGGCAAATCTTCGACCTGGTGTTGATGGACATCCAGATGCCCGTGATGGGTGGGCTGGAGGCCACGGAGGCGATCCGCAGCCGGGAAAAAAGCACCGGAGCCCACCTTCCTATTATTGCTATGACCGCCCATGCAATGCAAGGCGATCGCGACCGCTGTCTGGCCGCCGGCATGGACGACTACGTGTCAAAACCAATCGACGTGAAGCAGCTCTTCACCGTCGTTCAAAACGTGCTGGCAGCGTCCGGCGTGCCCTCTCCAGAGCCTGTTTTCGTCCGCCGTTGAACGCCAGGGGGTCGGCAATAGGGAGTAGGGAGTGGCGCCTGCGGCAAAACGCTGCCGACCCCTACTCCCGACTCCCTACTCCCTACTCCCTACTCCCTACTCCCTACTCCCTTCTTTCACCGGTGGCTCGTCGGGACGGATCGGTTTGCGCGGGAACATTTCGTCGCGCATGGCGGCGTTATAGACAAAAGTGGCCATGATCACCGCCGCTTGCTTCATGTCGTCGGCGCGGATGTGCTCGTAGACATCGAGGTTCGAGTGATGAGTCAGGGTGCCGTAGTCCATCGGGTCTTGGATGAACTGGAATCCCGGGATGTCGACCGCATCAAACGAGAGATGATCGGTACCTCCGGTGTTGCGCATCGTCAGCGTCGTCATCCCCAGGTCGCGGAACGGCTCCATCCACTTGGCGAAGATGGGCTCCGCCGCCGCATTTCCCTGCAAATACACGCCGCGGATCTTGCCTGTACCGTTGTCCAGGTTGAAGTAGACTGAGACCAGTTTCTGCTCCGCCTTCAGCTCCAAGGGGCCGGCGGGTGGGCGCATGAACGCCGGAGTGTTCTGGTCCCTGGGATTGGTGGATTCCGGCCGTCCTCCAAAGTGGTTCCTCACGTACCCGCGCGAGCCCAGCAGTCCCTCTTCCTCGCCCGACCAGAGCGCTACGCGAATGGTCCGCCGCGGCTCGACGCCGAGCTTCTTCAGCAGACGCACGGCCTCCATCGCCACCACCACGCCCGCGCCGTTATCGGTGGCGCCTTCGCCGGCGTGCCAGGAATCCATGTGTCCGCCCAGCATCACCAGTTGGTCCTTCAGCTTCGGATCGGCGCCGGGAATCTCGGCGATAGTGTCGTAGCCCTTGTCGTCATCGTCGTAGAACTGCGCTTCCACGTTCACCTCCACTTGCACCGGCACTTTCTTGGCCAGCAGGCGCGCCATGCGGCCGTAGTGCTCCACCGCGAGTGTGATGCGGGGAAAGCCGATGGTTTTGCCCTTATCGTAGCTTCCGCCGGACTGTACGAAGATGGTGCCGTCCTCGCCGGGCAGCCGCGTAAGATCCAGCACCGCCATCACGTGCTCATCGGTGAGCAACTTCTCCAAATCCTGCTGGAACTGGCGTCGCTGCGCGAAGGTCTGCCGGTTGGCAGCATTGGGGCCACCCGGGCCGCCAGGGCCGCCGCCGGGAATCTGGTATTCCGCGATCTTGGTCAGGTCGGCATCCTCTTCGCGGCGGAAGAGGGGTTTATCGCTGGGGTCGGGGATACGTGCGTCGCCGATCAGCACGATCTTGCCCCCAAGTTTGCCCTTGTACTTCTCGAGGTCGGCCGACGTCGTGGCAACCAGTTGTGTAACCTCGCCCCGGATGGGACCATTGGTCCCCGGCGTCCAAGCCTCAGGGAGCGCCAGGAACTGCATGTAGTCGGGCGCGATCATGCGAACCTCGCAAAGTTGGTACGCCCACCCGCGGCCAAACGTGCCCCACGCCTCCAGGTGAGCGTTAGCGAGCCCCCACTGCGTAAACTGGTCGCGCGTCCACTCGTTCGCCTTCTTCATGTTGGGAGAACCTGTGAGGCGCGGGCCAATGTCGTCGGCGAGATGGCTCATGATGTCCATTAACTGGCCATGGCTGAATTCCTCTTCCCGCAAGCGGCTGATGAATTCAAGGTTGGGAATCTCTGGCTGAGTGACAGCGGGCGCGGCAGCCTCCGCCGCTTCCTTAGGCTTCTCTTTCGGCTTCTTCTCAGCAGTGAGGCTGGCCGGGCAGAACAAAAACGCGGTGAAAACCACCGCAACGATCAAACTGGAATTGTGAAGTCGATGCTTCATGGGATGTAACGCCTCCGGATGGAAATGAGGAACCAGCAAGAGTACGCAAAGGCGTTGTCGAGTGCAAGCGGGATGGGAGGGAGGGAGGACAGTAGGCAGAAGGCAGTACGCAGAAAGCAGAAGGCAGTAGGCAGTTGGCGGTAAGCACAAGGCGGGAGGCAGTAGGCAGAAGGGGAGACAGAAGTCAGAAGTCAGAATGAAGACCTCCTCTCTGCCTACTGCCTTCTGCCTATTGCTTACTGCTTACTGCCTACTGCCGGTCTGGCGAGCCCCGGTCAGCACCACCACGGGACGGGTCCGAGCAGATCGTTCGAGCCGAGGTTCTATGTCCCGTGGAATCCACATGCGTATAATATGCGATAGAATCGAATATATCGCAGCTTTCCGAGTGA
Organism: Terriglobia bacterium; assembly: GCA_035315065.1. Classification (GTDB taxonomy): domain Bacteria; phylum Acidobacteriota; class Terriglobia; order UBA7540; family UBA7540; genus DATFYM01. Next base: position 21,952 of record DATFYM010000166.1, read on the forward strand.
GGATTCATCCAGAACCGGTCCAGACGGGCGGCGATGTGATGGCTAAAGACTCAGGTCTAGAAAGGGTCCAAGGTACGAGCAAGTTGCCGCCGGGGCTCTGGTCCCACTTATCAATAATAGTTCGGACCAACACGTGCGCCAGCCACACGGTTCAAGGAACAGTCACCACAACTGCCATCGTCCTGCTGTGGCTCGCGTTCCAGTACCCGTGTGCAACACTAGAGTCAAAGTAAATGGAATCGCACTCTTCCAACAGAATGTCGTCAGAACCCACGCGAAGCCCCAGGCTCCCAGAGATCACGTAGATGAATTCCACGCCGGCGTGTTGGTGCGGGCGGACCTTGTTCGGATCGATACGACGGAATTCTGCATAGTATGCATTTAGTTTACGTTCCACGGCTCCGAAGTCCAGGCTCTCAAATAGATAGGCGACCTCGGGGGCGTTGGCTTTCTCCGGAAACTTCAGTCGCTCCTTGTGCCTGGAAATGGCCAGCACGTGGCGCTTGCGGTCATCGGTGAAGAAAAACTCGAGCCCTACGCTGAACACCATAGCGATGCGCAGCAGAGTGGGCAACGTGGGAAACAGCTTGCCCCTCTCGATCTTTGAGAGCATGGCCGGCGAAAGTTTGGTGTGATGCCCTAACTCGACTAGGCCCATCTTCTTTCTGAGGCGCAAAGCGCGCAGTTTGTCCCCAATCGAATAACTCTTCAAACCGTCGGCCAGGGTAGGCGTCAGCACTTTTGCCCCTTCGTTTGAACCAAAATAAAAACTCTGCCGTCTATTTGAACCACACTCAAATGACTTTTCCTTATACGCATCTTTTTCTATATAGTCACATCAATTTGAGCGATAGTCAATCAAGCGCCTCGTTTTAACGGGCGCAGAAACAAAGGAGGTAGGCGCAATGAAGAAGTTCGATGTTGTGGCGGCGGTACTGGTGGTGGTGGGAGCGCTGAACTGGGGCTTGGTGGCCGTGGCGCACTTTGATCTGGTGGCCACGATCTTCGGCATGAAGTTCGGTGAAACCTCAGGACTCAGTTCGGTGGTGTACGGTCTTGTGGGACTCGCCGGTCTCTACCAGGCTTTCTCATGGAGAGCCATCCAGCGGCGCTGGCACGGTGAGATCTCGACAGTTCAGGCAAGGTAACGGGCCGCCTTCGTTGGGGCAGCCTCTGGACAAACTCTGAAACAGAAATCGGTGATGACACACACCCTGAAGGAGAGTTAAATGACCAAGACTTTGAAAGGCGATTGCTCGAAAGGAGTTATAGCCGGGCTAGCCGTGGCGGCGATGTTCTGCACCAGCCTCGGTTTTTCGGCTCCGGCTGCCAAGAGCGACATCGTTGATACTGCTGTGGCTGCGGGTTCATTCAAGACCCTGGCTGCGGCGCTGAAAGCGGCAGACCTCATTGATGCACTGAAAGGCGAAGGCCCATTCACGGTTTTCGCACCCACAGATGAGGCTTTTAATAAGCTGCCGGCCGGCACGGTGGAAGACCTTCTGAAGCCGGGGAACAAGGCAAGGCTGCAGTCCATCCTGAAGTATCACGTCGTTTCCGGAAAGGTGACGGCTAAACAAGTCATGAAGATGAACTCCGCCCAGACTCTGGACGGGCAATCCGTCAACATTCGCGTGAACAACGGAGCGGTGATGGTGAACGATGCGACGGTGACGAAGGCCGATATCCAGTGCAGCAATGGTGTCATTCACGTAATCGACACAGTTCTGCTTCCCCAATAACAACAGTTGCCTGCAAACGGAGTCACTCCAGTTGCAGCCCGAGTAACAAAATCGACTTAAGGAGACAAGGAGAAACTCAAATGGAGAACATTGTGGAAACCGCGGTTCACGCGGGATCGTTCAAGACTCTGGTGGCCGCGGTTCAGGCGGCGGGATTGGTTGAAACCCTTTCCGGCCCCGGGCCCTTCACCGTCTTCGCTCCCACCGATGCTGCTTTCGCCAAGCTGCCTAAGGGCACGGTGGAAGGCTTGCTCAAGGACAAGGCCAAACTAACGGGGACTTTGACCTATCACGTCGTTCCCGGGAAAGTTATGGCGGCCGATGTTGTCAAGCTCCATGCGGCGAAGACGATACAGGGACAGAGCCTCACCGTCAGCAGCAATGGGGCCGTCAAGATCGATGCCGCAACGGTGATCAAGACGGACATCCAGTGCACCAACGGGGTCATTCACGTCATTGACTCCGTTGTCTTTCCCAAGTAGTCAAGACCGGGTTGCGGCTGGGAAAAGGTGTTCCCAGCCGCGGCCTTGCTCGTGAATAGCAACACTAGAACGCTAACAAGGAGGACATGGTGCACACTGGGATGGAACAGACATCAAGCGCTTTCAGGAAAAGCCCTCCCTCACCGAGGAATCCAGATCCTTTCGGCAGGTGCGAGATCACGACGGGAGAGGAAGCGGAGATTCGCCTCGCGTAAAATCGATTTACAATCCTAACCAGGAGGAGCGATGAAAGTTGTCTTTTGTCTCGCGATCGCCACGCTGGCGGCCGTGAAGATCGGATGGGCAGACGTCATGAACATGGAATCTGACGGATCCACGGCAGCACCGGAAGCGCCGGCAGGGACCTTCCCAAAACTGGCCGCCTCAAACTTGGAGAAGCAAACCCTCTCGCTTCCTGGAGACTTTGCCGGAGATCGCAACCTGCTCCTCATTGCCTTCCAGCGCGAGCAGCAACAGAACGTGGACACGTGGTTGCACGAGATGAAGCGGTTCGAGCAATCCTCCGGCTTCCAGTACTACGAACTACCCACCATCGACAGGCTGAACCCCTTCTTTCGGTGGTTCATTAACAGCGGAATGCGCCGCGGTATACCAGACCGCAACGCTCGCGCCCGGACCATCACGCTGTATCTCGACAAGCCTTCTTTCCGGAAAGCGTTGAACTTGCCGGACGAAAAACAAATCTACGCTATCCTGGTGGATCGCTCGGGACGGGTACTGTGGCGCGCTGAAGGTGACTTCGACGAAGCCAAGGCCGCCAGCCTGCAACAGGCGCTCACGCGAGGAAAGCCATGACCCGACAGCGCGAGAAGGGCCAGCGATCTTCACTTGCTGAAGGGTACCCTTTCAAGGGTCGAACTCTACATCGCGAACAGCGGATCTCGGCACCCTTGCCGGAGGTTTTCTCCTTTTTCTGCGAGGCGCGCAACCTCGACCGAATCACCCCGCCATGGCTACATTTCCAGGTTCTGGGACAGACTGACCGCGAACTCCGAGCCGGCACCCTGATTCATTACCAGCTTGCCTGGCATGGCCTACCGCTAGACTGGACGACCCGCATTGAGGAATGGTGCCCGCCCACCCGGTTCGTCGATGTTCAGTTGCAGGGCCCTTACCGCCTCTGGCATCACACCCATAGTTTCGAAGCGTGCGATGGCGGCACTCTGATCAGGGACGCAGTCCAATACGCAGTTCCAGGCGGTGTGTTAGGAGATCTCTGTGCCGGGTGGCTGCTGCGGCGTGATGTGGAACGGATTTTCGACTACCGCGCAAACCACATTGCTGCGATGTTCGAAGAGCACTCGGTTGTCTAAACTCGGAGTGGCTATGGACGTGAATCGTAAAGCGCCGGCGTGGGCTGAGGCAGAAACATATATCAATGCTCCCGTCGAATTGGTGTGGCAAGTGCAGGCTGCAATCGAGAGTTGGCCGAAGTGGAACCGGAAGGTGGAAGCCGTTCGGATGGAAGGACCGCTCCAACGCGGAACGACTTTCCGCTGGAAATCGGGCGGAGCCAGTATCATCTCGACTCTCCAGGAAGTTAGACCGGGCGTGCGAATTGGCTGGACGGGGAAAACCTTTGGAATACGGGCCCTCCACGTTTGGGAGTTCAAAGACCTGGATGGCAGGACTCACGTCAAGACAGCGGAATCTTTCGAGGGCTGGCTCGCCAGCCTGTTCCCCGGGCTCATGCGGAAGATGCTGCGGAAGGCACTTGATGGGGCCATTGGAAGCCTGAAGGCTGAGTGCGAAAGAGGTCCGGCCAAAGGTGGATTCCCGAGGTAATGTGTTCTGCCGATGGAGAACTTCGATCATGCAGGCGGCTCGCCTCTGATTTTGCTGACCGGCGCCACAGGCTACATTGGTGGCAGGCTGCTGAAGGCCCTGGAGGAGGGCGGCAGGCCGGTTCGTTGCCTTGCCCGGCGCCCGGAGTTTCTGCAAGCGCGAGTGGGGCCGGGAACAGAGGTTGTGGCCGGCGACTGCCTGGACCCTAGCACCCTTCCCAGGGCCATGGCCGGCGTGCACACAGCTTATTACCTCGTGCATTCAATGGGCTCGCGGCAAGACTTTGAGGAGCAGGATCGGCAAGCGGCAGAGAATTTCGTTAACGCCGCGCGCCAGGCAGGCGTCCAAAGAATCATCTATCTTGGTGGTCTAGGCGAACCGTCCTCGACACTCTCTTCTCACCTGCGAAGCCGTCAGGAGGTAGGCGAGATCCTTCGGAGTTCCACCGTACCGGTCGTGGAATTTCGCGCCTCCATCATCCTCGGTTCCGGCAGCCTTTCATTCGAAATGATCCGGGCGCTGGTGGAACGATTGCCGGTCATGATCTGCCCACGCTGGGTTTCAACGGCGGCTCAACCCATCGCCATCGAGGACGTTGTGGCCTATTTGCTCGCAGCGCTGTCCCTGCCAGCCGATGAACATCGAGTCTTTGAAATTGGCGGTGCCGATCAGGTTTCGTATGCCGATATCATGCGCGAATACGCCCGGCAGCGGGGCCTTCGTCGCTGGATGATTTCGGTGCCGGTTCTCACCCCGCGCCTTTCCAGTCTATGGTTGGGACTCGTGACTCCTGTTTACGCGCGTGTGGGGCGCAAGCTCGTGGATAGTCTCCGGCATCCGACGGTGGTGCGTGACGGATCGGCTACGCGGGTGTTCAGGGTTCGGCCGCGGGGATTATGCCAAGCCATGGAAAGGGCTTTGCATAACGAAGACCGCGAGTTTGCGCAGACCCGATGGTCGGACGCTCTGTCGTCCGGGGGCCGCGTGCAGTCGTGGGGTGGCCTGCGTTTTGGCACCCGACTTGTGGATTCCCGAACCGTTCAGGTGAAAGGTTCACCCAGGATCGCTTTCGCCCCCATCCGCCGTATTGGGGGAGACACGGGCTGGTATTTCGCCGACTCTTTTTGGCGATTGCGAGGCTTCCTCGACCTGCTTGCCGGTGGTGTGGGCCTGCGGCGAGGTCGGCGAGATCGGGAGACCCTTCAGTTGGGTGACACCCTCGATTTCTGGCGCGTGGAAGAGTTCGAGGCGGACCATCGGCTGCGACTCGTGGCCGAAATGAAGATCCCGGGAAGGGCTTGGCTGGAATTTGAGGTCACAGGCGATTCCACACAATCCACAATTCGGCAGACTGCAACCTTCGACCCGCTGGGTCTTTTCGGCTTGATCTATTGGTACGCCCTCTATCCCATCCATCGATGGATCTTTGCCGGCATGCTGCGCAGAGTTGCGGAAGCGGGCCTCTCCACAGCGGCCGCGAACTCTTCCGCCGTAGCCTGAAGGGATGACCCGAAATCGCTTCGTAGCTGCAAGCCGTACTCATGGAGCGCAATGAGAAACCTCGAGGAATTGACCAAAAACGCGCGTGTGACCGTGCGGAAGGGAGGACTGCCTGACCCCGAAGGTTCGTGCGTCGTCTACTGGATGCAGCGCGCGCAGCGAGCCCTGGATAACCCGGCGCTGAATGTGGCCATCGAGGCGGCGAACATTCTGCTCAAGCCGGTTGTGGCCTTCTTCGGCTTGGTGCCCTTTTATCCCAATGCCAACCTGCGCAGTTACACCTTCCTCGTTCAGGGGCTGCGCGATATTAGCGAGGGACTGCGGCAAAAGAACGTCGAATTTGTATTGCGCCGGTGGCCTGACCACCGGTTGGACCAGTTTTGCGCTCAGGTTCGACCGTGCCTGGTGGTGGGCGACGAGAATCCGATGCGAGACCCCGAGCGCTGGCGCAAGTCGGCGGCAGAACGCCTTCGCGCGCCCCTCTGGACTGTGGATGCAGATGTTGTGGTGCCCTCCATGCTCCTCGGAAAAGAGCAGTATGCCGCACGGACCATCCGCCCGCGGATTCATGCCTTACTCGATCAGTTCCTCGTATCACCGGGAAATCCCAAGGCCCGAACATGGCAGCCGTCGAAGAGCTTGGAATCTCTGGCCGTTAACGGCGACCTGCTGGCGGGATTTCCGATGGATACCTCAGTCCAGCCAGTTCTGACTCTCCAGGGTGGGACCCGTGCAGCCCTCGATTCACTCACGCGCTTTGTGCGGGACAGATTGAATGGCTACGCGACCGAGCGTAACCATCCTGAACTGGACGGTACCAGCCAGCTTTCGCCTTACCTCCACTTTGGCCACATCGGTCCCCACACCATTGCGCTGACGGTTAAGAATGCCAATGCGCCTCGCGGAGATCGAGAGGCGTTCCTCGAACAACTTATCGTAAGGCGAGAGCTTGCGGTCAACTTCGTGAAATTCAACCCGAATTATGACCGGCTTCAGGGTGTTGGGTCCTGGGCGCTGCGGACGCTTGGAGAACACCGGAGGGACGAACGCGCGCAACTCTACACCGCTCAGCAACTGGAAGACGCCGAAACGCACGATCCCTTATGGAACGCCGCGCAGCGGCAAATGGTGCTTTCCGGATGGATGCAGGGATATCTGAGAATGTACTGGGCGAAAAAGATTCTGGAGTGGACGCGTTCACCTGAAGAAGCCTACGATATTGCCATTCGGCTGAATGATCGCTACGAACTTGACGGGCGCGATCCCAACGGCTACGCGGGTATCGCCTGGGCCATGGGCGGCAAGCACGATCGGGCCTGGGGCCCGGAGCGCCCCGTGTGTGGGAAGATTCGCTATATGTCCTACGCGAGCACCTCGAGGAAATTCGATGGCAAAGGCTACATTGAACGCGTGAAATTGTTGGAAAGTAACGGATAAGTCTAGCGACGCAGGCCGACAAAGCGATCACTTTGGCAGTCTTTGTGCTCTGTCCTTTCAACAGCCTGGGATATGAAAGCACGTTGGCTGCATCACGTCCATGTTCACGTGGACGGCCCTTCGCATAGATGGCCATAGCGTTGTGGAAACGGCGTTGTGGGAAATCGCGCCTACCTGCGTCGGCCTGTGTTTACAAGAGATTAGGAGGGTCAATCCGCGATTGCGTTCCTGTTCAGAAATCCCCGTAGGAAGGTTCCGGACCAATACATCCCCCTACGGCGAAGTGTAGACCCGCACAATTCAACGCCTGCGTCGCCGCTACTCGGAAGGCCGCCATGGCAGGAGACCGCATGTGTTCCCGCCTGCGTGCGGCACGTTGCGCCCCTCCGGGCGTTGAAATCATTGGAGATAGGGCGCGGAAAAACCCGCCGCACGAGCGCTGTCGGGAAGACTTGGCAGCGCCCGACCGATAACATTTCCGTAAATGTTTGGCAATAAACTTGCCCTCTTGACAAAATCTAAATAGCCTATTATGATATGTTGCAGATCCAGAGTACCTAGCGTCGTGGCCTTAACCGACGTACGTAGGCTTGAAAAGACGGTAGTCGGTTGTCGGTACTCGGTTAGCGGTTGGCGGCAGTCGGTACCAGGTTGGCGGTAGTCGGGTTTCGGCTTACAGGGCGCACCAGTAACCAGATACCGATAACCGATAACCGATGACCGACAACCGGTAACCGACTACCGATAACCGACTACCGATGAGGAGGTTGCATGTCGTTAGTACAGCGCGGGGTTTCCCCCAGGCAGGTGGCTGCTAATCAATCTAACGCCCAGAAGTCGACGGGGCCCAAGACTCCCGAGGGCAAGGCCCGCGCCTCGCAAAATGCCTTCAAAACCGGCGCCTATGCCAAAGGGTCGAACGCCCTGCGTCAGATCCTGCCGAGAAGCCGCGAAGACCCGCAAGAACAAGAACAGTTGTATCAGGACCTGCTGGAATCCTGGCAGCCCGACGACACCATGCAAGCCATTCTGGTGCAGACGATTGCCGACAAGACTTGGGACATGTTGCAGTTGCGCGGCCTCCGGCGGGAGAGCCAGTTGACGGCCCTCCAAATCAGCCAGATCCAGGATCAGCGGCAGACGCTGCAGGAACGACGGTCCAAAGCGAAGACGCGTCGCAGGGCAAGGGGTCAAGTGACGATGAAACGGTTGCTGGTGGCCCGGTGGCCGCTGAAAACTCCCAGAAAGGTCAAACGAAGCCGTCAGGTTGTTTATAATCAATAAGATGAATCAAAAAACGAAGCCAAACGAACCCAAACGAAGCCACCAAGTCTTTTAGATTCAACACCGATTTTTGGCCTAAACCTAAAACGAAGCCAAAACGAAGCGAAACGAAGCCAAAACGAAGCCGCCAAGTCCTTCAAAACGGGATGCCCCGGAAAGTCAAACCCAGACGAAAGAACTTTGAATTGTAGCGCCCAGCAGGGGCGGCGCTCCCAGACGAGAGCAGCAACACGTCACAGACGACACCACAAAAAACGCACCAGGAACGAGTCTCGCAACGTAGTTTGTTGAGTAGAAGGGTGCTGGTTGGAGGGACCATGCGGATTCTAAAGCCGTCGCTGTTGGCCTGCGCTGCCGCGGGGCTACTGCTATGCCCGAGGTGGATCGGGGCAGTCCAGCCACGGCCTCCTGGGAGGTTGGTGGACCTTGGCGGACATCGACTGCATGTCCATTGCACCGGCAAGGGCTCCCCTGCTGTGGTGGTGGAAGCGGGTCTTGGCGACTTCTCTTTCGATTGGGTCCTGGTTCAGGCCCGAGTGTCACGATTCACTCGGGTCTGCACCTACGACCGGGCCGGTTACGGATTCAGCGATCCCGGACCGAAGCCGCGCACCTTTGCGCAGATCAACCTGGAGTTGCACGAAGCGTTGCGAAGCCTGGGGGAGAAGGGACCTTTCGTGCTGGTTGGGCACTCCTTTGGGGGACCAGTCGTGCGAAACTACGCCACCACCTATCCACAGGAAGTCGCCGGCATCGTGCTGGTGGATATCGTAGCCGAAGACCAGCGGATTCCAATGGGCAATAAGGCGAGACGTGTGCGCGACTTGGCAACTGGCAAAGCGATTCCGCTTCCCCACGAGGCGATCCTGGATTCAGACAAGCTTCACCTCGACCTGAGGCAAACGAAGGAGGCCCCACCCAAACTCGATGCGCCTTTCGATCGTCTGCCTCCGAGGGAGCGGCAGTTACAGGTGTGGGCCAGTGCGCAACCCGCGCTCGAAGACGCCGAGAACAGCGAACGCGAGTGGTCGCCGGAATACATGCTGATGATGCACAACACGCCCCAAGTGGGAATTCTTGGATCCCGGCCGCTCATCGTACTGACCCGCGCCGAGGGCGGGTACGGCAACAATCTGGATGTTCCTCCAGCCGAATTGGAGCAGGAGCGGCTGGAAACCCAGGCCCAACTTGCCAAACTCGCCACCGGGGGAGAGCAGATCATCGTGCACAGCGGACACAACATGGAGGTCGAGGCGCCGGATCAAGTCGCCTCCGCCATCCGTCAAATAGTGGAGGAAGTGCGCAAGTCGGCCTTGAAGGCATGGTAATGGGGCCTTGTAGCGGCCGGCTTTAGCCGGGCATCTTATTGAATTTAAGGTGCCGCCCTAAAGGGCGCCGCTACGAAAACTGCCCCGGAACAGGGTTTTTCAGCAACCTGCTAGTCTAGATAGCCTAGTCTTGCGTGTGGTCGGGAGGGGCCTTCGGTGCCGGTTTGGGTGGAAAAGCGTCTGCCGGCGATCGCCCAGTCGTTTTCACTTCCGGTCCAGGCTTCACTTGCTTGAGCATCTTCTGGATGGCCTGTGCCAGTTCGGCCGGAGAATGGATCTTGGCCACCGTTCCGCCGCGAGCTTTAGTGAGGTAGGCAATCGTATCCGGAAACTCGCGGCCCCGGAGCCAAGGCGGAATATACTCGAAGTAGAAGAACTGCGGCGCCGGGGTTTCGCGGGGCTTCAGCATCTCTCTCGGTATCTTTTGGTCGGCGCGTGAACTCGGCCCGAGAAAGATCACCGCGTCCGCCGGCTGTTCTGCGATCAACTCCTGGTCGGTGAGCCCCACCAGCAAGTCCGCCTTGCCCTGGGGCTGCTTGAGCACTTGCGCCGACACCTTTCCTAATTCGAGGTCGTGAAAGGACTGCTGAAGGTCGTCAAAGCCAAAAGGGTCGAATCGGTCCTGGCGAAAGATCTCACGCTGCTGTTCGAGATTGAAGGCGACCAACCGCACGGATTGGCACGGAATCTGCTGAAGCAACGACGAGAGCGAGTCCATCAAGAACGCCTGGTCCCAAGCCCGCAACTTGAGGGCCCGCGGGTCGATAGGTGCAGCGTCCAGCAGAACGGTCAGCCGCAACCCTTTCCCGCCGCTGGCCGATTTGCCATCCCATAAGTGGACCCGCAAGGGTGCAACGCTGTTTGCTTCCAGGGCCAACGGAACTTTCCCCTGCTCACGGCCGCCAGCCGTGATCCTCCAGCGCTTCCGGCAAGTTCGATTTCGGTTGTCCTGGACCAACACCTCGACGAGATACCGGCCCGCGCCTACGGCGAATGCACCGCTGGCCTCGACCTCAGTCTTCAGCTTTCGGATGTCGGCTCCAGCGAGCACCGCCGGCGGCATAGCCCGCAATCTGTACATCGAGGCAAGCAGGACAGGCGCCCCGCCCTCTGGCGTTACCCGAACGAGGAGGAACGCAGTGCTTTCCTTGCCGCCGAACTCCTTCCAGGGACAGCGAACGATGAAGCCCGCGGTGAAGCGGAAGGTGAAATCGAGGAACGGCTTTCTCGGCTCGATCTCGCAACCCAGACGCTTGCCCTGCGCCGTCTCATCAAGAAGATGGCGTGCCCTCTCAGCCTGTTCTGGACTCAGAGGCGACTGAGCGCTGGCCTGAAAAGCGAGCGCCGCACTCAACGCGACCGCGCACGACACGACCGCGGTCCTGTGCCCGACGCGATTGCCGCCCCACCGCCGATGGTTCTCGCCGCTCACCTTGATGGGGCGTTCCATGCCCGGAATCCTCGTGCGGTTAGAGTCTACAACAATCTTGACGACGGGAGTCAGGTAAGGGTTTCGCGCCGCCAGGCGGCCCTTGCAAATGAACAAGCCTTCCACGACACTAGACGGCGACCGCTGAGGGCTCCGCGGCAGCCGGAGTCGACGGTGACGAGGTGATGCTATCATGCCGACAGGAGGGTTGAGGTGAACTTCCGAAGTTTGAAGTGGACGTCGCTATCGCTGGCAGCCGGAGTGCCGGCAGTCATGGTACTGCTTGCCTCGATGCCTGGCACCGGTTCATTCGACGAAGCCAAACCCGGCCGTGCCGCGGCTGGCGATCTCGCGGGTTTTTCCGCCTTGGCGCCCATTGACGCGCACGTGCACCTTTACCAGGACGATCCGGCGTTTGGTGCCCTCATGCAGCACCTGAATCTGCGCGTCCTCGACATTTGTGTGATTGACGATCGTGATCCTTTCTTCAAGGGACTGGAACCGCAGCGCAGCGAAGTGCTCAAGGTCGCTCACACCACGGGGAATCGGGCGGTTCTTTGCACCACCTTCAGCCCCTACGATTTCGAAGCGCCGGGATTCAGCCAGCGGGCCATTCGGCAGCTCGATGCGGACTTCGCGGCGGGAGCTGTTGCGGTGAAGATTTACAAGGTGATGGGTATGGAGATGAAATCGAAAGCGGGGAAATATGTCATGCCCGACGATCCAGCCTTCGAGCCCATCTATAAGGATATTGCCGCCCACTATCGGACGGTGGTCGCGCACATCGCCGAGCCTGACTCTTGCTGGCAGCCGCCCAACCCCGCCAGCCCCGATTACGAATACTACCAGCAGCACCCGGAGGAGTACGCCTACAGGCATCCCGTGTGGCCGTCCAAGGCTGCTATTCTCGCGGCGCGAGACCACCTGCTGGCGGAGAATCCCACGCTGCGGGTCATCGGCGCCCACCTCGGCAGCATGGAGGCTGATGTTGATGAGATGGCTCTGCGTTTTGACCGCTATCCGAACTTCGCGGTCGACACCGCCGCCCGCGTCCCCTATTTCATGCTCCAGCCTCGTGACAAGGTGCGGGCTTTCCTGATCAAGTATCAGGACCGTATTCTCTACGCAACCGACCTCGTAGTGATGCCAAAGGACAATACCGAAAAGGCACTCGCGGAGTGGAATCGCACCTACGAGCGCGATTGGAGATTCTTCTCCACTGACCGGACCGTCGAGTACTTGGGGCACACTTACCAGGGTCTCGCGTTGCCCGAGCCGGTTCTGCGCAGGATTTTCCACGACAACGCAGTCCACTGGCTGCCGGGGATTATGGGGAATTGACGATTGCAGATTGGCGATTGACGATTGGAAAGACGGAGTGGCTTGCGTCTCCTCTTCCGCTCGGCAATCCGCAATCTGCAGGGGTGAGGGCTCTCTCTGCCAAGGCTGAGAAGCGGTAAAGAGATTGGAAAAACAAAGCGTTTCTCGCAAAGGCGCAAAGTTGGCAAAGCAAGCAAAGAAGTTGTTCTTTGCGACTCTTCGTGCCTCTGCGGCTTTGCGAGAAACTTCTTATTTCTTCAGACGTTTTGACGCCATGGGCTACGATCTGCGCCCAGACGGCGCCGTGGGAGGGTCGAGATCACGACACTTTCGCGACCGCGCGCCGGCTCTCGTATAGCGGGAACTGATCGGTCAGTGCTTCCACCTCGCTCCGGACTCGCCTCAGCACCGACTCATCCGGCACGTTATTCAGCACCTCGCCGATCCAGCGACCGATGCGTCGCATCTCGAGTTCTTTCAGGCCGCGCGTGGTGACGGCCGGCGTACCCACGCGGATCCCGCTGGCGGTCATGGGCGGGTTGGTATCAAACGGGATGGCGTTTTTGTTGACTGTGATGGCAGCCTGTTCGAGGGCGTGCTCGGCCTGTTTGCCGGTGACGCCCTTCGAGAACACGTCCACCAGCATAAGGTGATTGTCGGTGCCGCCGGAGACGATGCGGAAACCTTCGGCGGCCAGCGCCTCCGCCAGCACGCTGGCGTTGGCCACGATCTGCCGCTGATACGCGCGGAACTCGGGCTGGAGGGCCTCTTGAAAGCAGACCGCTTTGGCGGCGATCACGTGCATCAGCGGGCCGCCCTGGATGCCGGGAAACACGATTTTGTCGAGGTCCTTGGCGTACTGCGCCTTCGAGAAGACGGCGCCGCCGCGGGGGCCGCGCAGGGTCTTGTGGGTGGTGGTGGTGACGAAGTCCGCGTGAGGGAACGGGCTGGGATGCAGGCCGGCGGCGATGAGCCCGGCGATGTGCGCCATGTCCACCATCAGGCAGGCGCCGCACTTTTTGGCGATGGCGCCAAAGCGCTCGAAATCAATGATGCGTGGATAGGCGCTGGCACCGGCGATGATGAGCTTGGGCCGGTGCTCCAGGGCCAGGCGCTCGACCTCATCGTAGTCGATGGTCTCGGTGTCCTTGCGAACGCCGTAAGGGACGATGTGGTACATCTTGCCGGAAAAGTTGAGGGGATGGCCGTGGGTGAGGTGGCCGCCGTGCGCCAAGTTCATACCCAGCACTGTATCACCTGGCTTGAGCACGGTCATGTAGACGGACTGGTTGGCCTGCGCGCCGGAATGCGGCTGGACGTTGGCGTGCTCGGCGTTGAAGATCTGCTTGGCGCGCTCGATGGCCAACCTCTCCGCCACGTCGACGAACTCGCAGCCGCCGTAATAGCGCTTGCCGGGCAGTCCTTCGGCGTACTTGTTGGTGAGCGGCGAGCCTAACGCTTCCAGCACCGCCTCGCTGACGAAGTTCTCCGAAGCGATCAGCTCCAGCGTTCTGGCCTCGCGATCCACCTCCTGGTAAATAGCGCGGGCGATGTCGGGATCGACTTCTTCCAGCGGGCGCTGGTGCAGGGCGAGAAAAGATGTCATGGTTTCTTCTCCGGATGATGTCGTTGTTCGATGGACGCGATTTTGTCGAGACGCTTCTGGTGGCGCCCGCCGGCATAGGGCGTTGCCAGCCAGGTATCAAGGACCTTCTCGGCAGCGGCAGGATCGAGAATGCGGCCGCCGAGGGTGAGAACGTTGGCGTTGTTGTGCTCGCGCGCCGAGCGGGCGGTGAGCGTGTCGTTGCAGGCGGCAGCTCGAATGCCGGATACCTTGTTGGCCGCCATGGCGGTGGCCACGCCGAAGGCGCAGATCACCACGCCAAACGTCGCCTGCCCGGCCGCCACGCGCTCGGCCACCTTCTCGGCGAAGTCGGGATAATCCACCGACTGCTCGGAGTGCGTACCCTGGTCCTCCACCTCGCAGCCTCGGCGGAGGAGGTACTCCCGGACTTTTTCCTTCAGCGCCAGGCCTGCATGGTCGGAGCCGACGGCGATGCGAACTCGTTCCGGCATGGTTGCTGTCACTTGTCAAACAAAAAGATTCAATCCACAGATTACGCAGAATTACGCAGATTGAAAAGAGCCAATAGTCGAAAGTGGAAGCTGTCTTGACTCTTGACTCTCAACTTTCGACTCTCGACTCTCTTTTGCCTTTCGACTTTGACCCACTTCTCTTACAATACAAATCTGCGCTTAATTTTGTAGGGTAGGAGGAGTGGAGCATGAAAAGCCAAGGAACTCGGGCCGTGCTGGCGCTCATACTGGCCTTGCCGACGGCGCTCGGTGCCGCCGACAACCTGGTGCTGAATCCGGACCTCGATTACTCGGATCATAACAAGAAGCAGGGCCCGCTGATCACCGGAAACAACATGGAGGATGGTCTCGCCAAGGGGGTTCCGAACTACATCTTCTTCTATGGCGAGAAGTGTTACAACTCCAAGCGGCAAGCGCGGCTGACGGTCCACATGTATGAGAAGTACAAGAATCGCGTCCACTTTGTGATTGTGGACCTCAACAAGCTGTCATCGCCCGAGCAGAGGCTGCTGCGGAACCGGTACTTCGTGGGCTGGATTCCTCACACCACCATCCTTGACAAGCAGGGGCACGTGGTGTTCGATTACACCGGCGACACGGTGGACGGTATCGTGGACGGCTGGCTTGCTTACACCCTCCGCCAGGACGGCGCCCAAGGAAAGTGATGAATTATGAATGATGAACAAAAGACAAAAAGGGCGGCTCGTTCTCATTCACGATTCGCCATAGTCATTTCCCTGTCTTCCGTTCATCATTCATCATTCATAATTCATCATTTAGAAGAATATGTCTGAACAGAAACTTCCAACGCGCTCGGAAGACTATTCCGAGTGGTACAACCAAGTCGTGCTGCGGGCCGAGCTCGCGGACTACGCACCGGTTCGCGGCTGCATGATTGTGCGGCCCTACGGCTGGGCGCTGTGGGAGAACATCACCGCAGCGCTCGACCGGCGCTTCAAAGCCACCGGCCACGTGAACGCGGCTTTTCCTCTCCTGATTCCGCGCAGCTTCATCGAGAAGGAAAAGTCGCACGTGGCGGGATTCTCGCCGGAGCTGGCAGTGGTGACGCACGGAGGCGGGGAAGAGCTCGAGGAGCCGCTCGTGGTCCGGCCCACTTCGGAGACCATCATTGGCTACGCCTACTCCAAGTGGATCCAGTCCTATCGCGACTTGCCGGTGCTGATCAACCAGTGGAACAGCGTGGTGCGCTGGGAACTGCGCACCAAGCTCTTCCTGCGCACGCTGGAGTTTTACTGGCAGGAGGGCCACACGGCTCACGCCACCCTCGAAGAAGCCGAGGCCGAAACCAGCCAGATGCTCGCGATCTACGCCGACTTTGCAGTACGCGAAGCGGCGATTCCGGTGATCCCGGGGCGCAAGTCCATCTCTGAGCGCTTCGCCGGCGCCGATCAGACCTACTCCATCGAAGCCATGATGGGCGATGGCAAGGCGTTGCAATCCGGGACATCGCACAATTTGGGCCAGAACTTTGCCAAGGCCTTCGAAATCCGCTACCTCGACCGGAACGGCGTTTTGCAGCATTGCTGGACCACATCCTGGGGACTGTCGACGCGATTCGTCGGCGCCATCATCATGGTGCACGGCGACGACCAGGGATTGATTCTGCCGCCGCGCCTGGCGCCGTTCCAGTTGGTGATCGTCCCCATCTTCAAGAACGACGAAGAGAAGGCCGCGGTCCTGGCCAACGCGCAGAAGGTTCGAGCCGAACTGGTGGACGCCGGCATTCGCGTAAAGATGGACGAGCGTGAGGGAATGAGCCCCGGTTTCAAGTTCAATGACTGGGAGATGCGCGGCGTGCCGCTGCGTCTCGAGCTCGGCCCCAAGGATGTGGCCAAGGGATCAGTGGTGCTGGCGCGCCGCGACCGTCCTGGCCGGGAAGGGAAGTCCTTTGTTCCCCAGGCCGGGATCGCCGGCGCGGTGGCCGGGAAGCTGGAGGAGATCCAGAAGTCGCTCTTTGACCGGGCGCTCGAATTCCGTAAGGCCAACACGGCGGAGCCCGACGACTACGAGGAATTCAAGCAAGCGGTGGAGAAGGGGTTCGCCCTCTCGTGGTGGTGCGGCAGCGGGGCCTGTGAAGAAAAGATCAAGGAAGAGACCAAAGCCACCATGCGGTGCATCCCTCTCGATCAGCCGGGCGGGTCCGGCCAATGCGTCTACTGCGGCCAGCCGGCCAAAGAAAAGGGAATCTTTGCTCGGGCGTACTAAGAAGTGGCGAGTGGCTAGTGGTTAGTGGCTAGAAGCAAAGACCGAACGCGTTCTTGCTTGTCACTAGCCACTAACCACTAGCCACTTCTTGAGAGCGCTCGACAAAGTAAATTCTGGGTGTTAAGCTGGATTCAGGTGGACAGAGTTTTGGGGGGCGGCATCATCTTCGCTGACGACTCTGTTTCGGCGCAGGGGGCTCAGTCATGCGAGCATCCGAATCCGGCCAGTCGCAGTTGAGAGGTATCCTGACCCTGGCGGCGGTCGCGGTGTTGATTTACGTGGCCGTCCGAACAGTTCCCATCTACGTCGACAATTACGAATTGGAAGACTATATACGTCAGCTTGCGATTCAGGCTACTGTGGCGCGTTCCGCCGCGGCGGACATTCAGCAAAAAGTGCTGGCGCAAGCCTTGGATCTCCACCTTCCCGTCTCCGCCGACCAGATCAAGGTGGAGTCGCTCGAGGGCAATGTCAAGATTGAGATCGACTACACGGTTCCGGTAGACCTTCGGGTTTACACCTTGGTGCTTCATTTCCGGCCATCAACTTCGAATCGGGCGTTAACATAAACCGTGCCTCCTCAGCGTCGACCCGAAACCCGCGGCCGTTTGCGATCTCTCCCGGGACGCTCGCTGGGATTGTTTCGTCGCCTCAAGCCTTACCAGAGGGGTCTGATCCTCGCGGCGTTGCTGTTGGTGATCGTTGGCGCCGGCGTCTTCACCTGTGCCTACGTGAAGTTTAGCCGGGAGGTCGATGCGCGTTTGGGCGGGACGATCTTTAACAACGCCTCCACCGTTTTTGCCAGCCCCACGCCGATCCGCGAAGGCGAGCCGGTGTCCGCTGCCGCGGTCGTAGCGCACTTGCGCAAAGCTCTCTATTCCGAGGGCGAGCCCAAGGGCGCGGGCAGTTCGACTTACGGGACCTACCGGCTTAAGGGCAGACGCCTGGAAATCCACCCCGGCCTGGACTCTTACTTCCACGGTGGACCGGTGGAGCAGGGCCCCGTGACGATCGAGTTCACTGGCAACCGCGTTGCCTCCATCAATTCCCTCGATAACCCAGCGACGAAGCCCGATCGCATCCTGCTGGAACCGGAAGCCGTTACCACCCTGTTCGACCAAAGCCGCACCAAGCGGCGGTTGGTGCGCTACGGGGACCTGCCGCCGGATCTCGTCAATGCCGTCCTCGCCGCCGAGGACCACCGATTTTTCTCACACCACGGGGTGAGCCTGTGGCGCATATTCGGAGCGGCGGTGGCCGATATCCGTGCGGACGAGCGCGCGCAGGGCGGCAGCACGCTCACTATGCAATTGGCGCGCAACTTTTTCCTTACCCGCCGCCGCACCTTCCGGCGCAAGGCGGAAGAGGTCTTCCTGGCCTTGCTGTTGGAGCAGCGCCTCAGCAAGCAGGAGATCTTCGAGCTTTACGCCAACCAAGTCTATCTTGGCCAGCGGGGCAGTTTCTCCATCAACGGGCTGGGTGAGGCCGCCGACGCTTATTTTGGCAAGGACGTCAAGAGCCTCACGCTGCCTGAGGACGCGCTGCTGGCGGGGATCATCCGCGGTCCGAACCTTTACTCACCTTACCGGGCCTCGGAGAGGGCTATCGAGCGGCGCGACTACGTCCTGCACCGGATGGAAGAGGACGGATTCATTACTCCGGCGCAGGCGACGGCAGCGATCCAGACCCCGTTGCACGTGGCGGCGCGGAACCTGGAGGGCAGCCAGGCGCCGTACTTCGTCGACATGCTCAAGGACCAATTGCTGACGCAATTCTCGGAGCACGACCTGGTCTCGCAACGGTACCGCATCTACACGACGCTCGACCTCGACACGCAGCGCGCCGCCTCCGACGCCGTCCGCGACGGGATGGCGGAAGTGGACCCCTTGGTGCACGCGCGCAAGCGGAAGAATGTGCCGCCCGAGGACCCCGGCCAACCCCAGGTGGCCCTGCTTGCGCTCGACCCCCACACCGGCGAGGTAAGGGCAATGGTGGGCGGCCGGAACTACGCCGACAGCCAGTTGAATCACGTGTTGGCCCGTCGCCAACCCGGATCCTCCTTCAAACCCTTTGTTTATGCGGCGGCCCTGAGCACGGCAGTGAATGGGGGCCAGCCCGTCATCACTCCCGCCACCATCCTTCAGGATGAGCCCACCACGTTCGAGTACGAGGAAAAGACCTACGAGCCGCGCAATTACAAGGAAGAGTACTACGGCGCCGTGACGATGCGTGAGGCGCTGATGCATTCTCTCAACGCGGCCACCGTGAGCCTGGGAGAGATGGTGGGCTACGATAAGGTGCGGGACTTGGCCGTGGCGGCGGGTATTAATCGGGATTTGCTGGCCACCCCGGCCATCGCCCTCGGCGCCTACGTGGCCACACCCCTTGAGATTGCGGGTGCCTACACCATCTTTGCCAACGACGGGCAGTACGTGGCGCCGAGGCTGATCGTCGAGGTGCGCGACGCCTCGGGCCGCGTGCTGCTGCGCACTCCGGAGGAAAGGCGCCAGGTGCTCGACCCGCGCGTCTCCTACCTGATGGTCAACCTGATGGCGAGCGTGATCAATAACGGCACCGCTTACGGCGTCCGCAGCCGCGGATTTACACTCCCGGCGGCGGGCAAGACCGGTACTTCGCACGATGCCTGGTTTGCCGGGTTCACCTCCAACCTGCTGGCGGTGGTCTGGGTTGGTTATGATGACGACCGCGACATCAGGCTTTCGGGCGCCCAGGCGGCGTTGCCCGTCTGGACTGACTTCATGAAAGCCGCCACGGACGAGCCGCAGTATCGCGACGCGCAGGACTTCGCCATGCCCCCGGGAATCGTGACGGCGACGGTCGACCTGCACACCAACCCAGGCACCATGGGCGACTCGGTGGTGACCCGGACCGAATACTTCATTGAAGGAACCGAGCCCCAGCCCGCGTCGGGAGGCGTGGCCGGAGTTATCAGTAAGATCTTCCACCTCGGCAAGTCGCCGGACCCACCCGCCGCAGTGGCGCTGCCGGAGGTAGCGTCGAAAGCGCCTCACCCCGCTGCCCCCGCGCGGAACGCGAAGCCGGCGGCTCTCGCAGGAGTCACGGGCGGCGATAACAGCGCGGCGGCTCCTGATCCCAAGACTGTTCCGAAGCCGCCAGCCAAGAAGGGAGCTTTCCGAAAGTTCCTTTCCATCTTTAAGGGGGGCGATCACAAGAAGCAGCCGGCGGAAAGCAGTCAACAGTAAAGCAGTCGGCAGTAGGCAGTAAGCAGTAAGCAGAAGGCAGTCGGCAGAAGGGAGCGTGTAGTAGGCCGTCGGAAGCTACGGAGCGGCGAAAGGGCTTAGCCCAAGGGCGT
Organism: Terriglobia bacterium; assembly: GCA_035315065.1. Classification (GTDB taxonomy): domain Bacteria; phylum Acidobacteriota; class Terriglobia; order UBA7540; family UBA7540; genus DATFYM01. The sequence goes on from DATFYM010000166.1 coordinate 41,937, forward strand.
AAGAGGCTATGACAGAATTACTGGAGATTTTCCGCTAATATTGATAGGAGAGCGCGAATGCTTTCTCCTAACGGCAGCCGGCAAAGAAGTTAGCAGGCATCATGACTGGTGAGTGGTGAAGGGTTGTGAAGGGTAAAAGGTGAATAGTGAGAGCAGGAATGGTATCTGACCTTTACCCTTCAGATTATAAAAAGGGGGTTAACCATGACCACGACGAACGGTATCAGATTGACGACGATGGTGGTTGGGGGTCTTGTCGGCATCGTCGGCTTGGCCTTCCCCGGCGGAGTTCGAGGTGTTTCAGCTCCGCACGCGTCGAGCGCCCGGGCCGCCTTGCCATCACTCCATGATCAGTCTTCCAGTACGACACCGGCATTGGACACTCCGCAGACGAAGCGTGCGGCGCCCATTTCCGCTGAAGGCCGTGCCGATATCTTCATGGCGCGCAAGTCCTACGCGGATGCCGTCGACTACTACGTCCGCGCCTTGCGTCAAGCCGGAACCTCAAATGCAGTTGTTTGGAACAAGTTGGGGATCGCGTACCAGTTTCAAGTCGACTACCGCGATGCGCGCAAGGCGTATAAGCAAGCGGCCAAGCTGCAGGATGATTACTCCGAGCCCTGGAACAACCTCGGTACCACCTACTTCCTGCAAGGCAAGTTCCGGTCGTCCGTCAAATACTACATGCACGCGATTGCACTGAATCCGTCCTCCGCGTCGTTCCACATGAACCTGGGGGCTTCTTACACGCACATGAAGAAGTATCCCGAGGCCGTGGACCAGTATCGCCAGGCGCTGATCCTTGATCCCAACGTCCTGTCGGCGCACTCAGCCAATGCGCCCTCGATCCAGGCGCACGGGGCGGACAAGGAGTTCTATTTCTACATGGCCAAAGTCTTTGCCTCGCTGGGCCGGGTGGACGAATCGCTGCGCTACCTGAGACACGCGCTGGAAGACGGCTTTAAGGATTTCAAGCGGCTCGACGTTGATCCCGATTTCGCGAAAATGAGCCAAGTCCCGGAATACATCGCGCTGCGCAAGAATCCGCCCGTGGCCATTTCTGATTAGGAGCGGATCAGACGGACTAGAAAGGAGGGAGTAGGGAGTAGGGAATAGGGACCCGCATTCCCGGTTTCTCGCCCTACTCCCTACACTCTACTCCCTACTCCGTGTTCCCGAAGAATGAGGACAAGGCAAGCTTTACTCACAATGGCGGTTCTCGCGTTGCCCGGTTTCGCCTGGGCGCAGGCTACGTCGCCGGAGACGCGCACCATCCTCGTATTTCCTTTCGAAAACGGAAGCGGGCGGACAGACCTCGCCTGGATTTCGGAAGGTTTCGCGGACCTCCTGAGCACGCGCCTGGCGGCTCCGAGCCGCTACGTGTTGGGGCGGGAGGAGCGCGACGCCGCTTGCGAGCAACTGGGTGTCCCGCCGGAGTCGGCGCTGACCCTGGCCACCGAGTACAAGGTGGCGGAGACGTTAGGCGTGGACTGGGCCGTCGTCGGCAACTTTACAGTGGAGGGCGACCGGCTGACCGCTCACGCCCAACTCCTGGATGTTCACCACCTCAAGCTCGCCCCAGCGCTGGAGGCCACGGCAGAACTGGACGACTTCGTCGATGTCGATACCAACCTGGCGTGGCGCCTTCTGGCCACTCACGATCCCAACTTTACTACTGGCAAAGAGGAGGACTTTACGCGCCGCTTCGCGCCCGTCCGCCTCGACGCGTTTGAGAACTACATCCGCGGCACCTTGACAACCGACGCGGCAGCGCGCGTGAAATTCCTGCGCGAGGCGGACCGGCTGGACCCGGCAAACCACCGGGCTGCATTCCAACTTGGCGAGTGGTACTTCGACCAAAAGGACTATGCGGAGTCGGAAAAATGGCTCGCCCGGCTGGTTGCGGGTGATGGAGATTACCTCGAATCCCTCTTTCTCAGGGGTGTCGACGCCTATTTTCTCGGGCACGAAGCGGCCGCCGAGAAGGACTTCGCCACGCTCGCACAGCAGATCCCGCTGAACGAGGTGGTGAATAACGTTGGGGTGCTGACGGAGCGGCGAGGGCGCCACGAAGAAGCCCTCCAGAACTTCCAACGCGCCGCGCAGGCCGATCCCTCCGACCCGGACTTCGCGTTCAACGCTGCGGTTTGCCTGTGGTATCTGAAGCGTTACAGCGAGGCGGCAAAATACCTGGGCCAGGCGCTGAGTCTGAACGACGACCACGAGGCGGCTCACGGGCTGCTGGCGCTGGTGGACCGGAAGCTGGGCGATTCAGCCGGAGAACGCCGCGAGCAGCAATGGCTGGCCCAGCACGAAGTTGGCTCTGAATCACAAGGGGCTGGGGCCCCGGCGTCGGACATCGTGCCGCAGACCCGATTGAAAAAGCACTACGACGGACGCGCTTTCGGTTTGCTGGCGCTCGCCGTACGCAATGCCCTCGAGGCCCACCTCTCCACCCTGCCGCCGACAGAGCATGCTGAGGTCCACTTGACCGAGGGACAGAAGTTTCTTAATGAGAACCGGTTGGCTGAGGCGGAGCGGGAATTGGCGGAGGCAATTTCGCTGGCTCCGGACTCGAGCGTCGCCCACCTCACGCTGGGCGAGGTCTACGAGCTGGAAAACCGGCACCGCGATGCGGCGTCGGAGCTGGAGACCTCCCTTCAGATCAAGAATGATCTCACCGCGCATGTGTGGCTGGCACGGGTTGACTTGGCTCTTAACCAGACCGAGGCGGCGCGCCGGGAGAGCCAGGCGGCGCTGGATCTCGATCCTCACAATCGCTACGCGGAACGCGTGATGGAACAGGTCCGCGGGCGCGAGACGGGAAAAAAGCACGAGGCGGATTAGGAGGCCAGAAGGCGGTCGACGGTAGGCAGCAGGCAGAAGGCAGAAGGCAGAAGGCAGAAGGCAGTCGGCAGAAGGGGTGGAGAGCGTAGCGAGCCGGGGTCATTAATTCGCCGAACCCGTGGTGAGGAATCCGGGTTAAACGAGGGTTAGCTGAGAATTGAAGACCGATAGATAGTGGATCTGAAATTGGAGACGTAACAGGTGACAGTACGCTGTCGGCGGAAGGAAAGCGGTTGGGGCACAACAACCTGATGGCTGACGGCTGAAAGCTGAGGGCTTTTTAAAAAACGAAGCCACCGATTTGACTGAAAACAAAGGATCGGCTCCTCACTGGATCAGGAACGAAGCCACCGTTTTGGGGGGAAGCAGAGTTGAAGGTCGAAGGTTGAAGAAGTCCCGGGCCCGAAGGCCTGCTCTTGACTGTTCGACGTTGAACCTTCGACTGTTCGACTTCTTCCTGATGGCTGGAAGCTGAGAGCTTTTGAAAAAACGAAGCCACCGATTTGATTGATAACAAAGGATCGGTCCTTGGCGGGATCAGGAACGAAGCCACCGTTGGGGCAGAAGGCCGAAAGAACTAACGAGGGCGGAGTTCGCATTCTCGAGTTTCGAGTTCTAAGCTGCGAGTCGACGGCAAGCGACATCGAAAGGAAGCGCAAGATGGCCGAAGTTGGAATCGATCGATTACGAAACGCACCTCATCGCCAACCATCCGGCGGGTACGGGTTCGGCCTTGCTTGCTGTTACCTCATCGCCATGTCGTTCGCACTGGTGTTCTCTTTCCTGCTCAGCCGTCCAACCTTTGCCTCCACCCCGGAAAGGACAACCGTGGTGGAAGTGAATCTTGACGACATGGTCCAGCCCATCAGCTCCGAGTACATCAAGCGCGGCATTGCCCGCGGCAACGAGATCGGCGCGCAAGCCGTGCTGCTCGAGATCGATACCCCCGGCGGTCTGGAAAGCTCGATGCGCGAGATCATTGGGGCCGTCATCGCCTCGCGGGTGCCCGTCATTGCTTACGTGGCGCCCGCCGGCGCCCGCGCCGCCTCGGCGGGATTCTTCATTCTGTTATCCGCCGACGTGGCCGTGATGGCCCCCGGCACCCACGCCGGCGCCGCCCATCCCGTGATCCTGGGCGCTTACGAGATCGGCAAGACGATGGAGGAAAAACTCGAGAACGATTCGGCAGCCTACATACGTAGCCTCGCAGACCGGCGCGGGCGCAACTCCAAGCTGGCCGAGGAGGGAGTTCGCGCCAGCCGCTCTTATACCGAAAAGGAGGCCTTGGAAGGCCACCTCATCGACGCGGTGCTCAACACGCCGCAGGATATCTTCGCCGCCTTCGACGGCAAGACGATCAAGCGGTTCGACGGCTCCACAACGACGCTGCACCTGGCGGGCGCGAGCATCGATCCCTACGTGATGACCGGCCGCGAAAAGTTTCTCTTCTGGCTGGTGGACCCCAACATCGCCTTTCTTCTGGGCGCCCTCGGCGTGGCTTGCTTGTGGATTGAGTTTACCCATCCCGGAATGGTGCTGCCCGGCGTCGTGGGAGCTATTGCCATTGTCCTGGCGCTGTTTGCTTTTCACCTCTTGCCCATCAACTACGCGGGCGTGGTGCTGATCCTGATGGCGCTGTCTCTGTTCGGGTTGGAAGCGAAGCTCGGTTCGCACGGCGTGCTGGCGGCGGGCGGCATCGTCTGCATGCTGATCGGCGCCCTGATCCTCGTCAATTCACCGCTGCCGGGCGGCCACATTCGTCTGGCGACCGCGCTCGCCGTTACCCTGCCGCTGGCCGTGATCATGGTGGTCCTCCTGCGCCTTGCGATTGCCGCCAAGCTGAGCAAGGCCGTCACCGGCCAGGAGGGCTTGATCGACGAGGTCGGAATCGCGGAGACCGAGCTCGGGCCGGGGGAAGCAGAGGGCAAGATCCGAGTGCGGGGAGAAATCTGGAACGCTCGCGCCGATCAGAGCATTCACCGGGGGGCCGAGGTCACCGTGCGCAAGATCGATGGTCTGACATTAGGGGTTGAGCCGAAGTCGCAATCGCGATAGACTCAAGCCGCGAGAAATGACGGCTGGGAAATTGCCGATGGCAGATTTGAAGAGGCGTCAGTTGTCAGTAGTCAGTTGTCAGTTGCCGTATATCCCGAGTCCGCTCCCACAACTGACGACTGAAAGCTTCTTCCAATCGTCAATCGTCAATCGGCAATTCCCCATCTGTCGCCACTCGGCACTCGCGGTTTTTGAAAGGAGCCTTTTATGGCACCCCCATTGTTGGTGGCGGTGATCATTTTCCTGTTCTGGATTTTCGCGTGTCTTAACATCCTGCGCGAATACGAGCGTGCGGTGGTGTTCCGCCTGGGACGCGTCCTCAAGAAAGAGAAGGGACCCGGGGTGGTGCTCATTCTGTGGCCCATCGACAAGATCATCAAGGTCTCGCTTCGCACCGTGACCTGGGACGTTCCGCCGCAGGACATTATCACGCGCGATAACGTTTCTATGAAGGTGAATGCGGTGGTGTACTTCCGGGTGATGGATGCCGTGCGGGCGATCGTCGAGGTGGAGAACTACCGTTACGCCGTCGAGCAGGCAGCCCAGACGGGCTTGCGCTCGGTGTTGGGCGAAGTGGAGCTGGACGACTTACTCTCTCAGCGGGAGAAGCTCAACGCCCGGCTGCAGACCATTCTCGACGAGCACACCGAACCGTGGGGCGTCAAGGTGACGCAGGTCCAGGTGAAGCAAGTGGACCTGCCGCAGGAGATGCAGCGCGCCATCGCCGCGCAGGCCGAGGCGGAGCGGACGCGCCGCGCCAAGATCATCGCCGCCGACGGCGAATACCAGGCGTCGACCAAGCTGGCCGAGGCCGCCGAGGTCCTCAACAAGCAACCCGCCGCCATCACCCTGCGATACCTGCAAACGCTGGTCGAAATCGGCACGGAGAAGAATACCACCATTGTCTTTCCGCTGCCCATCGATCTGCTGGCGGGATTGATGCTGAGGACGCGCCCTGAGACTCTGGCGGCGGCGCCGGAAAAGAGTTGAGAGTTGAAGGTCAACGGTCGAAGAGTAAGTCTAGGCATGACGGCCTGTTCTTGGTTTTTACCTTCGACCTTCAACCTTCGACTGTCTTCGGAGGCACGGAATGAGCAATGACGCTCGAGGGGGACTGTCGGCGATTCAACTGGCCTTGGTCTCTCTGACTGGCATCGCCGTGTGTGCGGTGTTCTTCGCCCTGGGCTTTCTGGTGGCCCGAAATCAGCAACCCCCCACGGTGTTGGCGAATGCGAACACCGAGCCGGTCCCGCCCCCGGGGCCAGCGCCGACACCGGTGAAGAGCCCAGTCGGCGCGACCACGAGCGAGAACACGAGTCCCGCCCCGGCGCCGACACCGGTGAAGAGCCCAGTCGGCGCGACCACAAGCGAGAACACGAGTTCCGCCCCGGCGCCGGCACCGGTGAAGAGCGCGGTCGGCGCGACTACGAGCGAGCACACGAGTCCCGCTTCCGCGCCGGCCGAAGGCGGCATCATCTCGCGAAGCAATCCGGCGCCCAATCCTGGCTCATCAGCGCCCTCCGCTTCTACCTCGTCCACACTGCCCATTCGGGCGCGGGAGGTGCCACTGAAGAACGACTCGAAACGCCTGCCCGCGGCGCCGGTTTCTTCCCCGACTCAATCTGCAGCCTCCAACCTGGCTGGGGCGTCCAACGCGGTCGCGGCGCCGCCGTCCCGCCCTGCGGGACCGGCGCCGGGCGGCAAAATCGTCGTCCAGGTATCCGCCGTGGGTGTCCGCCAAGACGCCGAGACGCTGGTGACTCTCCTGAAGTCGCGGGGCTACCCAGCTTTCCTCGTAACGCCGGAGGCGGCGAGGGCCCGCGACAAGTTGTTTCGCGTTCAAGTGGGGCCCTACAAGTCCGACCCCGAGGCCATAGGCGTTCGCAATAAGCTGGTGGCGGACGGCTTCAAGCCTTTCGTGCGGCACTGACAGGTCACCCCACTTTTGGCAGGAGGGCCACTCTGAGCGCAGAGAAGAAGCCGGTGAACCTCCCGGGAGACGCGCCGGGCGCGGCGACGCCTGCCTCCCCTCAGGACGAGAGCTTCCAGGGGCTGATGAGTGACATGCTCGCTGACGGGGAGCACCTGGACGCTTACGACGAGCCGGCTGATCCAGAACCTGAGCCAAGTGCCGCACCGCGCGAAGATTTGAGGGCTAAACGGAGCGTCCCCGCCCAATCCCACCCTTTACGGTTGTTCGGCGTGTTCCTGGGAGGGATGGTGACGGGCGGCCTGTTTCTGGGCTTGGGGTTTTGGGCGGGCCGTCACGCGCGGCCTGCGGCCGTGGTTCCGGTTCACCCATCCCGGGCGAGTTCTTCCTTCCAAACGAAACTGAGCCCACTGAGCTCGACTGCGTCGGCCGAAACAACAGACGCGAGGCACGACACGACGATCCAAGCGGCGCCGGGAGCTGGCGCCAAGCCGGGTGAGGCCCTGCCGGCGGTGGTTTCAGAGCAGCCTTCCGCTCAGCCGCCTGATTTGGGCTTCAATGTTCAAGTGGCGGCGCCAGCCACCGAGCAGGAAGCTGAGGATCTGGCCCGGATCCTGAAGAACATGGGCTACCCTGTCCTGCCAACCATGTCAGCGCCCTCGGGCCCGCGGCGAAAGATTTTCCCGGTTCGGGTGGGGCCATACCGGACCCGAGAAGAAGCTCAACAAATCATCGAGCGTCTGCAACTCGAAGGATTCAAGCCGGGTGTGCCCAGTGCGCCGGGTGCAAAAGAATGACGAATTGGTCCCGCCCTGCGGGATGGCGTTACGCCGCCAGCGTCCTCTGCGGCCTGCTGCTGGTGGCCTGCTTCCCTGATCTTCATTGGCGCTTCCTGGCTTGGGTGGCGGTCGCCCCCTTGCTCGTCGCTCTGACCGCTGCACCTCGGCCCCGGCAGGCGTTCGCGCTGGGCTACATCACTGGCGCAGTGTTCATGGCCGGTAGTTGCTACTGGCTGGTCTACGTGATGCAGCGCTACGGCAATCTCGGCGCCGCACTTTCCGTGGGCGTGGTGGCGCTGCTGGCGCTTATCTTTGCCCTTTTCTTCGCTGCCTTCGGGCTGGCGGTGGGTTGGGCGGCGAGGCGCTCGCCGGGCTGGGCGCTGATGATCAGCCCTTTCGCCTGGGTGGCGGCCGAACTGGCCCGCACCTACCTGATCACCGGCTTCCCTTGGAACCTGCTGGGTTACGCGGTCGGTGCCGATGGATTGCGTCAACTGGCTTCGGTGACGGCGGTGTACGGTCTCTCTTTCCTCGCCCTAGCCACGAGCGCAGTATTGGTTGCCGTTTGGCGGAGTGGCGGGTCCGCCGGACGGCGCAAGGTGTGGTTCGCGGCGTCCTGCCTTGCAGGATGGGTGGTGCTGCTGCTGATCGCCAACTGGCTTCTGGCGCCGCCCGTCGTGAGGTCCGGCCCCGACTTGGCCTACCTGTTGCAACCCGACGTCCCACTCGAGGATTGGGTCCAGGAAAAGTGGGCGCCCTGGCATGATCCCGCTCCGCTGAACCGTCTGGTGACGGATAGCCTCGACGCGGTTCGCAGCGAAATGCCCGCGCCGAACGGCGCCCAGAGTCAGGGCCAGAATCAGGGCCAGCGTCAGGGCTTGCATCCGGGTTTGGCGCAGAGTGGAGAGAGCGCGAGCAGCGTCGGCGCGCCGATGCGAATTATTGTATGGGCGGAGAATCCGGCCCCGTTTTACTTCCCGCGAGATCCCGTCTTTGCCAGGGCGATGGCAGGGCTCGCACGTCAGGCGCAGGCTTACGTTGTGTTCAACACCGTGACCTTCGCCGGTCCGGATTACACGTTGCCGAAGAACAGCGCCATCGTGCTCGCGCCCACTGGGCTTGAGCTCTTGCAATATGATAAAATACATTTGGTGCCCTTCGGTGAGTACGTGCCTGCCTGGGCCTTTCCCGGGAAGATCGGTAAGATCACGGCGGAGGTGGGCGACTTCGTCCCGGGCTCGGAGTATCGGACGGCTCCGTCCCGCCGTGGCGGGATCGGTGTCTTCATCTGCTACGAGGACATTTTTCCGCAACTGGTGCGGCGCCTGACGCCGGCCGGGCCCGGTGTTCTGGTGAGTATCTCGAACGATTCCTGGTACGACGATTCGCCGGCGGCCGCGCAGCACCTGGAGACGGCGCGCTTCCGGGCCATCGAGAACCGCCGCTATTTGCTGCGCGCCACGAACGACGGAATTACGACCGTGATCGATCCTTACGGGCGCGTTTTGGAAAGCCTCCCGCGCCACGTCGAGCGGGTGCTGCCGGTGCGGTTCGCGTTCATTGAAGAGTCGGCCTTCTACACGCTGCACGGCGACGTTTTTGCGTGGCTGTGCGTTGCGGTGACCATCGTGATTTTGGGGCGGCTGGGGTTGAAGAGTTTTCAGTCGTCAGTTTTCAGTTCTCAGTTCTCAGGAGAGTCGAAAGTCGAAAGTTGAAAGTCGAGAGTGGAAGCGCCCGGTCTTATCTTTCGACTTTCAACTTTCGACTTTCGACTCGTTCAACTGAAAACTGAAGACTAGATCTCAGTTTTCAATTGCCGGCAAGAAACGAGGGAATGTGATCGAAGAGCTAGAGCGCAAGCACGAAGAACTCCAGCGGCGTACCGCCGAGCTTCGGAGTTTTCTTTGACGCTCCCAAAGCGCGCCGGGAACTAGCTGCCATTGAGGAGCAGATGGCCCGCCCGGACTTCTGGCAGGATCAGGAAGCGTCTCAGCGGTTTCTTCCCCAGCGGCGAAGGCTGGAGGAGAAACTTGAAACTGACGCTGGTCTCGCCCGCTCTCTCGCCGACCTCGACGCCTACTTCGAGCTCGCCCGCGAGGGTGAGAGCGTGATAGCGGAACTGGCGGCCGAGCTTGACAAGTTTGGCCAGAGGCTCGAGCAGCTCGAGACCGCCACGCTTCTCCCAGGCGAGAGCGATCGCTTGAACGCCATCGTCACGCTGCATCCTGGAGCCGGTGGGACCGAATCGCAGGACTGGGCGGACATGCTGCTGCGCATGTACCAGCGCTGGGCGGAGCGCCACGGCTTCAAGTTCACGTTGATGGAGTATCAGGCGGGCGAGGAAGCAGGCCTGAAGTCAGCCACCTTTTCGGCCCGCGGCGACTACGCCTACGGGCTGCTCGCTTCCGAGAGCGGGGTGCATCGTCTGGTGCGCATCTCGCCTTTCGACGCGGCGGCGCGACGGCACACGTCGTTTGCCTCAGTTTTCGTCAGCCCCGAAATCGACGATAGCATCAAGATCGAGATCAAGCCCGAGGACCTGCGTATTGAGACCTACCGGTCCACGGGGGCGGGTGGGCAGCACGTCAACACCACGGACTCGGCCGTCCGCATCACTCATATTCCCAGCGGACTCGTGGCCCAGTGCCAGAACGAGCGCTCGCAACACCGCAATCGCGACATGGCGATGAAGGTGTTGCGTTCGAAGCTCTACGAACTCGAACTGGCCAAGCGGCGCAAGGAGGCGGACAAGCTGGCCGAGCAGAAGGGTGAGATCGCGTTCGGCAACCAGATCCGCTCCTACGTGCTGCACCCGTACCGCATGGTGAAAGACCACCGTACCAAGTTCGAGGTGGGCGACGCCGACCGGGTTCTCGATGGCGACCTCGATCCCTTCATCAAGGCGTATCTCACGTCGCACCGTTTGGCGGCAAAGTAGCCGTAGCGGCGGTAGGAATTGCCGATTGCCGATTGGAAGAGAAGACGCAAGCCACTTGGGTTTTCCAATCGTCAATCGTCAATCGTCAATCGACAATTCCTACCGCCGCCACAGCCGCGCGCCGTTCTATTGTCCCACCACCAGCAGAGTAAAGGTGCCAGGCTTCATCGTCGGACGACGCCGTTCGGTTGTTTGTGTCCCGGCCGGCGGCGGCTCGAACTCTGCCGTCACCAGGAACACGTTGTGCGTTTTCTCGTCCAGCGCCATGGTGCGGGCGCCAGCCTGAGTCGGGACGTCTTGCACGACCGTGAACTTATCCGGCGAATCCTCGTGGACCACGGTCAACGTTGCAGCCCGACCGTTGGAGCTGAAGGCATTTCCAGTCCCAGGATCGAAGCCGTTGGCGTCAACGCCCTCGCCGATGGGCGGCGTGGCGATCACCTTGCCGCTGTCGGCATCCATCACCACCATCATCTTGTTGTGGCAGCCGCTGAACAGGCGGCGATGCTGCGTGTCCATGGCGATGCCCGAGGGTCCATCGCCGGGAGCGAGCGGCCATCGCTGGGTGACCTTGAGCGCCTGGGTGTCGATTTCCACTACGATGCTTTTGTCTTCGAGGTTGTTGTAGATGTGACCTTTGCCGTCCGCCACGGCAAACTCTGGCTGCCCGTCAAGCTTGAGCGTCCCAACCACGTTGCCGGTGGCCGCGTCGATGGCAGTCGTGCTGCCGCCGCGGCCGTTGAAGGTGAACACACGCTTCGAGAAGGGGTCGTAAACGATAGCGTCAGGGCCCGTGTCGGTGGCGGGCGTACCGAGCACTTGGAGCGTCTTGAGATCGAAAATGGTAACGGTGTTGGAGCGGCCGTTGCTCGTGAAACCGCGGCCGAGATCCGCAGCGATGGCGATGCCGTGGACCCCTTGCGTGTCGGGAATGTCGCCCACCACCGCATAGGTATCGGCGTCGAGGACCATGACATGGGTGCCACGCGAGATGTAAAGCCGGCGCCCGTCAGGGTCCACCTTCAGATAGTCCCAACCTCCATCACCACCCAGAATCACTTTCTTGACGAGGTGATAGCCACCTTCGGGCGGAGCAGCGGCGGCGACGGCCGTGACGATCATCAGTGGGAACAGGCAGAGTCGCAGAGCTCGTGCAAAACTGAGTTGCATTCTATCCTCCTTGGCTTGATCGGTCAGATCCGTGTTCCGGGCCACATAGGGCGGGACTGGAGAAGCCGCGGGACGCGCACGAATCAGCTTCGTTTCACGACGCTGATTATGTGCCAGCCGACGGAAAGTTGAACACGGTATTGCCTGGTGCCAGTCCTTAGCCTAAGACGTTCTATCCGGGCTGGTGGTTTCAGTAAATCGCTTCTCGCATCGGCCGTCGAACGATTATATTCTTGCAACCTGCTGCACCCGGAGCCGTGTGGCGCCGGACCCGTGTCCTTTCAGGAGTGGAGACCATGAAAAGAGTCGCTCGACTGTTTCTTGCCCTTGCCTGCGTGGGTACCCTGCAGGCGCAACAGTTCTCCGCGCAGGACCTGCCACAACTACGCGGCTACGAGTCCGAGCGCGCCGGTAGCTGGGACCGCAGCGGTGGCAACGCCGATTACACCCACATTCCGCCCGGCCAGACCCTCGCCATTTTCGATCAAAACGGTCCCGGGGAAATCCGCCACATCTGGATCACCCTGGCGTCGCCCGAGGCCTACCACCTGAAAAAGATGGTGCTGCGGATGTATTGGGATGACGAGAAAGAGCCGAGCGTGGAGACTCCCCTCGGCGACTTCTTCGGCCTGGGTCTCGGCGACTACCAGGTATTCCAATCGGCACTCATCACGGTGAATCCCGAGAAGGCGTTGAACTCCTATTTCCCCATGCCTTTCGCGAAGCACGGCAGGATCACGGTCACCAACGAGGGGAGCCAGGATAGTTCCGACTTCTACTGGAACATCGACTGGGTCAAGCTGCCGTCTCTCGCGCCCCACACCGCCTACTTCCACGCCCAGTACCGCCAGTGCACACCGTGCAAGGGTTGGTACAAGGGGAATTTCTACGGCAACGATTTCCGCGAGGCTCACTCGGACCCGCGCTGGTACAACAAGTCAGGCGACCTGAACTATGTTTTCCTCGACACGCAGGGCGACGGGCAATTGGTGGGCGTCACGCTCTCCGTTTTCGAAAACCAATGGGGCGGCTGGAACGAGGGCGACGAGTTTGTCTGGATCGACGGTGAGCCGGACACCCGAATCCACGGCACCGGCGGCGAAGACTACTTCAACGGCGCCTGGGGCTTCGACCGGCTTTACAGCACGCCGACCGTGGGCCTCATCGAGTTCACGGGCTGGCAACCGGGCGCGCGCTTCTCGATGTACCGCTGGCACCTGGAGGCGCCGATCCGTTTTCGCAAGTCGATTACGTTCAGCATGGAGGACGGCCATGCCGACCTGCGGTCCGACAACCTATTCTCGGTAGCCTACTGGTACCAATTGGAGCCTCACTCCGGGTTTCCGACCCTGCCGCCGGTCGAGGACCGCATCCCGAAATTCAAGCCCGTCGGCGGGCCGGGGCAGGACCCCTCTATGAAGTAGGAGTCAGGAATCAGAAGCCAGAATGAGTTGTGAATGGTGTGAGTGGTGAATAGTGAATAGTGAATGGTGAAGGAAGACATCCATCTGAGTTTCGTCTTCAATTCACAATTCACTATTCACAATTTACATCTCCTTCTGACTCCTCGCTCCCGACTCCTGACTCCTGGCTCCCAGCCTCCGAATCCGCTCCACTCCACTCGCCCGCTTCGTTTCGGTAATCCAGTTCCGCCACCACCGTGCGATTATCGCGCCACTGCGGTTCCACCTTGACGTAAAGTTCCAAAAACACCTTGGGCGGGAGCAGTTTTTCAAGTTCCAGCCGGGCTTCGGTGCCAATCTGCTTCAGGCGCTCGCCACCGGCCCCGATCACGATCGGCTTCTGCGACTCCTTTTCCACCACCACCGTGGCGCTGATCCGTGTCAGGGTCGGCGTCTCTTCGAATTGATCGATCAGCACCGCCGTGACGTAAGGCATTTCCTGCCGCGTGTGGCTGATGATCTTTTCGCGAATGATTTCGGCAGCGAGAAAGCGCTCCGGCTGATCGGTGTAAACATCCGGCGGGAAATACTGCGGACCTTCCGGCAGTAGCTTAACCACCGCCGTGAGGAGCTCGTCGAGACCCGCACCGGACTTGGCGGAAATGGGAATGATCTCCGCAAAATCGTACAGCTTCGAATAGCGGTCGATCAGCGGCAGCAAGCGTGGCTTGTGAATCTTGTCGATTTTGTTCAGCGCCAGGATAGTGGTCGGCGAGTATTGCCTCAGCAGTTCGATCGCGAACTGGTCGCCTTTGCCAAACTTCTCTGCCGCATCAACAATGAGGAGCGCCAGATCGCGCTCCTGGAGCGCCTGTCGAACGAACTCCATCATCTGCCGGTTGAGGCCCGAGAGTGGTTTGTGGATGCCCGGCGTATCCATGAAGATGATCTGCGCGCCGGGCCGGTTGGCGATGCCGAGAATCCGATTCCGCGTGGTTTGTGGGACAGGAGTCACGATCGAGACCTTCATCCCCACCAGAGCGTTGATCAACGTGCTCTTGCCCGCGTTGGGCCGCCCCACGATGGCGACGAAACCAGACTTGTGGGAAGAGAGGGAGTCGGGAGTAGGGAGTGGGGAATCGGGAGCTGGGCCTTGCGAGTCCGCGATGAGGATTCGAGACTCGTCTGCGGTGGTCCTCACTTTTGCCATTTGCCCTTTGCCTTTCTTGCTTTCTGCCTTCTGCTTACTGCCTACTGCCGACTGCTTACTGCTTACTGTCCGTAATGTCCGCCGCGGGCTCCGCCGGTGGCGTCACCTTGAGTCGCACCTTGAGCACCGTCCGCTCGCTGGCCTCCAGCACTTCGATCGCCAGCCCGTCCGCTTCCACTTTCTCGCCCGGCGCCGGAACGTGACCCAGTTCGGCCAGCACCAGACCGCCGACAGTGGAATAGTCGCGGCCTTCTACATCGACGTGGAGCCGGTCGGCGACATGCGAGAGCTCGGTGGTACCCGCCGCCAGATACGTGTTCTCCGATTCCTGCACGAGATCGTCGGGGTGCGGTTCAGCTTCGTCGCGAATCTCGCCCACGATCTCTTCCACCAAATCCTCAACCGTCACCAGCCCCGCGACGCTTCCATACTCGTCGATCACAATCGCGAGCTGGTTGGTCGACTGTTGCAGTTCCTTCAATAGCTCGGTATTGCGCTTGGTCTCCGGCACGAAGGCCACGGGCCGCACTAATTGACGCAGGTTCGCCTTCGATTGCTCGTCGGTGGGCACCGCCAGCAGGTCGTGCACGTTGATGATGCCTTCCATGTGATCGAGGTCGCCCGCGTAGACGGGATAGCGCGAGTGCCGGGTCTCCCGGAAAAGCTGGCGCAACGCTTCCACCGGCTGATTGATGTCGAGGGCGGCGATTTCCGGGCGCGGGGTCATCACTTCGCGCACCACCTTGTCGCCGAACTCCACCACCGATTGCAGCATCTCGCCCTGGCCCTTCTCGATCAGCCCCTCCTTCTCGCCTACTTCGATGAGATCCTCGAATTCGTCCTGGGTGTTAGGTTCTTCAGGCTTCGTCTCCTCGGACTCGAGCAGGCGCGTGATGGTGGCTGAAATCAGGATGGGGAAAGTGAGCGGCACGGCAGCAAAAACGGCAACGCGCAGCAGCGGCAGCCACTGCTCCAGGATCGCTTCCGGCTCGTCGTGTCGCGCCACCATGAGGAAAGGAATCAACTGGTCCACGATGGCCACCACGCTCAAAACCACCAGCAGGGCCACGCCGAGGTTTTCCCAGAGGCGTCCAGGCTGAAGCACGAACAAGAGTCCGGTGAGGCCCACGGCGAAGAAGGCCATGAGCACCCCGTGTAGCGCGGAGATCGAAATGCCCACACGCTCGCGGTCCGCCTGAAAACGACGGCCGGGCTGCGGCTGAAAAAGCCGGCGCCCCGCCACCGACGGAAGCCTGCGCATCAGCAGGCGCAGATACGAGGCCACCGAACTGACGCCGACGAGAGCGGCGAGAGCCAGAATCCAGAGGAGAGTAAGCAGCATAAAGAAAATCAAAAGGCAAAGGGCAAATGGCAAAGGGCAAAAGTGAAGAGCGTAGGGTTCTTAACCTTTGCCTTTTGCCATTTGCCTTTTGCCATTTGATTTGTTCTTGCTTTCTTCCGCGATCCCCAGCCTTTCCCGGAGCGAAAGTTCGATCGCCGTCATCTCTCCGTGGTCGGTCGCATGGTCGTAGCCGAGCAGGTGCAAAAGTCCATGAAGAATCAGCCAGCGGATCTCGTTCTCCGTCGAGTGTCCTTCCTGCCGGGCATTAGCCCGAGCCGTCTCGGCGGAGATGACAATATCGCCCAAGAAATGGCGCCACTCGGCGTTAGAAACTGGAAACTGGAAACTGGAAACTCGATCCTTTCGGCCACGGTTTGGGTTTCCCCTAGGGTGTTGACCTTCGTCTCGCGAGTTTCGACTCTCCAGTTTCCAATTTCCAGTTTCTGACTCCGAGTCTGCCTCCCACGGAAACGAGAGCACATCCGTGGGTCGGGTCTGGCCACGATGCGTAGCGTTCAGTCGCTCCATCTCCCTGTCGCCCACGAAGCACACGTTGAAGTCGCGCCGCCCCAGTTTCAAGAGTGTGCGCAGACGCCTGACGAAGACCTTGGTGCCCGCGACATCGATGGCGACACTCTTTTGCCGGTTGATGACCACGTTCAGCACTCGCAATCAAACCAGGTACTGCTACTTCGAAACTTCTCTGTGCCTCGCATAGAATAGGAGCTCAACGCAGAGGCCACAGAGGTGCAGAGACTACCCTTCCCCCGAATCCCGTGAGCGCGATGGCGAAAGCCTTTTGCTTCGAGCGTCCAACGAAAAGAATTCACCTCGAACATCACGGAAGCGCACCCCGACACCCCTGTTCTCTGCGACTCTGTGGCTCCGTGAACTCTGCGTCGAGTTCTGGTTCTTCGAGTGCAAGCGAGCCAGCCGGCTCTTCTACGAGTTTCGAGTTTCGATCTTCGAGTTTCGCACTTCGAGTTTCGATTCGCGCCCGTTGTCGGCGGCGGCGGCCTTCGACTGGTCGAACTCCTCGTAGGCACGGATGATGCGCTGCACCAGGCTATGGCGCACCACGTCGCGCTCGGTGAAGTAGACGAAGGCGATTCCCTCCACCCGCGAGACCACGTCGATAGCCTCGATCAGGCCGGAGCGCCGCTCGCTGGGCAGGTCGATCTGGGTGATGTCGCCGGTAACCACCGCCTTGGAGTTGAAGCCCAGCCGCGTCAGGAACATCTTCATCTGCTCGCTGGTGGTATTCTGCGCTTCGTCGAGGATCACGAAAGCGTCGTTCAGCGTCCGCCCGCGCATGAAGGCAATGGGTGCGATCTCGATGATGCTTTTCTCGATGTACCGCTCCACCCGGTCGGGATCCAGCACGTCGTAAAGCGCGTCGTAAAGCGGACGCAGGTAGGGGTTCACCTTCTCCTGGAGCGTGCCGGGCAGGAAGCCGAGGCGCTCGCCCGCCTCCACCGCCGGCCGCGCCAGAATGATGCGGCTGACTTCCTTGGTCAGCAGCGCGTCCACCGCCATGGCCACCGCCAGATACGTCTTGCCGGTGCCGGAGGGCCCGATGCCGAACACCATGTCGTGCCGTTCGATGGCGTCCACGTAGCGGCGCTGGTTGAGGCTCTTGGGCGCAATCGACTTCTTGCCGAAGGCCCGCGGGCGGCCGGCTTCCGCCAGGCCCTTCAGCGTCGCGGTGGGATCCTGTGCCAGGATGCGCAGGAACGATTGCACGTCCCCGGCCTCAAAGCGGGCGCCGTGGGCCACCAGATCGGCGTAGTCTCCCACCAGTTGCTGCGCGCGTTGCACGTTGCGCTCCGAACCCTCAATTTCGAGCTGATCGTCTCCGAGGTGCGTGGTGACGCCGAAACTCTTCTCCAACAGTTTCAGGTTTTCGTCGAACGTACCAAACAATTGTTCGACGCCTTTTTCGACCTTTACACTGGTTTTCATACGGAGATGGGTACCTCGCGAGACCCAAGCATCAGAAGGTAGGATTCACGCCGGGAAGTAAACAGACGGTGGGCCCGGTCAGGCCGAAAGCGACGAGGCTCGAAATGAATGATCGATGCATTCCCTCATTAATTACCATACCAAGCACGCCGCCTAAAGTCAATACCCTCTGGGAGCGCGGGCGTCCCGCCCGCCCTTTAAAAGCGGCTAGTGGTTAGCAAGAGAAGTTGAAGGTCGAAGGTTGAAGAGTCAAGGCAGGTCCTTCAATTGGAGAGGGTGTATACTCATTAGCATGGAGAAAATAAAAATCGAACAGCACAGTTTTGCGGGGAGCTTGTGGTGCAGCGGTTGGCTGTTTACCATCGGGTTTCTACACCTGACTTTTTGGAAGGGCGTCCTGGCGATTCTGTTGTGGCCGTACTATCTTGGTGCAGCGTTCAGCTCGCTGCTGCACTAATCAAGATCGACCACTTTATGCCGAATCGCCTGCACCACGCGGAACCCTCCCCTTTCGCTCTTGAACTCAAACCTCGAAGTTTCGACTTCTCTTGCTAGCCACTCGCCACTAACCACTTCTGACGCGCTCGCGTGTAAAATGGATGCCGGCCAGATCGACACTCGAGCCAAGGAGGAGCGCCATGCGCAAGAGTCTTTGCCTTATGGGCCCTATCGGCGTGATAGCAGCGGCGTTGCTAGTGGCGGCAACGTTGCGCGCCCAGGGCCAGCTTTCCAAGCTGGTGCAGGATTTCGTCAAGGTGAGCGCTCCGGTGGTGGCGCTGGAGCACGTCCGCGTCATCGACGGCACGGGAGCCGCGCCCGCCGAGGATCAAACGGTGGTGATCGAGAACGGACGTATTCGCGCCGTGGGCAGTGCCGGAAGCACAACGCCGCCGCCGGGCGCCCAGGCGCTCGACCTCAGCGGTTACACCGTGATTCCCGGCCCCGTCGGCATGCACGACCACTTGTTTTATCCCAGCCAGTTCGCGGAGCGCGCTTCGGCCGGCCGGGTGGTCCTTTACAACGAGATGGGCTTCAGCTTTCCGCGGCTGTATCTGGCCGGCGGGGTCACGAGCCTTCGCACCACGGGCAGCGTAGAGCCTTATACGGACCTGAGCCTGAAGAAACTCATCGACCAAGGTGAGACGCCCGGACCCAAGATCCACGTCACCGGGCCTTATCTGGAAGGCCCGGGAGCCTACACGCCTAACATGCACGAGCTTGCAGACGCGGAGGACGCAGCGCGCACGGTCAACTATTGGGCCGCGGAAGGCGCGACCTCTTTCAAGGCCTACATGCATATCACGCGCGCCGAACTCAAGGCGGCGATCGAGGCTGCGCACGGGCGCGGCATCAAGGTGACCGGCCACCTGTGCAGCATCGGTTTCATGGAGGCCGCCGCGCTGGGGATCGATGACCTCGAGCATGGTCTCTTCGTGGACACCGAGTTCGACCAAGGCAAGCAGCCCGACGTGTGTCCCTCGCAACAACTCACCGCCGCGACGATGGCCGACCTCGACGTGGAAAGCGCGCCGGTGCAGGGCATGATCCGCGACCTGGTGAGCCACCACGTGGCCGTGACTTCCACCCTGCCGGTCTTTGAGATCTCCGTGCCGGACCGGCCTCCCCTCCAGACGCGTGTGCTGGACGTACTCTCCGGGCCGTCAAGGATCGATTACCTCACCACGCGTGCCCTGGTGGGCCAGCGCGAGCACTCCAACGCGTCGACGAACCTGGGCAAAGAAATGCAGTTCGAACGCGATTTCGTCAAGGCCGGCGGCCTGTTGCTGGCCGGACTCGATCCCACCGGTTATGGCGGCGTAGTGGCCGGCTTCGGCGATCAGCGGGAAGTGGAACTGCTGGTGCAGGCCGGCTTCTCGCCGACCGAAGCCATCCACATCGCCACCGAAAACGGAGCACAGTTCCTTGGCGAAGCCGACAAGATTGGAACCGTCGCTCCCGGCAAATTGGCGGACCTGGTGGTGGTCCATGGCAATCCTGCCGCCAACATTGAGGACATCGAGAAGGTGGGGATCGTCTTCAAGGACGGCGTCGGATATGACTCCGCCAAGCTGATCGAGTCCGTGCGCGGCGCCGTGGGGCTGCGCTGACCGGCACCCGCACCCTCGCGAAATCAATGTAATGCGAGATGTTCTTAGCGGGAATGCCCAGCGGTGGACGATGGCAGTACCAACTATTGAAGGAACACTGTTTCACGATCAGTTGGGGAGGCAAGAAATGAGAACTGTGATTCGGTTTGCGCTCAGTTTACTCTTGATGTTTTCCAGTCTTGCGGCTGTCGCCACGAACGGCCTAGCAAGCGATTTTGATCTCCTCAAGCAAAAACTCGATGGACGGTGGACTTTTTTCGAAGACAAAGAAAAGTATGAAACGACATTCGAGCCGATCTCGCATGGGGCCGCGTTGCTGGAAAGAAACGCGGGATTCACGGTGGTCTATTATCCTGATGGCGGTTCGATGATGATGACCCTATTTACGAAGGACGGCTATCAGGTCAGACTGCGCGGTCACGGAATTGACCAGAAGTCCTCTTCCATAGACTTCGCTTTTCAAGATGCGACCAATTTGCCTGCCGGCGCCACTTATATCAACGGCCTGACCCTGACATTCAAGGACAAAGATCACATAGTCGAGAAATGGAAGATGGTCGATGCCAGCGGGTCCCAGTCCAGCTTCGACTTTGAGCTGACGCGAAAGTGACTCCGCCAAGCTGATCGAGCCCGTACGGGGCGCCGTCGGGCTGCGCTGACCCGTGGCCTCAAGCGACAACCTGCGGACAGGGATGGGCAATATGGGTGACGTGAGAATCCCCGTGAACTCCGGCGATTTGCCGGCATTCGTTTCGGTCCCCGAGCAGGGCGCGCCGTGGCCCGGTGTGGTGGTGCTCCACGACGTCGGGGGCATGACGGAAGATCTGCGTAACCAGACGCGTTGGCTGGCACGCGAGGGATTCCTGGCAGCGGCTCCGGACTTGTTCTTCCGCGGCCGGATGAAATGTCTCTTCGCCATCGCGCGAGACCTGAAGGCGCGGCGAGGCCCGACCTACGACGACGTGGAGGCTGTTCGCACCTGGTTGGTCCGGCAAGAGGGATGCACGGGCAAGATCGGTGTCATCGGGTTTTGCATGGGAGGCGGGTTCGCGCTACTACTCGTGGCGGGTTATGGATTCGGAGCGGCGAGCATAAACTACGGCGGGCAGTTGCCGGAGGACGCCGCGACCTTTCTGGCGCGGGCATGCCC
Source organism: Terriglobia bacterium (assembly GCA_035315065.1). Classification (GTDB taxonomy): domain Bacteria; phylum Acidobacteriota; class Terriglobia; order UBA7540; family UBA7540; genus DATFYM01. The sequence goes on from DATFYM010000166.1 coordinate 62,831, forward strand.
GATTGTCGCGAGCTATGGGGCCAAGGACCGCTGGAACCGGGGCGTGGCGCAGAAGTTAGAGCAGACGCTCGCCGCCGTAGGTGTGGCTCACGACGTGAAAGAGTATCCGGAAGCGGGGCACTCGTTTCTCAACAATCCCGGCACCTGGTGGTTCAAGGCGCTGCGCGTGATTCACATTGGGTATGACGAACCGGCGGCGGAAGATGCGCGGCGGAGGATCGTCAGCTTTTTTCGGCGGCATTTGGGCAGTTAGGGAGGGCAGTGCTCACCTCCGGACGCGCAAGTCGGCCTTAAAGGGAAAACTCGGGACGGAGAAACACACTTCGACGCCCGAATCCCATCTTAAGGGCGAGCGGCTGCAAACGCTGAAAGCGAAAAGCCCGCCGGCAGCCGGGCCCGGCAGTGAATGAGGCGAACGGCAAAGTCCGTGAAACACATTTGATTCTCACCGCTCCGAGATGCGCCTATACTGACCGTATGTCGACCTCAGTATCAACTTCGGGAGTCGCCTTCAGCGCCGCGATAGGTTTCGCGCCTACATGCGGGCTTTTAACCCTACGGCGCCCGCCCGGGACCCCATCGAGGCGGGATTGGTGTGCGAGGACCTGCAGCGATTTCTGTTCCGGAACCTGGCCGGTCGCGCGGACCTTGAGCCCGGCAGCCAGCAGTTGTTGGTGGGTGGTATTGGATCGGGCAAGACGACAGAGCTCCTTCTTGCCGAAAGATGGCTCCACGAGCAAGGGCATATGCTGCCCTTGTACATTGACATTTCGGCTGAGACCGATTTATCTAATATAGCTTGAATTCGGGTTCGCTGCTCGCGAGTTTTGGAATGTATCTCGCCTGGGCGGTAATTATTGACCTTCATGCGGGTACTGACGTGAGTAAAAGAAGAACTGAACAACTAGATAGAATCTACGAAGAAGTAAAAGGGTACGCATACGGAAAGCAAGTAAAGCGACGGGTGGACCCCCTTGAAAATCTTCGGGCCCTCTACGACAGGATGCAGCTTGAGCCCGATTATGTAACCGAAAACATTCCAGGCAAGCTAAAGCCGCCGCTGCCCGCCCTTCTGCGCGACATTCAAGAGATTCGTCACCCTCTCGAAGAATTCATGACTATCGCGAGGGAATTCCACAAGGATATTGTGGTGATATTCGATGGGTTGGATCGCTTGCTAGGCGCTACCAAGTTCTGGTCCGTTGTGTTCCAAGACCTACGGCTGTTTCGCGAGCTCAAAGTGTCGATCCTAGCAACTGCGCCCCTCTCCGTCCTATTCGGGGTCGGAATCGGTCAATCGGCATCCGACCACTTTGACAGGATTCACCACCTTGCGGTGATCGCCGCCAATCCTGAAGATGGGTCCCTGCGGCCGGTGCTGGAGAAGCGTGGCGGATACGAGCTGCTGACCCGGGTGGAGGCAGACTCAATCTGCCATTATTCCGGAGGCGTGCTGCGAGATTTGATTTCGCTTGCCCGGGACGCGGCCGAAGAGGCGTATGTATCAGATCGGGACTCCGTGACAGCGGCAGACGTGGAGAAGGTAGTTCGCCAGCTCGGCACTGGTTATCTTCGGGGCTTGGGTCCAGAAGCGATCAGAACACTTCTCGACTTGGAAGGGTCCGGATCGTTCCGGATCGATCAACCGGCTAATGTGGAGCTGCTGGTTACTCGGCGTGTCCTGGAATATTCATCGACTGACTTCCGCGTGCATCCGGCTCTGCTGTCGGTAATTCCTCGGCCGGAGCCCAAGAGTGCCTGACTTCTTAAGCGAACCGATGGTCGAAATTGCCCGGCGATTGGACATTCGCGGGCCGAACCCGTGGCTCGCTGTTTTGGGCCCGCCAACCGATAGCACCGTTGCCCTGGATGAACTGCAAACCGAACTACACTCGTTCTTGGAGATACCCACCAGAGTCTTCCCTTTGGAAACCGCCACCTTCGAGCGATTACGAGAGGCGCTCCAGCAGCCGGACGATGACGCCGTTGTCCTCACTGCCGGGGCTGATTTGGCGCCCGAGAAATGGTCCTCCTTGGATGTTATGCGTAGCGCATTGGAACGCGTCGGCCCGATCGTCCTGTGGATGCCCCCGGAAGCGGTGGCCAGCCTTGCCGAGTTCGCACCGAATATCCGCAGCTTCATTGGCGCGAGCATATTCATGGCCGCCCCCGATGGCGGCATCATGACTGAGATGGAGCGGCAAAAGCGCCTGGCAGAACTGGCAGAGCACTACGGGCTCAGTAGCGAAGAAATTGTCCGAAGGGCAGAATCCAAGGAACCAAAACCCACTGGTAGAGCCGCGGTGTCACCTGCATCCGGGACTCGAAGCCGTCCGCATACCGTTCTCACTGCATCACCCCTTCGAAATTCTCGATCGAATTTTCTTCGTGCTGGAGACGGCTCTATGAAACCAATCTCCGGTCTCGTGCCGACCTATTTACTACTAGCCCGGTTTTCTCACGATGTGTTGGAAGTGATCGGCGATAACCTAACAGCACTATGAAGCAACTCCCGGTTGCCGTCAGCCTTCTGATTTTTCTCGCGCCTTTTGAAAGGCCGTGCCTGGGACAGCAGGCGGGCCCGGAAGCGCGGCCAAAAGCACCCGAGGCCGTCGAGGTTTCGCAGCAGGAAGTGGAAAGCCACCGCATCGGGCCTCGCCCGATCTTGCGCGCCACTCTGGTCGGTTTCGCGGAGATCCTCACCATGAGTGGAATCCACGTGCAGGTGACGGTCGGCCCGGACGGGGCTGTCACAGGGGCTGCTGCGGATGTCGGCGTTCCTGGTCTCCCCGGCGTCCCCCCTGGTCTCCTGAGCCAAGCTGAAGCAGCAATTCGCAACCTGCGTTACCGCCCATTCGAACGCAATGGCCGCGTGGTTCCGGCTAAGTTCGAGGAAGATCTGAGTGTGTTACCGCCGGAACTGCAACCGCTCCAACACATTCCATTTCCCGTGGTGCAGGACTGGAAGTCGGTGCGCATGACGCTGGAGCGGACAGGGTGCTTTGGATCGTGCCCGGCGTACAAGGTTGAAGTTCACGGTGACGGCACCGTCCTCTACGAAGGGCGCGATTTTGTGGCGATCAAGGGTCAACACCGCGGTTCGGTGCCACCAGAAACCGTGCACGAACTCGTGAACAAATTCCGTCAAGCCGATTACTACTCTCTCAGCGACGGCTACGTCTGGTCCGCTACAGACTTACCGACGTTCCGTACGTCAATCGAGATCGATGGCAAATCTAAAAAGGTCACGGACTACGCCGGTGAACACGTCGGGATGCCCTTGGCAGTGCGTGAGTTGGAGCGCGCCATCGATGAACTGACAGGCACAGAGCGATGGACGAAAGGCAATGCCAATACGGTCGACATTTTGAAACGAGAGAAGTGGAACTTCCGATCGGCAGAGGCGGCCGACACCCTGGCAAGAGTGGCAGAGTACGGGAGCGCTGACGCAGTCCTGAACCTGATCGCGGTCGGAGTGCCCGTCATCGGGCATTTGATGCCACTACCGCAGGTCGTTTGGCGCGGAGATATCGTGATTCTTGGCGCCTTACTCGACGCCGGCGCGGGCGGCCCGAACGGAAAGGACCTAGGTGAGGCGCTCGCGACGGCCCTTCGATCGGGAAAAATCGAATCGGCGCGGCTCTTGCTCGATCACGGAGCGAGCCCGGATTGGCGCGACAAAGGCGGAGGAACAATTCTGATGGCGGCTGCGACCTCAGGAGTTCCCGCAGTGGTGGAGGAAATCCTCGAGCGTCGCCCGGGCCCGGGGGTAGACGCGCGACTCCAAAGGCCAAACGGCGCTGATGGAAGCGGGACAGTGGCATTACGGGGAAGGGGGGCCACAGATCGATGGGGCCAAGGTTGTCGCCCTGCTTCTTCAGGCTGGCGCTGACCCCAACGCCGAAGACGACGATGGCAACACGGCGCTAATCGATTGCGGCTGGGATGCCGGTGCGGCGCTCGAACTCATCAGGGCGGGCGCCAACGTGAACGCGCGGAACAAAAGGGGAGACACACCGCTGATCAAATCGACGGCACCAGACGTTGCGCGAGTTCTCCTGGAAAACGGTGCAGACCTATTGGCTCGCGATCAAGACGGGAAGACGGCTCTTGACCTTGCAAGGCAGAACGGAATGAAGGAGAAAGCCGCCCTGCTCGAGGCCGCCGAAAATGCGGGCCCGCATTGACAACTATATCCGGCGACATAAGTGGTTGCGCATCCGAATTTCATTTTGGATTTTGGATTTTGGATTGAAGAACCCGCTCTGGTCGCGCTTCTCTTCAATCCAAAATCGAAAGTCCAAAATCCAAAATTGAAGCCTCACGCCACAACTAATGTCGTCCTGTTTAGAGCCGGCCATTCGCTGCCAGCGGCGCCGACCTCCCAAAGTACTGTGAAGAAGTGGCCAAGATTAAGGCATCCTTTTTCAAACGCATCAGCCCCGCAGTCATCGCGCTGGCAAGCGGACCTCCATTCCGCCGTCTAGAATGTCCAGAACGTCCAAGACGTATAGAATGTATAAGACGTAATAAACATTCCACACCTTTGAGAAGCCGAGTCACCAGCTCATCATGAAATTGTGAATAGTGAATTGTGAATAGTGAATTGAAGATGGAACTCACGTCTTCTTTTCACCATTCGCCATCACAAATTTCGTTCCCAAGTTCAGAATGGAGGAGAGAATGGCTTCTGGAGTTTTGATCGACTCTGAAACAGTGAAAGCAGAACCTGACGTTGCCGGCGTCGCGCCAGCACCCCCGGACCCCGTGCCTGACGATCCTGAATCCCAAGCCCCGAACCCCGACAACGGCCAGCCCACTAACCCTACCAATGGCCCTACTAACGGCGGCGTCTCCGAAAGGAAGCGCACCGCCAATCGTGCCAACTCCGCCAAGTCCACCGGGCCAAAGTCCAAGATGGGCAAGCGCATCGCCAGCCACAACAGCTTCAAGCACGGCTACTACTCCAACGAGCGCCGCCTCCAGTTGATGGCCGAGCTCGACGAGGACCCGGCGGAGCGTGAGCGCCTCCGCAAGGACGTTTACGCCACCTATCCCCCCGGCTCGCCCATCGAGGAGATGCTCCTCGACGCCCTCGCTGACGATTTCTGGAATCACGCCCGGCTCGACCGCTTCGACGCCTCCGTCAAGTTGAGCGAACTCCAGGACGCCAATCTGGAGGAATGGAAACGTGAGGAGCGGAACGAAAGCTACGCCGTGACCTACGTCAAATCGGAGATGCAGAAGGGCGGGCTGGTGAGGCAGGATGACTCGGCGGGTAAGTTCCGTCACATTCTCGGCATCCTGGGCCAGCAGCTTGAGATCGCCAAGCGTCGCGCCGGCAGCATGCTCGACCGGCCGCAGTGGAAACTGCTCTATGGCACCAACGACCCCAACCGGCTGGGGGAAGACATGTTTCAGAAATTCTGTCAGGGGCCGCACATCTCGGACGCGGAGTATGTGGAAGTGCTGGGATTCCTGGAGGAGGAGTTGGACTCCTACCACCGGGCCTGGATTCGCTACAAGGTGGAGCACCAGCAGGAAACGGTGGCGTCGCGCGAGGCGCGCCTAGTGACCTGTGGCGGCGACGCCTTGATCCTCTTCAAGGAGATGGAAGTGACGGACCGGCACATCGAGCGCAAGCTGCAACTGCTGCTGAAGGTGCGGGCCGAACGCTTCGCGCGTGAGAAAGAAGAAAGCAGTGGGCAGTCAGCAGCCGGCAGTCAGCAGTCAGCAGAAGAAGGCGGTCCCCAGGGCGAAAGCCCTGGGGTAAATGGCCAGCCCCCTTCACCTCAAGAAGAAGGCAGTAGGCGGAAGGCAGAAGGCAGTCCACAGGAGGCAGAGGGCACGTCGCGGTTCGGGAAGAACGGGACCCTCGACCTTCAACCTTCGACCTTCGACTTTTCAAAAAACGAAGCCACCGATTTGCTTGAAAACAAAGCATCGGCGTCGGCGCAAGTCAGGAACGAAGCCACCGCGGAGAGCATTACGCAATCGGCAGAAGGCAGTCGGCATCAGGCGGCGGAAAGCAGCCGGGAAGCCGCGGAGCGGCGACATAATGTAGCCCAGGGCGAAAGCCCTGGGATGAGTGGCCAACCCCCTTCACCTCAAGAAGAAGGCAGTAGGCGGAAGGCAGAAGGCAATCCGCAGGAGGCAGAGGGCACGTCGCGGTTCGGGAAGAACGGGACCCTCGACCTTGAACCTTCGACCTTCGACTTTTCAAAGAACGAAGCCACCGATCTGCTTGAAAACAAAGCATCGGCGTCCGCGCAAATCAGGAACGAAGCCACCGTAGAGAACAGTAGGCAGTCCGCAGAAGGCAGTCAGCAGCAGGCGGCGGAAAGCAGCCCGGAAGCCGCGGAGCGGCGGCACAGTTTAGCCCAGGGCGAAAGCCCTGGGATGAGTGGCCACCCCCTTTCATCTCAAGAAGAAGGCAGTAGGCAGTCGGCAGAAGGCAGCCCGCAGGAGGCAGAGGGCACGTCGCGGTTCGGGAAGAACGGGACTTTCGACCTTCAACCTTCGACCTTCGACTTTTTTGTTCGCAGCTCCAGGACTGAAGGAAGGTGTTTCGCTCATCGGCCACAGCCAATGGGCAGACCGCCCCACAGCGGGAGGAACCTGATTCCGCGTTGGCGAGGCCTTGGAGCTGGGGCAGCCCGTACCAGGAAAGGGGCTCGCAGGGGCGACGCGGCACGTCGCCCCAACGAGGAACCGCGATGGCGCTCAGAAAATCAGGTGCAGCGACATCTGGATAAAGCGCGAGCTGCCGAGGGTGTGTTGAATAAGCCCCAACGATCCGCTGGGCGGGCAGGCATAAGCCCCGGTCGCGGCGACGCAAGGAGTGAAGAACGAATCCTGCCCATTGGGTCCGTAGGTCGGTGGGTTCGCGAAGTCCGGGTTAAACGACACGTTGTTGTTGGGCGTGTCGAAGCTCGGTTGGTTGAAGAGGTTAAAGGCATCGGCAGTGAACTTGAGATGCCAGCGGTCGGTGGAGGAGAAGTTGTAGTCGATATTGCCGTTCGCCTGGTCCACCGTAAAGCGCGCGTTGGGTCCGTTAATGACCGCATTATAGCCAAGAGTACTAGCCTCGGTGGGGATTCTATTCGTTTTTTGGTTGCGGTCAAGGGCCGGGCTGTGTTTAGTCTTACAGGTTCTGAGGGCGAGGATGAATCTTGAGACGGCGCGCCGCCTTTCTGTGGGCTGGAAAGATGGCGGGCGACGGGAATCGAGGTGCGAAATGAAATCCTATACCGAATACCTGTGGTTCAATACCAAGACGAAGCGCGAGTTCATCAACATCACGCCGGAACTGGAAAAGGCTCTTGCTAAAGCCGCGATCAGGGAAGGATTGGTGCTTGCGTCGGCCATGCACATTACCGCCGGGGTCTATGTCAACGACGCCGAAGACGGGCTTATCGCCGATATTGAGGAGTGGCTGGAGGAACTGGCGCCCGCTCGCGCCGATTACCGCCATCACCGCACCGGCGAGACCAACGGTGACGCACACCTGAAGAACCTGCTGATTGGCCACGAAGTGGTTGTGCCGGTCACCAACGGCAAACTCGACCTCGGTCCCTGGCAGCAGGTCTACTACGCCGAGTTCGACGGCCAGCGGCGCAAGCGCGTTATCCTCAAGGTGCTGGGGGAGTAGCAGAGAATTGACGATTTGCAGACTGCCGATTGGAAGAAGACGAAGGCAAGCCGCGCGGCCCTTTACGGGGCTGCCAGAGTCGGCAATGAGCCTGTCTTCTAATCGGCAGTCGCCAACCAGCAATCGCCAATTCACTTTAGCCGACGGCCCGTTTCATTCGTCAAAATGATGCAGGTCCATCGCCGTGGCTGCCTTATCGGAGAAGTCCACGATGCCGGCCGCCGCGATCCCGGTGGCGATCACAATGGCATCGCTGATCTCATGCTTGGTGATGCCGATCTCCAGGGCCTTCTTGATGTGGCCTTGCAGGCATCCCTCGCACTTGGCGATCAGCGAACATCCAATGGCGATCAACTCTTTCGTCTTCAAGTCGAGCGTGGTCTCGCTGAAATAACTTTCCTTGTAAAACTGCTTGTAAATATTGCGAAAGCGCGGCTCCATCATGCTCATCGAGCTTGGACTCTTCTTGTTGGCGCTGGCGTCTTTCTTCTCCATATCGAATCCTCACCTCACGTAAGAAAGGTTTTCAGTTTTCAGTTCTCAGTGAGTTTTCACTTCTCGGTCTTCGGTTCACTGAAAGCTGATAACTGAGGACTGAGAACTGCAGGCTTTCTTCGACTGCTTTTCAAGAACGAATCCACTACGCGGCGGATTTGCCGTGCGACCTCCGCCACCGGCTGGTCGGCTCGCACCACCTTGACACGGCGCGGATCGCGGCGGGCGATCGCCAGATAACCGGCGCGGACCCGCTCGTGAAATCTGAGGCTTTGTGCCTCAAAGCGCCCGTGCTTCGAGCGCCGACGGGTTTCGCGTCCGCGGGCTCGCTCCAGCGCCAGCCTCGCCGGCAGGTCGAGAACAAGGGTCAGGTCCGGCTGCGTGCGGCCGCAGATGGTCTGATCCAGGGCGCGGACCGCCGATGCACCTAGTTGCCGGCCGTAACCCTGGTAAGCCATCGAGGCGTCGTTGAAGCGGTCGCTGAGCACCAGTTCTCCCCGCGCCAGCGCCGGCCGCACCACCTCCTCGAGGTGCTGGGCCCGGGCGGCGTACATCAGCGTGAGTTCCGTTAGCGGAGCGAGCTCATCGAGCTTGTCAAGCTTATCTGGGCGTCCGCCGTGGTCGGCCAGCAGAATCCGCCGGATTTCTTCCCCAACGCGTGTGCCCCCGGGTTCGCGCGTCTCCCGGACGGCAAGACCGCGCTGGCGGAGATGCTTCACCAGCAAGCCGTGCTGCGTGGTCTTGCCGCTGCCGTCCATGCCTTCGAGGGTGATGAAGAGGCCGCGTTTCATCGTTTACCCTTGGTCCTTTGTCCCTTGTCCTTCATCCCTCATCATCGCCCGCCATTCCTGGTTCGACGCGCGCTGCTCGCTGTCAGTTGCACTTGGACGGCTCTTGATTGTAACTTACCTTGTTCATTCGTGTTTCTGAATCACGTTCAGAAGCACAAGTCTTTTGTCTGAATCATCCGGACGGTGGCCTTGAGTCAAAGTAAGGGTTGGGTCCCACTGAGGGGCTTCACGCGCCGCGAATTCCTGAGTCTGGGTGGGACCGCGTCCGCCTGCCTGGTTGCCTCGCCCCTGCGGGGTCTCTGGCCTCCCTGGGCGGGCGGAGTGCGAACTTCCCCCGTTGGGGCAGAGGCCAACTTGGCGGAGTATCGGCTGACGCCCCACTATCGCGCCCAGCCACCGCTTGAAGACATCCTTCAGCACACTGTGCCCGGATCGGACGCGTTTCCGACGGAAAAGTATGCGGAGGAACTGGAAGCCGTCCTCGACCGATGGGGGGCTGCTCTGCGCCAGTCTCCTCCCGATCTCCGGCCCCTGATCAACTCCATTTCGCCGCAAGTGGCCGCTTCCGGTCTCACGCCTTCTGAACTTCAGACCATTCGGTCGGATGCGAACTTCCAAGTTCAACGCTGCGTCTTCCCCACCAGCCTGGAGCTTGGCCGCGAGTCTCTGGTGGAGCAAATTCGCTCGCAGATCGGGTTATTCACAGGCGCGTCTAGCACTGGCGCGTCCGGTCGGCTCTTGACGACTGAATTCTGGATCCCTTCCCTGGAAGTGACCACTTCGACGCCGCTCGCGGTGCGTACGCGAGTGAGGTACGACTGGGTGGCGACGGCGCCGGACGCCGATCACTGGGGCCGCGAAGAGCGGCTCGGCGAGTGGGAAATCGAGTGGGAGCAGACCGGCGGCAGCGAGTGGCGGATTCGCCGGTGGCAAGCTTTGGAGGAGACGCGCACACGCGCAATAAGCCCTCCTGGTTCCACTGGCTCCACTGGCCCCGTGTTTGTGGAGATCACTGAGCATGCCTTTGGCGGCAATGCGTCTTACCGCGAGCAACTCCGGCGCGGCATCAACTACTGGCGGACGGTGCTCGACGCCGCTTCGGGGATCGACGTCTACGGCAACGTCGGCATCGCCTGCGGGGACATCGACAACGACGGATTCGACGATCTTTACGTCTGCCAGCCCTCCGGACTGCCCAACCGCCTCTACCGCAATCGCGGCGACGGGACCTTCGAGGATGTCACCGACGCCGCCGGAGTGGGCGTGCTCGACGGCACCCCTTGCGCGCTTTTCTGCGACATCAATAACGACGGCCATCAGGACCTGCTGGTGGTGCGCGACACGGGTCCGGTGCTGTTCCTCAACCAGGGAAACGGCACTTTCAAGCTCAAGCCGGACGCGTTCCGCTTCGCCGACGAGCCCAAGGGGACCTTCACCGGCGCCGCCTTCGGCGACTACGATCGCGACGGCTGGCTCGATGTCTACTTCTGCCTCTACAGCTACTACCAGGGGCTCAATCAATATCGCTACCCCACGCCTTATTTCGACGCGCAGAATGGTCCGCCCAACTTCCTGTTCCGCAACAACCGCGACGGGACTTTTGCCGACGTCACGGCCGCGGCCGGCCTCAACCAGAACAACAACCGGTACAGCTTCGATTGCCACTGGGCGGATTACGATAACGACGGCTGGCCCGACCTTTACGTGGTGAACGACTTCGGCCGGAAGAACCTCTACCACAACCGCGGCGACGGCACGTTCACCGACGTCGCGGAAGCCGCCGGAGTGTTGGACATCGGGCCCGGAATGAGCGGGTGCTGGTTCGACTACGACAACGACGGGCGGCTGGATCTCTACGTTTCCGATATGTGGGAGGCGCCCGGCGAGCGCGTCGCCATGCAGGAGGCCTTCTCCCAGCGCCTGCCAGCCGAGGTTTACGCCCTCTACCGCCACCACGCCAAGGGCAACTCGCTCTTCCGCAACCTCGGCAACGGGCACTTTGAGGATCGCAGCGCCCTGGCCGGAGTGGAGCGCAGCGGCTGGTCGTGGTCGAACCACGCCTGGGATTTCGATCACGATGGTTTCCTCGATCTCTACATTGCCAACGGCATGATATCGGGTCCCAATCGGCGCGACCTGGAGAGCTTTTTCTGGCGGCAGGTAGTATCGCAGTCACCCCTCTCCGAGCAGCCGGCGCCCCGCTACGAGCAAGGATGGAACGCCATCAACGAGCTGATCCGGTCCGACGGCACGTGGGCGGGCTACCAGAGAAACGTCTTCTATCTGAGCAATCACGACGGAACGTTTACGTCCTGTGCCGGAGCAGTGGGCCTGGACTTCCCGGACGATAGCCGCGCCTTCGCCCTCGCCGATTACGACCATGATGGGCGCCCGGAACTCTTCTTGAAGAATCGCACCGGACCGCAACTGCGGCTGCTGCGCTGTGACCTGAAGGAAATCGGCAACTCCATCGCCTTCCGGCTGCGCGGCACGAAGAGCAACCGCGACGCCATCGGAACGGTGGTTTCCATCGAGACGGAACTGGGACGCCAGATGAGCCAGATGAGCCAGATGAGATTGTTGGAGGCGGGGACGGGATTCTGCTCGCAGCACTCGAAAGAGGTCTTCTTCGGGCTGGGAGCATCCGCCGCTCCGGTCCGCGCCGAGATCCGCTGGCCTAGCGGCCTGATGCAACATTTCCTGGACCTGCCGGTGAATCACCGGATTGAGATCGAGGAGGGTTCCGAAACCGTCAAGTCCGAGCCCTTTACACATGGAGTCAGAAGTCCATCCGCAGGTCATTCTGAGCGCGGCGAAGAATCTCCCTTAACTTCAATCGAGCCGCAAAACCGAAGAGAGATTCTTCCCTGCGCTCAGAATGACCTGCTTGGAAGGGCGCAATCCAGTGTTGATCCACAGGGCGACGACGTCTCCGCATTGCCGTCGGCCTGCGAGACCTGGCTGCTCGATCCCGCCCTGCCGCCGGACTTCGAACTGCCTGACCTCACAGGTAAAAAGCGCACCCTGGCCGAGTGGCGAGGCCGGCGGGTCCTGTTGAACTTTTGGGCTCTCGGAAGTTCGGCGAGCGTGAAGGACTTGCCGGTGCTCGAAAGCCTGCTCGGCAAGAGAACCGGCAACGGAATAAGCAATGAAATGGGCGAGGGAGTCGAGGTTCTGGCCGTCAACGTCGACGCGCCGGCGGAGGCGGAGCGAGTCCGGACCTTCGTCCGCCGGGAGAAGCTCGGGTTGACTACCCTGCTGGCCTCGGAGGACGTGGCGGGCATTTACAACGTGCTTTACCGCTACCTGTTCGACCGACGGCGCGACCTGGGCATTCCGACGTCGTTCTTGATCGACGAGGAAGGACGCATCGTCAAAGTCTATCAGGGAACACTCGATCCCGAGCACCTCCGGGCCGACTTGTGGCGCCTGCCCAAGTCGGCGGAGGAGCGGGTGAGCCTGGCGCTTCCGTTCCCTGGCGTGTACTTCGGCGAAGGGTATCATCGCAAGAACTTCACCTTCGGCGTAGCGTTCTATCAGCACGGGTATCTCGATCAGGCCGCCGCGTCGTTCCGCGAGGCGATCCGTGTGAACCCCGCCCTTGCCGACGCTTACTACAACCTCGGCACCATCTACATGAACCAGCAAAAGCCCGCCGAGGCGCGTGAAGTCCTGCTGCGGGCGGTCGAGATCAAGCCGGACTACGCGGACGCGCTCAACAACCTGGGACTGCTCGCGGCGCAACAGAAACATGCCGAAGAGGCCGAGGCCTATTTCCAGAGGGCGGTCGCGGCGAGCCCGCAATACGCGATCGCCTGGCAGAACCTGGGCAACCTGTATCGCGAGCAGCATCGCTGGGCGGAGAGCCAACAGGCGCTGGAGCGCGCGCTCAAGATTGACCCCGACGACGCGGGGGTGAATTACAGCCTCGGCCTGTTATTCGCGCTCCAGGGCGACTCCACGCGGGCCGGCGAGTATCTGGAGCGGGCCGTCAAACTGCGCCCCAACTACCCCGAAGCCCTGAATAATCTGGCGATACTCTACATCCGCACGGGCCGAGGCGAGCAAGCAACGGCAACGCTCGAAGAGTGCATCCGCGTGGCCCCGGACTATGACCAGTCTTACTTGAATCTCGCCCGGCTTGACGTCGCCCTCGACAAACGTCAGGAGGCTAGGCAAGTATTGCTGGCGCTCCTCCAGCGTCATCCCAATCAGGCCGCAGCCAAAGATGCGCTGGACAAGCTCAATTCGAAACCTTGATCTCTGGTTCAAATTACTGGTTGACGCTGGAAAAGAAAAACATCGAGTCGCTGAGCCGTCGGGTTATCGAGTCAATAGGAGATGAGAAGGAACAATCTGATCCTTCTTCAGTCGCCCAATCAGCCAATGACTCAATCACTCAATAGGACCGGTTGGCTTCGTTTTTTTGGGCAGATCGAATCTAAAGGACTTACGGAGTTCGTTTTGGCTTTGTTTTCGGGGCAAAGTCGATTCTAAAGGACTTGCGGAGTTCGTTTTGGCTTCGTTTTGGCTTTGTTCTAGAGGTCATATTATGGATTATAAATAACTTAGTTGGCTTCGTTGCACCATTTTTTCCATTTTTCTCGCCATCTCCGACCTGCGCAACCCCCTTTCAAGCGTCCTCGCCCCGGCCCCCTGGCATCCTCCATTCTGAGCAGTTGCAGCCTCACGTCGTCCTCGATTGAAACATTAATTATACATCACTCATTCAACATCGCAAAATCCGCTGGGCTCCGGTGTCCTCACCGCCGCTCGTCGTAGTGTTGCTATCTTCTCACTCCCAAGCTGCACCCAACCGGCTAGATGCAGAGCCTCTCTTACGGTTTTTGCTGGAACGAGAAGCCCAGAAAAAATACCATAGCTTAACGAGTGGCCGTTGTCAAGAAGAATATTTTAAGTTATTATATCAAAAACAGAGCGGCGTGTGCGCGCAACCAAAAAGGAGACCTCAACACAGAGGTCCCAGAGGCTCCACGGAGGCCACAGAGAGCGAAGGTATGGGTATGTCCCCTACCACCGGTTGGGCGCGAATGAGCGATTTGTCACCATCAGATCCCCGGCGAGTTTGCCTCGCCAAAGCGCGGCGCTGCGGTCTGCGAAATCTTCCGGGCGAATGCCTTGGAGCCCTGCGCCGAACTCGGCAAGCCCGGCATACGTCGCTTGCGCGTTAGCGGGGTCCGCCTTTATGAAAAAGTCGATGTCGTTCGCAAAGCGGGGCTGGGCGTAAGAGATAACGGCGTAGGGCCCCACAATGAGGTAATCTAGCGCCATGGGCGCCATGGGCATGGAAGGCGGACAAAAGGTCTTTGTAGTCTTGGTGCATCCGGCTCTATCTCCCAACCTTTGAGTGCGTAGGCGGTGCAGATCATTTCCTCAACCGCGTCCATCCCGCTCATGCACGGGCCGACTTTGCCAGTACCGATACTCGTCGGCCTTCATTTCGTCGTGACTGTGATAGATGCGGATGCTCTTGTCCATATGCTAATTTATATCACATTCGGGGCTTCACTTGAACCGGTGTGGCGGGTCCGAAACAAGTTACAATGGGCGACGGAACAAGGGGGTTCAACAGAAGAATGAAAACCACCGTCGCTAATTCGTTGAAGCGGGCGAGCGCCCGACCCATGGCCCTGGCGGCAATCGCTTGGCTGTTGCTTTCCGGATCGCTCAACGCCGCCGACTGGCCAACCTTCGGGCACGACCCTCAGCGCTCCGGCTGGGCTTTCGACGAGGCCAAGCTGAATCCGCAGAGCGTGGCCAACCTGGAGCTGAAATGGAAGGCGCAGCTCAAGAACGAGCCCAGATCGCTGACGGCGTTGACGGCCCCCGTGGTGGCAGCCGATATCGAGACGGCGGGCGGCATCAAGACTCTGGTCTACGTGGCCGGAAGCTCCGACCACCTCTTTGCGCTGGATGCGAAGACTGGCGAGATCGTGTGGAGCCACGACTTTGAGACCCACGTGCTTCCCAAAGACGCCGGCATGTGGCTTTGCCCCAACAACGTGAACGCTACGCCCACCCTCGACCGCGCCGCCAACATCATCTACGCCATCGCCACCGACGGCAGGTTGTGGGGACTGGACCTGGGATCGGGGCGAGTCAAATTCGGGCCGGCGCAGTTCGTACCGCCCTATTCGAAGAACTGGAGCTTGAACCTGGTGGAGGGCATCATCTACACCTCGCTTTCCCAGAACTGCGGAGACGCGCCGTCGGGAATCTATACCATGGAGATCCGCCACCCCCTGCGCCCGGTGGTAAGGAGTGTCATCTTCGACCGGAACGGGGCGGGGGTCTGGGGGCGCGGCGGCCCGGTGATTGGCAGGAACGGACGCGTCTATGCGGCGGCCGGCGACGGCGACTTCGACCCGGCCGCCGGAAAGTTCGGAAGCAGCATGGTGGCGGCCTCGCTGGGCGACCTCAAGGTGATGGATTATTACGCTCCCGAAAACTTCCGCGACGTGACGAAATACGACCTGGATATGGGCGCGTCGAGCCCGGTGTGGTTCGCCTGGCGCGACCACAACCTGTTGGCCACCGGTGGCAAGGAGGGCGTCCTCACCTTGCTCGATGCGGACTCGCTGGGCGCGCGGGACCACCAGACGCCGCTTTTCACCGCCCGCCTCGCCAACGACGAAAAGAGCTACGAGGGCAAGGGTGTCTGGGGTTGCCCCTCGTATTGGCGAGACGAGAACGGCGAGGCCTGGGTCTATGCCCCGATCATGGGGCCGGTCTCCGTGCATGCGCCCTCGTTCCCGGTAACCTATGGTCCGAATCCCCACGGAAGTGTCGCGGCGTTTCGAGTGATCATCGACAGCGCCTCGGGTAAGCCCACACTCCAGCCGGCTTGGATCTCCGCCGACTTCAACGTGCCTGACCCGGCGGCGATTGCCAACGGTGTGGTGTTTGCGCTTTCCACCGGGGAGAATCCACAGCAGACACAGGGGACCAGGGTCATCTATTCGGGTCAGAAGACTCTCACCGATGCCGAGCGCAGCGCCAACACTCGCCACGGCGTCCTCTACGCGCTCGACGCCCGCACCGGCAAGGTGCTTTACCAGAGCGGCGACGCCATCACGGGTTGGGTCCACTTCAGCGGACTCGCCGTCGCCGATGGACAAGTGTACGCGGTGGACCACGATTCGCACGTCTACTGTTTCGGTTTAAAGTAAGGTATGGGTCGCCGTGCCCTGAGAGGCGCGAAAATTAAACACAGAGGCACAGAGACACAGAGAAGAGAACGAGGTTCATATGAGGATATCCTTTGTTTCCGGGCGCTTCCGATTTTTCTCTGTGCCTCTGTGTCTCTGTGTTGGAAGGCTCTTGCTAATCGTCTCCTTTTTACTGTCCGCCCCTCGCGCGCTGCCGGCTCAGCAAGGGGAGAGAAGCGTGGAGGACGCCACCGGCAAGTACCATTTCCTGGGCGCTGACGACACGCTGGGCATCCTGGAGGAAGAGGGCAAGATCAAAGGCTACGTCGACGTGGTACCCGAGCAGGAAGAGTCGGATGAGGTCCTGAGCTATTCGATCACCCTAGGCTCGCGCCAGGGAAACCACATCGAGTTCAAGACCGCCAAGATCCACCAGAAGTATTACCGGTTCAGCGGCACGGTGGAGCGCGGATCAGGGCGGCGCGAAGGCGATCCTGACTACGCGCGGCTGGTGGGAGACCTGGCGATCGTCACCGTGCACGCCGACGCCGGAACGGAATCCACGGAGAGCAAGCACGTCGTCTTCAAGTCGATGGGGAAGGGCGAGGGCAACGATGAATGGTGAATGATGAAGTGAAGAGCGCCATTGTCTTTTGTGCGTCGCAATGACCTATCTGCGTCGCATCCCGACGCCAGGTACCAAGGATGTCTTCGATTCATCATTCATAATTCAGCATTCATAACTTGTCTCTTCAGCCTGCTTGCGCGTGCCGTTCTTCAACGTACTGCCGCTGCACCTTGATTTTGCTTTCGTCCTTGCGAGCAGCGGCCAGGTCATAGGCAAGCTGCATCCGTAGCCAGGTCTCGGGTGTGCTACCGAATGCCTTCGACAATCGGATAGCCATCTCAGGACTGATGGCGGCCTTGCCGTTCACCACGTTATTAAGAGCCTGCCGCGTGACGCCGAGGACCTTCGCTCCTTCGGTCACAGACAACCCCAAAGGCTCAAGGCAAGCAGTTCGTATGCTGCGGCCGGGGTGGGGAGGGTTTTTCATGGGCATGGTGTCTTTCCTTCCTCGACTAGTACTAGTGGTAATCAATCAATTCAAGGTCAAACGCATCGACCCCCTGAAAGCGGAAAATGATGCGCCAGTTGGCCCGAACCGTCACTGACCAGAAGCCCTCCAAGTCGCCTTTCAGCGGATGCAGACGATAACCGGGAAGGTTAAGCGCCTGGGGCGCAGTGGCTTGGTCGAGGCGAGCATAATATCCTCAACCGTATTCAGCAGATCGAACCGTATCCCGCTGCGGTCGGCGCGCTCATAGAGCCGCTTCAATCCCCTATGCTTAAAGCTCCTAATCATAAGGATACAGCGTAAAGTGAGGCTTGTCACTTGTCAAACAAAAGCTCGGGTGCTTAACTGCTTTTGGGGTCTCTTCCGGGCACCATGTTGTACGCTTCCCGAGGATCCAACTTTTTCCGGATGGAGGGTTCCAGGGATTCGAGTGTGGGATGGGCGCGGCGGGGGAGGTATTTTCGGAATTGCGCAC